>CAZYQI010000080.1:0-3156 GCA_964649745.1 uncultured Peptostreptococcaceae bacterium | reverse complement strand
GCCGTTACAAGGCTTCTGGCGGTTTTTTCATTATGTAAGTGTCAAACTCCCGAAAAATGTCACAAGCATTTGCCTATTTCATTCCATAACTGGGTGCCATCCATGTTGTAAAATCTGCATATTAACTCGGTTGCATGGTAACCGTCGCACGGAAGTTTTTTCTGCTCGCTCTTCATAATTGTGATATTATAGCATTGACAATATATGTATAAGGAGGCGGGTAATGTGAGTGGTATAAGAACTATATATGTCACTGAAAGTCTCAATGTCCATCGTGTTTCGCGGGATAAATCTGGCGAAAAGAGGCCGTTAGTTGCTCTAGCAAATCAGACTGTGCTCGATGTCCTCTTCTACTATGAAACAGTAAATCGCAAGCCATCTCGAATGGTCACCGTTTCATTCAATCGAATTCGCCTAAATGACGAGGGTGCAGATATAATAACTGACGAGGATCTGCAACGATCAATGCAATGCATGAATTCGGTGTTTTGGACTCCGGAGGAAGAGGCCGAAGGCCTTGAGTATGTTTCGTTGCCAACGATATCTGACTATCCAACCCCAAAAGAAACTGAGTGCATCTATAATTATCTGAAAAACGATTTGCCTACGTTGTATCCAGATGGGTGTTTTAACGTAGACCTTGCTATTCGAGGGGCGGTACAGATAAATGAAAAAAGAGTGCGCCGAGCAAAAGAAGTCGCTAGAATAAAGGGCAAAAGAAAGTGACGGTAGCGCCCCTATGGATTCCCGATTAAAAAATATTCGCGCCAGCTCCCGCAGAATCCTGGAGCGTTTAAAATTTTACGAGACTCGCCACCAACGAATCGTTGATCTCATCAATGCTATAGAACGCGGCATGATGCCAGAGGCCATGGACAAGATAGGTCAGAGACTTGATGCGCTAGAGGGGAAACATCGTTGAAATTAAAAAAGCCCTTCCAGATGGAGGGGCTTTATACGTGAAACCTATTGGATATAAATCATAAAATATTGGAGCGACGCGAACTTTCATATATTACGCATATTTTGTTTCAATTTTTGTCAGATTCGACACTGCTAATCTGACATCTATTAGGTTAAAAGTGCAACACTGATACCTAGCGCGATAACTCTGCCCTTTTAACGTGTTGTACAAGCTGAAAATTGATTTGAATTCAGACACTTTATACATCATTTTTTCCCTAGTCTGGTGATCTGTCGTTGCATTTTCGTATCCAAGTTCCGCCATTCGCTTTTCAATAAGATGCAAAGCTGAATAGAACGATATTGTAATAGCCCAGTCAGGGTACTCCGGCAGTAGAGTCAAATCGCTTACCATTGAATCAAGCAGCAGTCTATTCTTTTTATATTGCTCATGATGCTGGCCGGTATTTGGCATCGATATTAACTCCCAACTTAATATATACGCGCGTGTGGAACCATGCTACAAGATATTTCGCCTTCTGAAAATACCATAAAATCAAAGTATCCTACTTGATCATCAGCAAACATAAAATTACAGTATAAATCGTTATACATTTGAACTTTTTCAGTATCAGCTTCGCGTATCTCAATCCAAAGGTGATTTGTTTTGTCAGATTCGAATAGATATGCCCTCACAAAGTCTTCAGTAGCTTTGAATTTGCTTATGAGTTCAATAATCATATCAACTTGATCCCGCTTGAACAAACCAGCTTTCATCGTAGCCTCGGCCCTGCGGCCTATTGCGGTGTTTTCACGAGGCGTAGTCATAACTCGAAAGTTGTATCTTGCTGTATTTGTAATCTGGCTTATATTCATTGGCCATCATCTCCTTGTACCTCTGAAATCTCGCCAAAATTGGCTTCAAAATCAGAAATCGCGTCATTCATCATCTTAAGCATACCTTTGAAAACGGCGGGTCTTAAGAAAAATCGATGTTCTCCAATGATATTCATGATTTGATCAACTTCCGGTTTTCCCTCAGTAGGCTTTTCGACACTTCCGAATCCTAAGATAAAGGAATCACTATTGTAACCCACCGCCAAGGCGTTTGAAAACTGATCAGGGGCGATATTGAACTCTATCGATGTTGCGTCTCTCTGATCATCCATCTCAATGCCTCCAATTTTACCTTTGCTACATATGTACCCATCACTTGAAATAATATAGTATGTTTCAAAATTTGGCAATACAAAACGCTTATTCGGTCTCCAAAACGTAAAAAAGCCCCTGGATCCGTTTAAGCCCCAGGGGGCGAAGTTACTTCTGGCAGACTTTGCACTTCGTCTTGAAATACTCTACAGCCAAATCCACGTTCACCTCCCACAAGACCAACCGAATACCCCCCCTCAAAGCGCGGCTTTCAATATTTTGTCCCTCTAAGCGGCTCGAAATTATGTTTTAAACGACTTTTTTTAAGCCTCAACTTCACAATAAGCACATTAAAAGCCCCAATGCCGGAAATAAAGGGGCTTAATTGATGTTCTGTCTGTTGGATATCTTTTCCCAAAACGAAGGCGTTTCACGCGTTTCTGGTGATTTTTTCTGTGCATAGCTGCAAAGCCGCACTTTTGATTTTTTTTTTTGGGGGGGGGGCAGCGATTTCACTTACTTAAAAAACTTAACCGCACAACTTGCCACTGCTTCAGGTAAAGATTTGGTCATAATACCCAACAGCACGCATGCAATAAAAGCTGGCGCGTTCACAGCATTCGATGCTACGTCAAACCCTTGTCGAATAGCCTCTTGAAGAATATCTTTTTCTCCCACCATAAATAACTCTCCCCCTCATTTATTGTATTTTGATTCTAAAAAAGAGCGTGCTAATGGCGAATATTATGTGCACCTATTAATTCCATCAGGTTCCGAACACGTGCTACCAGAATGACGACTTCTGCCCAGGTTCTGAATGCTGAATAGGCTGTTGCTGATCCGTTCCGTTCTCAATAATCCATATTCGGCGCTTTTGCTGAAGAACTATTGGACGCCCGTTCTGGATCTGAAAGCGGCGAACTTTTCGAGCGCCCCTACCTACCTGTTGCTCCCCTATGGTTTTTTGGGGGGGGAATTCACGTAGGTGGGCAGGTTAGGTCATCTGTTCTTTTTCCACCAAACAAATTATTCGCCCCCTCCCGCACCTCTGTCAGCGGTCAAGTAAAATACAGCATTTTCGGCCAACAAAAATACAGCACTTAA
>CAZYQI010000079.1:0-4187 GCA_964649745.1 uncultured Peptostreptococcaceae bacterium | reverse complement strand
CACCCTCAAAACAACAAAGGAGCAGGGATTCAGTGAATCCCCACCCCAACTATTGACTTAGAGCCACTTTTTAGTAGTTTCTATTGTGGATTTTCATTAATCTTAGCTCATTGTTGTTCTATTAGAGAATGCATTCTAGCGTATGTTGCTCCAGAAAATCACATTACAATTCAATGAGGAACAAAAAAATCTCATTTCATGGTTATTGGTCATCTAGAGCCACCATTATTTCAATATGTTTCCCATACATCAAATCAATTAGGATATTCTTCGAATATTATTTTACCATTTGCTCAAACTTTTGATCCGCATGCAAATATTACTCATGTTCATTCAACACTAAGGGTTACCACATTTTCGCTAGAACGATCAAAACTAACAATTCACTTAAATGGTGCGTTTATTTTTGCAAATTCATAAGTAGGAGCCACTTGAGATGCAATTTGTTTTGCTTTATCAAAAGGCAAAAGAATAGTTCTTCCGCTTTGATAAACTCATCATCCTATTGATTCACTTGTAATATTATATCACTTAGTACCTCATAGAGGATATTGTTTTGCTAGTTGCTTCACTTTTTCACATATTGGTCAGAAAGATTCTAGATCAATATTGTTTGATTCAACATCAACTCCTGTTAGTACAACCTCTGGAATTACTGGCGGAACAACAATTGGCGCAAGTGCTTCTGCTCCGGCTGGAGTAATGGTGACTTCTCTGGTTTGAGCGTTCCAATCTACACTCGCTCCCGTTGCCTCTGCTATGAATCTGGCGGGAACCAAGGTTCTGCCATCTTTTATAGCGGGCGGGGTATCCAGTGTTACCACTTTACCATCTACCATTGCCGTTTTATCTCCGATTCTCATTACTATTTCCTTGCCTTCGCGGGTTAATGTGATGGTTTGGCTTGATCCATTCCACTCTACGGTTAATCCCAGCTTTTCGCCGATGAATCGAAGTGGCAGCATGGTTCTTCCACCCATTACGGTTGGAGGCACATCAAGTGTTTCTTTTCCAGAACCCACGGTTACAGAATTGTTGTCAATCTGCATCCTTAAGGCTACGGGCTTTTGTTCCTCTACCGCAGGTGTTTGCTGAGCAGAATCTGCAATGCTGCTAGCCTCTACTGTTGAAACTGCTCAAATTTGAAATGAAAAGGCTAACATCACCATCGTCACCACTTTCATTGCGAACTGTTTTCTCTGCATTCTCTACACCTCCTTCCTTCACAAATTACTCATTCAGAACCGCTTACCCAACATTCAAGTGAAAGGCTTCTGGTGCCATTGTTATGCGACCTCAAAACGGTAGTTAGTTCAGCTTATTTGCCCACCACCACGTGTAGCCTTCGTCTGAACCACTTGTCATTTCCGCACGGCATTCTCGCCTTTTTCAGTTTTTGAGCATCTAATCAACGGCAGAGGTATACCGCAACTGATGCACACTGCTTGATTCTTTGTTGATTGGCGTTTCCTTACTTTTATTTGCTTATTTTGTTCCTTGATGGAGCGGGCAACGGGAATCGAACCCGCGCTATCCAGCTGGTGTGCTGGATGAAACAGGCTCTGAAGGCCTGCGTGCTGCCACTACACTATGCCCGCATATTCGTATAATCAATCCGCTTTGTCTATACAGCGGTATAACTCCTTGTATGCTTTTTTCTTTGCATATTTATAGCTTTTGCTTGTTGCTCTCATTAATTCCGTTTCGCCAACGGTGAGTACCGTTTCATAGAAATCTTCTGTTTTCCGTGTGCTTACCCGTATCCTTTCCCCACGTTTTTCTAAAAAATATTGATTCACGGCTTCAATTACAGGCAGAGTCGGCTTAGGAAACAGGTGTAATGAATCATCGATAAAATGAGTATAAACAAACTGATCCATCAAATGCTCATCCGCATGTAACGCTGCCAGCCCTAAAAACGCCAAGGCAAAAGTATCCTTGTTTTGCTCAATTTCATACTTCTCGCCTGCCCGTGCAAATCGACCAAGTTGGTACAAATCAAAAATCTTCGACAACTCTCGAACCGAGTATAGTTTGGTAAGTCCCTGCTCTATTTCTCCAACCGGCCGTATGATTTTATTTAGCATACTGCTGGCAAGATGACCTCTAAAAATGTGTCTGCCCGCATATACATACTTCCCGTTTCCTTTTGACTTATCCGTGCCAAAATACGAGTAGTGTGTAAATACCCGTTGCAGTTCTCTTTTATCAACCAGTTTTAAGATCACATCGCCGTACTTCGCTCTTGTATTCATATTTTGCCTCGCGAAATGAACCATATCAATTTGAAATAATCAATTTGATCGTCAGGCACAATCGTATCACATCGAAAGAGACTGCTCTTTTTGCTTCGCACTATGCTTCTTACAATTCATTCCGTTCCTCTGAACTCAACCAACGTCTCTATTATATCTCTAAACTCGAAAACAGCAAACTCCACTATCCAGGTTTTAAGAATAAATCCGAAGTTTATAAAATTTCATCACCCGTTATCCGGCACCCAGAAGTTTGCAGGCCCTAACAGCCCCCATTTGCTGAAAGTTACATGTACATAAATGACCTTTTCGTTAACCCCGTCGAAATTCACATCGCTTTCTCCGGCAATAGCCGTTGCATACACCACCGAGTCTACCAAACCGGATAAATCCGCCTTGATTTTACGAAGGGTTTCATCGCTCACCGCATACTCAATCCGAGGCATTGTAACCCCTTGGCTATTGACAGATCCGCTCTCGCTTGGAGCGCCATTCTGAATGCTTTTCCTTGTCACACCGTAATTGCCGGCATGCTTCTGCAAAAACGGCCCGACCGTTTCAATGCTGAATATCCGTATCGTATTCCCATCTTCTCCTTTTGCCACAGACGGTTTCCCTGTGCGGACATATTCCGCAAAGGCTTCTTTCGACACAAACGGATTACTTTTCGCCTTCAGTCCGGCGGTGAACACATCCTCATAATACGAAACACCTGGATCCAGAGGATAAATCATCAATGCGGGCGCCCCTTTGCTCAAAGCCGAAGCTGATTCGGTCCCTTCAAAGGCGAATTGCCTCCCGTTGAGATAAAACTCCGCCCATGCATGATCAATACCATTTGTTACCACTGCATACTTCCCCTTGAAGTTCATATAGTTCAGCGCCGCTGCGGTTTTATCGGCAAATTCGCCGCATACTCCGCGTCCATCCAGCACTATGGTTTTATCCTTTTTAGGGTCAAAATTCGAGGGTTTCCCTTCCACCGCTGCTAATTCGTCGTAGTCATATGCAAAATGCTGACTGCAATACTCCACCCATGCGTAAATCTTATCAACGTCTGAAACATTTTCCCCCGCATATTTCAAAATGAATGGGTCCATCTTCTTATGGGCTTCCACCAATTCCGCCGGATTCCTCGACCATGTGTATATTCTTTTTATACGGAGTGTGAGCTTCTTCGTTTTAAAGTAGTTCTCATTTTGTAAAATCTCAAAAGTGACATTGGGTACTGCTCGCACCTTCTCCCATGTGTGCGACTCAATGTCGTCCAGCTTCGACGGATAGTTCAATCGAATCACCGGGTTGGATGAAGTCGGAGGGATTTTAACGCCCTTTTGAACAAGCTCAACGGTCACTTCATCCTTCTTCGGATCCGTGAGAAACGGTTTTTTCTGCAGAATGTCGTACAATTCCGCATCCGACTTCACAACGATTTCACTGGCTGCCGATACCTGCAGTGTTTCAATCATCAGAAATAATGCCAATATCAAAATGCGTATTGCTGCCTTTTTCACAGTATCCCCTCCATTCGCATATGCGGACACCTGATCTGATCCCCATTTTGCACCCCAACTATTGACTTAGAGCCTGTAATTCATCACTACCTTCTATATCAATCTTAGATCAATTCTGAGCAATTTAATATCTTGAAGCTTCTTCGACCAAATATTTTTCTCTGTTTTTAACAGAAACTTTAAGTGTTAAAGCTTTAATCTAATCTAACAGCTTTTGTTGTCAGACATCAATAATCCAATCAGATTTATCGCTTAATTCGAGACTTCTATATTTATAAGTATTCGGATGTCCTGAAGATGCTTATGAAACCTAGGTAACAGTTGGAGTCACTGGTTTTTTTACAACTGCTGATGTTACAGTAGCTAGTACAGCATTCTTAAATTAAGTGTGCAAACTCTAGATTTCAATCTCATCCAT
>CAZYQI010000078.1:0-4378 GCA_964649745.1 uncultured Peptostreptococcaceae bacterium | reverse complement strand
TAACTCACTATACATTTATCAGAGCCCTGCGACTACTATTCTGACACAGGGGGAGCATGTACAGGCATCGAAAAGCTATTCATGTATTTTACAAACCACCAGTGCTTAAAAGTGTCGTATAACAACAGTTTGAAGGTT
Source organism: uncultured Peptostreptococcaceae bacterium (assembly GCA_964649745.1). Taxonomy (GTDB): domain Bacteria; phylum Bacillota; class Clostridia; order Peptostreptococcales; family Acidaminobacteraceae; genus CAZEHS01. The sequence continues at coordinate 4,240 of CAZYQI010000078.1, read as the reverse complement.
GTAATGCGGTTTGAAACCTAGCAATGCTCTTATAGAATTTCGCCGCCAATCTCTACATTTTTTGATTGCCAAACACAACCACACCCCTTCGCCGGGGAGCAAGTCCCACTTCCGGGTCAACCTCCTCCTGTCCGGCTCAAGGGCGTCGGCAAGGCGGAACGTTCGGCGAAATTTCTTGTCAAGTCAATTACAAAAATAAAAACTACTGGAGGATATATGGGCATTCAAGAATGGCTTTTTCGGAATCATGCATACAAGTTCAATTTTAGGTTATTTCATTGGGTTCCCGAGAATGATGCGTTCCAATTTAGAGAACTGGATTATAACCGTGGGCTTATTTACTACCGAGAGCATATAATAATGGAATTGTTGGCAAATGAAAGGCGCATCTATTTGGCGTATGACTTTATTTCAGACTATGTTGATAAGAACAGTCAAATTGATAGCAAATTGAAACACGAGTATAGAAAGCTCATAAATTATAGATCAAAAGGCAAGAGCAAGGACTTAGTAAAATACCCACTAAACTCAGAAAACATGTACATGTTATGGGATTATGTATATGATGTTCAAACAAAAATCGATAGCGGATTTGAGAAGTACTTTGATGTGTTGGAAAATGAGGGGCTGCGCCGCTCTGAGGATGTAGGTTATTTAGAGATTGAGATTTCAAATTACTACTCATTTGAAAAATTAGGCGAAATGCTTAAGTGTTATAACGAATTGTATTCTTTACTCCATTTTGTTCTAACAAGATCACCAGAAAAAGTTGACGAAGATATCGAATCTTACGATAAGAATAAATCAATGGTAGTGGAAAGTATTAACGTTGCTTCCGACGGAATTTTAGTCGCCGTAGGAGTGGGATTAATTGTCGAAGCCATAAAAAGTTTAATAATGTATGTTCTATCACCGCGTGCCGAAAGAGAGGAATATGAAAAGCGTAGAGCAGATGTCAATAATCGTATAAATGATAATTCATTTCTCAGAAAAGAGCAGGAAATATATGACACACTTGTAACGCTAGATCGCTATTATTATCAATTAGAACAATGTCATAATAAAACAAGATATCATATTGAGCAGCGAGTAAAGGAATTAGTACATAGAATCGAAGAATTACAAGGAACAAATCGAGTTAATCTGTTAGTGTAGTTTTGAAATTTCGCCTAAACCAGCTAACCGCTGTCAATAAAAATCTTCCCCTCACGCTTTTTCCCACGCCAAAGAGACCTTCCCAGAAGGCCTGATAATTCATAGGGTAATCCGACCACTACATCGCTTCAAAGGGCATTCCCGACTTCATAATCCCGAATACCATACATAAAAGCTTACTGGCAGCCGCGCATAGAGCTACTTTCCCAAGCTTTCCCTGACTTTTCTTTAGATCATAGAATCTGCGAATCACTGAATTCACCTGTGCTCCCTTCATTCGCCAGGAGGCACAGGCAAGCCCCTCTTTTGGGTCATTCTCTTCTTGTCCGGCTCAAGGGCGTCGCGAGCCGGAACAATTCACGAAAGCAAGGCGTTAAGAAATTCGTCACTCTATGTAATTTTTAAAAACGTAAAGAGGATGAGAGAACATGTTAAAAGTACTAGAGAAACTAAAGAGCGACAAAAGATATCAAGAGATATTTGAGTACTACTATGACTTCATTTTTGATTGCCAAATAGACTGTCGAGCAGAACCTTTCACTGCAACTCAGCCTCTTACCATTGTTGCAAGAGACGGAAGTGGCGGGATATATGCAGCCGTAGGCGAAGGAAACATTGAAGAATTGCCGATTTCTTACATAGACTCAGAAGGGCAGTATGGGATAATTGCCAAATCATTCAACTCATTAATATCGTTGATTGTACAGTATCCATTCTGGAGAGATATACTCGCCTTTTCTGAAAACTGTAAAATCGACTATATGATACAGATGGTGGAGTTGCTAAAAAGAGAGAGGCTGGAGTTTCGCCCAGACATTGAAAATATCACTCTACAGATCATTGAAGAATTTGTTGAAGATATTGGAATTACAACACTTGAAGAGTTGAGGATTATGCTTCTGAATAAATCTGATTTTAAAGTCTATTTAACTAAGGATGGCAGTCGCTATGGGACACTGATTGGAGAGGCAAAACCTCAAGAGTGCATACTCTGGAAACAGTATAATGGAGGGAAATTATTCAGTTAGGTGACATGGTAGGTAAAAGAAAGACGCCGCATGCTGCAGCGCGAAAAAAACAAAGTGAGATGAAACATGAACAGAAGAAGTCCATTGATCGTTTTTCTTATTGTCGCTACGTTCCTATTATCATCATGCGCTTCTGAAAAACCGATGAAAGCCAAAACCCCAGATGAAGCAGGGATTCTCTTGAAACACGCCCTGTCAAACACAAGTACTGAACAGATTGATGAACTGCTGATTACGGGCAAGAAAGGGACAATACCAAAAGCCCAATTGGAAAAGCTGAAAGAGAAAGTGACAGCAGGGGCAGAACTCAGAACATATGAAATACTGAAATTTGAAAATGGAGACATGATTTTGGCATATTTGTCGAGAAACGCAAGTAGCGGTTTATATGAAATTGTTGAATTTAAAGAAGTCCCTGACGATATGAAGGCTCTATTTGAACTTACAAACCCTGAGTAACCATAATTGCATCAAGGCATAGGGAATGCGAAACGCTATACCGAAAAGCATGAAGCATTATTTGAACAGCAACTGGCTCAAAACAGTCATATTATTCATGTGTTAGAAACAGATGAAAATAGAATCGTTGGAATGATTTCTGGTGGGAGTGACCCTTCGGGGAAATATGACTGTGAAATCGTGGCGATCTATATAGAAAACGGCTATCAGAAGTGCGGTTTTGGAAAGCGTCTTTTCTTGGAAAACGTCAATCAATATAAGAAAACGGGTTACAAAACAATGATTATTTGGACCTTTGAAAAAAATAAGGACAGAGAATTTTATGAAAAAATTGGCGGCATTGCAACCGAAAAGCAGTCATGTGTTATAGGAAATGAAGAGTTGCCGCTGGTAGGGTTTGTTTGGGAAGACATTATTAATATCAAGTAATTTTTAGAGAAGTATATACGCCGTATAAACCAGCATCTGCCGCAAGTGAGGCTCCTCCTGTCCGGTTCGTTTGGCGTCGGTAATGCAAAACGCTATGTGAAAAACGGGCAGTAAAGAATTTCGTCATTCTATACCCTCTTTATAAAATGTAAAAGAGAATAAACGCCGTTATAAAACGATTAGAAGCGGAGGAATCGATGAAAATCATATCCGTTAGAGAGTGTCCTGAGTATAAGGACAGGATAATAGAATACTTTCAAAAGACTTGGGGAACGGAAAACACCATGAAGGTCTATGAAGACTGCATCTCAAACAGCCTTGGAACAGCGAGTCCCCTTCCTCAATGGTATATTATGGTTCATGACAACGAAACCATTGGATGCGCTGGGTTGATAACGAACGATTTCATCAGTCGAATGGACTTGTATCCTTGGATATGTGCGGTATTCATTGAAGAAAAACATAGAGGCAATGCATATGGAGAATTGCTGTTGAGTAGAGCAAAAGAAGATGCCCGAAAAGGCGGATTTGCATATGTCTATTTGTGTACGGATCATATCGGATACTATGAGAAATATGGATTTGAGTATATCGGAAACGGTTATCACCCTTGGGGGGATCGTTCGAGGATATATTCGATAGAATTATAATATGGCATCTTGAAGAAACAAATCGCTCCGATGAAGGGTTGGCCAACTGCAGCGAATTTATATTTTGCGAGGAGAATGAAAAATGAGGGAGCTTAATGTCGGCTCAATACTGCCATTTGGCGGTTACGATTGGCGCATTCTGCATATACAAGACAATGCGGCCTTGATTATAGCTGAATACATAATCGACCAACACCCTTATAATAATTGCCCTGGTGATGTAACGTGGGCGGATTGCTCCCTACGAAAATATCTTAACGGTGAGTTCTATAACAAATTCACCGCAGCCGAACGGTCAAGAATCATTCCTGTATTGAACAAAAACCATGACAACCAATGGTATGGTTCAAGAGGCGGCGAAGATACTCGGGATTACGTATTTCTGCTAAGCATTGAAGACGTCGTATGCAAGCATTTCGGTGACAGCAGTAAAAATCTCGAAAACCGAAGCAGCAAGCAGCGTTACGGTGTTTGTCAACATAGTTGTCGCACGTCTCCGAAAATATGTATGTGTTAAGA
>CAZYQI010000077.1:0-4479 GCA_964649745.1 uncultured Peptostreptococcaceae bacterium | reverse complement strand
TGGATGAGATTGAAATCTAGAGTTTGCACACTTAATTTAAGAATGCTGTACTAGTTCACCATTGCCTGAGTTATATAGTGATTTGAGGGGGATGATAATTGATTCAGTCGACAATGATTTAATAACTATGCATCCAGATAATAATGGATTTGGCATAAAAATAAAAAGGCAGAGATACAAGCCTGAATTTGTGTATAAGGCATTACAAAAAATGGCATTGAGTGTTATGCCCGATGAGGACTTCTATAAATGTTTAAAAACAGCAGTCTATATGAAGATATCCGTTGATGAAAGCGTACCTGAAGATTATAGAAATGAAATACTGAGCAGTGATTCTAATATAGGTTTTCTTGAATTTATTCCGGGCAATAATCCGTTCAACGGTGTAGGAGTAAAGCTGTTTAGGAAGAAGGCTGATGGCAACTCTGAAAATCATGTTGAGTATATATTTAAAGTGCAATTTGGTAATTTCTCTTTGCAAGTACCGATATCCACAGATGAACAAATTCATAATGACACGCTCAAAATGATTCCACACTTGGGTAGCGCTGATTTGGCAATCCAAAACCTGAATTTTAATAATGTTGATAGTGAGTTTCACTGTGACTTTTCGGCTGTTAAGAGGGAGCTCAATGATATTGATATAAAAGAAGTTGAGAAGATGCTTCGTGAGAAGGGATTAATGGGGAAATCAACAAATCAATGAAGGAGCGAAAACCCTACAATGACTTCGCTTAACACGGGGTCTTGCGCAAGGGTTTCGGGCAGATTCAGGTCGATTCTGGACGGTCGCCCGAAACCACACCCTTTCACCGGGGGGCAAGCCCCACTTTTGGGTCAAGCTCCTCCTGTCCGGTTCAAGGGCGTCGCAAACCCGGAACGTTAGGTGACATGCACAAGGACAAAACAGATATCAATTACTGCTAGAGCACCATGTACAAAGCCTTTCAAACCTTCAAAACATGGAGTGACAAATGATTATTTTAATTGGTGGAGCAAGCTGCACGGGAAAAACATTGATGGCACAGAAAATTCTTGAGAAATATCATGCGCCATATCTCTCCATCGATCATCTCAAAATGGGACTAATCAGAGGTGGTATAGCCTGCAATTTTACGGCAAATGATAGTGTTGAAACAATAGGTAAGAGATTATGGCCTATCTTAAGAGGCGTGATAATGACAAGTATTGAAAACAAACAAGACTTGATAGTCGAAGGTTGTTACATACCACCCGATTTTATCAATGACTTTGAAGAAGAATACTTACGTGACATTACTGCCGTGTTCATTCTGTTCTCAAAAAACTACATTGAGGATAATTTTATATCAAGGATACAGACATACCGGAACGTAATAGAACAGCGGATTTTTGAAGAGGACAGATCAATAAATCAATTCATCAGTGAACATACAGAATTAAGAAAAGTGTGCATAGAAAACCAGGTGCAGTATTTTGAGATAGAGCAAGATTACGAAACTGAGATTTGCAGAGTATATGATTACATTGATAGTGCGCAGAAAGCAAAACGTTGAAAAGGGCGATTTTAGAAACTGAATTAAAAGAAAAATGCACGTCACCTAACAAAGCCTTGCCGCAAGGGCTTCGGGCATGATCGGGGCTGATTCGGACGGTCGCCCGAATCCACACCCTCTCACCGGGCGACAAGCGCCTCTCCGGGGAAAGCTTATTCTGTCCGGTTCGTTGGCGTCGGCAAGCCGGAACGTTATAAGACATGTGCCGGGGTATTTACGCTCCCATCCATGGTCACGCAAACATATGAAAACCTTAAACAGGAGAATAATCAATGGCTATAAGTAAAAAAGGAAGCCATAAGATTGTCATTGAGACCGTGGAGTTCCGTTGGATTGCGGCTGGCAATGATGGTTGGATTGATATTTACATATGGCCGGAAGGGCGAGGCGACATAAAAGTAATTGGGACTTTTGATTACCATTCTGAAACCAACGAAGTTCCTGACGGTGGCGGACGTTTACCACTTGTCAAAGGGCAAATAATTATCACAAACCGTGTGATAAAAAAGATAATCGAACATATTGGGGTACGTAAAATCCTCGAATCAGAGAGACAAATCAATTTGGGTAAGCTTGAGAACATCTACAACATCAATCTTGCTCTTCGGGTTACTTTAATAGATGAAAAGACATAATTGATGAAAAGCACGTTGAAGGCGCCGCCTCCATGCGGCTCTGTCTCTGGGGCCCCGGCACACATCTTATAACACAGCCTCTGCCGCAAGGGTTTCGGGCATGATTCGGGCCGGTTCCGGACGTCGCCCGAAACCACACCCTCTCACCGGGGGGCAAGCCCCACTTCTGGGTCAAGCTCCTCCTGTCCGGTTCAAGGGCGTCGGCAAGGCAAACGTTATATAAAATTGCGCACAAAAGCACTGCCACGTCCTGTGGCAGAATTGAACCCCCTTAAGTTCATAAGAAAAGGAGCCAAGCAATATGATGGAGATATTAATCTATGTTCCTTCTGTTAATGATGAAGTAATACAAGAATGGGTACAAAGATTTCAAAATGCAAAAATGATGGTAGACATTCACCCTGAGTTTTCATTCTCAGATCATACTGGGTTCTTACCATTCAAGGTTGCTATTGAGACAACGCCGGATAATCCTTGTTATGACAAATTTTTATTAACCGGATTTGAATTAACCACGGACGACTTCAATTTAGATTTGATAAAGGCAGAGTCAAAACCTCAAAAGACATTCCTTCAGTCGCTTTTTAAAGGGAAAGGACCAGAAAGCTTCTATGTAAACAAAGAGGTTGATGACATTTTGCAGACTTGTAAAAAGCAAATTACAATTTCGTGGGGAGTTCAAGATACACTTGAATTCAGAATGGCTTTACTCTCATCTGCAATACTTGCAGAGATTTTGGATGGTATATGCCATGATCCTCAAGACGGAACATGGATAGAACATGAAGGCATATTCGAGAAATTCCATGAAGAAGTAATTGCGTATGAGTCATCAATACAGCCGAAGAAATGGATAATCCACGAATTCGAAGCATGGTAATGCATCCAAGGGGCCGGCGTCCTGCCGGCCTCTGAATTTGGGGCGTGCGCAACTTTACATAACAATGCCTCTGCCGCAAGGGTTTCGGGCTGATTATGGCTGACTTCTGGGGTCGCCCGAATCCACACCCTCTCACCGGGCGACAAGCGCCTCTCCGTGGCAGGCTCATTCTGTCCGGTTCGTGGCCGTCGGCAAGCCGGAACGTTAGCCGAAATCCCCAAAGATTAAAGACCGAAATGAGGAAAGACATGAAATATACCGAATACTTAGAAACCAATAAAGAGACCATTCAATACAAACTGAATGAGATTATTCGAAACAATAGAGTTCAGCCCGTTGGTAATGGCTATATTGACTGCATTGTTTTAAAAGCGGATATCCTTGGTTTCATGCATCAACTTTCAGAGCTTGGAATATTGGTTACTGGTGTAAGCTGGTGGTGTCATGTAGACAAAGAGAACAAACCCCATTCAAATTGCCCGCATGGCATGGGAGGACCTGTTTCTAAATATCACACTGGCTGGTTCAGTGAATTACAGAATGACATGTTAACCATATCTGAGAAAAATGTAGAGAGAATTGAAGAAACAAACGAGAAAAAACTGACAATGAAATCAAATGAAAATCTGATTGAACTGATAGAAAAAACACTTCAAGTACCATTTAGGTTTACACCAACAGAATACATAGAAGACAACGAGTGTGTTGTTCCGGCGTTGTGGCTCAGAGTACCTGATGATTGGAAAAGCGAGATTTAAGGACTTCGGCTAACCAAGCATCTGCCGCAAGGGCTTCGGGCAAGCTCTGGGGCGGATCCGGACAGTCGCCCGAATCCACACCCCTTCGCCGGGGAGTAAATCCCTCTTTGGGGTCATTCTCTTCTAGTCCGGCTCAAGGGCGTCGGCAATGCAAAACGTTAGGCGAAATATGGCGAAAGAGAAATGCCCGCCCTCCATGGCGGGATACAAGACAATTGAAACATGAGGGAAAGAATGAAGAGGAAAAAACTCATTAAAGGAATAGGAGCAGTGGTGTTCCTAGTGGTGTCCTTTGCCGTATGGTCATGGATCAACTTAACAGATCCTGAATTCACGCAAGAAAAATGGATAAGTCACCCAGAGAAGCGAATTATGATAGTTGATGATTACCTGGCAAAAAACAGGTTAATAGGAATGACTCAAAACGAGATAAGAGACACATTGGGGCAACCGGATAACACCACAGAAAATCAATTGGAGTATTATTTGGGCGAGGACGGAATTGGAATGGATGCTATGATTTTGTATATTGAATTTGACGATGAAGGAAAAGCGATTAAGTATTCGATAAATCAAAGTTAATGGAGAGAATAGGGCTGTCCGAGGGTGCGCCCTCCCGGTGTTTGTCAACATAGTTGTCGCACGTCTCCGAAAATATGTATGTGTTAAGA
>CAZYQI010000076.1:0-4839 GCA_964649745.1 uncultured Peptostreptococcaceae bacterium | reverse complement strand
ATTATTGCTGTATTTTTAATGTCCGTTTTTGCTGTATCTTATTGTACCGCTAACAGGGCATTTCTTTTCTTTCTTCTTTTGTAATAATTCAAGAAATCCAGAACTTATAATGGCTGTTGGTAATGCGATTATCCCAATCCCCAGAACTGTTATAACAGAAGCAATTATTCTTCCCATTGGGGTTATCGGATATACATCCCCATATCCAACTGTGGTAAGTGTGCATATTGCCCACCAAAATGATTCCCCCATGTTTGAAAAAGCTTCAGGTTGTGTCGGATTTTCGACATAATACATTAAGATTGATGCGAACAATAAGACGAAAAGCATAATAATGACTGATGATAGCAGTTCATCTCGCTTTGACTTTATAACTATTGTTATAGTTCTCATAGCGCTTGAATATCTGTTTAACTTGAAAAGACGTAGTATTCTAGTTAACCTCAGCAATCTCAAGAATCGGAGATCTAATGGAATGATGAAGGGTATGAAAAATGGAAGGATTGCTAATAGGTCCACTATCGCCATTGGAGTAAGAATGTATTTTATCCTGCACTTCAATGACTTTTCCCCATTATTCTTGAAGTCAGATATGTAAACGCGAGCAAGGTATTCAATGCTGAAGACAATTACTGTGAAGATTTCAAAGAAGCTAAACCAGAGAGAATAGCGATCATTAATAGACTTAAACGACTGCAATATTATGGCTGCCAGAGTCATTAAAATTAATGCAATTAGAATTACATTAACGATTTTACCTAGTTTTGATTGAGGTTTGTTTTCCCTGCTGTTTTCAAGGGTTTCATATAATTTTTCTTTCAAAAAATCACAACCTTTCATAGCAACTTTCACATAACGTTTCGGGTTTGCCGACGCCCACGAACCGGACAGGAGGAGTTTGACCCCAAAGAGGGGCTTGCCCCCCGGTGAGAGGGTGTGGTTTCGGGCGACCGTCCGAATCGGCCCCGATCATCCCCGAAGCCTTTACGGCAAGGCCTTGTTAGCCGAAGTGCAAATCATATGCATTGATGCCTAATTTATACATGTGAATTCCGAAAAAAACGGCTGATTAACAGCCTAGAATTCATCTTCAAATATTTGCTCTCCATATTTCCCTTTACGTCTTTCAGCATACCTATAACATGCATTATCCTCTCTTGCTGAAATTACGACAATATTCATTACCTGGTCTTTCCGCACAATTGTATACACAATGCGGATACCAATTCCCCTATACTTGATTTTGAAGAAACCAGTCAAATCAGTTCCTTGATTGCGGCCTAGTGCTTTTCCATAACCGCCTTCAGCTTGGGGTAACGGATTCTCGCTCACTTTTCTGATTCCAGCCAAGACCTGCTTCATAAGACTTCCGTCTAATTTTTTCAAATCTTCCTTTGCCTCTGGAATCATCTTTACAGCCCACATTATTCCAACTCCACTTTGTCTTTGATTTTGTCCAGCTCATCCAATGATATGCCTAATTCTTCAAGTACATCATTGAATTCAATAGTGGCTCCCCCAGATCCATCATTCATCCTTTTCTGGGCAATCATAAACAAATCCAGCTCTTCTCTTGCTTCCATCAAGTTCATGTATTCATCAATTGAAATGATGATAGCTTGCGGCTTATTATTTTTTACAACAATGTACTGCTCTTTATTCTGTTCTACATCTTGAACAACCTTTGACGCTTGACCTCGACCAAGCTCAGAAACAGAAATCATATGGTCAAGAGCTGCTCTCAAATCTAAGTTTTTTGCTAACATACAATTCACCTCCTGAAGATATTGTAGCATATTTGCATGTGAATTTGCATGTTTATATTTCGTGTGTTTCTGTCTTTCGTGTTTACATTTTGGCTAACGTTCTGCATTGCCGACGCCCTTGAGCCGGAGAAGAAGAGAATGACCCCAAAGTGGGACTTGCTCCCCGGCGAAGAGGTGTGGATTCACCGAATCCGCCCCGGAGTTGCCCGAAGACCTTGCGGCAGACGTTGTGTCTATATGACGTTTCGGCCGAGCCCTTGACCCTAATCATCTTTTCAATGTCGTTTGACACCATATGCGGAACCACTTATAATTGACTTAGGAGAACTCAATTCCATGACGAAACATGAAAAGTCGCTCAGCAAAATCCGGAACAACCCCACTGATGTCAAATTTGAGACCCTCCAAAAGCTCTTGCTTGAATATGGTTTCAAGGAAAGACAGCCCAAAGGTGGTTCAAGTCATTATACATACACCCGTGGAGATACCATTATCACCGTCCCCCGCCACAAGCCAGTGAACAAGATTTATGTGAAACAAGTTATAAAGCTCATTGATGACATCGAAGCGCTACAGAAATAGGAGGTGCCCTATGAAAAAAGATCTGAAATATTACCTTGATCTCAAATATCCATATCTTGTCCATGAAGACGATGATGGCTCTGTAATGGTTGAATTCCCGGATCTTAAAGGGTGTATGAGTTGCGGTGAGACCATTGCTGAAGCCATTGATGCAGCCCAAGATGCAAAACAAGCATGGTTTGAAACTGCACTTGAGGAAGGACTTCATATCCCTGAACCCAAAGAAATTGAAGAGTTTTCAGGTTCTTTCCGACTTCGTATTCCAAAGACTTTGCACCGCGAACTTGCGCTGAATGCAAAACGCGAAGGAGTCAGCATGAACCAATATTGTGTGTTCCTGCTGAGTAAAGAAGCAGAACGTAAACACTGCCACGCCTGAACCGTATTTTACGGTTCTTTTTCTTTCTTGTTCCTAGGGGTTAAAATCATCTTTTGATTTTAATAGGCCGAAATGTTATATAACGTTTTGCATTGCCGATGCCCTTGAACCGGACTGAAAAAGCTTGACCCGGGAGAGGCGCTTGACGCCCGGTGAAAGGGTGTGGTTTCGGGCAGCGTCCGAAGCCCACCCGAATCATGCCCGAAACCCTTGCGCAAGACCTTGTGTTATCTGCTGCCACTGCCCCTATTTCTTTTATCACATATATGTTATAATCACTTTAGGAGAGTGAACACATGAGAGAATTGATTTACTACACTAAAAATGAAAAATGCCCTGTGATTGATTTTCTCCGGTCACTTCCCAGAAAAGATCAGGTCAAAATTCTCCGTGATCTCGATTTGCTTCAGGAATACGGGTTTGAGCTTGGTCTTCCCTATCTGAAGAAGATGCAGAATGCGGAAGATTTGTGGGAGATACGGACAAAGTTTGCTTCCAACAGCTACCGTGTTTTCTTCTTTTCCTATGTTAATGGAAATTTCATTCTCCTTCATGGTTTTCAAAAGAAAACTGACAAGACACCTCCCCGCGAAATCCAACTGGCACTCAGCAGAAAACATGACTATATAGAAAGGGGCTGACACCATGAGACATGAAGATGTAAAAAAGATGCTTTTTGAAGAAGACAATGAACTCAAACGCGAATATGATGCTCTTGCTCCCATTTATGAAATCACGCGGGAGCTTATCAGGCTCAGAATTGAAAATGGTCTTACCCAAAAGGATCTTGCCGATTTGATTGGAACCAAGCAGTCTGCAATCTCAAGGCTTGAAAACGGTTCTTATAACCCCAGCGTTGGGTTCCTCAACAAGATTGCCCACGCCGTTGGTAAGGAACTTCATATCTCTATCACTTGAAGGGAGCCGGTTTTCGGCTCTTTTCTTTTATGTGTTTTCAAGATGGGTTTTCTGTCTTAGGTGGTGGCAGATAACGTCTCGGGTTTGCGACGCCCTTGAACCGGACTGGAAAAGCTTGACCCAGGAGAGGCGCTTGTCGCCCGGTGAGAGGGTGTGGATTCGGGCGACCGTCCGAATCAGCCCCGATCATGCCCGAAGCCCTTGCGGCAGAGCCTTTGTTATAGGACGTATTTCACGCCCCCACACTCTCATGATACGTTACTCTTTTCAAATTTCTTTTCCTCTTGACTTTGTATATACCAAGTATATACTTTAATTATAAAGACTCGAAAGGACGTGATTCCATGCTTGCCAAAATTCAACGATGGGGTAATAGTCAGGGTATCCGAATCCCAAAAGCACTCTTGTCTTCTGCTGCTTTTTCTGAAAACGATGAGGTTGAGATCCTTGCTTTTGACAATAGGATTGTCATTGAACACGCCCAAAGACACAAATCTCTGAAAGAACGGTTTAAGAATTACAATGGAGATTATGAGTGTTCTGAATGGGACACTGGCTCTCCAGTTGGTCGTGAGGTGTTGTAATGGCCTATATCCCTCAGCAAGGCGATATCGTTCATCTGGACTTTGATCCTCAAGCCGGGCATGAACAACGTGGTCGAAGACCGGCGCTTGTTGTGAGCAACTATACTTACAACAAGGTAACCCGAATGGCACTTGTATGTCCTATTACAAACACTGACCGGTCTTTCCCTCTCCATGTCGGACTGAAAAATCGGACCCAAACAACCGGGTTCATTATGTGTGAACAAGTTAAAGCACTTGATATTGCAGTACGCAATGCCAACTTTTATGAAAAAGCACCTGATGATATTGTTCAAGAAGTCTTTGACATTCTCTACGGTGTCATTGAGATCGAGTAGTTTCTCGGTCTCTTTTCATTTTTGCATTTCTGATTTCAAAGGACACACTACCTGCCGTGAAATATGTCCTCTAACGTTCCGGCTTGCCGACGCCCACGAACCGGACAGGAGGGGAATGACCCCAAAGAGGGACTTGCTCCCCGGCGAAGGGGTGTGGATTCGGGCGACCGTCCGAGTCCGCCCCAGAGTTGCCCGAAGACCTTGCGGCAGATGCTCGGTTCGTATAATCAACTCATACCAGTCATATTGGGGTATGAGTTTTTTAATACTGT
>CAZYQI010000075.1:0-5101 GCA_964649745.1 uncultured Peptostreptococcaceae bacterium | reverse complement strand
TAAGCCGTTACAAGGCTTCTGGCGGTTTTTTCATTATGTAAGTGTCAAACTCCCGCTTCAGCCAGGCATCCAGCTCCTCCCTATTCGGATAATCCACCACCAGGAAGGAGCCCACCATCTTTCCTTCATCGTTCAAGAGAGCCGCGCCATAGAGATGCTCTCCCCTTGCAGCTGCCTCTTCCACACCCTTCAAATGAGCCTCACGGGCCCCAAGCCTTCGCTCCAAAGCTTTTTCGTCATGACCGTCATAACCGGTTACTAAAAACTGCATACCATTACCCCCTAAATTAGGTATTCCTGCACCATTGACCTCTTTCACGATACTCCGATTCCGTCTCCCAGGCAATAAAATCTAATAAAGAATCGTTTGTTAGCACTCGTGTATTGCGAGTGCTAAATTCTCCTTGACAGCCCGTTTCCTCAGTCGTATGATAGGGATGTAATCAATGAACCCACAGGAGGCAAATTTATGTCACATGAAAAGGGCAGCTTGTCCATTCACAGCGAGAACATTTTCCCCATCATAAAAAAATGGCTGTATTCCGATCACGATATCTTCATTCGGGAGGTGGTTTCCAACGCCTGCGATGCCATCACCAAGCTGCGCCGTCTGAGTATGAGCGGCGAGGCTGATCTCCAGGGAGATACCGATTTCCGTATCACCATCACCCTGGACAAGGAAGCCAAGACCCTTACCTTCAGCGATAACGGCATTGGTATGACCGATGAAGAAATCCATAAGTACATCAACCAGATCGCATTCTCCGGTGCGGAGGATTTTCTTAACAAGTACAAGGACAAAGCGGATCAGGAACAGATCATCGGCCATTTCGGCCTTGGTTTCTACTCCACCTTCATGGTGGCAGATCATGTAGAAATCCATACCCAGTCCTACCTCAAAGATGCGGCGCCCATGCTCTGGAAGTGTGACGGCGGAACGGAGTTTGAGTTGGAAGACGGCACCCGCACCGCCCGAGGCACCGATATCATCCTTCATTTGGGAGAGGATGGCACGGACTTCCTTTCCGAGCACAAGGTCCGGGACACTGTTGAAAAATACTGTGCCTTCATGCCCTACCCCATCTTCCTGGAGGTGTCCGGCGAAAAACCCAAGACAGAAAAAAATGAAGAAGGGGAAGACATCCCCGTTGAACCCAAGCCCCTTAACGAAGTGGCGCCCCTTTACACCCGACAGCCCAGCGCCTGCACCGACGAGGAGTACAAGGAATTCTACCGGAAGACCTTTATGGATTTTAAGGAGCCCCTGTTCTGGATCCATTTGAACATGGACTACCCCTTCAACCTGAAGGGCATCCTTTACTTCCCCCGGCTGAGCACAGAGTTCGATACCCTGGAGGGCCGCATCAAGCTTTACAACAACCAGGTGTTTGTGGCCGACAACATCAAGGAGGCCATCCCGGAATACCTGCTTCTGCTGAAGGGCATCATCGACTGTCCGGACCTGCCTCTGAACGTATCCCGCAGCTTCCTTCAGAATGACGGCTTTGTGAAAAAGATTTCCGACTACATCTCCAAAAAGGTTGCCGACAAGATCAACGGGCTGTTCAACACCGAGCGCTCCACCCTGGAGGGCTTCTGGGATGATCTTCACCCCTTCATCAAGTATGGCTGCCTGAAAGATACGAAATTTGAAGAAAAGCTTAGTGAGAACGTGCTGTATAAAACAACCGCCGGGGAATACCTCACCCTGCAGGAATATCAGGACAAGCACTCCGACAAGCTGGAAAAACAGGTGTACTACGTAACCGACCAGGTTCAGCAGACTCAGTATGTGCAGATCCTTCAGTCCCACGGTGTGGAACCGGTGCTTCTGGAGCACAGCATCGATGCCCCCTTCATCTCCCTGGTGGAATCCAAGAAGGAAGGACTGCAGTTCAAGCGGGTGGATGCCGATCTTTCGGACCTGATGAAGGAAGCCCCTGATGAAGCGGATGCCGATGCCCACAAAGCGGAGAGCGAATCCCTTACCCAGCTGTTCAAGACCGCCCTTAAGCGAGAAGAGCTGAAGCTGCAGGTGGAAAGCCTGAAGAACGAAGAGGTTTCCGGCATGATTATCCTCTCCGAAAGCAACCGCCGCATGCAGGACATGTTCAAATCCTATGGCATGAAACATATGGATCCCGGCATGTTCCCCAGTGAAGAGGTGCTGATTCTGAACCGTAAGCATCCTCTGGTGCAGTTCGTGCTGAAAGAAGGCGCTTCGGATGAGCTTAAGGAACTGGTTGCCCAGCAGGTGTACGACCTGGCCCTGATGAGCCACAAGCCCCTGACATCGGAACAAATGACGGCGTTTATCAAGCGCAGCAATGAGCTGATGACACGAATGATCAACGCATAAACAAGCACAAACCCGTGAATCGGCTTGCGATCCACGGGTTTTTCTATTCCTGCTGTTTGTCCCGAATGTAGATGTGCTTGATCTTCTTGCTTTCCTTGGTGGGTCTTGCTTCCACCTCAAAGCGATCAATTTGCTTGATCAGGGTGGTGAGCTTGGTGAAGCCGTAGTTCCGGGCGTCGAAGTCCGGCTGCTTCTTGGCGATGATGCTGCCCACACTGCCCAGGAAGGCCCAGCCGTTGTCGTCGGCAACGTCTTCAATGGATTCCGCAATGAGCTGAATAACCTGGGCGTTGACGCCGCCGGAAGGCCCCTTATACTCCTTGGGGGCCGGCGCCGGATGGTTTCCGTTGCCGTTAGGGTGGGGAGGCTGAGCCTTTTGGGGCTGCACTTTGTTCAGAATTTCAATGTAAATGAACCGGTCACAGGCCACGATAAAGGGATTCGGGGTCTTCTTCTCGCCGATTCCGATTACCCGCATGCTGGCCTCCCGAAGCCGGGTTGCAAGGCGCGTGAAGTCGCTGTCGCTGGATACGATGCAGAAACCGTCTACCTTTTCCGAATACAGGATATCCATGGCGTCGATGATCAGGGCCGAATCGCTGGAGTTCTTGCCCGTGGTGTAGCTGTACTGCTGGATGGGGGTTATGGCGTTTTCAAGGAGTACGTTCTTCCACCCGGCCAGATTGGGCTTGGTCCAGTCGCCGTAGATCCGCTTGATGGTGGGCATGCCATACTTGGCAATCTCGTCCATGATTTCTTTTATCTTTGAGTAGGGTACATTGTCGGCATCAATCAGTACGGCAAAACGCAGTTCATCGTTACGGTTCATGGGGGGAACTCCTTTTCATATGTTGTTTCCAGTGTATAGCATATCCCGGCTTTGTTCAAACCCTTTCCAATCGATTCCGTCTCCCTGATCCTAAATCCCATTTTCAGCCCAGCGCAACATCCAGGAACATCATCAGACAAAATCCTGCCAGGGTACCCATTGTTGCTATATCACTGTTCCCCGACGTTTGACTTTCAGGAATCAGCTCTTCAATCACCACGTAAATCATGGCTCCCGCTGCAAACGAAAGTGCATATGGAAGGATGGGACGGGCAAAGAAAACTGCAGCAGCGCCTATAACACCGGCCACGGGCTCCACCATCCCCGACAATTGTCCATACCAAAAGCTTTTCCTTCGGCTTAAGCCTTCTCTTCGCAGGGGCACAGATACCGCCGCCCCTTCCGGAAAATTCTGAAGCCCGATTCCGATGGCCAATGCAATGGCACCCGCCATGGTGGCAGAAGGGAGCCCCGCTGCAACAGCACCGAAGGCAACCCCAACCGCAAGGCCTTCCGGTATGTTATGAAGGGTTATAGCCATCACCATCAGAACACTGCGCTGCCAGCTGGTTTTTATACCCTCCGCATTTTCAATCGGTTCAAACAGGTGTAAGTGGGGCAGAAACGCATCCACCAGCTTCAGGAAAATTCCGCCGGCTGCAAATCCAACAATCGCCGGTAGCCATGGGGGAAGCCCCATCTCCTCTGACATTTCTATTGCCGGTGCAAGCAGAGACCAAAAGCTTGCGGCAATCATAATTCCGGCTGCGAAGCCCAGCATCGCATCCAGCACCTTCTTGTTGATCTCTTTGAAAAAAAACACCAGTGCTGCCCCCAGAGCGGTTACAAACCATGTGAAAAGTGTCGCCAGAAGGGCTTGAACCACAGGGTGAAGGGACATGAACGTTTGCATCATTATATAACCTCCAAAGGAATTGTCATCCGTTTCTTTGAACCCATCATAACTTAACTGATAATTATTATCAAGTCTTCTATCTTATACGTATAGTCCCCTTATACCCCATGGTGTGTTACAATACAACATATTAATTGCTAAGGAGCAACTTATGTCTGCAGTACTCGGCACACTCCGCAAGACCATACAGGAACACAGACTGATCCAGCCCGGGGACCGGATTGCAGTAGGGCTTTCCGGCGGAAAGGACAGTACAGCCCTGCTCTGGGCCCTGAAGCGGTTCCAGCGATTCAGTCCGGTTCATTACGAACTGGAAGCCCTCACGATCTCCAACGGCTTCGAAGGCATGGATTTCTCTCCCATGAGGCAGCTTTGTGCGGAGCTGGAGGTCCCTTATCATATTGAGGAAACCGATATTGCGGAGATCGTCTTCAACATCCGTAAGGAAAAGAACCCCTGCTCCCTTTGTGCCACCATGCGTCGTGGCGCACTGGCCCAGGTTATGGGGAAAAGGAATCTTAACGTTTTGGCCCTGGGACACCATGCCGATGATGCCATTGAAACCTTGGTCATGAACATGCTGTACACCGGAAAAATGAGCACATTGGAGATCAAGAGCCATTTAAGCCGCTCCGGCATCACGGTCATACGACCTCTGATCGGCAGCTCGGAAAAAGAGGTGATCGGGCTGGTTCGCCAGCAAAAGCTCCCCGTCATCCAAAGCACTTGCCCTGTGGACAAAAGCACCACCCGGGAGGATGTTCATCAGCTGTTGAAGGGTATTTATCAGCGCATTCCACACTCCAGAGCCAGCCTTTTATCAGCCATGAAGAACGAAGCACAGCTGAATCTATGGTTTCCGTCGCTGACAGCTCATGGAACTGCAGAAAACGACTATTAACGTGCATTGAAAAGCCGTTCAGATCACCAATTATTTCAGTGTGAACTGCACCCCGTCAAGTAGACAGTACAAATAATAAAACACTCTCAAGCGGCC
>CAZYQI010000074.1:0-5239 GCA_964649745.1 uncultured Peptostreptococcaceae bacterium | reverse complement strand
AGGCCCTGGATCCGTTCAACTAAGCTTCGGATGGAGTAGAAACTCCACCCGAAGCAAAGGTTCACTTCAAATACGGTTCAGTTCCTTAAGCATTCTTCCCTGATAGGTGTCCAGCCCTGTAACGTCGCATACCTGCGGCGTAAGGCCATAGATATCCTCTCGGGATATGGCGTTCAGTGTGAATTTTCGGTTTAGAGCCATCAACTGTCTTAGCCCCGTAGATAAGCGGTTGATATAGGAATAGACACCAACGGCACCGGTGGATATCTCCGCCGCTCTGTTGCCATACAGTCCCTTAAGCTCCCGAAGGTCCACAAATATCTCGTCCACAGAATTGCCGAAGCGGGCATATTCTTTAGGTACGGTTCCCTGTCGGAGGGCATCGCCAATCTGCTTACCTGCCATAGCTGCCGCCATGGCTCCGCGCCCAACAGCGATAAGTCCGATATAAGGGGCTCCCAGGGTAAGTCCCTTATAAATCGTATCCTCCATGGCAAATCCTCCAGCCATGGCGATTTGAGGAAGTACGTACCCTCTTTCCTTCATCCCCTTCAGTATCATGTACACGGCGCTTTCCAAACAGACGGTATGCACGCCCCATTCGTTCATCATCTTCACAGGGCTGTTGCCGGTTCCCCCTCCTGCACCATCCAGAGTGACCAGATCCACTCCCGCCTGGGAAGCTATTTTCAGGATACGGACAATATCCTGTGGATCGTAAGGACCGGTCTTGAAGCATACCCGCTGGGCTCCAAGCCTTCGCAGCTCTGCAACGCGGTATCCCAGTTGCTCGGCATTCCACATGGGGAGCTTGCCTATCTTCTCGAAGGCTCGTCCACACCCATTTTTATAATTTTCAACTACCTTAGGATCGGTGGGATCCGGGTAAACCACATACCCCTTGCTATGAAATTTCAAGGCATCCTCCAGACTGCCCAGCTTTCCATAGCCCTGTATGCCCTTGGATGCCTGTCCGAACTTAAGCTCCACCGAGGTGACACCCAACTTGGTAATGGCATACTCTAAAAGACCCAAATGCTCATCGTCATAGTTAGCTTGAAGGATAACATCTCCATAGCCCCTATGATAGGCCCGGAAGGCCTGAACCATGTCTGCCACCAGAGGCGCTTCCTTCACCTTCCCATTCTCCAGCACAAGGCCCTTATCCTTGGCGATAACATCCTCACCGATGACCACCGGAATCCCCGCCAGGGCCGCACCGCCAAAATAATCCTGCCAGTTGAGCTTGGCAATGGCCGGCAGGAGGATGGGGGCCAAAATAGGCACCGAATTCCCGGTCCCGAAGGTCGAACGGATATCCACTTTGGGGAACGTGGCGGCGTAGGAATCTTCAGCACAGCCCTCCGCTCCGAAAACCCGTCCGTTGATGGCAATGTGGGAAAAATCCAGGGGATAATCCTTCTCCGATGCAAATTGGTTGATATCCGGCATATAGGGATGAACCGCTTCACCCCCTCGGGTTGCAGAAAGACCAATCTCGCAGGTGCCCGTACAGGTTGCCGTACAGATGGCGCACATTCCTGAAAAGGGAGAAATGTGACGGGTGCGATTGTGGGTGTTGCTGACGGAAGTGCCGAGTGATGGACTGTAGCTCATGAGACCCTCCTGTTTTGGCAGTGAAATCACTGCATCAAGATCCAATTCGTGAAATGCACGCATCTCCAGTATTCCCACAAATTATCATATCACGAATCGTAGCTTAGGAACATCGACCATAACCCTTGTTAACAGTATTCCATATTCCATCCTTGTTCCGGATGGAACGTTATGATAAAATGAATGCAAATAATTCGCATTTGCACAAGGAGGCTATCATGAAGAATTCTCTCAGCAGGCTGTTTTCTCTGCTTGTGATCCTTACACTTTCCCTAACCATGGGGTGTACCCAAAATACCAGTTCTCCCACGGCTGTTTCGGAGGCCCCCCAAAAGCTTCAGGTGGTCACCACCCTTTTTCCTACCTATGATTTTGCCAAGACCCTGCTTGGGGAGAAGGGGGAGGTCACTTTGCTTCTTCCTCCGGGAGTTGAACCTCACGCCTACGAGCCCACCCCTCAGGACATCGTGGGTATCAGCAAGGCCGATGTGTTCATTTATACAGGGGAAGCCATGGAGCCATGGGCCCATGATATTCTCAAGACCATCAACAGCAAGGATTTGACGATTATCGATGCCAGCACGGGTATTGAGCTGTTGATAGGCCATGACCATGAAGAAGAGGCCGATCATGAAGGTGAGGCACCTGATAAAGAAATTTCAGATCACGAAGACGCCGGCGCAGATCCCCACATATGGCTTGATCCCGTTCTTGCCGTCCAAATGACAGACACCATTGCTGCGGGCCTGATTGAGGCCGCACCGGAATGGGGTAAGGATATTACCGTCCGTAAGGATGTCCTTAAAGGAGATTTGCAGGAACTGCACGAAAGCTATCTTGCCGCCATTGAAAAATCCACCGGTAAAAAAATCATCTACGGCGGCCATTTTGCCTTTGGCTATTTGGCGAAAAGGTATGGCTTGGAGCATATCTCCCCTTATGACGGCTTTTCTCCCAATGCAGAGCCCACACCGGCCAGCATTGTTCAGCTGACAGAAGCACTGAAGGCCTCCGGCACCAAGGTGATATTCTACCAGGAGCTGATCGATCCCCGGATTGCACGGGTCATTGCCGATGAGACCGGCGCCGAAATGCTGATGTTGAATGGCGCACACAACGTATCCAAGGAAGACCGTGAAAAGGGCATCACCTATATCGAAATCATGAAGCAAAATCTTGTAAATCTTATTAAGGGGCTGGGAGTTCATGAGTGAATTAATACGGGTAGAAAATCTGACTGTTCGCTATGGCCGACATGAGGCCTTGACTGATGTATCCTTCGCGGTTGAAAAGGGAGATTACATTGGGATTGTGGGGCCCAATGGCTGCGGTAAAACCACCCTGATAAAAACACTGCTGGGTCTCAATCATCCCGCCGGCGGAACCATCACCTTCAACAGCGGAGCCGCAGGCTCACAGGGGTTTCTCGGGTATCTGCCTCAAAAGGCCATGTCTGCTGATCGGGTTTTCCCGGCCACCGTTAAAGAAATCATCGCAACCGGGCTGATTCATCACACCGGATTTCAGCTGCGGATGACCCCGGCGGACAAGCTGCGCATTGATACCGTGCTTGAACGCCTCAAGATTCAAGACTTGAAATCAAAGCGCATCGGCAGCCTGTCCGGAGGACAAATGCAGCGGGTACTTCTGGGAAGGGCCCTTGTTGCAAGTCCCAGCCTGCTGATCCTCGACGAACCTACCAGCGCTCTGGACCCTCAAATCCGGGAAGAATTCTATACGCTTCTGACATCGCTGAACAAGGATGATGGCGTGACCATCCTGCTGGTCTCCCACGACATAGGCTCCGTGGGGCGCTTTACCAACAAGATGCTGTATTTGGACCGCCGTCTGATATTTTTCGGAGGCTATGAACAGTTCTGTGGTTCTCCGGATATGACCCGCTATTTTGGATATGAAACACAGCATCAAATATGTTGGAGGCACAGCCATGACCCTGTTACAGACACTCAGTGAAGCTTTACAGTACGGTTTCATCCAAAAGGCCCTGATCGCCGGCTCCATGGTGGCCATCAGCTGTTCCTTTCTCGGGATTTTTTTGGTACTGAAGAAATTCTCTATGATTGGCGACGGTCTGGCCCATGTGAGCTTTGCAACCATAGCCATCGCCCTGTTCTTCGGCATGGCGCCGCTGACGCTCTCCATTCCCTTGGTTATACTGGCTTCCTTCGCTATCC
This sequence comes from uncultured Peptostreptococcaceae bacterium, assembly GCA_964649745.1. Taxonomy (GTDB): domain Bacteria; phylum Bacillota; class Clostridia; order Peptostreptococcales; family Acidaminobacteraceae; genus CAZEHS01. The sequence continues at coordinate 1,427 of CAZYQI010000074.1, read as the reverse complement.
TGAAGGTGAATCAAAAGGCCGATATGTACGGCGATGCCGCCATCGGGTTGATTTCATCCTTTTCCATCGCCGTAGGTGTCATGATTTCAAGCCTTTCTCAGGGCTTCAATGTGGATCTGTTCAGCTACCTGTTCGGAAGCATTCTGGTGATTGAAACCAGCGATGTCTGGATTTCCGTGGTGCTGTCCGCACTGATCCTGATCCTTGGCATTTTCTATTACCCGCGCTTTTTTGCCCTGACCCATGACGAGGAGTATGCCGAGGCCATCGGCCTGAATACCAACCAACTCAACGCTTTAATATCGGTCCTCACCGCAGTGACCATCGTGCTGGGCATTAAAATTGTGGGTACCATGCTGATATCCAGCCTGATTATATTCCCTACGGTAACGGCCCTGCAGGCAGGCAGAGGTTTTAAAGCAACCATCCTGATCAGCGCCTGCGTTTCGGTGCTTTCGGTGATACTGGGCGTATTTTCATCCTATCTGTTCAATGTGCCCACCGGCGCTTCCATCGTTGTGCTTAACGGTCTCTTCTTTACGATGGCACTGGCAGGCAAGCATATCGTAGGGAAAGGATGAGCCGATGAAGGACAAACGTATCCACGATCAGATAAAGAACGCCGGTCTGAAATGTACCCCTCACCGGGTGGAAGTATTGGCCATGCTCTCTGATTTAGATGAGGCGATTGCCGCTGAGGATATCTATCGCCGGCTTAGCGACACAGGTTATATCATCAATCTCTCCACCGTGTATCGGACGCTGGACTCCCTTGTGGAGAAGCGTTTGATTGCCCGGAGCGTTTTGATGGATCAAAGCAAGGCCCTATACGAAATGAGCGGCCGCATGCACCGGCATTACCTGATCTGCACGGGCTGTAACCGAAAGGTGGAGCTTGAAAACTGCCCCGTTCACCGCATTGAACATGAATTGGCCGCGCAAACCGGCTTTCGCATCGAGGCCCACCGCCTTGAAATTTATGGACTTTGCCCGGATTGCAGCACTATTCAAAAGTAAATTGTGTCAGGATACTTTATGCAGCCGTCGTTCACCCTCATACAGCAGCAAGCGGCAGATTTTCTGCTGCTTGTTCGTCTTTTACGCAGCATTGTCACTTGTCATGTCACTTGTCAGGCCTGACTCCGTTTCCTTCTCTCAGATCATCCATCGGATCTCCTCATTTCGCGTTAATAAAAACAGCCCCAAGACTCACCTGTAGGTAAGTCCTGGGGCTGCATTGCCCGTTCGCATACGTCATTGCATGCACTCCATGGTCTTAATCTACCAGATACCCACCCCGGTGTCAAACAGGTTTTCTTACCCACTCTCCGTTTCGCAGCGATAGACATCGTACCCTTTGACAAGCATGCGCACTGTCAAGCATTTTTGATTATGTCCCAAAATAGCCAAAACATTAGCACCAGCTT
>CAZYQI010000073.1:0-5727 GCA_964649745.1 uncultured Peptostreptococcaceae bacterium | reverse complement strand
GCCGTTACAAGGCTTCTGGCGGTTTTTTCATTATGTAAGTGTCAAACTCCCGAAACAATGGCTGTACACCGAATATAAAATTTATCCGATACCACGTTTCGCTTCTGAACGGCTGGCAGGAAAGGGGCAGAATAGTGGCAAAATTCAAATATCTGTGTATGCATCCCACAGAATACACTGAAATGAATAGTTTAAGCGGTTTTGGCTCAAAGTATATTGTATACAAATACGCTCTATGCTATATTTAGCATACTTTAAAGCCCTTATACGTGCCTATTTTATCCGATGGGCAAAAAATCTCAGGAAAGAAGGAATGAAAATGGAAACAGGTTTGCAAAAGCGATACGGTCTTCTGACGGCCATGGCCATGGTTGTGGGAATCGTAGTCGGCAGCGGTGTGTTCTTCAAGGCGGAAAAAGTACTCAGCTGTACAGGGGGAGACCTGAAGCTTGGGATTTTGGCCTGGGTTATCGGCGGCGTAATCATGATTTCCTGCGCATATTCCTTTGCCATTATGGCCACCAAATATGAAAAGGTCAACGGCGTGGTAGACTATGCGGAAGCAGCCCTTGGTCCCAAGTACGGCTATATCGTCGGCTGGTTCATGACCATTATCTACTATCCAACCCTAACCGGCGTACTGGCGTGGGTATCGGCTCGGTACACCTGCGTGCTCTTCGGTGTGGAGGATATCACCGGTGGTATCTGTATGACCATCGCCGGGTTCTTCCTGGTTTGCAGCTATGCCCTCAATGCCCTGTCTCCGGTGCTGGCAGGCAAATTTCAGGTGGCAACCACCATCATCAAGCTGATTCCCCTCATTCTTATGGCTATCGTTGGATCGATATTCGGTCTGGCAAACGGAATGACCGTCTACAACTTCACCCATGTGGTGGACCCGGTTCAGGCGGCCAGCGGAAACGCCCTGTTTACAGCCCTGGTGGCCACAGCATTTGCATATGAGGGCTGGGTAATCGCCACCTCCATCAATGCGGAGCTGAAGGATTCTAAGAAGAATCTTCCCATTGCTCTTGTGGGCGGCACATTCCTGATTATGGCTGTTTATATTCTGTATTACGTTGGTCTGGCCGGTGCGGTTACCAATGAAGTGATGATGGCCGGCGGTCAGGCGGGAGCAAAGCTTGCCTTTGAAACGGTGTTCTCCTCCATTGGCGGTACCCTGGTATTCGTATTCGTCATCATCTCATGCCTGGGTACGCTGAACGGTCTGATGCTGGGATGTACCCGGGGTCTCTACTCTATTGCTGCCCGGAATGAAGGCCCTAATCCCAAGATGTTCAGTGAAATATCCCCAACCACCAATATGCCCACAAACTCCGCCATATTCGGACTGCTGCTCTGCGGCTTCTGGCTCCTGTATTTCTATGGCGCCAATCTCACGGCTCCTTGGTTCGGCTTCTTCAGCTTTGATTCCTCCGAGCTTCCCATCGTGGCAACCTACGCCCTGTATATCCCCATTTTTGTAAAGCTCATGCAAGACAAAGAGCTGCCGGTATTCAAGCGGATTGTAGCACCCCTGGCGGCCATTGTAGGATGCGTATTCATGGTGGTTGCAGCCTGTTTCTCTCATAAGATGGCGGCGGTAGCCTTCCTGATCGTGTTTGCGGTTGTAACCGTTGTGGGACTGGTCTTCGCAGATAAAAAGAAATAATTCGTATTCGCTATGGAATAAAAGAAGCAGAACTCTGATATACGGGGAGTTCTGCTTTTTTGCGGCCACTTCATAGATTTTTTGATTAGCTGAAAAGTGAAATTATAATGCTACATCCCAGCATATATAAGCTAAAGACCAGCCCGTTTTCTAAAATCGGTGATATGGGCAAGATGGTGGCTTCCGTGCCATGCATAGAGGTGAATAGCTTTGCGCAGGGGCACGTCTCCACTAGCCGGATGGCGGTAGATAGCGTCAAACTGTGAACCATCCAGGGATTGGAGCAGGCAACCCCAACGTTCGTGCATGGCGCTTATTAACTGAAGAGAAACCTCCACAGGCATATGGGCGGCATCCTCCAGCTCCGCCCAGGGGGCTTCGTCATAGGGCTTGATAAGGGGACGGTCTTCGGTGAGCGCCAGTCGGAAACGGATATAACCGTTCATGTGGCTGTCGGCGATATGATGGACCACCTGTCGGACGGTCCATCCCTCCGGTCGGTAGGGGGAGTCCAGATGATGGTTGTCCAGTCCTTCTACCGCTTGAGAAAGAAGTCTCGGCAGGGATTGTATTTCAGAAATCAGCCCGGGAATTCGGTCGTTGGTGATTTTTTCGTCAAAGCTGAAGGGGCCGATGGGATACTTAAGATTTTCCATTGTGTGAATCTCCTTTGATGGATGATATTACTTCAAACCCTGGCGGTTCATTTGGGTAAGCAGCATCTCGATGATCATTTTTTCAGTCAGCAGTTCCTTAAAGGTGACGGTTTTGGTTTTCCCGGCGTTACGAAGAAATTCCAGTTCTGAAGGGATGGCGCTGTGTCGGGATATCAGATGGTCATAAAGGTTTTCAAATTTGGCAAGCCTGTCGATGGCTTCGCCATAAAACCCTTCCTCAATGCTTCCGGCAATCCGATCTGTTACATAAACCGCTTTGCTTTCCAACAGCCGTGTCATTCGTTCCATGGTGTCACCTCGGCAAAATACATTTAAGTCGCTGTTTATTAAGGGCAATGTGGATGTTCAGCAGAAGGTCAGTATTTGAAATGGCGGACAAATACGTCCACATAGTCACTGTGGAACTGCGTGCCCCTTCCTTTCTTCAATTCGTCGATGGCGGTTTCAATGGAGAGCGCCTTCCGATAAACCCGGTCTGTGGTCATGGCGTCGAAGGCGTCTGCAATGGCAATGATGCTGGCTCCTTTTGGAATGCTGTCTCCGGTAAGCCCATCGGGGTACCCCTTTCCGTCAACCCGCTCATGGTGATAGCGTATGATGGCGGATATATGGTGATAGCCATCAATCCCGGCAAAAATATCGGCACCGATGGAGGGGTGCGTCCTCATGGATTCAAACTCCTCCTCGGATAATGGCCCATTCTTGTTAAGGATACTGTCCATAACACCTATTTTTCCGATGTCGTGAAGCTCTGCGGCGACAAGGATATCTTCTCTTTCCTTAATATCTATTTGCGAATGGTACGCGATCATGGACGTGTATGCCTTAACATTGGAGGAATGGTGGCTGGTATATCGGTCTCTGGCATCCAGTGCCCGGGCAAGCCCCTTGACGACATTGAAGAAATTGGCTTCCACCTTTGCAAGCAGCATCTCCTCCTGGGTCCGATCGGTGCTCATCATCAGAATTTCATACAGGCTGCTGCCGACATCTTTTTTAAAGGGAACGATGGATATATTGAGAACTTTTTCGATGTCCGTGGTGGCAGATATGTGACGATAGGCTTCCAGTTCTTCGTGATTCCCATGGATAGCGCTATGCAATTTTGTTTCAAGGGGCGAGTTTTTCACAGTCTTAAACGCAAAAATGTTCTTTCCCTGAGTGTCTGAGGAACCCAAAACCGCCTTGGTGGCCTTGTTCACAAAGCGGATCATGCCATCTGAGTTAATCAGTACATACGAAATTGGGCTTAGGTTCAGAATACTCTGCATCTGCTGGGAAATGAGATTCTTTTCGGAGGTTTCCTGGTCAAGGATGCTTTTTACTTTGGTCAGGTTATGGTTACTTTCCTGGGCATGGATGAAGAAACGTATGGTGAAATGGGCGAAGGCTGCCAGCACAAAGGGAGCAGAGTCAACAATGTAGTGAAGTGGAGTATAACGGTGAATACGGATGAGATTGGCTACACTCAGGCCCATCTGTTTTGATGTCAGATCCATAGCAAGCGCCGCTAGGGGAAACAAAAATCCGAAGCCCAGGACGGCAAGCATATAATTCCGGTAAAGGGAGCTGTAGTTCGATTCTCGTTTATATATGGACTTCAATTAAACCTCCTCAATGCTAAGCTCAAAGCTATCTGATAAAATGAAATGATTACAGTCAGTATACCACTTAATGTGAAGTAATGAACAGATTCAACTGCAGAACAGATATGTATAAAAGCTGAATTGTAAAAAGCCCGGAAACCATATAAGATTGAATCAATGTGAGCCGTAATCAAAGCGGAAGGTGAATTTTATGAAAAGTTTGAAGCTCTCAACCATCGAAGAGGCCAATGGGATCATCGATTCCAGCTTCACAGAATATCAAATGGGTACGGAAATCCTCCCCCTTACGGCATGCAGGGGAAGAATCCTTGCGGAGAACATAAAGTCTCCGGTGAACGTTCCGGAGTACCGGCGGTCTATTGTTGACGGCTATGCAGTCCGTGGGGAGGATATGGAGGGGAACCCCGGGGCATCAGAAATTGTACTGAGCCTGGCGGGACGAACGGAGATGGGAAAGCTTTCGGAGATAACGCTAAAAGAAGGGTATGCGGTGTATGTGCCAACGGGGGGGATGGTTCCTGAGGGTGCGGATCGGGTTATCATGCAGGAATACACCTCTTTGGAGGGGCAAAGAATCCGTTTCGATGGTTCAGCCCCGGCTGCGGGGAATTTTATTGAGATCGGTGGCGATATACGGAAGGATTCAACGGTTCTGCTCTCTGGAAGACGAATCCGAACCCAGGAGATTGGGGCATTGGCAGCGGTAGGGAAGACTGCCGTTCGTGTCTATCAAAAGCCAAGAATCAGCATTCTGTGCTCCGGAGACGAGCTTGTTCCCTGGGACGGGGTGCTGGAGCCAGGAATGATCCGGGATATGAACACCATCACCCTGAGGATGATCGCAGAGGAAATGGGATGCACCGTTGTCCGCAGCGAGCTGGTACCCGACGATTTCGGAAAAATTCAGGCAGCTGTCAAAAGGGCGCTGACGGATTCGGACATCCTGGTGATATCCGGAGGCAGCAGCGTGGGGGAAAAGGATTTAACCGCAGAAGTTCTGCAATCCATTGAACCAGACGGCATCTTGCTGCACGGCATCCGGATAAAGCCGGGGAAGCCCACCATTGTGGCAAAGATAAAGGGGAAGCCGGTGTTCGGATTGCCGGGACACCCCGTGGCGGCCCTGAATATATTCAGGATTTTTGTGAGCCGCGCTCTGAACCGGATCCAACAGCAGCCTAACCCCATTCCGAGGATCATTCGGGCGGTTTGTGCAAAACCCTTCAAAACAGATGCCCAGAGGGATACCTTTCAGATGGTCCGATTGACCGGACACAGCGGCCCTCACCAGTTCGAGAAGGTTGATGGAGAGTCGGGGATGATCACGCTGCTGACCAAGGCAGACGGCTACATCCTGGTGCCCGCCGTACGGAATCTGGTGCGGCAGGGGGAAGAATTCGACATGATTGTGCTGGATTGATTCCCGACAAAATTTTTGCTTTCAAAATTGAAAGTAAACCCTCTACATCGAACACTCAGTCGGCTAAGTCCGTGTTCGCCGCTACAGCCTTCTCCATAAGCTCAGGGAGTTCACCAAGAATATATTCTCCAAAAACAAAAAACCGCCTCTAGGGATTTTATAAATCCTTAGGAGCGGTTTTAAAAACGAATCATGCCGATCATTTTGTTGCACTCAGGAGCTGAATCTTTCCCTTTTGTTGCGTGGAAATATCAGTGAATCCTGCCTTTTCAAAAATTCTAAGCAGTTCCTTTGGTGCGGTGTTTGTCAACATAGTTGTCGCACGTCTCCGAAAATATGTATGTGTTAAGA
>CAZYQI010000072.1:0-6020 GCA_964649745.1 uncultured Peptostreptococcaceae bacterium | reverse complement strand
AAATCGTCACTGACCTAATCGAGGAGGATGAAAGCACAAAACTCTTTACAGACCCAAAAAGGGAGAGATCGCCACGTCGCTATGCTCCTCGCGATGACAACCGAAAGGTCCGTCATTGCGAGGGCTCTAAGCCCGTGGAAATCTCTCCCTTATGTACTTTTTGACAAATTGCCGAACGCTTAAATCTACAATATCTCCACAATAACCAAATCCTTCTCCCGGTAAAGGTCTACAAACTCCTCGCCGATCTTCACCAGGGGCTTGGCCGGACTGAAGCGGTTGAAATATACAATTTCACCTTCCTTGCCATTGTTGAGCCGCACCTGGCTTCCCACCAGCATCCGGTAGATGTTCCGTAGGAACAGGTTGGCTATCTCAGGGTTGACCTTGTTGGAAAAGCTGGCGTTGTATACCTCTTCAGCTGCTTTCAGGGGAGTGAACTTCCGGTTGTACACCTTATCGGTGGTCATGGCGGAGTAGATATCGGCGATACAGAGGATTTGAGCATAAAAATGAATAGCATCTCCTGAAAGGCGCATCGGATAGCCGGTACCGTCTGTTTTCTCATGATGCTGGAGGATCGCGCTCCGTATATCCTCATTGACCTGGGGCAGGCCTTTGATCTGATCGACACTGTATTCGGAGTGCTTCTTGATGGCCTCGTATTCCTCAGGGCTCAGCTTGGAGGGCTTATTCAGTACATGAACCGGTATCTTGGATTTTCCCACATCATGAAGCAGCCCTGCGTATCCTAGCTTAAACTGATCGTTGACGCTGAGCCCCAGCCATTGGCCGATAAGGGTGCTTATCAGGCTTACCTGCACGCTGTGATTCAAGGTATAGCCGTCAATCATCATCACCTTGGAAAGGAGCTTCAGTATGCTGGGATCAGTTAGAATGAAATCCAGCAGCATGGAGGAAGGCTCTTCAATTCGGATAAGCACGGATTTGTTTAATAGCTTAAAGCCGGCATATTGTGAATAAAGAGATGAAATGATCTCCTGATAATCTTTCAAGGGGTCTTCAGCAGCTGTAGGAACGGCATCATGTATTGATTTGGATTCCATAGCAGGGGCCGCTTCGCCGTCTACGACATAAACACTTTGGGTGCCCAATCGCTTTAGACCATCAATGGTTTTATCCGTGAGAATTTCGCCCTTGCCGGCGTAGAGCAAATCGAACTTTCCATAGAGGTCCTCGCCAAGGACCATGCCGGGCAGCAGCTCATGGATCGCAATTAGTTTCATATCACACCTCGTGGAATCCGGTTATAGATAAGATTCGTCAAAAGATATTAAATTCCTCTATGACACGGGATAAACTCACCTGTTATCTATTTTACCATGCAGTTCAGGGAGGATTCTCAACTTTTTTGTAGAATAACTAGCAAGACTCCCTTATGGGAGCAGCGCATAAAGCGATTTGGACAGGGAGCGATACGGATGAACAGATTTTCCAGAACAGAATTTCTACTGATTAATTATCTATATAACAGGGATACCGGTACAGACGCAGGTGTTGAACTTCTGAACACGGATTTAGGGTTACAGGAGAAAGACCCAATCAGTCGGATACGTGAGCTTGTGTTCTATGTTGAAAAGCTCGAAAGAGAAGGTGTGATTGAAACAGACCCTGTTTTTTATACAGAGTCGGACCATATGTCGTTCACCTATCTGAACAGCGCGGTGGAGATTGATGAAAAAAGGGTGCGCCTCACAGAAGAAGGCCATCGTCTGGTGATTGACAGCATGGGTACCAGCAGAAGGGGTAAATTCAGAAATGCCTATGCCCGGATCATGGATATTCCTGAAACAAAAAACGTACTGCAGATCCTCTGCGGGCTGGCGTTTGTGATGGGTGCAGCGGTGGGGATTCTGGCCGGGAGAGTGTTCTGATGCGCGTTGTCAATAGCGATCCCAAACTGGGTATTTCAAAAGTGGTCTGGAAATTTGCGGCTGAACCGGAAATGGAAATGGGCACCGAACCTATACCAGAGTCCGTGAGGGATGAACCCCCTGTAACAGCATCTGTTGAGCCAGACAGCGAGAAGAAAACTGAAGAAACAGGTTTTTACGATCAACCGGAGATCAGACACGACCACATGGAGGATTTGCAGAAACATATCCGCTTTCTCCAACAGGTCATAGAGAGCCAGAATCAGCAGCTGAAAACCAAGGATGAGCTCCTTCGGAATTTTCAGGTGCTGTTAAAGACCGAACAGGAGCAGGTACTGAATCTTGAAGCGGTTACGACACACAATAACCCGGGTGGTGTTCCCGTATCCCGGGGCATGGATTGGTTCCGTTCCCTGATTAAAAAACGGGAGAAACATGAGCGTTAACATTTGACCTGAAAACAGGTATAATGATTGACAGGACAAATTTATGGACAGACGAAAGGACATTTCATGCGCGTAATCATACAGGAACAGTTTTTTGAATTTCAAAACGAACGGACCGAAGACATTTTCAATGAACAAAAGCATTACCTCGCAAAAGTGGTTAAACAAAGTCAGGAATCAGGTGACGACGAATACCTTCTTACGGCCCTGCTTAGCCTCAATAACCTTACAGAAGCTCTCATCAGCCAGGCTGTTGAGGAGAGAGGTCTCGAGGAAACGGTGAAGCTGCTGAAGGCGAAGATGCTCTAGTGTTTGGGTTCTGTTTTTCAGGGTAGTTATGCATCATAATCCTTATGGGACAGGAGCATATGCCATGCGAATCATAGAAAATAAAGCGCGGTGCAGAGTTTGTGGACAGGTGGTTGTCTCAATGCCGGAGGACTGTGTGGTTAAAAAGTACTGTCATTGCGGAGCCATTGCGGTTTACGGAGGAGACAAACAGATTCAGCGTCTGGGAAATCACCGGCATATTGATGAACTCAGCATCAAGGAATATTGATTCAGGGCTGTCATACACTGCCGAAGAGCAGGAGATGATGGCCTTGTTTTTTCGCTGAGGAAGGAAAGAGGGCAATTAATGAAGAAGCTTATCCTGATGGGAATCGTGAGCCTGTTGGCAATTGTTCCTGTTTTCGGGGATACGGAGGACCGCATATCCGATGCCCGCAGTTATTGGCTGTACGAGACTGGGACACAGCAGGTTCTGGCCGAGTATCGGGGCACCATGGAAACCCCGGCCGCCAGCCTGACAAAGCTGATGACCTGTCTGTTAACACTGGAAGCCATTGATCGGGGAACCCTGGCGTGGGATGAAACAGTCAGAATGACGGATACCTTTGTCAACCCCGGCGGATCCACCATGGGGTTAAAAGCCGGCCAAGGCGCAACGGTTAGGCAACTGGTGGAGGGATTGATGATTGTTTCGGCCAATGACGGTGCCGTAGCTCTGGCAACACGCATCGGAGGCAATGAACACGCCTTTGTTGCCCAGATGAACAAACGTGCCGGCGAGCTGAAGCTGTCACATACACGGTTTCTTAATGCCAATGGCCTGCCAACTGAGAAGGGCCAGAATATAACGTCAGCGAGAGACATGGGCATACTCTCCGATTTTATTATCAGTACGTATTCCGATACCATTCTTTCCATAACCTCCAAGCCGGAGCTGGTTGTTTCAGAAGGAAATTCCCATCTTCCGTCCACCAACACCCTGATGCTTTCAAAACGCGGGGTGGATGGCTTGAAAACAGGACACACCAATGATGCAGGCTATTGCCTGGCGGCGACCATGCCGTTCAGGGAGCGGAGCGATGCCCGGCTCATTGCGGTGGTCATGGGAACTGCCAGTGAAAGAGACAGGGATCGTGCAGCTAAGAAACTGCTGGACTGGGCAGAGGAGCACTACGGTTTCGTGAAGGTGATTGATGATAAGAACGTGATAGCGGCAGGGAATTGGCGCGGATTGGGTTCCAGGCCCATATCTGCGCATCCGCAAAATTCTGTCGAACGCTTTATACGAAAAGGTCCGGCTCTTGAAACCATGCTGACGTTTGAGATTCCGGAGCAGCTGCCGATCCATAAAGGGGATGTGATCGGATCCATGGGGGTTACGCTGTCCAGCGGTGAGCAGCTGACAGTCCCACTGCTTTCAGATACGGATATTGTAAGCATTACACTCAGAGAACGGATTCTGCTTGTGATGAACGGTATCCGTGAATGGTGGAGATCCTTGAGATCAGCTTGACAGTGTGACAGTCATTGGGGTATACTTTGAAAAAAGTCAACGCGATGAAGGCATTAGTACGCGCCGTAAACCCGATGAAGAGAGCAGACTGGTGCTGAGAAGTCTGACGGGTCCGAGCACGGAATTACAGGCTGAAGCGGCTGCATGAGAGTGCAGCGGGGGCGCCCGATACAGCGCGTGAGAGGTTTGCCGCTGCGCAGACGAACAAAGGTGGTACCACGGGCTTCCCGTCCTTATGATATAAGAGACAGGGGGCTTTTTTAGTTGAAAAGGAGGAGCACGATGAACAGAAGCGTATTTGATGTGTTAGAAGAACGGGGTTTTATCGAACAGGTGACCCACGAGCAGGAAGTACGGGAGCTGCTCAGCAAGGAGTCGGTAACCTTCTATATCGGTTTTGATGCCACCGCAGACAGTCTGCATGTAGGCCACTTCATACAGCTTATGGTGATGATGCATATGCAGCGCGGCGGGCACCGGCCCATTTGTCTTCTCGGGGGCGGGACCACCAAAGTGGGAGATCCCAGCGGCAAATCCGATATGCGGCAAATGCTGTTCTATGATCAGATTAATGAGAACGCAGCGAAATTCAGACGGCAAATGGAAAAATACTTGATTTTAGACGGCAAAAAAGGGATTATCGACAACAACGCAAACTGGCTGGATGATCTGAACTATATCTCCTTTTTACGGGAGGTTGGTTCCAAGTTCAACGTCAACACCATGCTGCAGGCGGAATGTTATAAGAGCCGTATGGAGGATGGTCTGACCTTCCTTGAATTCAATTATATGATTATGCAGGCCTACGACTTCTTGGAGCTATATAAGCGGTACGACTGTAAAATGCAGTTCGGCGGCAACGATCAATGGTCGAATATCATTGCCGGTGTGAACCTGGTCCGCAAGTCCGAACAGGCTCAGGTTTACGGGCTTACCTTCAAGCTGCTGACCACCAGTGAAGGTAAAAAGATGGGCAAAACAGAGTCCGGGGCGATCTGGATTGATCCGGAGAAAACATCACCTTATGAATTCTACCAGTACTTCCGAAATGTATCGGATGCAGACGTGGGCAACTGTCTGGCACTGCTCACCTTCCTACCCATGGAGGAGGTCCGGGGGCTTTCCGCACTGGAAGGGGCACAGATTAATACAGCGAAGGAAACACTGGCCTATGAGGTGACGAAAATTGTTCACGGCGAAGCAGCTGCAGATGGCGCCCGGGAGGCTGCAAAAGCGTTGTTCGGCGGCGGCGGTTCATCAGACAGTATGCCTACCTTTGAAATTGAGCAGGCAAGGGTAACGAAGGGAATTGTGCTCCTGGATGTTCTTCTGGAGGCGGGGTTTCTTCCGTCCCGATCAGAAGGACGTCGCCTGATTCAACAGAGCGGTCTGATGTTGGGTGATGAAAGAATTGAAAGCTTTGACCGGCAGCTCACCGAGGAAGACTTTCGTGACGGGATTGTTCTCGTTAAAAAGGGAAAGAAAAATTATCTAAAACTTACGATTCGTTAAATGTACACAAATGCTCGAAGATGTAATTTAATGGCAAGACAGTCAAAGTGCGTACATTGCAGGCTTGTAAAATAATAGGAGATGTGCGTTTTTTGCCTCTTGCCGCCTGAATTTATGGAAAGTTCAGAATTTTCCACGCCGATTGATAAAAGCGAATGAATCGGATACAATGAGTAAAACAAAACTTAATACGTATCGTATAAATTTGGAAATAGGGTCCAAAAGTTTCTACCGGCTACCGTAAATAGTCAGGCTACGAGCAACGCATTTAGACTGCGGAAGGACTCCCTATACAAGGGAGTCCTTTATTTTTGTATTAAACGAAAACCACCCGCTATGCGGGTGGTTCAAAAAAGCTTATAG
>CAZYQI010000071.1:0-6171 GCA_964649745.1 uncultured Peptostreptococcaceae bacterium | reverse complement strand
TATAAGCTTTTTTGAACCACCCGCATAGCGGGTGGTTTTCGTTTAATACAAAAAGGTGTGCAATTATTTCACAGTATGAAATAATTGCACACCTCTTGATGAGAGTTTATTCACCTTCGGCCCAATACGCCTTCAGCTTGTTATGAAGCTGCCGCTCGCTTATTCCCAGTATTCCTGCCGTTTTCCGCTTATTGTTCCCCGCTTCCTTCAATGTGAACAAGATCAGATCCCTTTCCGCCATATCCAGGGTTGTTCCATAACCAAAGAACACACCCTCCTTTTTTTCACCGTTTTCTGAGCATTCCTGCACGGCTTTGCAGCCGTTGCCGCAGACGCTTTTCGGCAGATCGGAGATGTCAATGACATGGGAGCCGCAAAGAGCTACCGAAAGCTTCATCACATTCTCCAACTCTCGGATATTCCCCGGCCACGCGTAGCTTTCAAGGGCATCAGCCGCCGAAGTCGTAAAGCGCTGAATATTCCGGTTGAATAGGGCGGCGTACTTGTCCATAAAATGACGGCACAGGGGCAGGATGTCCTCCTTCCGTTCACGAAGCGGAGGTAAAAGAATGGAGGCTTCATTCAATCTGAAAAAAAGGTCCTCACGGAATCGACCTGCCCGGACCTCTTCCCTTAAATCCTTGTTTGTTGCGGATAACAGCCTGAAATTTACCGGAATCCGGTTAGAGCTTCCCAAGGGTGTGATGATCTTGTCCTGCACAACCCGAAGCAGCTTGGCCTGCAGGTGCATGTCCATGTCCCCTATTTCATCAAGAAACAGCGTGCCATTGTCCGCCATCTGGATCTTGCCGACATATTTGCAGTTGGCTCCAGTAAAAGCACCCTTTTCGTATCCAAAAAGTTCGCTCTCCAGCAGTGAATCCGGAATCGCGGCGCAATTGATGACTTCAATCCGGCTTTTTCTTCGATTGCTTTCCTGATGAACGAAGCGGGCGAACACCTCTTTTCCCGTACCACTCTCACCGGTAATCAGAACATTGATGTCCAGATCCTTGATCCGGTCCACAAGCCGGAAGGCTTCATAGATCGCCGGAGCATTGCTGATAATGGTATTTTTCTGCTTATACCCCTCAATCCGTTTGGTCAGATCCTCCACCTTGGCATGAAGCAGCCTATATTCCAGAGCCTTATCCATAAGGATCTCCAGACCGGCGATATCAATGGGCTTCATAATATAGTAATAGGCTCCGGCCGACATCGCTTCCACGGAGGATTCAATGCTGCCATATGCCGTCATGGCAATGACAATGATATCGGGCCGCTCCTCCTTTATTCTGCGCAGCACCTCCAGTCCGGAATGCTCCCCCAGCCGCTGATCCAAGAGCACGATATCAATGTCCTTGTTATCCAGTACCGTAAAGGTTTCTTTAGGGTCCGGTGCTGAAAACACCTCATATTTTTCTTCAAATGCGAAATAGAGGGAGGTTCGTATGGATAACTCGTCATCTACGATAAGAAGCTTTTTTTTCATAGGTCCCCCTGTCCGGTTGTTGCTGATGGTTGATACCCCACCGTGTGGAAGGTGAGTCGGAACTGCGTTCCCTTCCCTTCCACACTCTCCGCCCATATGCGTCCACCGTTCTCCAACACCAGTTGATGGGTGACTGCCAGACCAATTCCCGTTCCGGATACCTTCTGTGAAAAGAACGGTTCAAATATCCGTTTCAGCGTATCCGGATCCATCCCGGAGCCGTTGTCTTCTATTTCAATGCTGCCGGTGTCATCCTCTTCCCAGGCACGAATGACGATCTGCCCATGAACAGGTACTGCATCCATGCTGTTCTTCAAAATATTAATTAGAATCTGCTTAAGGTGTGAAGGATCCACATGCAGTACCACTTCAGAATCCGGCATTACCAGGTGAATCTGCTTGTCTTGAAGATCGCCTGAAAGCAGGGGCAGCATCTCCTTAAGGGTTTTTTGCAGACTTACCGCCCTTCTATCAATCCTTCTCGGCCTGGAATAGTCCAGCAGCATGGAAACCAGGCTATCCAGCCGGGTAATTTCACTGGGTACAATCCGAATCAAATTCTCACGAAACTCCGCATTTCCAATCTTCTGCGGCAGCAAATCGATGTATGTCTTTATTCCTGTCAATGGGTTTCGAAGCTCGTGGGCAATGCCTGCGGACAGCTGCCCCAAAGCAGCCAGCTTGTCCTTCTGCTTCAAATCGTCTTGAAGCCGTTTGTCCTCTGTGTAATCATGCATAAACAGCAGATATCCTTCAACCTCCAGAGGGCCTTCGATGGGATAAAACGAAAGATCGATATTCCGCACCCCAAGCTTAGGGGAACGCAGTTCAAATCGGTTCCGGTAGTAGCCGCCTCTTTTTAGTTCTTTAAAAATATCCCCCTCAAAGTATTCCTCCAGCTTCAGTTCATAAAAGCTATAACCCGAAAGATCGACAATTCCTAAGAGCTCCTTGGCATATCCATTGGCGGTTGTAACAATTCGATCCCTATCAAAGGACACAATCGCACTCTGAATGCTCTCAATAATCAGATCCTTCTCCCGGGAATTCTTGGCTAATAACTCGTTCTTACGGGTAACTGCCCCTGTTGCCTGTTCTACCTTGGTTTTCAGCGAGTGGTTCCAAAGCAAGACAACCGCCACTGTAGCTACCAGAGCAATAATTCCTGAAAGGGCAATGGTCAGTTGCCGCTTAAGCTGACCCGAGCTGTCTTCAAAGGTTGTACCAAACCATTTCTTATAAATCCGGTCATAGGTACCGTTATTTTTAATCGTATCAATCCCATCGTTCAGCAGTCCAAGAAGCCTGGAATCCCCCTTTGAAACCGCTATTCCATAGGGCGCTTCGTACATGGCTTCTCCTACTATTTTAATATCCTTCAGATAGCCTGTCTCATGAAGTACATAAAGGCCTGTCAGACGATTGCCTATGAACGCATCCGCTTGATCCTTGTTAAGATACGCTAAAGCCGCCTGCTGGTCTTTAAAATCAATCGCAATAACACCCTCAATACTCTGAACGATGGATTTTGACACATCACCTCTCTGATGTGCCACCCGCTTCCCCTCAAGATCCTTAAGGGACATAATCTGAACCTGATCCTTTTTCACAAATATCGCCTGCGAGTTAATGACCAGATCCTTTGAAAAATCGTAGGTTTCTACCCTTTCCGGTGACTTTGTCATTCCTTGAATGGCGTCCACGTCACCCTTTTCAAGGGCTTTCATGGCATCAGCCCATGTCATGGGAATAATCTCAACATCAAACCCCTGGACGTCTGCAATGGCTCGGATGCAGTCCACATTAAAACCTTTGTAAACGTAGTCCGTATCAATAAATTCATAGGGGGGATAATTCAGATCCCCGGCAATGACAAATACTTCCCTAGAGACTGACGCTTCACAAAAGCTGGTAACAGGGTTAAACAACAGAATACTAATCAACAGCGCCGGCATAAGTCGCCATCCACTGGCCCTTATCCACTTCCACCTATCATGATGCATCCTTCAACCCCCTAAAAAAGACGGGTAATGTCACACCCCTGTACATTCCTTCATAGATTAGCGGTTGCAAGATCAGTGCCAGCTCTAAAGATTCTCTGATGGAGTCCGCAACTTCCTGGAAACGTCGCCTTATTGAAGGATAATAAAGCCGAAGAGAATATCAGAAAACTACCGAATCCAACGAATATGAAAAGAGATCAAGTACGTATGAAGAGCATAAGAAGGGCGAAGGTTGTGGTTAAGAGAGAACACATCGGGTTTTAAAGGAGGCCATGACCCCCTATGCGAGGTTCAGTTCCTTCATGGTTTCACTCACCGATTCTTCACAGGAGCGCATGGCCAGGATTGTTTTGTCCAGCAGTTCGTCCAAGGTCCAGCCCAGCATTTCGGCCCCCGTTTTCATAACCTCCCGGGAACAGCCGGCTGCAAAGCTCTTGTCCTTGAATTTTTTCCTCATGCTGGACAGCTCGAGATCCATGGCGCTTTTAGAGGGCCGCATCCGAACCGCTGCACCGATAAGGCCCGTCAGTTCGTCTGTGGCGAAAAGCACCTTTTCCATCTGATGCTTGGGCTCCATATCCACACACAGGCCGTGACCGTGGCTGCAGATGGAATAGATCATCTCCTCGCTGACCTTGGCTTCCCGAAGCAGCTCCGGGGCCTTGACGCAGTGTTCCTCCGGGAACATGCCGTAATCCACATCGTGGAGGAGGCCCACGGTGCTCCAATAATCGGTCTCAGCTTCATAGCCCAGTTCTTTGGCATACCATGCCATAACCCCTGAGACCGTGAGCCCGTGCAAGATATGAAACGGGTCTGTGTTGTATTTCATAAGCAGTTCAAGTGCATCTTTCCGGGTGATGGTGCTTGTCATCGTCTTTGCCTCCGCTTTCATGAGTATTCTGCCACTTCGTCGATTCGGCTGCGTTGAATAAGCCTGCATGGTTCCCCAAACCTGAGCCTTCAGGTTCACCCCTCCATTTTAGCACTTACACTCCGGAGCGGGCAGTGTTTTTCAATAATTCCTTGCAGAACCATACATGTTCACATGCCTGTTCTATCCCCATGGCTTACTCCCTATTCCTAACCCATCGGAATTTTTCCGCCCCCAGGAGGAATTTAGGTAATTATAGAGAAATGAATCTCTAGGATACGCATTCACAGCGTGGATATGAGACTTAGACACCGTTCTCATACTCATTATTCACACTATTCAAGGAGAAAGAGAACATGACGCTCAATTGGCTTGTGTGTGGCCTTTTCATCCTCCTGACGTTCTATTTCATTAGCGGAAAGGGCGGCTGGCTAATCTCCGGATACAATACTCTCCCCGCTGATAAAAAGGCGCAGTATGACGAAAAACGGTTGTGCAAATGGATGGGGTTTGCTGTGTTACTTCCTCTGGATTTAATGCTCCTATTGATTCCTTTTCAGGATTCAGAATCCTATATCCTTGTGGAAGCCATGGTGTTTGTGGTTTATATTATTGGGATTATCGTATTTACCAATGTCAAAGGCATTGGGCGAATAAAGCCATGAGCATAATCGACAAAAGAGGAAAACTGAAGGAACACCCTTTCAATTATCACATTACCAAAGATCAGCAGCTGCATATCCGCTGGCAGGGAAAAACCGTCACCATACTGAAGGACCGGAAGGCCGACGCTATTATACAAAAGCTCACCGCAGCTGATGAATACGAAAAGCAGCTGATCCTTGCAAAGGTAACGGGGAATTTTAAAAGAGGCAATGAGAGATAGAATCTTCAGGGTAACGGCCGGTGTTCTATGATCCATATCCAGCAGATGTGGGGCTTTGCTACGATTGGAATCAAGCACGTGCTCTGGCAAAGAAAATTTCTCGGGAGGATTATGCCTACCCATTAAAAACAGGAGCTGCTTTGAAAGAGCTTGAGTAGAATTAACGAATCGGAGGATACACAAGATGCGAATCCAATACGAAGACGTCACATTACGACCTTGGGAGCCGGAGGATGCTTCGCGACTGGCTAAAATTGCTGACAACAAGAAAATCTACGATAATTTGAGAGATGCTTTTCCACATCCCTATTCCATTGATGACGGCAGAGCCTATATTAACCACTGCCTTGAAAACGCCAAAGATCTGCTCTATGCCATTGAATATAACGGCGAGCTTGTGGGAAGCATCGGTGCATTTTTTATGGCAGATGTTTACCGGAAAAATGCCGAGATTGGGTATTATTTAGCGGAGGAATATTGGGGATCCGGAATTATGACTAAAGCAATCAAAGCGATCACGGCGTATGCGTTTGCCAATTATGACATCCATAGAATGTATGCTGAACCCTTTGCACGGAATATCGGATCGCGAAAAGTCCTTGAAAAAGCGGGATACGTTCATGAAGCAACGCTGAGAAAAAACGTAATAAAGAACGAAATCGTTGAAGACACTTGCATTTACTCTCTATTGAAGGACCATGCTTAAGGGGAATCCAACAATCGGGGAGTGGCAATGCCGTTTCGGCATTAGACGAAACCTTCCTCTGAAATCAAATGTAATAAAATGATATTATCAAAAAGCTACGGTGCCCAACGGACACCGTAGCTTTTTTAACGGAGTTTACATTTACAACTGATTTAAAGGGAGTGTAAAATAGATTGTGCTTTTGTCAGAAACCCGATTGGGCTGTAGAAT
>CAZYQI010000070.1:0-6337 GCA_964649745.1 uncultured Peptostreptococcaceae bacterium | reverse complement strand
AGGAGGGTGTTTTTGTGCCTTCATTTTGTTCTGTATTATTTTTAGGATAGATGAAAGAAGATGAATGCAAATAGAGCAAAATTACCGGATTGGTATAATCAATCCCCATCTGCGTTCATTGTTTGTCATCTGCGACATCTGTGGCAAAAGGTTTAATCATTTGTACGTCTAGTTTCGGAGGCGCATTATGCGCATTGTGGTAGGGATGACCGGAGGCAGCTGTACCCTTTATGGGGTGGGGCTGCTGAAGGCGTTAGAACAGCTGAATATCGAAACCCATCTGATTATATCCCGGATGGGAGAGCAGGTGGTGGCTCACGAATGCGGCCTTAGCCGGAAGGAGCTTCAGGCCATGGCTACCCGGTCCTATGATATAACGGATTTGGGGGCGGCAGTGTCCAGCGGATCCTTCAAGACCGACGGCATGGTGATTATTCCCTGCTCCATGAACACCTTGGCGGCAGTGGCCGGAGGTGTCAGCTCCAATCTCATCCAGAGGGCGGCCGATGTGACCATCAAGGAACGGCGAAGGCTGGTGATGGTGCCCAGGGAAATGCCCCTGTCGCCGATTCATCTGGAGAATATGCTGAAGCTGTCCCGGCTGGGCGTTACGATTATGCCTGCGTCTCCTGGTTTTTATCATAAGCCCCAAACGATTGGGGATCTGGTAGGGATCATGGTGGGCAGAACCCTGGATCAGCTGGGGATTGAGGGAAATCTGTTTGAACGATGGGAATAAAGGTGGTGATGCAGTGTCACAGCAAATGCTGCGCTCGGTTCTAGGCAGTCTTAAGGACAGGTACAATATGCTGGAATGCGAAGTTCCGGTGGATCCCAAGTTTGAAATGGGTGCCATTCTTGAGAAATTGGGCAACGATCAGCCAGTGCTTTTCAAAAAGGTGAAGGGCCACCCGATGCCGGTAATTGGCGGCATGTTCGGAAACCGGGAGATGTTCTACGATATGATCGGAACCACCCGGGGAGGGCGGTTTGCCAAGATAATTGGAGCGATGGCTTCACCGAAGGCGCCAAGACTGGTTCCCAGCGGACCGGTGCAGGAGAACATCATCAATGGCAGAATAGATTTAGGCAAGCTTCTTCCTCTCCCCACCTTTCATGAGTTGGATTCTTCCAGCTTCATAACGGCGGGGGTATTGGCGGTGCGAGACCCGGATAACGGAAAGACCTATACCTCCATTCGGCGTTTCCAATATAATGGAGGCAATAGCCTCAGCGCCTTGGTGACCTCACAGCCACTGAGTGGTCAAATACAGCGTTTGAGAGAGCAGAAAAAACCTCTTGAAGCTGCAATTATTCTGGGATATGACCATATCTTCTGTCTGGCCAGTCAGATCAGTTCGGGGCTGTATGGCATTGACAAGTATGCCTTTGACAGCGCCTTAAGGGGAGAATCACTGGAGCTGGTGAGATGCAAGACGGTGGATATACAGGTTCCGGCACAGGCGGAAATCGTTCTGGAAGGAGTGATTCATCCGGAAGAAATGAGGCCGGAAGGTCCCTTCGGAGAATTGATGGGCTATTACGGTGCAGTGGCGGATCACCCGGTGATGCGGGTGCAGTGTATGACCCATCGGAATGATCCGATATTCCAGATTTCGGCCCCTTGCAGGGAAGAACATCTTTCCAATGGGCTGATACGGGATGTGGAATTGTACACCCATGTGAACCGCTTGGTGGAAGCCGTAGATGCCAACATTACCATCGGTGGCGGATGCCGCTTTCATGGTATCGTGTCCATACGTAAGAAGAGTGATGGGGATGGAAAAACCGCCATTTTGGGGGCTTTGTCCAGTTCAAAGGACCTTAAGCATGTGGTGATTGTAGATGAGGACGTTGATGTATTTGATCCCATGGATGTAGAGAGTGCATTGGCTACACGGGTACAGGCCTCTAAGGACCTGGTGATTATCCCCGGCGGTTTGGGTACCGGTCTTGATCCATCCCACCTCATTTCAAACACCAGTGACAAGGTGGGAATTGATGCCACTAAGCCTCTGGGATCTATGAATGATAAATTCGAAAAGGTCCGCATTCCGGGTTATGAAGCACTGGATCTGACGCGATTCTTTCCGAATGATAGAAAGAGGGGATAACCCATGCGAGAGGCATTAGGATTTTTTGAGGTCCGCAGTCTTGCAGCGGCCATAGAAGCCGCAGATGCTATGTTGAAAGCGGCGGATGTGAATTTGAAGAATTTTAATTATGTGGGTTCCGGTGTCATTTCTGTCATTGTATCCGGAGAGGTAGCGGCAGTGAAGGCCGCTGTAGAGGCTGCTCAAGCTAAAGCGGGTCATATGGCGGAAGTGATTTCCGTCAACGTCATCCCACGTCCCAACGATGAGCTTGATGAGCTCTTTGAAGAGTAGGGGGGGCCTATGCCAGACGCGTTGACCTTAAGCGTTATGAAGCAGATCGCCCGAAAGGCGGGCGGCAATGAGGCTGTATTTGAACCGCCTCAGGAAGATAAAGACAACGCTTCGCCCCACTTGACGGATGCTCAGATGGTACTGTTGTCCCAGCTGATTCACCGGGAGAAACGAGGGTGTTCCCCGGCAAGTACCGTCACAGCCCCTCCGCGAAAAGAGGGAGCCATGTCTTTGGATCAGCTGGTCAAGAGCACAAAAAACCGATAAGGAGGCAGGTCCATGTCAGGAAGCGCACTGGGAATGATTGAAACTGTAGGCCTTGCTCCGGCGGCAGCCGCTCTGGACGAAGCCCTGGATACGGCAGATATCCGGTTTGTCGGATCCGAGAAGGTTATCGGGGCCGGAAAATGCATCAGCGTAACCATCCATTTTGTTGGAGAAGTGGCAGCGGTGGAAGCGGCAGTGGCATCGGGAAGGGAGGCTGCGGAGAAGGTGGGTGTTGTACTGGGCGCTCATGTCATTCCAAGACCTCACGAGGAAGTACAAAAGATGTTAGAGGTATTTAACCGCAAGAAAGCGAATAATAGGAACAAGAAAGAAGAAAACAACACATCCGACGAGGAGGAACGAAAATGAGTCAGGGACAAGCATTGGGTTTGGTTGAAACAAAGGGACTGGTTGGAGCGATTGAAGCGGCGGATGCCATGGTAAAGGCTGCAAATGTAACCATCGTAGGATATGAGAAAATCGGGTTCGGTCTTGTAACCGTTATGGTAAGGGGCGATGTGGGTGCGGTTAAGGCAGCTACGGATGCGGGCGCTGCTGCTGCTGAAAAGGTTGGAGAACTGCATTCTGTACACGTAATCCCCCGTCCGCATAACGAAGTTGAACGCGTTATCCTGGGCAGCGACAAGTAGAAACACGATTAGGGGTGCTTTGAATGACTGTAAATCCATTGGTAGAAAGCATCCTCGACGAAATTTCCATCAAGGTCTGTCAGGGAAGCGTATACGCCGGAAGGAAAGGTGCGGCCGGTAGCCGTCCTTTGGTGCTGCTTTGCGGCAGTGATTTCGAAAAGGAAGAGGTCCTGAAGGCCCTGGATGCGGCGGCTAAGAGCCACGGTCCCCTGGTGGTGGCCCTGACCGCCAGTGCGGAAGCTTTTTTTTCAGCGGACGCCCTCAAAAAAAGAGGAAGTGTAAGCCGCGTGCTTCTTGAATCGGACCGAAGCGAGATGGGGCGCTGGCTGAAATCCGTGAAGCAGCTCTGGTGCCCGAATATTTCACAGAGTACGCTGACGAAGCTGTCCCATGGGATAACGGATTCCATGGGCACATGTCTTCTGTGGTGGGCGCTTTCCTTCCAAATACCGGTGACACTTACTGTAAACGCTGCCTGCCGGTGGACCGCAAGGCTTCCAGAGAGTCACCCCATGATTCAGGTGCTGGATGAAGCTGTTAAAAAGGTAGAGACCTTCGGCGCAATCCTGACCACCCACTATAGTTGGGAGATACACGATGACCAGGAGACGCCGTCCTCCCCGGTGACGAAATCCGTCAAGCTGATCCATGAGGGGAACCTGATGGCGTTGGCCGGCAAAGCGAAAGAACTGACCCTGTCCAAGGGGCAGCTGATCACCCCGGCCGCCAGAGATTTGGCTAAGGCCAGGGGGATTGAAATCACGGGGCCGCAGGGTCTTTAGAGACAGGAGAAAGCCTATGCAGACCGGAATAGTGATCGGAACCATCGTAGCAACCCGCAAGGATTCACGATTGGTGGGCCATAAGCTGCTCGTTACACAGCCGGTGGATATGGACCGCAATCCTCTGGGAGAGCCTGTAATTGCCGTAGATACAGTGGGAGCAGGGGTCGGTGAGTATGTGTTCTACACTATCGGGACCTCGGCCCGTTATGCTGCCAATCAAAAGGAATCGCCCATTGATGCGGCCATTGTCGGCATCATTGACATCATGGACCTGCAGCGGGATGTTTTGAAAAAGAGTGAATAGACGCAAAACGACACATATGAGCGGGGGAGGAGTATGAACCCTGGAATTATTAAACAGGCAATGGAATACCGCAACCTTATCGACGTGCTGATGGCCGACGACCGGTTTGCCGATGTTGTCTTGGTGAACGGACAGCTTATCAACACGCTGACCAGGGAGATTTACCCGGCAGATGTGGCCATCAAGGGCAAGTACATTCTGGTTGCCGGCGATTCGGAGGGCCTGATCGGCGAAAAGACGCTGGTAGTGGATGTGGGCGGCAAATTCCTGTCTCCGGGATTTATCGACTCCCATATGCATTTTGAAAGCAGCATGCTGACCATATCTGAATTTTCAAGGCTTTCGATTCCATCCGGAACAACCACCCTGGTGGCGGATCCCCATGAGATCGGCAATGCCCTGGGAGCGGTGGGAATGAAGGCCATGGCCGATGAAGCGGGCAAGGTGCCCAACCATGTGCATCTGGTGGTTCCTGCCCTTACACCGGATTGCCCGTCCTTGGAAACCGCCGGAGTGGATGTAGACTCCAATGACATGGAAGACCTTCTGAATTATCCGAATATCATCGGCATAGGTGAGCTGCAGGGTTTTTCCAACGCCAGGCACGTTTATCGGAATACGCCGGAAATCATCACAGATCTGGTGGCATCCACGACCTATGCCAAGAGCATCAACAAGGTGGTGGACGGAAATGCGCCGGATCTCTTCGGCAAGGAACTGGCCGCTCATATTATAGCCACCGGAGGAACCTGCTCCTGCCATGAAACCACCACCAAGGCTGAATGTGTTGAAAAGCTGCGCCAAGGGGTTTATGTCTTCATGCGGGAAGGGTCCACCCAGCGGAATATGGCGGAGTGCATACGGGCCATCACAGAAGAGAAGCTGGACTCCCGCCGCGCCATACTGGCAACAGATGACATGGTGGCAGAAGATCTTGAAAAACTGGGCCATATGAATGAAATCGTGAAGCGCACCATCGCCGAAGGGGCGGATCCGGTGGAAGCCATACAGATGGTGACCATCAATCCGGCAACCTATTTCAAGCTTCATGACCGCGGGGCCATCGCCGCGGGAAAGCTGGCGGATATTGCCATTATCGGGGACCTGACGAATATGAAGGTGGATGCGGTCTTCCTTGAAGGAAAATTGGTGGCGGCCAACGGAGAAATGCTTATTGAGATTCCCAAGTACACGTATCCGGATTCAGTTAAAAATTCCGTTAAACGGTCGCCGGTCACAGAAGCCGATCTGATAATCCCGGCTACGGGAAATGACGTCATAGGCAATGTCATCGGGCTGATTCCCGATCAGAACCTTTCCGATGCCCTGGAGCTGCCGGTTAAGGTGAAGAACGGAATTGCACAACCCGATACAGCGGCGGATATCCTGCCCATCCTGTGTCTGGAGCGATACGGGCGCAACGGGAATATCGGGAAGGCCTTCGTACAGGGATTCGGTCTGAAGAACGGTGCCATTGCCGAAAGCGTTGCCCATGACACCCATAACCTGCTGGTTACCGGTACCGATTATAAGGATATGGCAGCGGCGGTCAATCGGGTCATCGAGATGGGCGGCGGGATTGCCGTGGTCAAGAACGGAAAGGTTATTGATGAGATGCGGCTCCCGGTAGGAGGGCTGATCACCGATGAGCTGAGCGGCTCCGAGGTCAGCAAGAAGCTCAACAGCCTGGACAAGACGGTGAAGGATCAGCTGGGCGGTGTGGTTCATGCCCCCTTCATGCACCTCTCCTTCCTGGCTCTGTCAACAAGTCCCAAATGGAAGATAACCGACAAGGGCCTGGTGGACGTGGAGAATTTCACGGTGCTGCCCCCGATCAAATAAGGATTAAGAACGGATTCAAAGCCGGCCGGGTACCGGCCGGCTTTTTCTTGTATTAAACGAAAACCACCCGCTATGCGGGTGGTTCAAAAAAGCTTATAGCTA
>CAZYQI010000069.1:0-7646 GCA_964649745.1 uncultured Peptostreptococcaceae bacterium | reverse complement strand
AGCTGATTGCACCGATCGCTATCGAGGGCGGCCTGAACTTCTCCATCCGTGAGGGTGGCAGAACAGTAGGCGCTGGCGCAGTAGCTACCATCATCGCGTAATAAAATCTTCAGCAAGGGATCGGTCCGCCGGTCCCTTGTTTTTTAAAAGGCTGGCAGAGTAACACATGGCCACGGATAACACGGGTTTACACAGAGAAGGCATTTTGTAGAGTGATTCATCCGTGTTACCCGTGGCTAAGAAGTTGCCGGATGTGATTACTAAGCAGGCAAAAAAATATTTTTGTACAGCTATTTACATTCAGCATATTCTCTCGTATAATATAAAAGCATGTTTGTGTCTGCGATGAAGCAGGAAGTTACCCTTGCCGGAGGGAGAATTTCTGCCGAGAACAGTCTGCTCACAGAAGCAGGCGACGGGATCGTGCTCGTTCACACTGGGACTGTGAACGCCCGGCAATGTGTGCGTGATCCCCGTCGTATGTAGACCAGCGTACGATGAAAAAAGGAGGAAATTTCATGACGAACAAACCAGGTCAAAAAATCCGTATCCGCTTGAAATCTTACGATCACAAGGTGCTGGACAGCTCAGCTGCCAAGATCGTAGATACCGCAAAGCGTACAGGCGCTGAAGTGTCCGGCCCCGTACCTCTGCCAACCCGGAAAGAAATCATCACCATCCTTCGCGCAGTCCATAAGTACAAGGATTCCCGCGAGCAGTTCGAAATGAGAACGCATAAGCGCCTCATCGACATCCTCAATCCTACTCCAAAGACGGTAGACGCTCTGATGCGTCTCGACCTGCCGGCTGGCGTAGATATTGAGATCAAGCTTTAAGCAGTACTAAAAGCGAAACTAAGAAACGGGTTTAAATAGAGTTAGACCCATGGCTTAGGATGATTACATTTATTGTAGTAATCCGCTGTAAGAACATTGGGAGGTGTCCAAATGAAAGGCATTATCGGCAAAAAAGTTGGTATGACGCAAGTGTTCAACGAAGATGGCAACATGGTCCCGGTTACCGTCATCGAAGCAGGTCCAATCTTTGTCACACAGATTAAAACGGTGGAGACAGATGGTTACAACGCAATCCAGGTTGCTTTTGGAGATGCGAAAGAAAAAACGTTCAACAAACCCGTAAAAGGGCATTTTGCCAAAGCTGGCGTGGCCCCCAAGAAATGCGTTCTGGAATTCCATGTGGAAGATCCGTCCGCTTTCGCACTGGGTCAGGCAATCAGTGCAGACCTTTTCGAAGCAGGCCAGATGGTAGATGTATCCGGTACTTCAAAGGGTAAAGGTACTGAGGGTCCGATCCGACGCTGGAATCAGTCCCGTGGCCCGATGTCCCACGGTTCTAAGTACAAGCGTGGTGTAGGTTCACTCGGCGCCAACAGTACTCCCGCTCGCGTTCTGAAAGGTCAGACCATGGCGGGCCGAATGGGCAATGAAAAAGTCACCGTTCAAAATCTTGAACTGGTACGTGTTGACGTAGAGCGCAATCTGCTCCTCATCAAAGGTGCCGTTCCAGGTCCAAAGGGTGGTTTTGTCACTGTTCAACACGCCGTCAAGGCAGGCAAATAGGAATAGATCAGGGAAGGAGGAAATAGCATGCCAAAAGTTGATATCATCAACGTATCCGGCCAAGTGGTCGGAGAACTGGAGTTGAATGAACATATCTTCGGCGTGGAAGTGAACGAAGTTGTTCTCCACGAAGTCGTAAAGAATTATCTGGCCAATCAGCGCCAGGGTACACAGTCTGCCAAGACCCGTGCAGAAGTTCGGGGTGGCGGTCGTAAGCCCTTCCGTCAAAAGGGAACTGGTAATGCCCGTCAAGGTACAATCAGTGCTCCTCATTTTGTAGGCGGCGGCGTTGCATTCGCACCGAAACCCAGAGATTACAGCTACAAGCTTCCCAGACAGGTTAAGCGCGTAGCCATGATGTCTGCGCTGAGCTCCAAAGTAGCCAACAATGAACTGATCGTTCTTGATGAGCTGCAAATGGATACAGCAAAAACAAAAGAAATGGTTAAGCTCCTTACCAACATCAAAGTTGGAAAGAAGGCGATGCTGGTTATGCCGGAAGTGAACAAGAACGTTGTTCTCTCCGCTCGTAACATTAAAGGCATCCGAACAGAACTGGTAAGCACAATGAACGTATACCAGATCCTGAACCACACCTCTTTTGTTGCAACAAAGAAAGCGATTGAGAAAATCCAGGAGGTGTATGCGTAATGAAAACTTGCTACGACATCATCCTTCGGCCTGTAATCTCTGAAGAATCCATGGACCAGGCATCCAACAAGAAGTACACCTTCGAAGTGGCGCGTAAATCCAATAAGACTGAGATTCGGATAGCTGTAGAAAAAGCATTCGCTGGCGTTAAAGTCAAGAATGTGAACACTTCGATTGTCAAGGGTAAAGAAAAGCGACAAGGCCGTTCCGTAGGTATGACCTCCGAATGGAAAAAAGCAATCGTAACCCTGACGCCCGATAGCAAAGAAATTCAGTTCTTCGAAGGCGTATAGGCCTAAGTTACGGTTAAGGAGGGAATACAATGGGCATCAAAAGTTTTAAGCCAACGTCTCCGGGCGTTCGTCACCAAACCGTTTCGACGTTTGAAGAGATAACGAAGAAGCAGCCTGAAAAGGCCCTTGTAGAGGTGCTGAAGAAGCATTCCGGCCGCAACAACACAGGTCGGATCACCGTTCGCCACAAAGGCGGCGGCGCTACAATCAAATATCGGATCATCGATTTCAAGCGCACCAAGGACGATATACCTGCCAAGGTTGCTGCAATCGAGTACGATCCGAACAGATCGGCCAATATCGCCCTGCTGCACTACGCAGACGGCGAGAAAACTTACATCCTGGCTCCAAACAAGATGAAAGTTGGCGACGTTGTGGTTTCTGGCCCAACCTCGGATATCAAAGTAGGCAATGCACTGCCTCTTAAAAACATCCCGGTTGGTACCATCATCCACAACATCGAGCTCAAACCCGGAAAAGGTGGTCAAATGGTTCGTGCGGCCGGCAACTCTGCACAACTGATGGCTAAAGAAGGGGATTACGCTCAAGTGCGGATTCCTTCCGGCGAAGTACGAATGGTTCGCATTGAGTGTCGCGCAACCATCGGCCAGGTCGGAAACCTTGACCACGAGAACATCACAATCGGTAAAGCGGGTCGTAAACGCCACATGGGTATTCGTCCTACAGTGCGTGGTTCCGTAATGAACCCTTGCGATCACCCTCACGGCGGCGGCGAAGGCCGAGCTCCGATTGGCCGTCCGGCACCAGTTACTCCTTGGGGTAAACCGGCACTGGGCTACAAAACACGGAAGAAGAATAAACCTTCCAATAAGTACATCGTTCGATCCAGACATCAGTAATAATTACCGGGCCAGAGGTCACGGATTCTGGTATCCGTGGCTCTGTCCTGCTATGTGAGAGGAGGAACATGCATGAGCCGTTCCCTGAAAAAAGGACCGTTCATTCATCAAGGATTGCTTCGTAAAATCGAAGAAATGAACACTGCCGGTGACAAGAAAGTTCTCAAAACTTGGTCCCGTGCTTCTACGATTTTCCCACAGATGGTGGGCCACACCATTGCAGTCCATGATGGCAAAAAACACGTGCCGGTCTACGTTACAGAAGACATGATCGGCCACAAATTGGGCGAATTCGCTCCCACCCGCACATTTAAAGGCCACGCGGGCGACAAATCGTCCAAGAAGTAGTCAATGATCGTATTAAGGAGGTTCCCATATGGAAGCTAGAGCTATCGCCAAGTATGTCCGGGTTTCCCCACGAAAGATGAAGCCGATTGCGGATCTGGTACGCGGCAAAAACGCAAAAGAAGCACTGGCGATTCTGAAATACACGCCCCGTAAAGGTGCGCGGGTTTTTCTGAAGGTAATGAAATCTGCCATAGCCAACGCTGAAAACAACCACGAAATGGTACTCGACAATCTGTATGTTTCTCAGATATATGCCAACCAAGGTCCGGTAATGAAGCGATTCAAAGCTGGTTCAATGGGTCGGGCCAACCCCATCAAGCACCGCACAGCCCACATTGGTGTTGCAGTCGCCGAGAAGAAATAAGGAGGGTAACCGGAATGGGTCAAAAAGTCAGCCCTCATGGGCTTCGAGTCGGAATCATCAAAGACTGGGATTCCAGATGGTATGCCAGCAAGAAAGAATACGCAAACCTGTTGAAGGAAGACTACGATATTCGGAAGTACATCAAGAAAGAACTGTACTCCTCCGGAATTTCACGGGTCTACATCGACCGCGCTGCGAATAACCGCGTTCACGTCAACATCTTCACCGGCAAGCCGGGGATGATCGTGGGCAAAGGCGGAGAAAGCATCAAGACCCTTCGCGAGACACTGGAGAAGATGACAAAGAAAACCATCCAACTGGACATCTCCGAAGTAGCGAACCTGGATGTTGACTCCCAACTGGTTTCAGAGAATATCGCACTTTCTCTGGAGCGACGGGTTTCCTTCCGCCGCGCAATGAAACAGGCTATCGGCCGTTCCATGCGTTCCGGCGCAAAGGGTATCAAGGTAATGGTATCCGGCCGTCTGGGCGGTGCTGAAATTGCCCGTACCGAGCACTACAGCGAAGGCAACGTGCCGCTGTCCACACTCCGTGCGGACATCGACTACGGTTTTGCAGAAGCCAACACGACTTACGGCAAAATCGGTGTCAAAGTTTGGATCTACAAAGGCGAAGTTCTTCCAAGCATTTCAAACGAAACCCGTTTGATCCGCAAAGAGAGCAGAAAACCTGGGGAAAAGCGACCCATGATGGGTGGCGGCGGCCAAAACCGTGGTCCCAAGAAGCCAAGAAGAAATCCGCGTAGTAACAACGCTGCTGATAAGAACTGATTTGTATCAGGATGAAATTGGAAGGAGGCTAACTCACGATGTTGATGCCTAAGCGAGTGAAGCGTCGTCGCGTGCACCGAGGAAGAATGACCGGTACCGCGCAAAAGGGAAATAAAGTGACATACGGGGATTACGGCCTGGTTGCTCTTGAGCCATGCTGGATCACGTCCAACCAGATTGAAGCAGCCCGTATCGCTATGAACAGAAAGATGAAACGTGGCGGTCAGGTTTGGATTAAGATTTTCCCACATAAACCAATTACGAAGAAGCCTGCTGAAACCCGAATGGGTGCCGGTAAAGGTTCTCCGGAATACTGGGTAGCAGTTGTTAAGCCAGGTCGCGTGATGTTTGAACTGTCCGGCGTGACAGAAGATGTTGCAAGAGAAGCAATGCGACTTGCTGCTAACAAATTGCCGATCAAGTGCAAGGTGGTTACCCGTGAGGAATCCATAAAGGATGGTGACGCTCATGAAACCGAATAAGGTGAGAGAACTGAGCTCTAACGAGCTGTCTGTCAAGCTGAACGATCTTAAGGCTGAACTTTTCAACCTGAGATTCCAGCTGGCTACCGGACAACTTGACAACCCCTTGAAAATTCAAGGCGTCAAGAAAGATATTGCGCGCGTCAAGACGATCATCCGGGAGCGCGAACTGAAGGCGTAGCCTTTAACAAAGGAGGATCCTCTGTATGGATATGGAACGAGGCAGAAGAAAAGTACGCGTTGGTCGCGTAGTCAGCGATAAAATGGATAAAACCATCGTTGTTGCTGTAGAGGATTTCGTAAGCCACCCGCTTTACAGCAAGCGTGTAAAACGGACGAAGAAATTCAAGGCTCACGATGAAGAAAACACATGTGGCATTGGCGATAAAGTACGCATCATGGAAACCCGTCACCTCAGCAAAGACAAGTGCTGGAGACTGGTTGAGATTGTTGAAAAAGCCAAATAGCACTGGAAGGAGGGACTTCGCATGATTCAACAGGAAACGCGATTGACTGTTGCTGATAACTCCGGAGCTAAAGAATTGCTCTGTATCCGTGTATTAGGCGGCTCCAAGCGTAAGTACGGCAACATTGGAGATGTTATTGTCTGTGCAGTCAAGAACGCAACACCCGGCGGTGTTGTCAAAAAAGGCGACGTCGTTAAAGCAGTAATCGTACGTTCAGTACATGGCGTACGCCGAAACGATGGCAGTATTGTAAAATTCGATGAAAACGCTGCTGTTATCATCAAGGATGACCTGAGCCCCGTCGGAACCCGGATCTTTGGCCCAGTTGCCAGAGAACTGCGAGACAAGAAGTTTATGAAAATTGTCTCTTTGGCTCCCGAAGTGCTTTAGGTTACGGAGGTGCACAAATGACTATCAAAAAAGGTGACTCAGTCGTTATCATTGCAGGCAAAGATAAGGGCAAGTCAGGAAAAGTAATCGAGTCAATCCCTTCCAAGGATCGCGTGATTGTGGAAGGCGTCAATATGCAGGCCAAGCACAAGAAGGCAACTGCAAAGGTTCAGCAGGCTGGAATCATCCACATGCCGGGACCTATCCACGTATCCAACGTGATGCTGTACGATTCCAAGGTGAAATCCGGTACGCGTGTCCGATCTGAGGAACGAAACGGCAAAAAAGTCCGCGTTTCCGTAAAGTCGGGCAACGTAATCGAATAAGCCCAGTTCGTTGAAAGGAGGACCATTAAGTGACCAGACTTAAAGCGAAGTATCAAAGTGAAATCGCTAAAGCCATGATGGAAAAGTTCAACTACAAGAACGTCATGGAAATCCCTAAGATTGAGAAAGTAGTCATCAATACAGGGCTTGGCGATATAAAAGATAACTCAAAATCCATCAATATGGTTGTGGACGAAATGGCAACCATCACAGGTCAAAAGCCAGTGGTGACAAAAGCCAAGAAATCCGTGGCAAACTTCAAAGTCCGTCAGGGTATGGCAATCGGCATGAAGGTAACGCTGCGGGGTGACCAGATGTACGAGTTTGTAGACAGACTCGTTTCCATCTCCCTTCCCCGTGTACGTGACTTCAAAGGCGTTAACCCCAACTCATTCGACGGCCGCGGAAACTACACAATGGGTATCCGTGAACAACTGATTTTCCCGGAAATCAACATCGAACAGGTTGAAACAACCCGCGGGATGGATATCACATTCGTCACAACGGCTAAAACCGACGAAGAAGCACGTGAGCTGCTCCGGCTGTTTGGGATGCCGTTCAGCAAATAGTAAGGAGGGTGCTATAAGTGGCAAAACTTGCGCTTAAGATCAAACAAGCTCGAAAACAGAAGTTTTCGACCCGTGAATACAACCGATGCCGCATCTGCGGTCGACCCCACGCTTATCTCAGAAAGTTCGGCGTATGCCGTATCTGCTTCCGAGAGCTGGCTTACCTCGGACAAATTCCGGGCGTTAAGAAAGCCAGTTGGTAGAATCCTGAAGGGAGGTATTATCCATGACTATGACGGATCCGATTGCAGATATGCTGACGCGCATCCGCAACGCAAATATGGTGCGACATGCTAACGTTGAAGTTCCGGCTTCCAACATGAAGAAGACGATTGCCCAGATTCTTTCCGATGAGGGCTTCATCAAGGGCTTCGAAGTGATTGAAGACGAAAAGCAGGGCACCATCAAGATCACAATGAAATATGATGAGAACAAAGACCGCGTCATCACAGGCCTGAAGCGGATTTCCAAACCCGGCCTCCGTGTATACGCAAAGCGTAACGAAGTTCCCCGCGTTCTGGGCGG
>CAZYQI010000068.1:0-7688 GCA_964649745.1 uncultured Peptostreptococcaceae bacterium | reverse complement strand
AGTAGGCCCTTATAGGGCTAAGCAAACCACCCGTTAGACGGGTGGTCCTGATTTGTGTTATGGGGGCAAGAATTAGAGAAATGATAGCCACGGATAACGCGGATTTACACGGAAATCGTTTCATTAAATAAAGGAGGAACAATCATGCGACTATTAGATCAAACACTGGCGAACATCCGGGATATCGACCGGGATATGGAGAAAAGGGCCAGGGCACACGTGGACAATCTGGCAAAGCCCATGGGCAGCATGGGGAAGCTGGAAGATCTGTATGTTCAGCTGGCGGCCATCACGGGAGATCTGCTTCCCAGCGTTGCCAAGCGGGGAATCGTCATTCTTTCAGGAGACCACGGGATTGTGGAGGAAGGGGTTGCCACGGGATTGCAACGGGTGACACAAACCCAGACACAGAATTTCGTCAAGGGACTTACCGGGGTTTGCGGTCTGGCAAAGGCGGCCGGGGCCGTTCTGATACCGGTGGATGTAGGCATCGCCGCGGATTTTGATGACCCCGGCGTACGCAATGAGAAGGTGCGTCATGGTACGGACAATTTCACCAAGGGCCCGGCCATGACCAGAGAGGATGCGGTAAGAAGCCTGGAAGCGGGTATTCGTGTGGCTTGCGAGCTTATTTCCGAGGGTTATGAGATCCTGGGTACCGGGGAGATGGGGATTGGAAATACGACCCCCAGTTCGGCTGTCTTCAGCGTGCTTTCCGGGATGTCGCCGGAAGAGGTGACCGGTATTGGAGCGAACCTACCGGTTGCACTGCTGCCCCACAAGGTTTCGGTGATCCGAAAAGGCATTGAGATAAACCGGCC
This sequence comes from uncultured Peptostreptococcaceae bacterium, assembly GCA_964649745.1. Taxonomy (GTDB): domain Bacteria; phylum Bacillota; class Clostridia; order Peptostreptococcales; family Acidaminobacteraceae; genus CAZEHS01. The sequence continues at coordinate 6,867 of CAZYQI010000068.1, read as the reverse complement.
GGACCCGGCGGATCCCATTGATGTTCTGGCGAAGGTTGGAGGACTTGAAATAGGCGGAATGGCCGGTGTTATGCTGGGTTGCGCTGTATCGGGAAAACCGGTTATTGTCGATGGATTCATCTCTACGGTTTCGGCTTTGATCGCCGTTCGTTTGAAGCCTGAAGTGAAGCATTATCTGATTGCCTCGCACAAATCGAAGGAGAAGGCAGCTGCCATGGCCTCTGAGTTACTGGGGGTATATCCGTGTCTGGATCTGGATATGCGCTTGGGAGAGGGGACCGGTGCAGCGCTTATGTTCGGGATATTGGAGGCGGCGGTAAGCATGAGCAGGGAAATGGCCACCTTTGATGGAGCGGGAATACTGGTGGTGTAAATACCTCACTCTTCTAAAGTATTTGCGGCTTTCGCTATCTGTGCTATGATGATGGAAACATAGAGTTTTTTCACAATGCATATGAACCATCAAGACAGATTCAGGGTAATAGATTGGCATAAGTCCATAAAAGGCGGCTGTTATCCGAGATACGGGGGTTGTCATGATTAAGGAAACCGGTATTATCCTCAGCGAAGTATTGGAAATGGATATCATGAAGAACTGTCGCTTGATCGCGGGAGAAGAAGCGCGGAATAACGTCATCACCCGGGTCAATATCATGGCGGATCCGGATGTCCTCAACTGGGTCATGGAGGGGGAGTTTCTCCTTACTACGGCTTATTTTTTCAAGATAACGTCACTGGAGGAACAGAAAAAACTCATTCGTGAGGCGTCCGGCAAGCAGCTTTCGGGCATCGGCATTAAAGTGATTCCATATCTTGAGAGGCTCCCGGATGAAATTCTGAGCCTGGCCGATCATCTGCGCCTTCCGATCGTGGAGTTGGACTCGGATATCCCCTTTGGAGATATCATGACTCCGATTTTTAAGGAGATATTCAACCGACAGTCGGTTATGCTGCAGAAGGTTGAAAATGTTCATAACGACACCATGGATGTGATTCTTAAAGGCGGCGGCGTCAAGGAAATCGTGCGGGTGCTGATGCGGTCCGTGGAGAATCCGGTGCTGATTAAGGATCATTATTTTGAGGAGTCTATTTACGATGAACAGGATTCTGAAACCGATTACGATGAATTGATCAAGTCGGTTAAGAAATACTTCAAAACCACCTCCAATCACTACCGCCATGTAAAGAAGACAGAAGACCGGGTGCAGGTGGGCAACGATTATGTGGATAGGGTTATTCTTCCCATTATGATCCGAAACAATGTCCATGGGCATATGGTTATATTCGGAACCCGGCGAAAAATAACAAACTTTGATATTCTGAACCTGGAATCAGCCTTGGCCATCATTGCGTTGGAATTTCTTAAGCGCATATCGGTTCAGGAGGTTGAAAACAAGTATAAGGCAGAATTTTTTGAAGATCTGATCTCATTGGACGAACGGCGGAAGGAAAAGGCCGCCGAGAGGGCGAATTATTACCGCCTTCAAAGGGATGCGTGGTATTCCGTCCTTACGATACATCTGAATGAAGACCCACAGGCACCCGGCACCTCAGAGGAACTGAATCAGACCCTGGGACGCATGATTTATCTGATCGATGCAGGATGCAGGACTGGGGGAAGGATCTATCTGATCGCCAATAAGGGCAACAATGTGAATGTACTTTTCATGTGGGATGACAATTCCAGCTATGAAAAGGAAATCCGCCAATTGGCCGATGGGATTGAGCGGCTCCTTGAGCAGAAGATGGGGGCCTTGGATTTTCGCATTGGAATCGGACGGGCCTGTCAGGGGATTGGCTCGGTATGGCACAGCCTAAGGGATGCTGAAAAAGCTGTGGAGGCTGCAAGGGCCTATATCGGAGAACGGATCGTTGAATTTGAGAAGCTTGGAATTTACAAGATTTTTTGCCAAGAGCATCTGAAGGACGAGCTGCAAAGCTTCTATAATTCGACACTCAGAGATCTGGTAGAATACGACCGGAAAAAAGATACGGAGATGGTGAAGACTCTTCAGGTTTATTTTGAAACCAACGGCAACCTCAAACGGATGTCGGAATTGCTGTTTACCCACTACAACACCATTCTGTACCGAATCAACCGCATTCAGGAAATAACTGCGAAGAATCTGGAATCGGAGAATGATCGGTATGGGTTGCAGACAGCGCTGAAGATAATGGACATCTTGAGTCTGTAGAGGAGGAGCTGTATGAGTCGGGGAATTTGCACCGTATGTCAGCGTTTTTTCGAAAAACAGCACGTGTCTCAGGTGAAATGCAAAGCGTGCGATGAAAAAGATGAGACGGCATATGCCAGGGTGAGGGATTATCTTGAGCGGCACGAGGGCGCCACGGTCTCCGACGTGATGAAGGACACCGGAGTGCCCCTTAAGACATTGGACCGTTTCATTGCGGAACGGCGGGTGTATATTATTGATAATCGGTTGAAGAGTGAGTGACAAACTCTTGAATAGAACAGCCCGCCTCTTTAAAAGAGACGGGCTGTTTTTATTGGAGCGTATGAGATTATTCTTCCAGCAGCGCCACGGCCCGGATGGGGGAGCCGCTGCCGTCCCGTATCTTCAGCGGAAGGCCAAAGTAGAGGAAACGCCGATTCACAACCTTGTCCAAATTACAGAGGTTTTCTGTGTTGGTGATGTTGTACTCCCCACAAATCAGGTGGCCGGAAAAATCGATATCGGCCGGATGGTCAATGGCGGGAGCGTCCACACCGATATTCACGACACCCTTTTCGGCCAGCCACTTGGCGGCGGCATAACTGAGACCGGAATATTCTGTTTGCCACTTGTCCGTTCCAAAGTTCCTGTCATGGTGAGCGGTGTACATCAGGAAGATATCGCCTCTCATGATCTCCTGTCCGGAAGCCTTCGTAGCTTTTTCTAAATCCCGGGGTTCGATGGAGCGGCTGGGAGGAATCGTGGATAGGTCCACACAGATGGCGCTGCCCCAAAAATATTCCAGGGGCATCTTGTCGATGGTGGGCCCTTCTTTACGGTACTCCCAAACACCGTCGCTATGGGTGCCGCCGTGCTCGCTGATCAGAAGATTGCGTGCCGAAAACCCCAGTTTTTTACTGCCGGTAGCACGCATGTTTTCCTCGTGGGTCATATTGGTCATGATAAAGGTTGGCTGATGCATGGGAAAAACCGACATACCCTGGAAAATCTCCTGTGAAAGATCGACGAGTCTGAGTCCCATGGGAGGACCTCCTTATAGTTATAATTATCTTACAAGGTGAAAAGCTCTTTTTAGAATTACCCTGGTTTGTTTACAGCAAAACATGTTTTGAGGATCAATGGAAAGGGTAAAGTCCAAAGGGGCTTGTGAAGCGCTTTTGCTGTTGTTCTTATTATTTCGCATATGATAGACAAATGCCTTGTGTATTTAATACAAAATATGGCGGGCAAAGTGTCGAACAATAGCGTTGGTTCATAAAAACTACACAAAGCCTTTCCGGATATAATGAAATAAGAAAAATATAAGGAGGCATGCCACCATGGCGAACAATGTAAAGTACATACTGGCAGTACCGAATTTCAGTGATGGGAAAAACGAGGCGGCCATCAGCGCCGCAGTAGCCGCGGTCAAAGCGGTGGAAACAGTTCGGGTGGTGGCTGTGGAGCCGGAAGCAAATTTTAACCGAACTGTCCTTACCTTTATCTGTGAACCCCAGTTCTGCAAGGAAGCGATGCTGAAGCTTGCGGGCTCCGTATATCAACATGTAAACATGGAAGTGCAGAAGGGGGACCACCCCCGTATCGGCGCCTTGGATACCGCACCGGTATTCCCTCTTCAGAACGTGACCATCGAGGAGGTAAAAGCCCTGGCAGAGGAAATTGGGGCAGCCTTGCATGCGGAGTACAAGGTGCCTGTCTATTTTTCCGGTCTCAATGCCAGAACCGACTATAAGAAGTCCAATACAAATATCAGGAAAGGGCAGTACGAAGGTCTTAAGGCACTTCTCGAAACGCCGGATCACCCCGATTTGGAAACGAGAAAGCCGGATCTTTCTGTGGACGGCAAGCTAAGCCCCACCATGGGTGGTGTTACGGTTAGCGCCGATTATGAGGGGCTTACGGCATATAATGTATTCCTTGATACAGAGGATACCACAATTGCCAACGCTATTGCAAAAATAGTGAAGAGTCCCGAGACGGGTTGGACCTCCATCAAGGGCATTGGCTTTAAGGATGAGGGGCATATAGGAACTGCGGTTTCCATGAATGTTTTCGATGCTGCCAGCACGCCTTTGGACATGCTAAAGGACTTTATCGGCAAAGAGGCCGACAAACGGGGCGTAAAGGTGATCGGCACCCAACTGGTGGGCCCTGTGAAGCATCGCTATCTGCTGGAATCTGCAAAATCACTGGGCTACGCTGGGGCAGAAGGCGATTTCGAGGGGATCATCACATGCCTGGCGGATCAAATGGGTCTGGAAGGCTTCCACAAGGAATCCATTATCGAATACCATATTCAATAAAATAAAAGGAGGCATTAGCAATGAAATACGATGTGATTGTAAAGAACGCTCGAGTCCCAATGATGAACGGCAATGACACGGTTTTGACGAACATCCTGATCAAGGACGAGAAGGTAGCGGGTTTCGTTGCGGATGCGGAGGGCCTTGAAGCGGCCGAATTCATCGATGCCGAAGGTAATCTCACGATTCCCGGCTGTATCGACTCCCATACACACTTCATGGATCCCGGGTTCACCCATCGGGAAACCTTCCTTACGGGGAGCAGTCAGGCGGCAGCCGGCGGCCTCACCACCACCATTGATATGCCGTGCTGCTCGTCACCGAGATCTGTGCGGGATGTAAGCTCTCTGAACGAAAAACTGGATGCCATCGCCCCCCAGGCCATTGTGGACTTCGCCCTGTGGGGCGGCGTTACCGGCGAAGACGTGCGGGAGGGTCATCTGAATGTTCTTCAGGAACAGACCGATGCCGGCGTTGTGGCCTTTAAGGTCTACATGACCCCTTCCGTTCCCACCTATAACCGCGTTACAGACTCCGAAATGCACGAGGTGTTCCGAGAGGTTGCGAAGACTGGTCTTCCGGTAGGGGTTCATGCAGAGAACTTCGATATGTGTGACCATTATGTGAAAAAATACCAGCGAGAAGGCCGCCTGGATGGGCCTGCATGGTCCGAGGCGCGGCTGGAGCTGGCTGAAAAAGCCGCTATACAGCTGGGGATCGCCTTTTCAGAGGAAACAGACGCCCGGTACCATGTGGTCCATATGAGCACAGGGGTAGGGGCCCGCTTGATTGCAGAGGCAAAGCGACGGGGCCTCAAGGTTACGTCAGAGGTTTGCCCTCATTATTTGGTACTGAATGCTCAGGAATCCATGACGGAGTACGGGGCCATGGCCAAAATTGCGCCGCCTCTCCGGACAAAACAAGACAACGCTGAGCTTTGGGAAGGCCTTGCCAACGGCAGTGTGGATTTTGTTGCAACGGATCATGCGCCTTACAAGATCCAAGCCAATAAAGACAACGACGATGTCCCGGTTGAGAAGGATGCTCCCGGAATGAATATCTGGACAGCGTTCCCCGGCATTGCAGGAACGGAAACCATGGTCAACATCCTGGTGAGCGAGGGCTACAACAAGGGCCGCCTCACTTTGGAACGACTGGTGGAAGTGCTCTCAAGGAATGCAGCCATCCATTATGGACTGTTCCCGAAGAAGGGCGTGCTGGAAATCGGCTCCGATGCCGACATCACCATCATCGATCTGGGCAAGGAATGGACCATCGACAAGGACATTTCCTTCATGAAGAACAAATACACTCCCCTCCACGGCATGAAGCTCAAGGGGAAAGTGGCCAAGACGGTGGTACGGGGCACTCTGGTTTACTCAGAGACAAAAGAGGAGGCTCAGGGCAAGATTCTGGTCAAGCCCGGCAACGGCAAATTCATCAAGCGGGTTAAAACTCAGGAGTTGGATCGCAAGCTGACCTTTGAGAATTATAAGGCGATCTCCTCCGATTTCTTCAACAACGTTCACAGACGGAATGTGAATAATGTAATTGATTAGAGTAGGGTCAACTTTTAATATCAAAACACAGCCCGTTGTTGCGAACATAGGGCGGCAATGACGGGCGTTAAGTAAAACCAACATTTTAACCATACTGTTGAATGAAGGAGTATAATTATGCCAAGACATGCGATACTGATCATCGATATGCTCAACGATTTTGCCCATCCGGACGGCGCCCTTTATTGTGCCGGGGGCCGGACCATCCTGCCAAACCTCCAGAAAATGATGGCATGGGTTCGGGAGCGCAATGCAAAAGGCTTGGACGATGTCCAGCTGATTCACATTCAGGAAACCCACCGAAAGGGTGATGCCGATTTCCGCGTACGCCCGGTTCATGCCGTTAAAGGCACCTGGGGCAACGAATTTATTCCGGAGGTGGTTCCCCAGGGAGACGAATACGTTGTTCAAAAGCGACGGCACTCCGCTTTCCAGCACACCGATTTGGATTTGTACCTTCGGGAAGAGCACTTTGATACGGTCGTCATCACCGGTGCCTGGACCAACGTTTGCTGCCGGACAACGGCTGCCGACGCCCTGGCCAATGCCTACAAGGTAATCACGTTGGCGGACTGCAACGCTTCCAAAACGGAAGAGATGCATAAGGCGGGCCTGGTGGATCTTTCCATATTCACAAAGGTTATGAATCTGGACGAATACATCGCTGCCTGGGACCGTGGAGAAGATGCCTGGGTCGGCGGCGGAGATCCGCAAAATAAGGTAGAATAGGAAATACAGGCAAATATGAACCTATAGCCGCAGACCCCCATGTCCCGTTGGGAAACCACCGGTTATGAAAATGAGTTGCGG
>CAZYQI010000067.1:0-7967 GCA_964649745.1 uncultured Peptostreptococcaceae bacterium | reverse complement strand
AGCTGGTGCTAATGTTTTGGCTATTTTGGGACATAATCAAAAATGCTTGACACGCAATAATGTGCTTCATATTATATTTATAACCAATACTGACGTAGTTTTTCAAAGTTACTTATTTAATGATCGTGAAGCATTTTGCAACCGCAGACAGGGGGGTGTCCCTGATAGAGAAAGCAACGAAACAGAGAATAGCAATCCCTAAGTACGAATTAGAAGCACTCTCCGCAACACTCTATCCTGCCATAGTCGAATTTTTTGAGAGTGAGCAAGGACAATCAGAATTTAAGATGTGGCTAGAGCAACAAAAGGAGGCGTCATACAAAATGGTAATTTACCCATAAATAAAAATTAAGGATAACCGTAACAGGCTATCCCTAATTCTTATTTATCCTAATAAAGACACAAACCCGAACGCTTCACCTATATAGTGAATGTTCGGGTTATGTGTGTTTGGTGCGAGAGAAGGGACTCGAACCCTAACGTCCTTTCGAACACACGGGCCTGAACCGTGCCTGTCTGCCAATTCCAGCACTCTCGCATATCTATCTCAAGCTCTTTGGGAGCGAGAGATCAATTGGTGCGGATGGAGGGATTTGAACCCTCACGAGCGTAGCTCGCCACCCCCTCAAGATGGTGCGTCTGCCGATTCCGCCACATCCGCATATGGCATTTTCGCCCACTCAGAACCCTTGAAAACACTTTGTTAGAAGCATTTTTTAAAGCCCTGTGTTTTGGCGACAAGTTTATTATACGGGCTGGGGGCTCGGATGTCAACGCTGTTTTTCTCTTTTTTCGAGGTTTTTAGCCAGCAAGTGCTTCTGTATCATTCCTTATAGAGCTGACGGTATCGCTTCTGCTGATCCAATACCTTTTCAACATAGGTTTCTGTTTCCGGAAACGGAATCGCGTTAAGCGTCTTGCCGTCTTTACTCAGCTCTGAATCCTGAAGCCATTTGGACACGTTTCCACTGCCTCCGTTATACGCCGCCAAAGCGACTGACGTATTCCCACGGTACTGGTCCAGGAGCCTGGCCAGATACCAACAGCCGATACGCACATTGGTTTCCGGCATGAAGAGCTGCTCAATTTCAAACTCTTCCATCCCGATTTCTCCCGCCCCCCATATGGCCGTGTCGTCCATAAGCTGCATCAGACCTTTTGCCCCTTTGCCGGATTGGGCCTGAGGGTTGAATTTACTCTCCACGTTTATGACCGCCGCCACCAGCATGGGGTCCAGATGGTACTCGCCGGCATACTGACGAAGGGTCTCTTCATATTTTAAGGGATGTGTAACCTTGAACCACACCGCAGGACCTTGCACCACTACCAGTACTGTAAGCAGAAGGACAAGCAGGGCCATCATTCTACGATGCTTCCTGCTCTTTTTTGAGTTGCTTTTCATTTCTTCACCTGTTCATTCCACAATTTTATAATCTGATCCTGTAAAGACGCGAAGGTCCCGTTATTATCGATGCACACGTCTGCAGCCTTCATTTTAACATCAAGGGGCAGCTGTGAGCGGATAATTTTCTCAGCGTCGGCCCGGCTCATGGATTCCCGCTGGATTAGCCGGTTTATCTGGATATCCGGCTCAACCCACACAAGCCAGGTTTCATCCACCAGAAAACCAAGACTCAGCTCTATCAGCAGGGCAGCATCCAGAACCACCACTTCCACCCTGCCTGTTTCCTGCATAATCCGTTCTTTTATGGCCGCGACAATACGCGGGTGCGTAATTCTATTGAGCTGTAGAAGGGATTTTTCATCATTGAACACCATACGGGACAACTCGCCGCGTTTAAGTGTGCCATCGGGGGCCAGAACACACTCCCCAAAAGCCCCGGCTATTTCTGCCAGCGCCTCGGTTCCCGGGGCAACAATCTCCCTGGCGATCTGGTCCGCATCAATGATATGAGCTCCCTGCTGATTTAAAATAGAAGAAACCGTGCTTTTACCGGAGGCAATGCCCCCCGTGAGCCCAATGATTTTCACATTCTCACCTTTATCCGCTTTAATAACCCCTTATTTTGTATCATACCAGCTTTTCCCGCTCTTCAGGTCCACCCGCATGGGTACAGAAAGCACCACCGCTTCTTCCATGGCTTCCCTCAGAAGGGTTTCGACCTGGTTCAGCTCCGATGCCGGGGAATCGATGATCAATTCATCATGAACCTGAAGAATAAGGCGGCTGGACAGCTTATGCTCTTTCAGCTCACGGTAGACCCTTATCATGGCCAGCTTGATGATATCCGCCGCAGTGCCCTGGATGGGGGTATTCATGGCTGTACGCTCCCCAAAGGACCGGAGGTTGAAATTAGACGCGCTTATTTCCGGTACAAACCTCCGTCGATTGAACAGCGTCTGCACATAGCCGGTTTCTCTGCAATGGGCCACTGTTTCATCCATGAACCGCTTGACACCTGCGTACCTTTCAAAGTATTGCTCAATATATTTTTGAGCCGTTTTCCTTGGAATCCCAAGGTTTTCAGCCAGGCCAAAATCGCTCATGCCGTACACAATGCCGAAATTAACCGCCTTGGCCCGTCCCCGCTCCACAGAGGTTACCTGATCCAGTGGAATGCCGAACACCTTGGCTGCCGTCGCGGCATGAATATCCAAGTCCTCCGCAAAGGCCTGAACCATACCGGGGTCCTGGGACATGTGCGCCAGAACGCGGAGCTCAATCTGGGAGTAGTCCGCATCCACCAGCAGATTCTCCTCTGACCGGGGAATGAACACCTTCCGTATCTTCCGCCCCTCCTCGATCCGCATGGGAATGTTCTGAAGGTTAGGCTCCGTACTGCTGAGGCGCCCGGTAACGGCGACGGTTTGGTTAAGGCTGGAATGGATTCGACCGGTATCCGGATTAATTACAGCGAACAAGCCATCCACATAGGTGGATTTCAGCTTGCTGTAGGTTCTGAATTCAAGGATCTTATCCACGATGACATGTTCAAACCGCAGTTTGTCCAGAACCTCCTGCCCCGTGCTGTACCCGGTTTTTGTTTTCTTGCCGGTGGGAAGCTGAAGCTTTTCGAAAAGAATCACACCCAACTGCTTTGGGGAATTGATATTGAACGATTCCCCTGCATCCGCATAGATGGCTTCTGTCAGCGACGCAAGTTTGATATCCAGCTCGTCTCCGATAACCCTCAATGCCTTTTGATCCACAGCAAATCCTTCGTATTCCATGTCTGCCAGCACTTCAACCAAGGGCATTTCCATATCGGTGAACAGCGGCAGAAGCTCTGCCTTGTGCAGTGCCTCCCGCATGATCGGTATCAGCTCATAAAGAACCTCCATAAGGGCAGCTCCCACTTCTGTCACCACCTTGGGAAGCGTGTGGCCAAGAAGATCTTCCGGCGTTTCCATTCCCTTCAGAAGGGCATAGTCCCTGAGAGGTCTGTCCAGATATTCCAGAGCCAGCACATCCGGTTCCTGATTTTTCTGTTGAGGCTCCAGGAGGTATGCGGCCAGCATGGTATCGAACCCAGGCCGTTCAATAATCAAGTCATAATTTCGGAGAATCAGGATATCTTTCTTTACATTATGGCCCATCACATCCACTTCCGGATTTTCAAGGAGAGCCTTCAGAAAGGGCTTCGCTGTAATGAGAAGAGATTCCTTAATCACCACCGTATTTTCATCCGGCAGGATGGCCAGCAGATAACGGCACCGGTTGCGCCGGACGTTTCCTTCTTCTCCCAGCACATGGAGAACGACCTTTTTCGCAGACAAGCCCCGGGCACACCACGCCTCCACCTCTGAATCCGTTACCAGTACAACCGCCTCACACTGCCGCTCGTCGGCAGAATTCGCCTGAAGCTTGGAAAGCATGGTGGTAAGGCCGTATTTTCTGTAAAAGCCCAGAAGTGACAGATTATCAGGCTCAGCGGGCTTAAGATCATTTAGATCCAGCTCCAGAGGCACGTGGGTTTCAATGGTAGCCAGACGCTTACTCATGGCGGCGCCTTCCATATTTCCCTGTATAAGCTCCCGAATTCGAGCCGGCTCAATGGCCTCCGTATTCATCAGCAAGGCCTCCAGGGTACTGAATTTCTGGATCAGCTTGCTGGCGGTCACCTTCCCAATGCCCGGAACCCCGGGAATATTGTCGGAGACGTCTCCGGTGAGCCCCTTGTGGTCCGGAATCTGCTCCGGGTTTATTCCATATTCTTCAATGACCGCCTCCCGGTCGTATAGGCGATTGCCCTTGGTGCCGTGATAAATGATTCGGGTTTTGTCACTGACCAGTTGCAGGGCGTCCCGGTCTCCGGTGGCAACAAACACCTCGGCACCCCGTTCGCTGCCGATGAATGCCACTGTTCCGATGAGATCATCCGCTTCAAAACCCTCAAATTCAAGGCGATGGATGCCGGACAGATCCAAAAGTTCCTTGATGATGGGCATCTGGACCCTCAGTTCCTCGGGCATGCCCTTTCGGGTGCCTTTATAGGCGGCAAAGGATTGGTGACGGAAGGTGGGGGCTTTCATATCGAAGGCCACGGTAACATGGGTGGGGGCATACTCGTTCAGCAGCTTTTGATACATGAGAAGAAAGCCGTGCAGCGCATTGGTAGGCGTTCCTTCTTTATTTGTAAGCCCTGGAACAGCAAAAAAAGCCCGGTTGATCAGGCTGTTTCCATCTATAATCAATATTCTGTCCATATAACATCACCTCGTTAAAAAGCATACTATCCTTTTTATTCTATCAGAAAAGAACCCGCCATGAAAGCTTTCAAGGGATTGCCTCGAAAATCCACAAATGGTTATGAGAGCGTCATTGCGAGCGCAGCGCGGCAATATCTCCCTTATTCCTTTAAATGCTTAAAACATCCCAACGATGATACACAAAAGGGAGCCGTATCAACCAGGATATTTCCCCTATGTTGATATGACTCCCTGCATAGCAAACTGCCCAAGGGTCTGACTTGATCGAGTTGACAAATTGTTCACATTGTATACTTCTCAAGCCTGACTCTTTCGATGTTTATATTCCCTTGAAACACCCAGCATTTACTTAATGATCAGCGTCTGAAAGTTGTGATACTCCCCATTATGCCCGATCCATGTCCATTTTCCGTACTTCCCGTCTTCAACGTCGGTGCTTGAGGTATTGTTCAATTGTGTCCACAATCCATACTTGCCCGGTTTCAGGTTCAGGTTGTTGACCCCGTCATTGAAAACCATGTCGAATGTGCCGTTCACAATTGTCTTTTTCACCTTCAGCACATATACGTCCTCGCCGAAATCATCCGGTTTCACCGTACGGATGCAAAAAACCACCCAGGCATCTCCATTGAAGAGTGTTGACGTTCCCTTTTCACAGATTTTCGAGCTCTTGATGATGAACTTCTCATTCTCTTTAATCGTAAATGTCGCTTCATTGGCTTCAGGATCGCATATCAGGTTCCCGTTTGAATCTTCCGCAAAAGAATACCATCCTTTTCCTCCCTGATTAGCCGCAATGCCCGGAACCGGCCCCGGAATCACATCTGACGCCGTAGTGCCGCCTGTCCCATCAACCGCAACCGTCCGCGTAACGTCATTCCACTTTACCGTTGCACCGGTGGATTCTGCCACAAATCGAAGGGGAACCATCACTCTTCCATTGATTATTTGGGGAGGAACATCCACATAGACAGTCTTTCCAACAACGGTGGCTTCCGTCTTGCCTACGTTCACCACAATCTCTTGTTCACTTTTACTGGCAACAACTTGATTCTTATCCGAATCCCACTTCATCGTCCAACCTAAGCTCTCAAAGATTGCACGGGCAGGCACCAATGTCCGCCCTTCTTTCACGACAGGTTCAACATCCAACTTTAACGTTGCTCCGTTGAACATTACCTTGATTGAATCATCTGCAAAAACAGGCACTGTCACAAGCAATGAGGCAGCTAGCATCACAGCAATTCTTTTCATTAAGAATTCCCCCTAAGCAATCCGATTTTCTTCATTATACCACCGACTGAACGCCGAGCAAAATGGCCTCCACTGGGCTGACAGCGCACTTGGCTGCAACCTGACTCAAGGTCATTTGCTCTGACAGGATTTTCAGAACTACATTGTTTTGAATTCTGCGAAGATCACTATCTGGTAATGTAAAATTTCAATAAGTCCATTTAAACTAGCAGAGAATACTCAGAAAAGAAGAAGCCACTTCTCGTTTGAAAAGTGGCTTAAATAGTAAATATATACGCACTCGATAATTAATTTATTACCCTGCCATTCACACTAATAGTTTCATAGCGTACATCTTGATGATATATAATCGTTCATGGTTCAATAAACATGTTTCACGCATCATCGAAAAACGGCCCAGTTCACGCTGCCCAATTCCAATATATCTCTCCATTCCCAACTTCACGGTATGATCCTTGACAATTTTCAACCCAAAAGGTTATTGTTCCGTCTTTATGAAGAGGGCTCGGAACTGACACAATTCATCGGAAGGGGGAATCTATACGCATGATCCGCTCATATACTCTAGATTCATTATCTTTACTGTGGGAATCAATACACTTTTGAAGATAAGATACTGGTACACAACCGTCGCCCATCTTATATTTATAATAATAATCGCCAGGAGTTACCATTATCGCTTTCCCATTAAAAGAAAAGGACTTCAAAACCTCTTTCCCACTAACATACTCGCGTTTATTGATTCTCTCAGTAGAATTATTTAATTCTTTTATGAGCTTATTCGATTCATTTGCTATTTTTACCAAAAGGTTGTCAATATACGCCTTATCGTACATTTCATATAAAGCACTTTTTCAATCTTCCAGATTAGTGTCCATCAACTTGGAACCATCTTCTGGTAACGAAACCGGAGACGTTGTAGACGCAGGTAGCATCGATGCTCAAACTGGCGTAATGGTTACTTCTTTTGTTTGAGCATTCCAATCTACTTTCGCCCCCGTTGCCTCTGCTATGAATCTGGCGGGAACCAAGGTTCTGCCATCTTTTATAGCGGGCGGGGTATCCAGTGTTACCACTTTACCATCTACCATTGCCGTTTTATCCGCGATTTTCATTACGATTTCCTTGCCTTCGCGGGTTAATGTGATGGTTTGGATTGACCCATTCCACTCTACGGTTAATCCCAGCTTTTCGCCTATGAATCTCAGAGGAAGCATGGTTCTTCCACCCATTACGGTCGGAGGCACATCCAGTGTCTCTTTTCCAGAACCCACGGTTACAGAATTGTTGTCAATCTGCATCCTCAAGGCTACGGGCTTTTGTATCTCTACCGCGGGTGTTTGCTGGGCAGAATCTGTGATGCTGCTAGCCTCTACTGTTGAAACTGCTCAAATTTGAAATAAAAAGGCTAACATCACCATCGCCACCACTCTCTTAGCGCCCTGTTTTCTCTGCATTCTCTACACCTCCTTCCTTCACAAACTACTCATTTAGAACCGCTGCGTCAACATTCAAGTGAAAGGCTTCTGGTGCCATTGTTATGCGACCTCAAAACGGTAGTTAGTTCAGCTTATTTGCCCACCACCACGTGTAGCCTTCGTCTGAACCACTTGTCATTTCCGCACGGCATTCTCGCCTTTTTCAGTTTTTGAGCATCTAATCAACGGCAGAGGTATACCGCAACTGATGCACACTGCTTGATTCTTTGTTGATTGGCGTTTCCTTACTTTTATTTGCTTATTTTGTTCCTTGATGGAGCGGGCAACGGGAATCGAACCCGCGCTATCCAGCTGGTGTGCTGGATGAAACAGGCTCTGAAGGCCTGCGTGCTGCCACTACACTATGCCCGCACGATACCGGAAGAAGAAGCAAAAGAGACAGTCATTTTGCTTTAGAAGCAGATAGACCAGCCCGTCCCTGTTGCTTCGCCCTGCTCTATATTTTGGAGAGCAATCCGAACTCAACCGATCTTACTTCATAACTATAACACCCTCAAAACAACAAAGGAGCAGGGATTCAGTGAATCCCCACCCCAACTATTG
>CAZYQI010000066.1:0-8500 GCA_964649745.1 uncultured Peptostreptococcaceae bacterium | reverse complement strand
TCTATTATAACACTTTGGGAATATTTGCACAATTATTTCAAATACGTTGTACTAGATTGACGTATTTCTATTCTCGAACCACCGTCCACCTTATGTACTATGCGATTTTTTTTCCCATGGATATTGCTCACAATTTTAAATGGGGCAATATATTTTCCAAGGCTGTCCTCAAAGGTTTCGCCAAATTGCGAATTACATGTATTGCATTCATCTCCAAGTAATAACCTTTTGTTACCCAAGCTTTCCGATATCCCATGTGAAATCTTTGTGAAAGAGACTTCGGGTTCTTCCTTTGTACAAAATCGACATCTTCTGATCTTGTCTTCGTATTTGTTTTCTAAGATGATCTCTTCTAAATTTTTGCTTTCCAAGTTGCAATATTCGATAATGCATTCGTATTTTTCGAAGAACTTTTCGTTCATAAATATTTCCTTTCATATGTCAGTTTTATTGAATAATAAGGTTCTCGGTGACTTGTCCAATTCTTTCGTGTAAGATTATGTAATTTGTTCGGATTTTGTTTTGCAATGATTTCGCTTAACGTTCCGGCTTGCCGACGCCCACGAACCGGACAGGAGGAGCTTTGACCCCAAAGTGGGGCTTGCCCCCCGGTGAGAGGGTGTGGTTTCGGGCAGCGTCCGAAGCCCACCCCAGTCAGCCCGAAACCCTTGCGGCAGAGCCTTTGTTAGCCGCCGTTCATAAATTGTATTTCGTGTTCTGATTAAGGACTCTCAATCAGGTTCACGTCAACTTGAACTCACTTAAGAAAGCCGGTTATTTGCCCGATTTTATCTGAGTTCTGCACTACAAAATTATATATCACAGCTCCATATGCCGCTAATTTCTGAACCGCCTCTACATTTCCAGTTATATCCGTTATTCTTTTCATTACTTTCTGATATCTAATATCAGCATCTTCTTTTGTCTTTGATTTTGCAATTTCGTGGATTTCCGTAAGACAGCCAATAATTTCGTCTTGCTGATCAGTGTTTCTACTGATCAAATCAACTAATACGGCTAGATTAGCAGTATTTGATTCAATCGATTTGAGAATGCCTAAACTTTCTTCCCAATATCTTTTTTCATCCTTTCGATGTTCTTGCGCCGCTGGGTTGAATTCGGGAATTTTCCCAACAGTAGCCATAAATGGCGCTTGGGGCTTGATGCTACTTAAATCAAATTTGCTAAAATCGATATTTTTAAATTTATTATCCATACCTCAGTTCTCCTCATCTATGGTCTTAACGTTGATATCACGCACGTTTATGGTCTTCTACTATCACAGCAATCGTCGATAACAGTAGATTCATTGTTGTAGTTTTTAATGTTTCTCATCATTAAAAATGGTTTTCAATCTTTGTGAATGGCGGCTAACGTTCCGGCTTGCCGACGCCCACGAATCGGACAGGATGAGCCAGCCCCGGAGAGGCGCTTGTCGCCCGGTGAGAGGGTGTGGATTCGGGCGACCGTCCGAATCAGCCCCGATCATGCCCGAAGCCCTTGCGGCAGAGCCACTGTTAGGCGCTGTGGTATGGCCCGTTATTCAGAGCACGCCATGGACGGCGTGCCCTTAGACAATGCCCTTAATGCTCTTACTATTTTTTCGCATTTCGTTCCAATAGCTCTTCCCCTGTTTTATTAACGCTCATATCCCATTTTGGAACGGATAGGAGAAAATCATCTCCGTTTTCAAATTTATAATGTAATACATGAAGTCCTGAACCGATATCAACTGTCGGGCCTAGCAGTTCAACAATTTCTCTGTATGTTGTCTCCTTCTCAATTTCCATTACTTGTTCTTTTGTTATCTTGGTTGGCTCTCCTTCTGCGAACAGTTTTGGGGGTTCTAACGGGGCACCTTCAGAATCTTTCACTTCAATCACCTGAGATGTCTCTGTTTTTGCGCAGCCGGAACAAGTAGGAAGAATGAATAGCAATGAAATGGCTAGGAGAAACACATATATGTTTTTCAAAAGGTCTTCCCCCCTTCTTTTCATCTTTTCCCGCGCACGATGCGCGGCCTTCTTTCCCATACCATGGCGCCTAACGTCTCGGCTTGCCGACGGCCACGAACCGGACAGAATGAGCTTTCCCCGGAGAGGCGCTTGTCGCCCGGTGAGAGGGTGTGGATTCGGGCGACCGTCCGAATCAGCCCCGATCATGCCCGAAGCCCTTGCGGCAAGGCTTTGTTAGGTGACGTGCATTTTTCTTTTAATTCAGTTTCTAAAATCGCCCTTTTCAACGTTTTGCTTTCTGCGCACTATCAATGTAATCATATACTCTGCAAATCTCAGTTTCGTAATCTTGCTCTATCTCAAAATACTGCACCTGGTTTTCTATGCACACTTTTCTTAATTCTGTATGTTCACTGATGAATTGATTTATTGATCTGTCCTCTTCAAAAATCCGCTGTTCTATTACGTTCCGGTATGTCTGTATCCTTGATATAAAATTATCCTCAATGTAGTTTTTTGAGAACAGAATGAACACGGCAGTAATGTCACGTAAGTATTCTTCTTCAAAGTCATTGATAAAATCGGGTGGTATGTAACAACCTTCGACTATTAAGTCTTGTTTGTTTTCAATACTTGTCATTATCACGCCTTTTAAGATAGGCCATAATCTCTTACCTATTGTTTCAACACTATCAGCTGCCGTAAAATTGCAGGCTATGCCACCTCTGATTAGTCCCATTTTGAGATGATCGATGGAGAGATATGGCACATGATATTTCTCAAGAATTTTCTGCGCCATCAATGTCTTTCCCGTGCAACTTGCTCCACCAATTAAAATGATCATTTGTCACTCCATGTTTTGAAGGTTTGAAAGGCTTTGTACATGGTGCTCTAGCAGTAATTGATATGTGTTTTGTCCTTGTGCATGTCACCTAACGTTTTGCATTGCCGACGCCCTTGAGCCGGACAAGAAGAGAATGACCCCAAAGAGGGACTTGCTCCCCGGCGAAGGGGTGTGGATTCGGGCGACCGTCCGAGTCCGCCCCAGAGTTTCCCGAAGCCCTTGCGGCAGATGCCTTGTTATATCGAAGTTCGGGGGGCGAGCTGGAGCGCAGGACGCGCGGAAGCTCATCTGTCTTTATCGCCTTTATCGCCTTTATCGCCTTTAATATCATTTCATATTTTCAATATCCCTTCGTATTGCGATATCTTTCAAATTCAGTCTCTCCAATATCTCATCCAATTCATCATCACTAATTTCAGCACCTTTTTCTTCCTTGGCTTTTTCCAGTGCTTCGTGAAGCTGCTTTGCCTCATATGGTTTTATTGTTCTTTTGGATGGATCAATTCCAAGTAGCTTATCCACTTCACTTCTACTCAAAAAATTGTTCATATAAACCTCCATTGCTCAGACAGCTGAAACCTGGGTTTTCTATCTTTTTGATCTTTGTTATCCCTTTTCTTGTTCAGTGCCCGCTAGGACGGCGGGCATTTTGCCCCCCGAATTTTGTATAACGTCTCGGCTTGCCGACGGCCACGAACCGGACAGAATGAGCTTTCCCCGGAGAGGCGCTTGTCGCCCGGTGAGAGGGTGTGGATTCGGGCGACCGTCCGAATCAGCCCCGATCATGCCCGAAGCCCTTGCGGCAGAGCCATTGTTATGTAAAGTGTTGGGCCGAGCTGGAGCGCAGGACGCGCGGAAGCTCTTTCTTTTGACCTTATATTTCCTATTTCACTTCATGCGACTTTTCGCATTTACTGCAAATCCCCTTATGTACGTTGATTACACCGCCACAGCTTTTACATTTCCATTTTTCACTTTCAGCCCTTTTAAATTCTTCAATTCCATTTTTCCTAATATCATTCAGGTTTTCTATCATGCTCATTTTGTACCGGGTTCTATATCTTTTGTCCATGTTTCTTATCAGAACGCATGGATACTGAGGACATTGATGGCAGTATTCAAATCCCTCAGAAATCAGGGTTGTGCAATTCTTAATTTTGCATTCCACTCTTGTTTTCGGGTTCCATGTGTTTACTGCTCTACACCCATTGCACTTGTTCTTTTTTCTCAGGTATGCCATGCAGATGCTGCAGTTCATGCCGCATGGAGCTATGAGATTCACTTTTTCATTCATCAGCTGACCTCCCGAAAACAGAAGCAATACCAACCCGGATGCTGATAATCTGATACAGATGCTCTTAATTGCCCGCCAGGACGGCGGGCTTGCCTTTAGGCCCAACATTTTATATAACGTTCCGGCTTGCCGACGCCCACGAACCGGACAGAATGAGCTTTCCCCGGAGAGGCGCTTGTCGCCCGGTGAGAGGGTGTGGATTCGGGCGACCGTCCGAATCAGCCCCGATCATGCCCGAAGCCCTTGCGGCAGAGCCACTGTTATGTGCTGGCCGGGGATGAGCAGATGCGCAGGACGCGCAGATGCGATTGCTCTTGACCTTTCGGCCCTGAAAGGGCTTTATCAGCACTTTTCAGATAATCTCATGACATCATATCTCGTATGAGCAGGCACTACCTTAAACAGCTGATTTTATGAAACCCCTTTGCCCTTTTGCTTTTCCATTTCATTCTATCATTCTTTTTAAACCCTCTTCCATTATGACGGACATTATCTCAAAATATTGAATCGCATGAAAGCACAAACCCTGTAATGCCAGCAGATTAACCGGTACTCAAAAAACATTCAAATGCATTTCTGCTCCTATTGCTATACTCTACATTTTTCAATTTTCTCACCTGCTGCATACGATGCAATATAATGAACAACCTGCTATAGCAACGGAAAAGACAATGTTTAAGATGTTAGTACAGAGCTTCACCTCGAATTAGTACTGATTTCTACAAATTCAAAAATCATAACCGCCGCCAAACCACCTATTTCTGGCTCGGACATACTGGCCTTGAATATGTTTTTCATTTCTCTTTGCCCGCCAGGACGGCGGGCTTTGCTCTCCCCGGCTGGCATATAACGTTCCGGCTTGCCGACGCCCACGAACCGGACAGAATGAGCTTTCCCCGGAGAGGCGCTTGTCGCCCGGTGAGAGGGTGTGGATTCGGGCGACCGTCCGAATCAGCCCCGATCATGCCCGAAGCCCTTGCGGCAGAGCCATTGTTATGTAAAGTACAGGGGGTGAGCTTCCGCGCACGAGGTGCGGAAGCGATTGCTCTTTGCTCTAATTTCACGGAGACACCTAACTTTGCTGATTATGGTCTAGTGCATATTGGAAGCCGTTGATAGTACACACTTCTTGTTATGTATTTCCAGTTTCTTTTCAGAGAGTGACGATACACCACGCAGAACACTTGACTGCTGCATTAGATCTACCTGCGCAAAACCAATTGTTTTACCCCCCATTTGCCCTTTTCCCTTTTCTCCAATTTCTATCAGCTGGAATTCGATTTCAACGGCTCCTTTTCAGCGTTTCCAAGTTCCCTTACCAGGTCACCATGAACAATTTAAAATGCAGTCTGCACCGGCGGAATAATTGGAATGCTGGCGGATTTAGAACAAAACTCTTCACTTATAACACCAATTTGCATTTCCAATTTCTTTTGGTCTTTGATATCTTTTATCAGTGTCCGCCAGGACGGCGGGCATTCGTCTTTCCCCTGTATTTTATATAACGTTTCGCGTTGCCGACGCCCTTGAGCCGGACAAGAAGAGAATGACCCCAAAGAGGGACTTGCTCCCCGGCGAAGGGGTGTGGATTCGGGCGACCGTCCGAATCCGCCCCAGAGTTGCCCGAAGCCCTTGCGGCAGACGCTGTGTTATATGACGTTTCGGCCGAGCCTTTGACCTTAATCATCTTTTCAATGTCATTTGACACCATATGCGGAACCACTTATAATTAACTTAGGAGGACTCGATTCCATGACAAAACATGAAAAATTGATTAGTAAAATTCGGAATAACCCTACCGATGTTAATTTTGAGACCCTCCAAAGCTACTGCTTGAATATGGTTTCAAGGAAAGACAACCAAAAGGTGGTTCAAGTCATTATACATACACCCGTGGAGATACCATTATCACCGTCCCCCGCCACAAGCCAGTGAACAAGATTTATGTGAAACAAGTTATAAAGCTCATTGATGACATCGAAGCGCTACAGAAATAGGAGGTGCCCTATGAAAAAAGATCTGAAATATTACCTTGATCTCAAATATCCATATCTTGTCCATGAAGACGATGATGGCTCTGTAATGGTTGAATTCCCGGATCTTAAAGGGTGTATGAGTTGCGGTGAGACCATTGCTGAAGCCATTGATGCAGCCCAAGATGCAAAACAAGCATGGTTTGAAACTGCACTTGAGGAAGGACTTCATATCCCTGAACCCAAAGAAATTGAGGAGTTTTCAGGTTCTTTCCGCCTTCGTATTCCAAAGACTTTGCACCGCGAACTTGCTCTGGATGCAAAACGCGAAGGAGTCAGCATGAACCAATACTGTGTGTTCCTTCTGAGCAAAGAAGCAGAACGTAAACACTGCCACGCCTGAACCGTTTTTTACGGTTCTTTTTCTTTTTTGCTCCTGGGGGTTAAAATCATCTTTTGATTTTCATAGGCCGAAATGTTATATAACGTTCCGGCTTGCCGACGCCCACGAACCGGACAGAATGAGCTTTCCCCGGAGAGGCGCTTGTCGCCCGGTGAGAGGGTGTGGATTCGGGCGACCGTCCGAATCAGCCCCGATCATGCCCGAAGCCCTTGCGGCAGAGCCACTGTTAGGCGCTGTGGTATGGCCCGTTATTCAGAGCACGCCATGGACGGCGTGCCCTTAGACAATGCCCTTAATGCTCTTACTATTTTTTCGCATTTCGTTCCAATAGCTCTTCCCCTGTTTTATTAACGCTCATATCCCATTTTGGAACGGATAGGAGAAAATCATCTCCGTTTTCAAATTTATAATGTAATACATGAAGTCCTGAACCGATATCAACTGTCGGGCCTAGCAGTTCAACAATTTCTCTGTATGTTGTCTCCTTCTCAATTTCCATTACTTGTTCTTTTGTTATCTTGGTTGGCTCTCCTTCTGCGAACAGTTTTGGGGGTTCTAACGGGGCACCTTCAGAATCTTTCACTTCAATCACCTGAGATGTCTCTGTTTTTGCGCAGCCGGAACAAGTAGGAAGAATGAATAGCAATGAAATGGCTAGGAGAAACACATATATGTTTTTCAAAAGGTCTTCCCCCCTTCTTTTCATCTTTTCCCGCGCACGATGCGCGGCCTTCTTTCCCATACCATGGCGCCTAACGTTCCGCATTGCCGACGCCCTTGAGCCGGACTAGAAGAGAATGACCCCAAAGAGGGATTTACTCCCCGGCGAAGGGGTGTGGATTCGGGCGACCGTCCGAGTCCGCCCCAAAGTTGCCCGAAGACCTTGCGGCAGATGCCTTGTTAGCCGGAGTGAGTGCTTTTATTTTTCTTGAGTTCTTCAATTGTCACGCCTTTGGGAGCACCATTTACTCTTAAATTGTTCCCTTTGTCTGTCATATACCATGAGTAGTCTTCTTCAGGATTAACTGCAAATGTTCTAATCTGGAAATTGTTTTTAAAACTAATTATGAGGTCATTTGTTCTCTCTTCAATTTCAATGGTTTCAATATCATTTTCCTGTATGTGTTTTAATGGTCTTGTTATCTCATCAAGTTCTTCTTCGGTTGTTTCTTCTTGCATTTGTCGCGACCCAATTAGAACTGAATCCGGGCCACACAGATGCCAGGGCGGATCTATCCAAAATGAAATTGAATTATCATCGCCGGGCTGGCTGTCCAAGTACAGGATTAACGTGTTTCCAGCAACTCTGGTGTTAGCTACTCCTTTTGTTTCAAGTCTTTTCAATATGTCTCTTATGCTTTTATCAGTGTTCATATATGTCCTCTATTCTTTGCTCATTTCGGCTAACGTTCCGGCTTGCCGACGCCCACGAACCGGACAGAATGAGCCAGCCCCGGAGAGGCGCTTGTCGCCCGGTGAGAGGGTGTGGATTCGGGCGACCGTCCGAATCAGCCCCGATCATGCCCGAAGCCCTTGCGGCAGAGCCATTGTTATATGATGGGAGTGGGCGGAGCGTCTGCGCACGATGCGCAGATGCGACCTCTTTTAATTCCCTATCTTCATGTCCGTTGATTCTTTAATCCTATTCCAATTTATCAATCCTATGCACAATCCTGCAAAAAGGAGAATCCAGCATAAACAATAACAACAATTGCAGTGACTTTATGATACACTGTCAGATCTGCGAGAGCTTTGGCTATTGCCATTAAAATTGAATATAATACAGCATTTGCCAAAACAAATGGGATTTTCCCATGTTTTCTCATCCACTCGCACCTAAAGAAATTCCTCATTTTTTACTCCTTCTCCGTATGTACTATTCATTTCAGGTTTTTATAACCTCATGTTCCCTCTTCTTTTTGGGTTGATATTTCTCAGATGCGTTCCATTATCATTTCCAATGAGTCAATGTCACTTTCCGGTGTTTGTCAACATAGTTGTCGCACGTCTCCGAAAATATGTATGTGTTAA
>CAZYQI010000065.1:0-8940 GCA_964649745.1 uncultured Peptostreptococcaceae bacterium | reverse complement strand
TGTTTGGGACATAATCCTTTATGTTATAACAGGACATTATCGCTTATCGTTCAGAAAAGAATTATAATTTTCAGAAAAAGCGTTGACATCGTCCGCGGTTCTGAACTACAATGACAACAATAACTTTTACGAAAGGAGGCAGACATATGAAACCGGTTATGAAAAGTTGGCGTTGGCAAAACAATAATGACCTTCACAATTCCATGTTCATCGTGAACCAGGTTCATTCATGTTCTGCCTTCATTTGCCGAGTTAGTTAATCAGCAGCTGACACCCTTTAGGGTGATGCAAGCATGAAAACCTGTCCTTACAAGGGCAGGTTTTTCTATTTCCGTTACGGAAAGAGCCCTGTTCATAGTCGACAGGGCTCTTTTTTAATACCCGTAAACCAAAAAAACAAAAGCGAATCCAGGAGGATCCCCATGAAAAAGCTTATGAAAAGCATTCTGACACTCACCCTCTCCACCGCTCTTATCCTTACAGGCTGTGCCCCGGCTCCTGCTGCACCGGCCGCTCCGGCACCGGAGGCCCCCGCTGAGAAAATCGCCATCGGTATCACCCAAATCGTTGAGCACCCCTCCTTGGACCTGATCCGTCAGGGTATCCTGGATGGTCTTAAGGACAACGGCTTCGCAGACGGCCACCAGATTGCAGTGGATTACGCCAACGCTCAGGGGAATATGGAAAACACCCAGCTGATCGCTCAGAAGTTCGAAGCCGACAAGAAGAAGCTGGTCATCGCCATCACGACCCCCAGCGGTCAGGCGGCCAAGAACAACGTTAAAAGCTGTCCGGTCATCTTTTCCGCAGTAACCGACCCGGCAGGGGCAGGCCTGGTGGACAAGAACATCACCGGTGTCAGCGACATGACCCCCATCGATCAGCAGCTGGAGCTTATGAAGGCCCTGCTGCCCACGGCCAAAACCATCGGAATGATCTACAATTCCAGCGAACAGAATTCCGTGGTACAGGTGGAGCTCACTAAAGAAAAAGCCAAGGCCATGGGTTTTGCGGTAGAAGCCGTGGCCATCACCAACGCCAACGAACTTCCCCTGGCTCTGGATGCCCTGCTGGGCAAGGTGGATGTTATGTACACCCATATCGACAACACCCTGGCCTCTGCCTACGGCGTCATCATTGAAAAGGCCAATGCCAAAAAAGTACCGGTGCTGGGCGCGGTTGAAGATTACGTGAAACAGGGGGCCGTCGCCACCCAGGGCATCGATAACTACAAGGTGGGCTACCAGACCGGCGTCATGGCGGCTCGGGTACTGAAGGGCGAGGATGTCAACAGCATCCCCTTCGAAACCCTTAAGGAAACAGATCTGATCATCAACGAAAAAGCCCTGGCAAGCTTCGGAATCGTCGTTCCGGCGGAGCTGAAGGCAAAAGCGAAGAGCGTGGAATAACAGTAGCCTCCCGACAGAAAGTGAATCGAATCATCCCCCTCTTGAGGGGGAACGGACGCAAAGCGGCAAGGGGGAGTAAGCGAACAACAACTCCCACCGTCACCTTCGGTGCCACCTCCGTTAAGCAGGGTGCACAAATCTTTGATTTGTTGCACATCGCTTATGCCGTTACGGCCAATGAGGGAGGTCAACATTTTTCCAAATTCAAAAGAAAAGGTGAACCTATGTTTATGCAATCCGCCCTGGAACAGGGATTAATCTTCGGCATCATGGCTCTGGGAGTCCTGATCTCCTATAAAATACTGGACTTTCCGGACCTTTCCGTAGACGGGAGCTTTCCCCTGGGAGCGGCGGTGGGGGCATCGGTCCTGGTGGGTGGGCATTCCCCAGTGCTGGCTCTCGTCCTGGCGGCCGCCGCCGGGGCCATGGCGGGCTGTGTTACCGGGTTCATCCATACGCGGTTTAAAATCACCCATTTGCTTTCCGGAATCATCGTCATGATCGGCCTCTACAGCATCAATATACGGGCCTTGGGGGGCAGTGCCAACCAGCAGCTGTTTCAGACCAAGCATCTCTTCAATGGAGGAATGCCTGCACTGCTCATCCTGGTTCTGTTCGTGCTGGGCGCCAAATTTGCTCTGGATTTTCTGCTCAGAACCCAGTTCGGTTTTGCTCTCAGAGCTCTGGGAGACAACCCCCAGGTGGTGACGAACCTTGGCCTTAACGCCGATGCGTACAAGATCCTGGGCCTTATGGTTTCCGGAGCACTGATAGGTCTTAGCGGCGCATTGATGGCGCAGTATCAGGGTTATGCCGATGTGGGCATGGGAACCGGGATGCTGGTTATCGGTCTGGCGGCCATCATATTGGGGGAGACGGTATTCAGCCGATTCAAACGGGTGAGTCTTACCACCATTGCCATTGTCGGGGCCGTGATCTACCGGATGCTGGTGGCGGGAGCTTTGCTTATCGGTCTTCCTGCCAGTGATTTGAAGCTCATAACCGCCGTCCTTCTCCTGGGCATCCTGGTGCTTCAGCGCCGAAAGCCCCAGAGGGTGAAGCTGGCCCTTAAAAGCGGGAAGGGGGGCACGCTATGCTGACCTTTCAATCCGTGACGAAGCGCTTTGAAACCTTGGACGGCATCAAGACCGTCTTCGAGGATCTGAACATAACCATTGAACCGGGAGAATTCGTATCGGTAATCGGCGCCAACGGCGCGGGAAAATCCACCTTTGTACGATTGGTTTCAGGAGATCTTCTGCCGGATTGTGGCGAAGTGAGCCTGGACGGCAAGGGGCTTTCCCTGATGCCCCTGCATCTTCGCAAGCGGTTGATCGGCAAGGTGTATCAGGACCCCGCCATGGGCGCGGTGAGCCGAATGACCGTGATGGAGAACCTCTCCATGGCAGACCGGAAGGGCCAGTCCTTCGGACTTGGCATGGGCCTCAACCGCAAGGGACGTCCTCGGTACGAAGCCCTGCTGGGAACCCTGGAAATGGGGCTGGAAAACCATCTCGATACCGAGGTCCGCTTCCTTTCAGGGGGACAGCGGCAGGCTCTGGCGTTGGTGATGGCCACGTTGGTAACTCCCAGGATTTTGATTCTTGATGAACATACGGCGGCCCTGGACCCCAAAAGCGCCCAGATGATTCTGCAAAAGACAGCTGAGATGGTGCAGTCCGAAAAAATCACCACCATCATGATCACCCATTCCCTGAATGCGGCCATACAGTACGGGGAACGGTTGCTGCTCTTTTCAGGAGGCCAGGTTCGCCTGGATGTGAAAGGTGAGGAGAAAAGAGCCCTGACCCCTCAGATCCTGATGCCCTATTATGTTCAGGAAGGCAGTCCTTCCCCGATGGAAGAGGCAGAACAAGAAAATCAGTGAACCCAATCCCCCTTGGCTTAGGCTATGGGGGATTTTTAAATACCCGGTGAAATTCTTAGCCACGGATCTCACGGATTTTCACGGATTAACAGGTTTTATCATGGTGGTGTCCATGAATAAACATTTATCCGTGTTGATCCGTGTGAATCCGTGGCTGAAATATCATTTTCGCTTTCAATGGAAGAGGTCGATACCGAATTAACTGGTTGAAAGCACTGGTTTCAGCGTATAATGAAAGTGTAAAGCAGTGAATGTCCTGTTTTAAGGAGACCATCTCTTGTGAATAGAATGACTGCCTGGTACAAATTTTGGGGAAGAGTGTGGGTTCCCACTGCATTGAGGCATCTGGATGAGCCGGTGATCCTGCACTTGTCGGATACCCCTGCTCCGTTTTTTTCGGCCCTGCCGGGCCTTATCCGGCATTTGAACCCCACTTGGATCATACATACCGGGGATATGGTGGACGATGTGAAGCTGGGGCTGAATCCGGCGCATCTGCGCCATTATGCTGCACAGGTGCAGCGTCTGGTTCATCTGTTGGAAGCCTCAGAGGCCCGGGAGGTTTTTCTTTGCATGGGCAACCATGATGATTTTCAGACGGTACAAAAGGCCAGCCGGAGATCGGTAGTAATACCCTGCTCGGAGAGGCTTGTCCTTGGCGAGATGGCGGTGGGCGCCTCCCATTATGCTTCAAAAGCTCTGGCCGCAGGTGGTGACATCTGTTTGTTCGGGCACAACATGGACGTCAGGACAGACCTGACGGGAGCCCCCCGGATGCTAAACGGACTGGAGGCCATCCATTTCATCATGCCTCGGAGCGGACGGATCGTGAGGATTCCTTATCCCTCTGGCACCGACGATCAACGGCTGGGCAGAGGCAAGGTCGGACTATAGGAGGAAGAATATGCTGTCAACAATCAGAAGCGGCCCGAAAATGCTTATCATTGGAACCCCGGAGCCGGACCGGGTGGTAGGCTATCTCAACGGGATATGTCCGGGAATACGGGGCTCCTTTATTGAAGTTTTTGACGCTACCCAGGAAGAGGACAGTATCGTCATTCTGACCCAGGCAAATTTGAATCAGGTTATTCCGCTGTCAACAATCCAGGATACCTTTTCCCTGAAAATCGATATGGAAACCCTTCTTTGCGGGCTTCTAACGGACGGTATCAATGTCCATATACGGCAGATACGCATGGCGCCCCGAATGATCCTCCTCCGAAGCATGGGAGATCTTGGGAAGAGCATGGAGGTCATCCGCTCGGATTATCCGGGGGAATCGGGAACCGTGCTGGACCTCATGAACCAATTTGCCAATTCCGGTGCCGTGATAGCCCTTACAGACAAGCCCCTTCACATGGTCTGCGGTGTTGACGATATTTTTTCGGAAGCCCTTCATGTACAGATTCCCTACGGAACGCTCTATAAAGACCTTCGATCCAATGCGCTGAAATACCTGAATGCAGGGATCGGAAACAAGGATTGGACAGAGCTGGAGATTCGTATTTTTGACCGGATAAGTGCCTACGATCTGCACTATAAAAGGCTGCTGCAAATGATAGAAGCTCTGGAGCTGGGATTAATCCTTGGTGAAGGCTGGGGCAAAGACAGCCCCCGGTTCCTGATGAAGGTAGATGTTTATCGGGTGCGACTGATGACCTTTCTGGATGCCGCTGAAATCAAGCGCTATCTGGTTGGACTGGAATATCTGGAGGACGGGATGCGCATCGCGGATCAGGATGTGTATCTGAATCGGAAAAAAATTGGGTGGAACGAAGTGGCAAAGGGCTATGCCAATAGCCGCGAAGCCCTCGGAAAGCTCTACCGGAATCGCATTGTCGAAAAGCTTGCTCTAAAAGAACGTCAGGAGTTCGTTGGGTTGGAAGAAGAAATACGAAGGCTTCAAAAGGAATAGGCGGTGCGGATCACCAGTCAAGGCGTGTGCAAAGGAGGCCTCAGTTATGATTCCAGTTGTTATAGACGCGGAAGCGGTTCAATTTTTAAAAGAAAAGAACCGCAAAACACTGACCATCGATGTTCATAAAAGCGGCGGCGGGTGATGCGGCGGGATGGTTGTCCCCGATGTGGGATACCAGGCGCCGGCGGCGCTTGAAAATTACGAGAGCAGCATACAGGATGATATTCAGGTTTATGTGTCCCGGCAGATTAAGCTAAAAGGGCCTACTCTCACCATAAGAGCTGTTCGGGGATGGTTTGGCAAGCGGATAGAAGTAGAGGGAATACAACTGGTGCCAGGAGGCAGATGATGATAGAACTGGGTAAAATGCAAACATTAAAGGTGCTCCGCTGGACAACGGTGGGCGTGTTCGTGGGCATCGGCGATGAGGACGACATGGGCGGCATACTGCTGCCGAACAAGTATATTGATGAGAACGCAAAAAAAGGTGATGAGGTGGAGGTGTTCGTCTACCGCGATTCAGAGGACCGGATTATCGCCACCAACATCAAGCCGCCGATACAGGTAGGGGAGATCGGGTATCTAAAAGTGAAGGAAACCGGCAGCTTGGGAGCCTTCCTGGAATGGGGCCTGGAGAAAGATCTCCTGCTTCCCCACCGAGAGCAGCAGGAACGGCCTCAGAAGGGACGTTCCGTACTGGTGGCCCTTTATGTGGATAAGAGCGACAGGCTTTGTGCCACCACCTATGTAGAAAAATATCTGGAAGCAAAATCCCCTTACAGCGTCAATGACCGTGTGGAAGGCTTGGTGTACCGTATCAGTGACACTCTGGGTGTGCTGGTGGCGGTGGATAACCGATATATGGGACTGATTCCCAAGCAGGAGGCCATAGGCTCCTTCCACAAGGGAGATGTTGTCAGCTGCCGGGTGGCATCGGTAAAGGATGACGGTAAGCTGATTCTCAGCCTTAAGGAAAAGGCCCATATCCAGATGGATGCGGATTCAACAATGCTGCTGGCAGTGCTGAGTAAGCGCGGCGGTTTTCTGGATCTGAATGATGACAGCGACCCCGAACGGATACGCAGCACACTGAAGATGAGCAAGCGGGCCTTCAAGCGGGCAGTGGGCAGACTGCTCAAAGACAGGCTCATAACGTTGTCGGACACCGGCATAAACCAAGTGCCAAAGAAGGAAGAGCCCTCAGAAAAACCTGCGGAGTGATGAGGTGCTGTATATGGTATACACAAAAAGAGCCTTAAGAGAATATCTTCAGGCTCTTTTTATTGTCTTATTTTGGAGACAGGAGTAAAATGAAGACAGACACGGACGCGGTCTTCTGCCTTTTGCGGGGGACATAAACAGATAATAAAAGGAAGAAGGGAATGTTTTGAATGTCTTCATGTACGACTACAAACGGTATCTGAAGGGTGATATCCTTGGGGGAATCACTACGGCAGTAGTAGCATTGCCCCTGGCGCTGGCCCTCGGAGTGGCCTCGGGAGCAGGAGCTATCGCAGGGCTTTACTCTGCGGTTTTCACAGGAATACTTTCCACCATTTTCGGCGGCACGCCAGCCCAAATCAACGGGCCCACGGCGGCGATGACCGTCGTGTTGATCGAAGTATACGACAAGCTTGGGGTGGAAGGGCTCTTTCCTGCCATGGCCATTGCGGGGGTGCTGCAGATTTTAATGGGAACCTTCCGGTTAGGAAAGTATATCCATTTAATTCCCCATTCGGTCATCATTGGCTTCACCAACGGCATCGGAGCCTTGATCTTCATCAAGATGATCCCTTACTTTCAAACAGGTCCTATCGTGGCATTGATAACAATGGCTGTGATGTTTATCAGCCCTTATATAACGAAAAAAATTCCGGCTTCGCTTTTGGGGTTGGTTGTGGGCACCCTGGCGGGGCTGCTCGTGTTTACGGGTGGAGATCCGGTAGGGGCCATTCCCACAGGGCTTCCCACCTTTGTGATTCCTACCTTTGCCCTGTCGGACTCGTACCTTATCCTTAAAACAGCCGTTATGCTGGCGCTTTTGGGAAGCATCGAATCCCTGCTGGCCTCCGTGGTTGTGGATGAAATGACAAAGACGAAGCACCATTCCAACCGCGAGCTTATCGGTCAGGGCATCGGCAATACGGTAGCGGCCCTTTTCGGGTCTCTAATTGGAACCGGCGCCATCGTACGGTCCGCCGTCAACGTTAATGCCGGTGGCAGAACCCGGTTGTCCGGGGTCCTTCACGGCATCCTCATATTTTTCATCATCATTCAGTTCGGCCCCTATGCAGGACAAATCCCCCTGGCAGTTTTGGGTGGAATCCTGATGGTGACGGCTTTGAAAATGATTGAATACGAAACGTCCAAGGAACTGGCGGCGGCTTCCAACAAGTCGGCAATCGTCATCCTGGTCACCATGCTCTTTACCATTTTCACCGATCTGGTGATTGCGGTATTGGTCGGAACACTGCTGTCCATGTTCATCTTCGTACTCCGGATGGCCAATGTCTATCTGAAGGAATATCCTGCGACACGTTCCGATTCTGGAAAGCGCATCGCCTCATACACGATTGAAGGGCCCATGTTTTTCGGTGTCTCCAACGCAATTGCATCCAAGCTTGAAATAGCTTCGGAAGAGACCGATATCATTGTCCTTAATTTGATGAACATGCCCCTTCTGGATACCACCGGAGCCATTGCTCTTCGATCGGTTTACCGCCAAATGGAAGATGAGAACGTTGCCCTTTATTTTGCGGGAATTAAGGAGACCTTTGAGCCGTTGCTAATGGACCTTAAGGTTGCGGACCCTGAAAAGCTGGCAGTGGGTAAAAAACCGATTCTTGAAGTGCTTGAATATGTAAAGTGCAATTGCTGATTTTGCTTAACGAGAAAGAACAGATTGAAAATCACCTGTAAGGTTGGTATACTTGACGGAGATGTCTATTAATTCACAAACAGGAGAATAAATAGACATTATTAAACTCACAGGAGTGTGCACAATGTCTGCCAACACAACAAACACTGTCAAAATTGAAACTGCGGACCCGTCGTCACTGGCCCTTTTCGGCCTCGCGATGGTAACGCTGGTTGCATCGACGCAAAAGATGGGCATTACAGAAGGGCTTTCCTTTGTTATCCCATGGGCAATCTTTCTGGGCGGCGCAGCGCAGCTTTTCGGCGCCATCGGCGATTACAAACGGAACAACGTATTCGGCGCCACAGCCTTCGGCGCATACGCGCTGTTCTGGTGGTCGGTTGCCGCATCATGGCTTATCAAAATGGGCGCCTTCGGCCCGGAGCTGGCAGCTGGAGTGGATACCCGCCAGTTGGGCTATGCGTTCTTGGGCTACCTGATCTTCACTCTTTTCATGACCTTCGGTTCCGCCAAGAACAACAAAGTCCTTTTCGCCATTTTCGCCTTCATCGATTTGCTCTTCATCGGTCTGTCCCTCAGCCTTCTGTCCACCGGAGCAACTGCGGAAATGGGACACCATCTGGCATCCTACAGCGAACTCATCATTTCCATTCTTTCCTTCTATCTGTCCGCGGCAACGGTTCTCAATCCCCATTTTGGAAGAGTGGTACTGCCTACAGGCAAACCGTTCATCCAGTAAGCAACTCCTTTATACAAACGAAGCCCGTCTTTCCAAATGGAGAGACGGGCTTTTTGTGGTGCGCCCGGCATGGGCGCACGCTTGTCGGTGAAAGTCCGATACGGGGGC
>CAZYQI010000064.1:0-9809 GCA_964649745.1 uncultured Peptostreptococcaceae bacterium | reverse complement strand
AAGCTGGTGCTAATGTTTTGGCTATTTTGGGACATAATCAAAAATGCTTGACAGTCTTTTGCGGTAAATTGATTGATTATTTTGAATCATTCAACAGTTAGTTCCTATGCCTTTAGTGGATGCCGTCCTTCTGTTATGGTAAAATGGTCGGGTAACCTGAACCGGAAATGACGATAATGAAGGAGCTCATATGAATCTGCTGTCTGCAGAAAACATAACCAAAACCTACGGCATACGGACCCTTTTCGATGCCGTTACCCTGAATATTGACGAAGCTGACCGGATCGGTCTCATCGGCATCAACGGCACGGGAAAATCCAGTTTCCTCAGGATCTTAGCCGGCATTGACAGTCCGGATTCCGGAACCGTATCCCGCTTTCTGAATCCGATGAAGATCGAACATCTATCCCAGGATCCTGATTTTGATCCCAGCGCAACCGTTTTGCAACAGATATTCCGCAGCGATGCCCCCTCCATTTCCCTGGTGCGGGAATATGAAGACGTCCTGGAGCAATCGGAAAAAGCACCCGAGGATGCCGTCACCCATGAAAAACTGATGAGGCTCACCTCCCAGATGGATCAAACCGGCGCCTGGGAACTGGAACGCCAAATTAAGACAATCCTTACCCGCTTGGGAATTCATGATTTCAGCGCTCTGATGGCAACCCTTTCCGGTGGCCAGAAAAAGCGGGTTGCTCTGGCAGGTGCGTTGATCTCTCCCTGTGACCTGCTGATACTGGACGAACCCACCAACCATATGGACAATGACGTCATCGATTGGCTGGAAAACCACCTTAAAAATCGAAAAGGGGCCCTGATCATGGTCACTCACGACCGCTATTTCCTGGACAGGGTGGTAAACCGCACCATCGAGCTGGATCAAGGCAAGCTTTACTCCTATCAGGGAAATTACAGCTATTTTGTGGAAAAACGCTTGGAGCGCAGGAGTGAGCAGGCCTCCGCAGACCGAAAACGTGAAAACCTGTACCGAAGCGAGTTGGAATGGATTCGTAAAGGGGCTCAGGCAAGGACCACCAAGCAAAAGGCACGAATTCAGCGTTTTGAAGCCCTGGAAGCCTCAGGCTCCAGCTTAGAGGATACCGGGATAGATATTTCTGTGGCCGGTTCCCGTCTGGGCCGCAAGATCATGGAGGCGTCCCATCTCTCAAAATCCTTCAATGGCAGGCTCCTGATCCGCGACTTCTCCTACATCTTTCTCCGTGAAGACCGCATCGGCATCATCGGTGACAACGGTATGGGAAAATCAACCCTGTTGAACCTCCTCACGGGAGCGCTTCCACCGGATGCCGGTTCTGTTGAGCTGGGTTCTACTGTGAAAATAAGCTACATCTCTCAGGTTTCCGAGGATATGGATCCCTCCAAAAGAGCCATTGAATATATCCGGGATACTGCAGAATTTATCACCACCGCTGATGGCAGCAAAATTACGGCATCGCAGATGATGGAAAAATTCCTGTTCACCGGCGATATGCAGTATACCTATATCGGCAAGCTCTCCGGCGGTGAACGGCGGCGGCTCTATTTTCTGAAAATGCTGATGCTGGCACCCAATGTTCTGATTCTGGACGAACCTACCAATGACTTGGATATTGACACCCTCACGGTTTTGGAGGACTTCATCGAGGAGTTTGGCGGAGTCGTTATCACGGTTTCCCACGACCGCTGCTTCCTGGATCGGGTGTGCAACCGGATTTTTTCATTTGAAGGGAATGGGGAAATCCTTCAACACACTGGAAACTACAGCGATATCGTGGAATACCGCCGCTATCTGGAAGAGTCCGCTGCTATCCGGAACCAAGCTGCGTCCCCTACACCCAAGCCGCAGGAAAACGAGACACATTCCAAAAACCGCAAGCTCAAGTTCACGTATAAGGAACAGCAGGAGTTCAACGGAATGGAAGGGGATATTGCCGCACTTGAGCAAGCCCTCCTCCTGATTGATGAAGACCTGGCCCGGAACCCGTCGGATTTTGTAAAACTTCAGGAGCTTTCCCGAAAAAAAGCGGATCTGGAAGATGCCCTGCTGGAAAAGCTGGAACGCCAAGAGTACCTGGAAGCCCTGCAGATGAAGATACAGAATCAATAACCCCAGTGAACGCCGCCTGTTTAAATCGCGGCGTTCACTGGTATCAATACAGCATACACCCACTTATATCCTGCATCCGACAGAATCTGACTATCTCCCCAGGCAGGTGCCATTATGAGAAAGACCCCACGGCAGTTTCTAATCCTATTCCTCACGCTATACGCATTCCTGGTGGCATATCTGTCTCAGCGCAGTGAAATCCTTAAGGATTTCACTCACTCTTCGGCGATTGTCAGGTCGCAAATTTCTCAGCACGTATTGCTCAGTAACGGTTTTATTGATCAGATGTCCCTTGTGGGCGCCGATTTTTTTGCCACCGAGATCTCCGTAAGTTCACCCCTTAATCGTTATTTGAAAGCATCTCCCGCCGATAACTCCTTCAACATGGATTCTATAAAAAACACCCCCTACATCGGCTACGTTGGAAATCTTACCGGCACAGGGCATCCGGGGAGTAATCCGGAGATGACCGAGAACATCAATCTGGCACTGCTTTACAACACTCATTTTAAAGCCTTCTATGATTCTCTTCCCGGAATAGCCTGGGTCTATTATATGGGTAGCGAGGGCTTTGTCATGATGTATCCCTGGACCTCTTCCGATGATTTTTCTTTCTCTCCCGCCCTTTTTGATGCGCCGTTCTATCAGATCGGATTGCCCGAAAACAATCCGTCCCGCGTTCGTCGCTGGACACCTCCCTATAGGGATGCTGCAGGGAAGGGACTGATGGTCACGTTGTCCAAGCCGCTATACTATCAAGAAGTCCTCCGTGGAGTGGTTTCAGTGGATGTAACGCTCCGCACCCTCGCCGATATGATGGATCCCCGTTACCACAGCTTTATGGTGGATGAGGACGGCCATATTCTGGCAGCCAATGATGTGCCTTCGGTTTGGGACAAAAAACTTCTGACCCTTGAGGAATATGCCGGTAAAGAAAAATCAGAAAAATTCATGGAGTTGAAAAAGAACAACAGCGATTCCCTTCAGTCCGCAGATGCTCACTATGTGTATGTCGCCGCCATCGACAACTGTCCCTGGACCTTTTATAACGAGCTGTCCTACTGGGAGGTCTTTCTTAAGTCTTCTTTTGCCGGTGCTCCTGTTCTGCTGATTGGGTTACTCTTGTTATTATCCAGCAACGCCAATGAGCGTCGGAAGAAAATCGAGCATATTCTTACCCGTACCGTTCGAGAACTGGAAGAATCCCGTCTTCAACTGCATACGGCTGCATCCATCGATTTTCTGACAGGGGCCTTGAACCGCCGAAGCATAACGGAACGTCTGAACGAAGAAATTTCACGTTCTACGCGCTATGGCTCCACCTTTTCATTGATCCTTGGAGACATCGACCACTTTAAAAATTTCAATGATACCTACGGTCACGCAGCCGGGGATGCCGCTCTTAAGCACATCGTGGCTGTCATTTCATCGGGCATACGCAGCTCTGATCTGCTTTGCCGCTGGGGGGGTGAAGAATTTCTGATCATCCTGCCGGATACCGGTTACAGGGAAGCCCTCCGGGCCGCAGAAAAGCTCAGGATCGTCATTAGCACCTCCTGTTTTGTGTTTGAGGGCATCGATGATATCTGTATTACCATGTCCTACGGTGTTTCGGAGTACACCCATGAAAAAGGCCTGGATCATAATATAATCCAGGCGGATGATGCACTCTATCAGGCCAAAGACAGCGGCAGAAACTGTGTCTGCGGCTTCAACGACATTTATCGGGCGCCCTAGGGCGCTCTTTTGCTTGACGGCCTCTATTTCCCCAGAATCTCCTTCTGAAGCCGCTGTCCGGTTGGGGTCATGGCGAGCCCCCCCAGGGCTGTTTCCCGCAGGCTGGCGGGAAGGGCCTTGCCGATACGGAACATGGCATCCACCACCTCATCAAAGGGAATGACGCTTTTGATTCCGGCCAGAGCCATATCCGCAGCGGTCATGGCGTTGGCAACTCCCATGGCGTTCCGTTTGGCACATGGAACCTCCACCAGCCCTGCAACCGGGTCGCATACAAGTCCCAAGATGTTCTTGAAGGCAATCGCCGCAGCGTGCATGGCCGCTTCCGGGGTTCCGCCCTTCATCTCTACCAAGGCCGCCGCCGCCATTGCTGCCGCCGCGCCGCATTCAGCCTGGCAGCCGCCCTCCGCACCGGATACCGTTGCGTTGCGGGCGACAATCCGTCCGATTCCGCTGGCAGTGAGAAGGCCGTCAATCATGCCTTCCCGTCCGCAACCTACCATTTCCCCCGCAGTGATGACGGCAGCCGGCAGAATTCCGCAGGAGCCGGCGGTAGGAGCCGCAACAATCCTGCCCATGGAGGCGTTGACCTCGGAACCGGAGAGTGCCCGTGCCATGGCCATTGAGAGAAATTCCCCGGAATATGGCGTGTCCGCAATCCGGTACTTGGCCATTCTCTGGGAGTCGCCTCCCAGGAGTCCGCTTACTGAGCGTATTTCTCTGTCCAGAGCCTTATTGGCGGCATCCTGCATGACGTCCAGCACCTTACCCATACGGGTTCGGACTTCCGCCTTGTCGCATTCCTCCAGCGCCGCTTCCTCTTCCAGCACAATATCGCATATCCTCTGACCGCTTTCATTGGCAGCAGTGATCAATTCACTTCCTGATGTGTACATGGTTCTCCTCCTGTGATGTTACCTTATCTTTTCCCAGCAATCAAAAATACTCAGATTCCGGATACGGCTCTGACTGAAAGGACTCCCGCAAGGGATTCTATTTCCTTGACCGCACCCTCCGGCACCACGGAATCGGATTCCACGATGGTGGTGGCCGTCTCGCCTTTTTCTTCTCTGGACACCTTGAGGTTCGCTATATTGATACCCTGCATGGCGATGGTGAAGGTTATTCGGCTGATCATCCCCTGTTGGTCCTTATGCTTAAGGATCAGAACCGGAAGGCTTCCGTCAAAATCAACCGGTTCCCCGTCGATGGCAGTGATCCTGATGCTGCCGCCTCCTATGGAAGAGCCTCTGACGCTTATCTTCTCACCATCAGCCCCAGTCAACTCCACTTCCACGGTGTTGGGGTGAACATCTCCCAGATCTGTCGGTTCAAAAAAAAGAGCAATTCCCTGTTCTTCCGCCAGGGCAAAGGATTCCCGCAGCCGTTCGTCATCCGCATCCAGACCCAAAATCCCCGCAGCAAGGGCTCTGTCGGTTCCGTGTCCTTTATAGGTTGTGGCAAATGAGCCGTGAAGCAGGAACCGGGCGGATACCACCGGCTTTCCGAAAATCATTTTTGCCGCCCGCCCGATACGTTCCGCACCGGCGGTATGTGAACTGGAGGGACCGATCATTATCGGCCCCAGAATATTGAATATGCTGTCTTTATGCATGATGCACCTCCTGATTTTAAAATAAGCTCTTCCATATTAACATAAAACATGCCGTTTTGCCTGTGAATAATCATTCAAACGGGGTATCTATGAGCATACAGATCCAATCATACTGAAGGGGTTGAAATCATGGCTAAACCGAAGGTGTTGATCGTAGAAGATTCTCATATGGTTGTGCAAATCATAGAAGATATCCTTATAAAGCACGGCTATCCCTCCGCCGGATCCTTTGATTCCGCAGAGGCTTCTGTGTTAGCCGTAAAAGAAGTTAAACCGGATATTGTTCTGATGGATATTGGCCTCCGTGGCACCATGAACGGTGTCGAAGCTGCGCGAATCATCACCTCGGAGCACGGGATTCCCGTGATTTTTCTCACCTCCGCCGTTGACGTGGACATGCTGGATGGCGCAATTAAAAGTAAGTGCAGCACCTATCTTACCAAGCCTGTGAACGAGGTGGAACTGATCATCAACATCGAAATTGCCCTCCAGCGGAACCGCATCCTCCAAGTTGCCGAGGAGGAACGCCGGTGGAGAAATGCCATATTGGATGGGATCATTGATGCGGTAATTGCCGAAGATGAATCCGGCCATCTGACGTATATGAACATTCCGGCGGCCATGTTGCTTGAAGCGAAAGAGGACTATAAGGGCCAAACGCTTAAATCCTACGTTACGTTTTTGGATATGGACGGGAATCCTCTGCCCGATGCCAGCGCCGTCGATCATCATTTGGAATGCCGGATACGCACACAGTCCGGTAGTTCTCATGTAATCATTATGAAAACACAAACACTTCCCGACCCGAACGGCGACGCCACGGTAAAGGTCATTACCCTGGACGACATTACGGACAAATGGATTATGCAGGAAAAAATACGCTATATGACCTTTCACGATAACCTGACGGGCCTGTATAACCGCAATTTTCTGGAGGAAGAACTGATTCGCCTTAATAGGGAACGTCAGCTTCCCATCAGCATCATCATGGCGGATCTGAACGGTCTGAAGATTATCAACGATATCCTGGGTCACGTGGACGGGGATCTGTTACTGAAAGCCTTCGCCCATCAGCTGAAGGATACCTGCCGGGAGGAAGATATCCTTGCCCGGTTCGGGGGCGACGAGTTCCTTATTTTCCTGCCCGGGACCACTGAAACATCTGTTCTTCACATTATCCAGCGCCTTCGAGCCGGATGTGAAAAAACCATGACCCCACTGGGGCCTATGAGTGTTGCCCTGGGTCACTACACGAAAACTTCTCTGGAAGAAACCATGCAGTCCGCCATTATAAAGGCCGATGAAAGCATGTATCGGGACAAGGAGCTGCAAAAAAAGAATTACCCACAAAGATGCTTCAATTATGTTTACAGCGAACTGCAGAAGCACCCTTACGAAGGGCGAAAATTCACAGACTATGTTGTTGAACTGATGGAAAACCTTATTCAACTCAGGAGCGATATTAATGAAAGCACCCGAGACATCCGACATTTGGGTCAGGTTTACGACATCGGAATGATCTGTCTCCCCTCGAACATCTACAGGTATTCACGGGTAAAGGATGGCGACTGGGAGCGGATCCAGAAGCATTCCGAAATAAGCTATAAGCTTGTGAACATGAATCCCCAATATGCCCATGTGGCCGAGGCCGTCCTTTACCATCATGAGCGTTGGGATGGCCGGGGGTACCCTTACCATCTGAAGGGCGAAGCTATTCCCATCCTCGCCAGACTTCTCGCTGTGGTGGATTCCTTCTGCACCATAATGCGGCCCCGCCATTACCGGGAGCCGTTAAGTCGCCAGGATGCGCTTATCGAGATTGCCAAAGGGGCAGGTACTCAATTTGATCCCGACGTTGCAGACCTCTTTATAACCATGATGACCCGTTCATGACCTCCCGTACCGGTTCTTGATCGTCACGAAAATATCTTCACATTTTATAAACGCTTCCACAATCCGCTGGTCAAAATGACTTCCGCTTCCCTCTATGATGATTTCTCGCGCCCGCTCATGAGAAAATGGCCTTTTGTAGGGCCGCTCGCTTATAAGGGCGTCATAAACATCAACCAGAGCCATCAATCGTCCCGACAAAGGGATAGCGTCGCCGGCCAGTTGGTTGGGATAACCGGATCCATCCCATTTTTCATGATGGGTATAGGCGATTTCCTTGGCCATGGTTAAAAAGGACATCTCCCCCAGCTCTTTTTCTGCGCTTTCCAGGGTTTTCATTCCATACCACGCGTGCAGCTTCATCTGCTCAAACTCCATGGTGGTGAGTTTTCCTGGCTTCAGCAGTATATGGTCCGGAACTCCCACCTTTCCTATGTCATGAAGAGGGGCGGAATCGTAGAGCATGTTGATGTAGTCGTCTTTAAGAATATCCTGGTAGCACCCCATGTCCCGGAGCGTATCGGCAAGAACCCGGATATAAAGCTGCGTGCGTTTGATGTGTTCCCCTGTTTCCGAGTCTCGGGTCTCGGCCAGGGCGGCCAGGGAATAGATGGTGGCCGATTGTGTTCTATAAAGCTGCTCTGTTCTCACTCTCACCATTTTTTCAAGCATCTGGTTCTGATCCGCCAGCAGCTTTCGGGCAAATATCAACTCAAGATGCGTTTTCACCCGAGCCTTCAACTCAAGTATTTCGAATGGTTTTGTCAGGTAATCGATGGCCCCCATCTCAAAGGCCTTGGTCTTATCCGTGATATCCTTCATGGCGGTCAGAAAGATGATGGGTATATCCGCCGTTTTGGGGTCCGCCTTCAGTTTCTGGCAAACTTCATATCCGTTCATCTCGGGCATCAGCACATCCAACAGAATAAGATCAGGAATTTCCCTTGCAACTGCATCAAGGGCCTCCAGGCCGTCCATGGCAATGGTCAGCTCGTAGGCGTTCTTCAGGGATTCCACAATGATATCCATATTGATTTCACTGTCTTCCACCACTAATATCCGCGCATTTGTAATGTAGGACATGGATGAGCCTCCTGGGATGGCGCAATTATATGTAATTGATACCCATTGCCTATCCTGTTATTCATTCCAGTTCAGCATTATATCAATCCCTCATTGTCTCCACCCGTCAATGACAAAACAAAAGGGTGCCTCACCAGGATTGTAGATTCCTGCGAGGCACCCATGGCTTTATAGTTTCAGCAGATTATCAATCAAGAGCACCAGCTTACCGATTTCAGGCTTGGACATCTGGGCATCCGCCCCCACGCTGTCGCCCTTATGCTTCAGGCTGTCGGTGATAAGGGAGGAGAAGATAATGACTGGAAGCCTCCGAAGAATCTTATGCTCCTTTACCTTCCGGGTAAGCGTGTGGCCGTCCAGACGGGGCATTTCGATATCGGTGATCAGCAGCTGCACTTCATCCGTGAATGCCTCACCCTTTCGTTCTGCCAGATTCATCAGATAATCCAGGGCCTGCTGTCCGTCATCAAAGAAACGGAGTTTCGTAAAACCGGCGTATGTCAGGGTATCTCTCAATACCTGACGGATCATCGGGGAGTCATCGGCCAGCATCAGTTCCACCTTGGTTCTGTCCTTTGCCTCCAGTCCTGCAATGCGTGCGGTGGTGATTCCTGTTTCCGGGCTGATATCCATGACGATTTTTTCAAAATCCAGCATCATATAGATCGTATTGTCCAGGTTGATATTCCCGATGACCAGGGTGGCATTCAGGATATCATCCGGCTTCTGCATCTTGTCCCATCCGATCCGGTGGATTCCAAGAACCTCGTCCACCAGGAAGGCAACCTTCAGCTTGTTAAATTCACACAACAGGGTCATCCTGTGGCTGCTTTCCACACAATGGGTCTTTTCAAGAACATACCGGAGATCAATGACGGTAACCACCTCACCCCGCACCAGGGTGATGCCGGAAATGGCCTCCGGTGAATTGGGAACTTCGCTGAGTTTATCAATCTGGAGAATCTCACGGACCTTGATGACGTTGATTGCATAGTGTTTACTGTTCACTGTGAATTTCAATATCTCAAATTCGCCGGTTCCGCTTTCCAACAGAATTCCATCTGCTTCTTTCATTCAAATTCCTCCTAGTTACATGCCAGCATATTTAGTACTATTTGACACCGACCCCTAAAACCCTTCTTTCAGCACCCTTCTTATAAAAAAAATGTGCCGGAGAATATGTGGCATTGATACCCGTTCATAACAGCCCTATTCATTTTGTTTTGGGTCATAAAAAATAAAGGCGCGGCCCCAAGGATTTGTTCGCAATGACAAGCAGGTTTTGAAACGAAAAAGCCGTTCCGAACAGGAATATACTTCCTTTGAACTGCACCCCGTCAAGTAGACAGTACAAATAATAAAACACTCTCAAGCGGC
>CAZYQI010000063.1:0-9899 GCA_964649745.1 uncultured Peptostreptococcaceae bacterium | reverse complement strand
TATTATAACACTTTGGGAATATTTGCACAATTATTTCAAATACGTTGTACTAGTTACTATAAAAATATAGATGAAGAGCTTAAGCTAGTGACATAAGAAGGTGACAGCGTGACAGACGGTAGAATTGATAGTCAATCGGATTTGATGAAATCCATCAATGATTTGAGTATTTGGCGTAAGGGGGACCAACGGGCCCCTCATAAACCCCTTTTGATTTTGTATGCCCTTGCAAAGTATCAAAATGAAGGGAAGAAATATATTTCATATGAACTGGCTAGGAAAGATTTAAAACAACTACTGATGGAGTTCGTACCTTTGCGAAAATCGTATCATCCAGAGCAACCCTTTGTGCGATTGACACATGATGGTATATGGAAGCTGAATCAGACAGTTGAGCGAGACAATATTAAGGACAACTGGCTCATGGCCCATGACATGGAAGGTGGTTTTACGGAGGATGTCCTTCATATGATCACCGAAAACCCTGGACTGATTCGAGAGATAGCGGAAACACTGTTGGAGCAGCATTTTTCAGAAACCCTTCATCAGGATATTCTGTCTGCAGTTGGGCTTGATTTGAGTGAGGTGCAGTATGTAACCCGTACAGTTCGAAAGCGTGATCCACAGTTCAGAAATCGCATTCTAAGTGCTTATGGCTACCGCTGTGCAGTATGCGGATATGATGTGCGGTTGCAGAACCAACCCATTGGATTGGAAGCGGCTCATATAAAATGGCATCAGGTCGGTGGGCCGGATCGAGAAGAGAACGGTTTGGCTCTTTGTTCGCTACACCACAAACTCTTTGATATGGGAGCATTTACCCTCGGTCAAAATCAAGATATAAGAGTTTCGCGCCATGCGAATGGTAGCACTGGCCTTCAGGAATGGCTTTTAAGGTTTAAAGGACAGCGGATTCAAAAGCCTGTTGAAGTTATATATCAGCCTGAACCGGGTTTTATCGAATGGCATGTGCGAGAGGTTTACAAAGGGGATTACTTACAGAGTATTTGAAGATCAATATGAAATTTACTCCGTTACTTGTGCTATTGTCAGAGGGAAATAATGAAAACTATCAATGTTGTAGCGGCAATTATTAAGAGAGAAAACCAGTTTTTATGTACACAAAAGGACTTCCATAAGCATGACTATATATCTCATAAGTATGAATTCCCGGGCGGGAAAATAGAAGAGGGCGAAACTGAGGAAAATGCCCTTGTGAGGGAGATAAAAGAAGAGCTTGAAATGACACTTATGAGTGTTGAAAAATATATAACGGTTGAGCACGAATATCCAGACTTCAATATTGTGCTACACAGCTATATTTGCAGCGTAGAGGATGAACAAGTCCGTTTAATTGAGCATATAGATTACAAATGGCTCAAGGTCTCTGAGCTTATAAGCTTAGATTGGGCGGCAGCGGACAAGCCAATCGTGAATCAGTTAATTTCAGATTTCGTATAAGGAGTAAACCTCATGTCGAACATTCAGCTCTACGAATCCGTTATTAACAAGTCATTAGAAGACACACTGAAAAAGCTGGATACTTACAAGGCCATACATAAAGACAAGCTGGACCCCGCTAGTTCAGGTGTTGTGTTAGCCGCTTATTTACAAACTGTTCTAGAAAATGGACTTCGAC
Organism: uncultured Peptostreptococcaceae bacterium; assembly: GCA_964649745.1. GTDB lineage: Bacteria > Bacillota > Clostridia > Peptostreptococcales > Acidaminobacteraceae > CAZEHS01. The sequence continues at coordinate 8,260 of CAZYQI010000063.1, read as the reverse complement.
ATTTTAAGAAGCCGGAGCACTTAGCATTTCAGATTGATGTGGTTAATCAGATGATTGATAAACTTGGTGGGCTTCTTAATGATGAGGAACTCAGCCAGTTTTATATTATGGATGATCACTTACTGAGAGGCATTACAGAGAAGCTCCTAGGTAAAGATCGATTTTTAGAGCAATTGCCGATGACCTCTGTTGCGCGGAGCAGCTTGTTTACCGGTGGGGATCATGAACCTCCCGTTTATATGGAGCTTAAGAGAGAAATTGCATCAGCTGATCGAATTGATCTGTTGGTTTCATTTATAAAACACAGCGGGCTGCGGCTTATTTATGATGATTTGGTGGAGCATACGAAGACCAAGAAGCTTAGAGTTATTACCACCAGCTATATGGGGGCTACAGATTACAAAGCTGTTCTGATGTTGGCTCAATTGCCCAATACAGAGGTTCGAATTTCATATGATACCAATAGAACCCGCCTTCATGCAAAGGCGTACTATTTTCATAGGGAATCAGGGTTTAGTACGGCTTACATAGGATCTTCGAATTTGTCAAAGGCGGCTCTCAGTGAGGGGACTGAGTGGAATTTAAAGGTGTCTGAGTACTCCTCTTATGAACTCATTCAGAAATACAGTATAACCTTTGAAACCTATTGGAATATTGGTGAGTTTAAAGAATTTGACCCCAAAAGCTTTGAGGATGTCAGACGGTTGAAAATGGCTCTGGAAGAAGAATCTCAAAGGCTCGAGTCAGGCAATGCACTTTATTTTTTTGATATCGTCCCATACGCCTATCAACAGTCGATTCTAGATCGTTTGGAAATCGAGCGAGAGGTTTATGGATCTTTTAGGAATCTAATCGTAGCAGCCACAGGAACGGGTAAAACCATTGTTTCAGCTTTTGATTTTAAGCGGTTCTATGTAGCAAGACCTGAAGCGAGAATTTTGTTTTTGGCCCATCGAAAGGAGATTCTAAAGCAAAGCTTATCTGCTTTCAGGGGTGTATTAAGAGATTCGAATTTTGGTGAGCTTTGGGTTGGAAGTTACGAACCAAAAGATTTTCAGCACGTTTTTGCTTCTATTCAAACCCTCAATAGCAGCATGCAGTATTCAGAATTTGATTCGGAATACTTTCAATACATCGTTCTTGATGAGACACACCACGCAGCGGCAGGAACCTATCGCAAAATTTTGGAGCATTTCAAACCCGAGATATTATTAGGTCTTACGGCTACACCTGAACGAATGGATGGCGTTGATATCTTATCGGATTTCAACAATCGGATTGCATACGAAATACGTTTAAGGGAAGCGATTGACCGTAATTTGCTGTGTCCATTTCATTATTTCGGTATTTCAGATGAAACTGATTTGACACAGATAAAATGGCAAAACGGGCACTATGATATTTCCGAACTTGGCCTAAAATTCATTGGCAATGAGCGGCGGAACGATGGGATACTTAGAGCTATTGAACAATATGTCATATCATCTTCTAAAATGAAGGCACTGGGGTTTTGTGTATCGAAGGACCACGCTCGATATATGAGTGAGGTCTTCAATAAAAGCGGAATTCCGTCTCTCCACCTGGATGCAGACTCTTCTAGAGAAGAAAGGCAGACGGTACAGGGAAAGCTTATACGTGGTGAGATCAAGGTTATCTTTGTTGTGGATTTATATAATGAAGGTGTTGATATTCCGGAAATCAATGTGGTCTTGTTTTTGCGGCCAACCGAGTCTGCCACGGTATTTATTCAGCAATTAGGTCGAGGCTTGAGGCTACATCCTGAAAAAGAGGTCCTGACGGTTCTTGATTTTATCGGTCAAGCACATAAGAATTATGACTATCGCATGAAATTTCAAAGCCTTGCAGGACGCTCCCACAGATCTCTGGTTGCAGATATTGAAGAAGGCTTCATGACGCTTCCTAATAACTGCCACATTCAACTTGAACGGGTTGCAAAGGAGCGAATTCTTAAAAGCATCGAATCTGCCTACATCAATAACAACAAGCTGCGCCAATTGATGTCAGACTTTAAGCTTCACGCCGATTTGGAGTGCACCTTTTTCAATTTCTTAAACCACTATCACCTTGAACCTTTTGAAGTGTATCGCTTTACCACGTTTACAGAATTAATGGATAGAAAGTATACAGTGGATTCCAGAAGCCCTCTAGCTGATATCAAGTCACTAAAAGGCGCCATGAGCAGAATTGCCAAGATCAATTCCGTTGAGCTGCTGCAATTCATACAGCGCTACTTTTCCAACCCTTGGATGCTCGTCAAAGAACGGGAGATTAGATTGGCTACAGTGTTTTATTACACCCTTTTCAATGAGCCATGGAGGGGATCAATTAAGGACTTTATGCGCAGTATCCACGAGCATAGCCCAGAGTTAATCACGGAGATTCTGGCGGTGTTAGCCTTTAATCTAAACCAAATCGACCACGTTCCAAAACAAGTTGCAATTGATCCCGAGGTACCCATTGAGCTTCATGCATCCTATTCAACACAGCATGTTTTTGCTGCAATTGGTGAAAACACAATCAATTCTGTAAAGGCTTTCAGAGAAGGCGTCAAATATTTCAGCGGTCAAAATCTTGATGCATTCTTCATCACGCTGAACAAAACAGAAAAACATTACAAGGAGTCCACGCGCTACGAAGACTATGCTATCAGCGAGGATCTATTTCATTGGCAGTCGCAAAGTCGTACGACAGACACAAGCCCTACAGGGCAGCGTTATATCAACATGCGAGAAAACGGATCAAGAGTTGTTTTGTTCGTGAGGGAAGAGAGAACAGATGGTTACGGGAATACGGAAGTGTATCGTTGCTTAGGCTTAGCTAAGTACGTTTCCCACCAAGGCTCGGCGCCGATTAGTATTACGTACAAGCTGAATGACAAAATACCCATGGAAATTTTCAAGGCTTCGAATCAGATTGTGAAGATTGTGTAGTCGAAAATTGATGGAAATAAAGCAAACCGTCCCTGACGCTTGTCCCAAAGACAGCACAAGATTTCGAGAGTACCCCCTGTTGCAATTCAAAACTGTTAGCACATTCAAAGGCCAGTAGAAAAGTTGTATCTGTCGGACGCTGGGTTTGTGGAGTGGCTTGTGCGGGAGGTGTTTATGGGGAGTTATATTACGGATGAGTGAATGGAGTGGTAGGTTAGGGAGTGTGTGTATCAAACCGCCCCCACTGATTTTCCAACGTTTTTTTGATCGGGTGGAAAATCTGTTCAATTCTCTCGTAGGAAAATGATACGTTCAGAAGGTGGATTTCTTAATAAATAGGAAATTCGAGGTCTATAATGCTATAATGGACAAAACATTGTTATAGGAGTGAAAAATGGAATCTATATATCGAACCGAGAGAGGCGCCGCCTTTTTGTCAAAAATAGAAGATTTTGCTAAAACATCAAAGTACGCTTCTTTAAAGGGAAAAGTGCAGCTAATTATGACATCACCACCATTCCCATTAAACAAGAAAAAAGAATATGGGAATTTGCAAGGTGACGAGTATAAAGAATGGATTGGCAGTTTATCTACAATTCTGGGTGACTTACTCACGCCAAATGGATCGGTAGTAATTGAAATGGGGAATGGTTGGGAATCAAACAGCCCTACATTTTCTACGTTGCCGCTGGAAAGCTTATTGGAGTTTAAAAAAAAGGGCGGCTTCCATTTGTGTCAGGAGTTCATTTGTTATAATCCTGCGCGGCTTCCGAGTCCTGCACAATGGGTTACAATAAATAGAATAAGGACGATTGATAGTTATACAAGATTATGGTGGCTATCACGATCAGAATTTCCCAAAGCAGATAATAAAAAAGTTCTGAGACCATATAGCAAAAGAATGGAAAAGCTGCTGCAAAAAAACACGTATAATTCGGGGAAAAGACCATCACACCATAGCATTGGTGATAAGAGTTTTTTAAAAAACAATGGTGGAAGCATAATGCACAATGTTATTCAAGTTGAAGAAATAATGGAAACCGGTTCTGCACGAATGCCAGAAAATATTTTTTCGTTGAGTAATACAAGGTCAAACGAAAAATTTATTAATGACTGTAGAGAGCTTGGGTTTGAACCACATCCCGCACGAATGCCAGTTGAACTAGTTGAGTTTTTTGTTACTTTTCTAACGGACGAAGGTGACACGGTGTTCGATCCATTTTTAGGAAGTAATACAACTGGATATGTGTCTGAAAAACTCAAAAGGAAATGGTTTGGAACTGAAGTTAAAATTGATTATATTGAACAGTCGAAATTGAGATTTTGTTCGGAGAATATAAGATGAGTAAAAACTACGAATACGATGCGTTAATGGAAGAAATACGAAAAAAAGCACTGCATTGCTGGGGAAATTGCATAACAATGTCTAGCATTGAGGAATGGTTGTGTAATTTCACTGGGCGGATATTTGATATAGACGAAGAAAGAATAATGGCGTTACGTTTACTAAATAGTTTTATCTATCTCAGTCACAATGAAGTACTACATTTGTGCAAAGTAATCCATCAAGAGTTTCTTCACAGTTTAATTGTGAATGGATATTGTGAAAGTGATATAGCAGATAAAATCCGCTACTTTCCTATTGGAAATCCGAGTGAAAGCAGTTCTCTAATCCTCTACTTCTATCGTTTAGCAAATAACATTCCCAAAGATAAGTTTTCAAATATTCCCAGAAACAATAATGGGGAGCTAATTGTGTTTGTGGATGATATTTCAGGATCAGGCCATCAAGCGAGTAGTCATATAATTGAACTTATGCAGAAGGAGAACATATCCCCTAAAAGTATAAAATATTTATCGCTAATTGCAACTGATGCAGCGATAGATATTTTTAGAACAAATGGACTTGAGTTGATATCTGCATTCAATATTGATAGCCGAATGAGAGTCTTTTCAGATGATTCATATACGGCGTTTGATCAACAAACAATCATAAATATGAAATGCTTACTTCAAGCTTACGAAGACAGATTGGAATGGGATCCTCTGGGTTATTCAAAAAGCGAGTTGGCATTGGGGTTCTATTACAATGTTCCAGACAACACGTTGCCTATATTTTGGAAAGAAAGCAAATTGTGGACCCCGCTTTTTAAGAGATTTCACAAGATATATAGTTCGAATAACTATGAAGAGGTGTTCCATGAATCTACTAAATTCATATAACAACCCATTTACAAATAGAGATGCCAATACTGATAGCATCGAAGATATTGTAAGTTATTGGTGTGAACCGTTACACATTCAATTGACTGAAATGCTTACTTCAAATAAGACTATAGTGATTGAAGGACCCAGGGGCTGCGGCAAAACTACGATATTTAAGTATTACTCACTTTCTGGTCAAATGTCATTAGGAAAGTCCGTTCCTGAAATGTTAATTAACGGGAACTACATTTGTGCGTACTACAGGATTGGTGAATACAATTATTCATCTTTGTCCGGTAAGGGAATAGATTCTGCACACTGGAATGAAATATTTGTTCATTTATTTGAACTGAAAATATCGAAACTTATATTGGAATGTATACTAAAAATAGTTAATAGCGGAGACCAATCAATCTCATTCAAAGAAGTTGATTTCATAGCAAAAGTGGCTAGAATTAATGGGTTTCATAGCGTAACAAGCTTGGAGAATGTACTGGAGTTATTAGACAATGAAATCCGGAAAGTGAAAGAATTTACTAGACAACGAAGTTTTCAGGATGTAGTTTTTTCAGCCCCCTTTCTTTATAACTCATATGAAATATCAGAGAAATTTATTGAATCATTTAACGAATGCATACACACCCAATTATGCCTAAATGTTGCAATTATTGTTGACGAGATGGAGAACTTGGCTACGGAACACCAAAAGGTGATTAATACATATATCAAGTTTGTTAAAGAAAATATAACATTTCGTATAGGATCCAGACCTTCGGGGATCACTACTTTAAGTACACTCTCTATGGAGAGCCTAAGGGAAAGTCATGATTATAATAAAATTACAATTAATAGTTATATGGATGTAGATAAGTACGTGAAGTTTTTAAATGAACTTGCAAATAAAAGAATTCATGCGGTCTATGCGCTTAAACATATGTCAATAGAGGATTTGCTTGGAAAAAAAGAAAATATACAGGAAGAAATTCGCAGAAAGATACCTGCAGATTTCACAAAACACCTAGAGTTTATAACGAAAACTCTGAATACAAAAGATGTTGAGTTGATTCGAAATGAAGATATAATGAAAGAAATGCTTAATATTGTAAAAGTGAATCGGGGCAATGACATCAGTGATATTGCAGATCAAATGGAAAAATTCATTTCAAAGTCAGACACATCATCCAAAGCGTATAGAAAATATAAAAATGATTTTGAGAATAAATACAAAAAAAGTCTAGCTTTCTTATTGTTAAGTATTGCTAAAAAGAACAAATCCTATTACAGCATGCTAACTTTTGCATATTTATCGAGCGGCTCAACTAGATTATTCCTACAATTGTGTCATAAGGTGTTCGAGTATTCAATGTTTAAGTGTCCAGAAACTCTTTTAAAAAACGAAATGATTGACATGGATATTCAGACTGAGGCAGTAAGGGATGTAGCTCAAACTGAGATAAATTATCTAAAAAAAGTAGGCCCTTACGGAGATAAAATATACAATTTCGTTGACAATATGTGCAGAATATTCCAACAATACCACCAAGACCCTAGGATAAAATATCCTGAAACAAATCAATTTACATTGGATGATAGCATTGACGATATAAGTATAAAAGTGCTGGATATTGCAAAAATGCATTCGTTTATACTGTTGAAGAATAATCTCCAACAAAAATCTATTGGATTACCTAAAACGAACATCTATACAGTAAACAGGATATATTCACCTCTGTATAACATCTCATGTGTTACTAGAGGGGGATATAATCCATATATATCTAGTGAAGTGATCAGAGAAATTCTAAATAAGCAGTTAAGCAAAAATGAAATTATGAAGTATATTTCGACAAATAATAAAACCATTTCGGAGGAAGCAGTAAAGAAGGAGGAGGCAACATATCAAATTACAATAGGTGACATTTATGAAGAAAACAATATATAATATGATGAAAAATATTAAGGTGATAGGTACTGCTGATTGGGTTTTCACCAGTAACACGAGCCCGTTAATGGATAACTTAAGTAATTTCGAGGAAATCGAGAACTTGATAATATTTTGTGTAGATCCCAACATTGACGTTACTTTGCGTGAATGCAGTGTAAAGAAAAGTTCTGTAATTAAAATTGATTATAGTAATTCGGATCCTGACTATGGGGTAACAAGAAAGGTAGTAGCTAATTTTCCAATGGTCAATGGATCCAGAGTATACATTGATTGTACAAATTTGATGGTTTCTTTGTATTCATATATATATACATATATTAGAGAAGTATACAATGAATCAAGTGTTTCATTTATATACTTCGAAACTGTAAATTATGAAGATCCTCAAAATTACCAATTTCATGTAGGGTCACTTAATAAAATTCAGTTAGATTGTTTCACTGAGAACAATGACAATGATAGAGAATTGGTTGTATATTTGACAGGGTTTGAAGGAAGCCTAACGGAAGTTATCGACAGAGAAATTGAACCTGCTAAAAAAGTAATCATTAATGGATTCCCTTCATTTTTACTGAGTTACAAAGATATTAGCTTAGTGAAAAATTTACATCTTCATGTTAATAATTTCTCAGTGGATTATTGTAGTGCTTCAAATCCATATCATGTTTATAATAAACTGCTTTCAATTTACGAAAAATATAAAGGAGATTACAAAATAACATTGGCGTTATGTGGTTCTACGCCGACCTCAATTGGAGCGATAATGTTGGCTTCAGATATAGGAGATGTAAAAGTGGTTGTCGCAAGACCTGAGAAATATGAGCATATTAAAAGAGTGTATAGAAATATGTGGATTTATTCTTATGAATCATAACTCAAGTTTGGGGGCAACCGGTGTTTGGAGGCGGAAGAGGTCAGACCAGCTAGGGGGGGAGAGTGGGGCCAGGCACTACCTATACACCTAATTGACTAAATATGCTATACTAACGGCAGGAATAAAAACTGCCGTTTCTTTATTGTATAACGAAAACCCCCGGTTCTACCGGGGGTTCCAAAAGCTTTAGCTATGAGCAAGAACTTAAAACCTCCTTTTGTTAGAATAATGAAGGCGGTGTTTGTCAACATAGTTGTCGCACGTCTCCGAAAATATGTATGTGTT
>CAZYQI010000062.1:0-10334 GCA_964649745.1 uncultured Peptostreptococcaceae bacterium | reverse complement strand
TAGTAGGCCCTTATAGGGCTAAGCAAACCACCCGTTAGACGGGTGGTCCTGATTTTTCTTACAAAAGGGATTGACCCCCTGGTGTGGGAGAAAGTCTGTGGTCTTTATGGGCAAGATCAAGGGGTCGCCTGTTTATGAATAAATTAACGATGTGTGTGGGATGTGGCATGGCAATTGCAGTACAGTACTTTGTGTTTAACTATTCCAGCTTGAGGAGGATGTTGAATGAAAAAGACTGCTGCATTGCTATTGGTTCTTACGTTGGTTGTGAGTCAGCTGCTCACCGGGTGTCAAAGCTCCAAGGAAATCGTCATTGCCAGCGCCAATCCCATGACGGGGGATTCGGCCCAGTTCGGAGACATGAAGGTGAAAGCAATTCAGTTGGCCATAGACGAGGCCAATGCCGCCGGCGGTATCGACGGGCAACAGATTAAGCTTGAGGTGGGGGATGATACGGGAAATCCCAAGGAAGCCCCCAACGTGGCTCAGAAAATTGCATCCAATTCCAACATCCTGGCTATTATCGGCCACTGGAACAGCTCCTGCACCCTGGCTGCCCGGGAGATCTACAATGGGGCAGGTATTCCTGTGATTACAGATTCGGTGAATAAAGCCATCACAGACGGAAGCACCCCGCTGGTTTACAGAATATCTCTGACGGATACAACTCAGGCACAGCTTCTGGCAAATTATGCGTATACCAAAATGAATAAGAAGAATGTAGCGGTTCTCTACACGGCCAACGATTTTGGCACAGGACTTATGACGGATTTTTCGGATGAGTTCACAAAATTGGGCGGAACCATAGTTGCAAAGGAAACCTATTTTGAAGGGCAGTCCAAGGACTTTAGTCCTCAGCTGACCAAAATCAAGGAAGCAGCACCGGATCTGATCTTTATTCCAGGTTACTATGTTGAAACAGCTCTGATTGCCGGACAAGCCAAACAGCTGGGAATTGAAACCGAAATGCTTGGTACTGACGGCATCAGTTCAGATGAGTTGATCAAGCTGGGGGGAACAGCAGTTGAAGGCATCCGCTTCACAGGCTTCTTCCATCCCGAAATGAAATTTGCAGGAACCACTGAGTTTGTGGATGCATTTAAAGCCAAGTACAGCAAGGAGCCGGATACCTATGCCGCCCTGGCGTATGACTCTGCAAAAATTATCATTGAAGGGATGAAACAGAACGGCGCAACCCGTGAAGGGATTGATAAATTCCTTAGCACTTCTAAGGATTTCCCGGGTGTTGCAGGTCCCATAACCTTTGAAAAGAACAACGTAACCCGTAATATCATTATTCTTACTGTTAAGGACGGGAAGATTGTACCGGCAGACGTTCAACTGTAACAGTAACCCTTTAACACCTTTTGCAGAGGGCCCGGTTACAACTGTGGCCCTTTGCAAAATATAGCGGAGGTATGTAGATGTTCTTTGAACAGCTCAGCAACGGGATTGCTCTCGGCAGTATCTATGCGCTGACGGCAATCGGTTTCACGATGGTTTACGGGATCATTAAACTGATTAACTTCGCCCATGGGGATATCTATATGATCGGGGCCTATATCACCATGTTCAGTGTCGCGGTACTGAAGCTGCCTATTCTCGCAGGGTTTGTTCTGGGAATGGCAGGGGCCGCTCTGATAGGTATTTTGGTAGCTAAATTCGCTTATAGCCCTGTTTTCAAGGCCCCGCGAATAAATCTTTTTCTATCTGCCATCGGGGTGGCCATTTTCTTGGAGAATTATGCTATGCTGGCGTTCGGGCCTGAAACTCAGGCGTTTCCGGAGGTTATCAAGGCTGAGAATTTCAATCTGCTGGGCTTGCGTTTCAACTCCCTGCAGCTGATTATTCTGGGGACCTCTATTGTCCTTGTTCTTTTGCTGACCTATATCGTGAAATGGACCAGACTGGGCCGTGCCATGCGCTGTACATCCCAGGACATGGATGCGGCCAAGCTGATGGGGATCAATACCAACCATATCGTGTACTACACCTTCGCCATAGGATCGGCTCTAGGATCGGCAGCGGGGGCTCTTGTGGGGATGTATTACAAGGCGGTTTTCCCTATGATGGGCTTCGTACCTGGCCTGAAGGCGTTCATAGCAGCAGTTATCGGTGGAGTCGGCAGTATTGTCGGAGCCATGGTGGGTGGACTGATCATGGGGATTGCAGAAAGTCTTGGAGCCGGCTATATCTCATCCGGGTACAGGGATGCAATCGCCTTTGTGATCCTTATTTTCATCCTCCTTGTCAAGCCCTCCGGGATTTTCGGAAGCTCTGTAAAAGAAAAGGTATAGGGAGGGATTGGCATGGAACGTTTTATGCACGTAAACCTGAATATTATCCTGTATGCGGCCATCCTGTTCGTGTCCATAAAGATATTCACACGGTTTTTTGACAAACTGGTTAAGCGGATGGTTTCGCTCAGCGATAAATCAAAGAAAACCCTTCGGCTCTCCTCGATGGCAATTCTTATTCTTTTGCCCTTGGCCTTGGCGCCTCTGCCATATCTGATGCGAACGGTGACCATCATTATCCTTTATATTGTTCTGGCCCTGTCCCTGAACATCGTCCTGGGCTTTGCCGGACAACTCTCCATCGGCCATGCGGCCTTTTACGCCGTGGGTGCGTATACCACAGCGCTGCTGACGGTGAATCTTCATGTGAATTTTTTCATTGCCATGGTGGCCAGCGCACTGGTTGCAGGGGTTTTCGGCCTGGTGCTGGGAATTCCAACCCTTCGTCTAAAAGGGGATTATCTGGCTATTACCACCATTGGATTCTGTGAGATCCTGCGACTGGTATTGATCAACTGGATTGAGCTCACCCGGGGACCTGCCGGTATTCCGGGAATTCCATCCCCCAGTCTGTTTGGTCTGAAACTGGGCTCCAGCTCCTCGTATTATTACCTGATCCTCATCATTGCATTTCTGACGGTGGTTTTATCTCAGCGGCTTTTGGATTCCCGTTTAGGGAGAGGGATGATTGCCGTGCGGGATGACGAGATTGCCGCAGAAGCCATGGGGGTGAACCCCACCGTGCTGAAAATCATGGCGTTTGTCTTGGGTTCCATGATTGCCGGTGTTGCAGGCAGCTTCTTCGCCTCATTTATCCACTATGTGAATCCGGACAATTTCAATTACATGGAGTCGGTGGTTATTCTCACCATGGTTGTTTTAGGTGGGGTTGGCAGCATACCGGGAGTGATCACCGGTGCCGTAATTCTGGCAGCACTGCCGGAGTTGCTCCGGGATATTGCCAGCTATCGGTATGCCATATACGGCTTACTGTTGATTATCATGATGATTGCCCGTCCTAAGGGGATTGTCAGCATGGATGTACTGAAAGGCAGGGATACCAATGGCTGATCACAAGCGGATACTGGAAGCAAAGGGCGTAACCATGCGGTTTGGAGGATTGGTTGCGGTCAACAAGGTGGATTTTTTCATCGAGGAAAATGAGATTGTCAGCCTGATAGGTCCCAACGGTGCAGGGAAAACAACGTTTTTTAACGTGCTGACAGGAATTTATGAACCCTCAGATGGGGAAGCATTTTTTCTGGACCAGCCGGTTAAGAAATCAAAGCCCTTTGAAATCACTAAGCTGGGCATCGGAAGAACGTTCCAGAACATTCGTCTTTTTTCCAGCATGACGGTTTATGAAAACATCATGGTCGGCATGTACTGCAGAACCCACACCAATCTTTTCAACATCCTGGCCAGAGACAAGCATTTCAAGCGGGAAGAGGAGATGGTAAGGCACAAGGTGCTGGAGCTGATGGAATTTCTTGAGCTCAGTGACGTGAAGGATGAACTGGCCACCAGCCTTTCCTATGGCTATCAACGGCGGGTGGAAATCGCCAGAGCAATGGCCACGGATCCCAAGCTGCTGCTGCTGGACGAACCGGCTGCGGGGATGAACACCGGTGAAAAGAACGAGATGAAGAAGCTGATTGGCAGAATACGCAGCAGAGGAAACACCATTCTTCTCATTGAGCACGACATGAAGCTGGTTATGGGAATTTCAGACCGAATCTCAGTTCTTGACTACGGGAATAAGATCGCCGAAGGGCGTCCTGATGAAATACAGAAAAACGAGAAGGTAATCAATGCCTATTTGGGTGAGGCAGCAACCCAGGAGGAGGCTATCTGATGCTGAAGGTGGAAAATCTCACGGTGCATTACGGCGGCATTCAGGCGCTGAAGGGAATCAGCTTTGAAATAGAACAGGGAAGCATTGTGGCGCTGATCGGCAGCAACGGAGCCGGAAAAACCTCCACTCTCCGGGCCATATCCGGAATCGTGAAGGCTCAGGGGAACCTGACCTTTGAAGGTCGGGAGCTGATAGGCATGGCCACGGAAAAGATTGTGGGCTCCGGGATCATCCATGTGCCGGAGGGGCGGCGGATCTTCACCGCACTGAACGTGGAAGAGAACCTGCTTATGGGAGCCTATCTCCGCAAGGACAAGGAAAATTTCAACCGGGATCTGGAATTTGTATACGGCCTGTTCCCCAGATTGAAGGAGCGGGCAAAGCAAAACGGCGGCACTCTTTCCGGAGGGGAGCAGCAGATGCTGGCCATTGGGCGGGCGATCCTTTCAAAGCCCAAGCTGTTGATGCTGGACGAGCCCTCCATGGGCCTGGCCCCCTTGGTGATAAGGGACATCTTTGCAGCCGTCAGCCAACTGAGGGACAACGGACTCACCGTACTGCTGGTGGAGCAGAACGCCAATATCGCCCTGCGCACCGCCGATTATGCCTATGTTATGGAGACTGGAACCATTGAATTTGAAGGGGATGCCAAGGCGCTTTTAAGTGACGACCGCGTTCGGAAAGCCTATTTGGGCGAAGAATAATACTAACAAGGATAGCGAGGAGAATAGAATGAGCAAATCGACAAAGTACATCCTGGCAGTACCCAATTTCAGTGAAGGAAGAAATGCTGCAGCCATTGAGGCTGCCGTTGCCGCCGTAAAATCCGTGGAATCGGTTCGAGTGGTCGCAGTGGAACCGGAGGCGAATTTCAACAGAACGGTGCTTACCTTCATCTGTGAGCCGCAGTTCTGTAAGGAAGCCATGGTCAAGCTGGCGGGAACTGTGTACCAGCATGTGAACATGGAGGTTCAAAAGGGCGATCACCCCCGCATTGGGGCCCTGGATACCGCCCCCGTATTCCCCCTTCAGAATGTGCCCATTGAAGAGGTGAAAGCACTGGCGGAAGAAATCGGTGAGGCCCTTCACGAAGTGTACAAGGTGCCGGTTTATTTTTCCGGCCTCAATGCCCGCACGGATTATAAGAAATCCAATACCAATATCCGTAAAGGTCAGTATGAAGGATTGAAAGCGCTTTTGGAAACGCCGGATCACCCGGATAGTGAAATGCGGAAACCGGATCTTTCGATAGACGGAAGGCTCAGCGCCACCATGGGAGGGGTCACCGTCAGCGCAGATTACGAAGGGCTGACAGCCTACAATGTGTTCATTGATTCCGAAGATGCTTCCATTGCGGGAGCCATAGCAAAAGTAGTTAAGAATCCCGAAACCGGATGGTCCTCCATTAAGGGGATCGGATTCAAGGACGAGGGCCATGTGGGCACCGCCGTGTCTATGAACGTGTTCGATGCCGCAAGCACTCCCTTGGCCATGCTGAAAGACTTCGTCGCAAAAGAGGCTGAAAAATCAGGATTGAAGGTTATTGCCACCCAAATTGTCGGGCCGGTAAAGCTTAAGTATCTGCAGGATTCCGCCCATGCCCTGGGCTATGTGGGAGAAGAAGCCGATTACGACGGCATCATCGCCTGCCTGGCTGAAAGGATGAGCCTGGAAGGTTTTAAGAAAGAATCGATTATCGAGTATCATCTTCAGGCGTAAAAACACGGTAACAGAAAAACCTGACATTATGGGGCAGTGCGCCACAATGTCAGGTTTTTGCGTCTTGTTATGCTCAGAAGCAATGGTCCTTATTGGGCGGTTGATTATAATGCCCCCAAAGTCAAGGCATCGGCTATGCGCGGCTGCCAGTAAGCCTTTATGTTTGGTGTTCGGGATTATGAAGTAGGGAATGCCCTTTGAAGTGAGGTAGTATTCGGATTCCTCATTATTTTTCAGGCCTTCTGGGAAGGTCTATTTGACGTGGGGAAAAGCGTGGAAGGAAGATTTTTATTGACAGCAGTTAGCTGGTTTAGGTGACATTAGAAATCTTCAAAATTGTCTTCTGACATGAAGATATCTTCACTATTCGTGTCCTCAAAAAAGAGGTGAAAATTCATAGTGGGTAAAATTATTGTTTCACATTCCAATTGAGAAGTAATCAAACTTACCAGCGATCGAAGATACGGAAATAATATCGCTGATGCGTTTGCCTTCAAATATCGTTCTCTCTCTTCATAATTAATATCTTCAACTTTGAAATTCCCTTTAATTACAACTTCAATTCTGTACTTCTTATCTCCAGTCGTTTCAATTAGTACACCTTGAAAAACATTAGCCTTTAAAATCTCAGTTTTGTTATCAGGCACTATTTTGAACATGAACCCAATTTTGCTATCATCTTCCTTGGCGCTTTTTAGTTTCTCGACATTTATTTTTTCAGTTTCATAGCCTTCGAAGCTCAGTTTCCCTCTGTACTTATTCACAATATCACCTTTTTCTATTTAGATTGCTTTAGGAAAATTATTATTTAAAAACACGTCATCTGCATTAACCATTCGTTTTGATTTTTTTGTATTAGAATATAGAATCAAGTTATCCGCCGCCTTGTAATCCTGTGAAACAATCAAAATATCTTTTTCCATCCCTTTGAGTACTTTTGCAACAAAACTTAGTCTTGGATCAACTTCCCCTTTTTCAAATCTTGAAACCATCTGTTGCTTAATGCCGATTTTCTCTGCAAATTCAGTTTGAGACATGTCCAAAGATCTTCTGTAACCAATCAGTTCATCAATTATCTTGTACTTCAGTCCAAGTAACTCCAATTCATCTCTCAAATTTTCACTTTCATTTACCAATTCGGTTATTAGCGTGCTTAGTTCTTTCATGACCTTTCCCCCTTGGATATTACAAATAGCAGAATACAATTTTATTTAACGTTCCGCCTTGCCGACGCCCTTGAGCCGGGCGATAGGAGTTTGACCCGAAAGTGGGGCTTGCCCCCCGGTGAAAGGGTGTGGATTCAATGAACTCCCCTCGATCCCAACAACTATCAAATTTCAAGGCATTTGGGTTAGTTAATTTTCTCGAACCATCAACTGTTACTGCATTATTAATATATTTATCTCAATTCGTTTTCAAGATACTTATCTAAATTTCGGAAGTACTCGCTATCAAACCTGTCTTTTTTCTTTTTCCTGCAGTCAATAATATACGTACATCCTTCAGCCTCAAAAATTTCTACAAAAAAGACTCTCAACGACCCCGGATGAAAAATACGTATTTCTTGAATTTTATACTTTCCATTCTTCCTTTTAATCTGCTCAATATCTAATCGATTGAACTCTCTATGTTGTAAGAAATCGAGCCTCTTTATAACCTCAGCCACGAGTTTCGGATCTTCAGTGTTGAGTTTCTTGATCGCCTTCTCCGCTTTTTCAAGCACTTTAAACTTCATGTTACACTCACCACCCTGATCTTTCTAATTACATACTACAACTCTTTAGTTGTATCGTCAATCATGTCCTGTCTTTTCCTAATGTCACCTAACGTTGTGTTTGACCTCGTAGGCGGGGCTTGCCCCCCGGTGAGAGGGTGTGGTTGAATATTTCAGTGCGGCGGAGCCGCTGTGTTAATGATTTAGAGCCAGTCTGTCACTGAGAGAGTACCAGTGCGTTAAACCGAGAGCCACCATGAGGTTCTGATGGCCCCCGGTTTGATCATAGCAGTAGTTACCGTTTGATCCCTTTGCGTTTTCTCATGGAGTCGTTTCCATCAATCAAGATTTCGTGGGAGTTATGGACGATTCTATCCAGTATGGAGTCTGCCAAGGTGCTCTCACCAATCTTTGCATGCCATCCCTCTGGATCAAACTGTGAGATGAAGATGGTGGAGGTTTTCTGGTGCCTGTTTTCGATGATCTCAAGAAGATCTCTGGACTCCGCTATGCTCAGGGGGAACCAATAGCCATTCATCCAGAATCAGCAGTTGTACTTTCTTGTACTGAGCCATGAGCTTCTTGTATGACCCGTCCCCCCTTGCTATGGCTAGATCCGTCAACAGTTCGGGCAGCCTGATGTACCGGGTGGAGAAGAAGTTCCGGCAGGCTGCAATCCCTAATGCACAACCGATGTAGGTCTTGCCAGCGCCGGATGCCCCCATGATGATGACGTTGAGTTGTTCATGGATGTAGGCACAGGTGGAGAGTCTCAGAATCAGGGGCTGATCCAGTTTCCTGTCAGGATGGTAATCGATATCCTCCACACAGGCGCTTGAAACCTTAAGCCCAGCCTTCTTGATCAGTCGGTCCAGATGGCGATTTTTCCGCTTGGTCCACTCGGAATCGACGATGAATCCAAACCGTTCTTCAAAGGATAGGGTGGACATGGCAGGGTTGTGCATCTGTTCTCGGAGGGATTCGGCCATGGTGCGCAGGCGCATGTCGTTTAGTTTATTGATGGTGGCGGAGTTGAGCATTGGGATTTCCTCCCATGATAGCTGGCACCCCGGGTGAACCCGTGGGTCGTTTGGGAGCTTTCTGTCGGCTTGGTGTCAATTCCTCTAGGATCCGTAGCGACGGTATCCTGTCCAGCTTTCAGGATGGTGCTGATGTTCTTGTAGCTGGGACTTGGCGTATAGTTCAGGGCTCTGGTGCAAGCAGCTTCCAACCGGGGCAGGGAGTACCTATCAGCCAGCTTCAAAACACCCATACATGCCTTGTAGCCCTGTTGCTCAACCCGATGAAAAGATAGGATGGCCCGTATGACCAAGGTTGTGCTGGGCCCCACGTTCTCGGCCCATTTCAGGAAGCGCTCGCTGTTCCAATCCACGTGCTGCTTGTGTTTCTCTGGCATGTGATCCTGGTTGGTGCTGTACTGGTCGGGGCGTCCATGAAGCCTCAGGTGAGAACAGATACGATGGTTGTTGTAAAACACCTCCACAGCCCGGCGAGTGATTCTCACATCCACCTTGTGGCGGATGTACTCATAGGGAACGCTGTAATTCATGCTATCGACAGCTATATGGTAATTGAACTGAACCGTCGCCACCTTCCAGATTGCCAGTTCATAAGGTGTCTGGGGAAGTGCCATCAAGACGGGCTGTTCTTCCTCAAGGAATGTACTGAGTCGGCTTCCCGGTTTCTTCTGGAAGGGTCTGGCGTTGAATTCATTCAGTTTTTCAGCGATGGATTCATTCAGTTCCGCCAAGGTGAAGTGCTTCTGATTTCGCAGGGCAGCAAGGATCCAAGTGGAAATCACTCCGACAGCCCCCTCAACGCTGGACTTGTCCCGAGGCTTGCGGACACGGGCAGGAACAACGGCAGTACCGTAATGCTCTGCCATCTCCTGATAAACCTTGTTGATTACTGGAGAAGTCCGGGAAGGTTTTTCAACACCGGTTTTCAAATTGTCCGGCACAAGGATCCGAGTGATACCGCCATAATAGGCAAAGGCGTTCACATGGGCAGCAATCCAGCACTCCTGATCCTGGGAGAGGAACCCCTCCACATAGGCATACTGGCTGCTTGAGAGAGCTGAGACGAAGATGTACACCGGGATAATTTCTCCGGTATCCCGGTCAATGATGCTGGCCGTCTGACCAGCCCAATCTACCTCCAGCTGTTCGCCAGGCTTCCGGCTGATATGCATTGTCGCCTTGGTGGTGGCAGCGAACTTTCGGTAATAATTGCAGTACATTGTGTACTTCAGAGGGATTTGATTACTCAGTCGGCAGACTTCGCAGTACTCGCTCCACAGCAGGCTGAGGGTGACGCCGCTTTTGGCCAGTTCCCGGTGCATGTACTCACAGTCCGGAATCTTTCGGCTGGACTCCTGAACCCTGTCAGGGAACAGGAGATGCATTAGATCCGGATCAGAAACATCATCGGGAATCGGCCACGTCAAACCTTTCTGACAGGCCCTGCTTAGCACTTCTGATACGGTGTTGCGGGAGCACTGGCAACTGGATGCAATGCTCCTCTGGCTGAGCCCCATACTGCTCAGCCGTAAAATCTCACGATGCTTGGTCATACCGATGACCTCCTAAAGAGTGAGCTGTGATCCGTTTTTCGAATCACGCATCTTCATTCTATGGGAGATTGATCAGGGTGGCTCTCGCCACTAACAGCGTGGTGTTAGCGGTACAATAAGATACAGCAAAAACGGACATTAAAAATACAGCAATAA
>CAZYQI010000061.1:0-10856 GCA_964649745.1 uncultured Peptostreptococcaceae bacterium | reverse complement strand
TTGGGACATAATCCTTTATGTTATAACAGGACATTATCGCTTATCGTTCAGAAAATATAATATGAAGCACATTATTGCGTTGACTTTAGTATCTAGCACTGATAGAATTGCTAAGAAACCTAGTAATTGCAACAAAATAGACTTGCAAAGCAAAGCAGCTCGATAATTTAATAGTGTTCAAGTGTTTGGTTTCATAGTTAATCGTGCAATAACACGAGTAGCTTGAATTAAAAGGGAAACAGGTGTAAATCCTGTACGGTCCCGCCGCTGTAATGGGGATATATCTACAGATACCACTGAGAAGAAGATTAGCGTAGCTGATTGGATTTTTGGGAAGGGGTAGATATAGTTGAACCACAGTCAGAAGACCTGCCAAAGCATGTAGTTTAGATTCTCTACGAGCGATGGAGGCAGACTGATTTTTATAGAATAGGACTAATAGTTTACTATTAGTTGTAGTCTTATAAGTCACGCTTTTAACGATTCGTTAAAAGCGTGACTTATTTTTTTGGAAATCAGAATGATTTTTGTAATAGGAAAAATCTTATAGTGACGTTATGAATGGCCATGACACGTATAGCAGATTGCCCCTATTTTGAAGCTGCTGAAAACCATAACGATCAGCATACCCATAAAGATATAGAACATGAGTATAGGCATACACTGAATTTACATCACAGACATGAGGATTAGGCAAGACTGCACGAATTGTCCTTAGCTGTTTGTTGTTTTAGGGATACCACACAGATGGATTCGCCTGTATGCAGGAAGTAGTCATCTTGTGTATTCAAATAAAATGTTGAGGTGAAAAGAAATGAAAAGGACGTTTATTCGAATGTTAAGCATCGTGGTCATAATGGCCACAGTGTTAGTCGGTTGTGCATCCAGCCCAACTGAAACACTACCCAAAAATGAAGCAAGTAGCGTCATCATCGCAATGCAGCAAGATGCCGAACCCGAAGCCGGTTTCGACCCAATCACTGGTTGGGGTAAAAGTATGAATGACCCATTAGTTCAAAGTACGCTGATAACAGTCAAGGATGATGTTACAATTGGCAACGACCTTGCTACGGAATACTCCATTTCTGATGATGGATTGGTCTGGACATTCAAAATACGTTCCGATGTGAAGTTCACAGATGGCGTTGCGCTTACAGCAAAGGACGTTGCTTTTACGTTTAATACTGCTAAGAGAAATGTATCCACCCGAGACCTTTCTATGTTTGAAAAAGCTGAGGCAATCGACAACACAACAGTGAAGCTCACCTTAAATAAACCATACTTACCATTTGCCTACATTGTGGCGTTTGTTGGCATTGTGCCGGAGCACGCATACGATCCGGCTACCTACGGGGAGAATCCTATTGGATCTGGACCTTATATGCTCAAACAGTGGGATAAAGGTGAGCAGGTAATATTTGAAGCTAACCTTGGCTATTATGGCGAAGTATCAAAAATGAAGCAGATGACAGTTGCTTTTATGACTGAGGAAGCGGCATATGCTGCAGCTCAGGCTGGTCAAGTGGACATTGCTTATACGAGTGCTTCTTACACAAAAGCTCCGATTTCTGGATATGAAGTTGTAGCTTTTAAAACCACTGATCACAGAGAGCTGAACTTGCCTGTGATACCTGCCGGGAATATGGTGACAACAATAAATGGTGATAAACAAGTTGAAGGTGGCAACGCTGTTACCAGCAATCTGGCAGTGCGACAAGCGATGTCGTACGTTATAGACAGGCAAAAAATTGCAGATGTTGTTTTCTTGGGGTATGCATCTCCGGCGTTCAGCGCCAGCCCTGGCCTTCCTTGGGAGAACGAGGCAGTTAAAGTAGAGTATAATCTTGAAAAAGCAAAATCCATTATGAAGGCCGACGGCTGGGTACTGAACGGGGATGGTATATATGAAAAGGATGGCCTTGTTGCAGAAATCACAGTAACCTGCATGGATGACGCCGGCCGCCAAGGCATCATTATGGCCGTTAAAGAAATGCTGGATGCATTCGGAATAAAAATTAATATTAAGGGCGGCATGGCATGGGAAGATATCGATCCACTGACATATTCTACTCCAAATATTATTGGCGGAGGTTCCTATTCTCCTATAAGCGATATCGGTAGATTTTATACCGGTAAGAACCGTGCTGTCTATTCAAATAAAGTTGTAGATAAGCACATGAACGATGGCTTGGCGGCTAAAACATTGGAAGAATCTTATGACCATTTTAAGCTTGCAGCATGGGATGGCACCACTGGCTACGCTACTGACGGCGACTGCCCATTCGTCTTTATAGTGACAGTAGATCAGATTTATTTTGCCAGAGAAGGATTGAATGTTGTAAAAGAACAAATCATCCCACACGATACAGGATGGTTTATTTGTGACAACGTGAATAGATGGTTCTGGGACAAATAAATAGAACATCAGTAAGCTCGTCCGAAAGGGCGAGCTTACATAATGATAGAGGGGTGATTTTATGAGCGGCATATTGGGCAATCAGATTGTCAAGGCTCTCAGTAATATCTTTAAACTGGTGCTGGTACTTTTAGCCGTAAGCTTTATTTCCTTTGCATTAATAGACGCATCCCCGATTGACCCCGTGGCATCCTATGTGGGGCAGCAAGCCAAAGACAGTCTGGATCTGGCGGAATTGGAACGCCTTCAGGACTATTTTGGAATGAATGAACCGTTCCACGGGCGATTTTTAAATTGGCTGGGAGGATTATTGCAGGGCGATATGGGAGTGTCCTTAATATACCGGCAACCTGTCGAACAAGTCATTGGCGATAAGATAGCCAGTTCTCTCATGCTCATGTTAACGGCATGGACGTTGTCCGGTTTACTGGGCTTTTTTCTCGGAGTTGTCGCTGGTGTGACGAGAGATAGCATTTTGGACAAATTGATCAAGGGATATTCATTTTTACTCGCCAGTGCGCCAACCTTTTGGCTGGCGATTCTGATATTGATCGTCTTTTCTGTTTGGTTAAAGTTATTTCCGATTGGACTGAGTGCCCCTATGGGGGTGTTAGCTGAGGATGTTACGTTTGTTGATTCAATACGACACTTGATTTTGCCCGCAGTAACTTTGAGCGTCATTGGGATAGCGAATATTACGTTGCATACAAGAGAAAAAATGATTGAAGTAATGGGACAGGATTATATTTTATATGCAAGGTCCCGTGGAGAGACCCTCCGAGGGATTGTTAAGAATCACAGCTTGCGTAATGTCCTTCTACCCGCAATTACACTTCAATTTGCTTCTTTTAGTGAGATTATCGGCGGTTCGGTACTTGTGGAGCAAGTATTCTCATACCCGGGATTGGGACAGTCAGCGGTATCGGCCGGGCTGCGCGGCGACGCCCCACTGCTGTTAGGTATAGTAATGGTTACGGCAATTATGGTGTTTGTCGGAAACATGACAGCCAATGTATTATACGGTATTGTGGATCCAAGAATCAGGAGAGGTATGCATGGATAATACAACAATGGTTAAGCCGGTTTTATCGAGGGCTAAAAAAAGTCGTATCAACCAACGACAGAAGACGATTGTCTTGTTGGGATTATCCATAGGGATTTTTATTGCGGTACTCGTAGCCGGGTATCTATCCACTGAGAACGCAGTTAATGGTTCATTTATGGAGAGCAATATAAGGCCATGCGTCGAACATCCTTTCGGTACGGATTGGCTAGGCAGAGATATGCTTGCAAGAACGTTAAAAGGGCTGTCTATCAGTATCGTAATAGGCTTGGTGGCTTCCACATTGAGTGCAATTATTGCACTGATACTAGGTGTTATGACCGCTGCATTTGGTAAGCGTGTGGATGGGTTAATAAGCTTCATGGTTAATACATCCATGGGGCTTCCGCATATTCTATTAATCATACTGATTTGTGTTGCTATGGGGAAAGGTGCAGCAGGGGTAATGATTGCCGTAGTAGTAACACACTGGCCATCGCTCACACGGGTAGTCAGAGGCGAAGTAATGCAGTTAAAAGAAGAAAACTATATTAAGATTAGTGGAAAGCTGGGACACAGTAAATTAAAAATTGCAATGAATGAAATGCTGCCGCATATCCTTCCACAGGTTCTTGTAGGGTTAGTGTTGATGTTTCCTCATGCTATTCTGCATGAGGCAAGCGTTACTTTTCTGGGCTTCGGTCTGACGCCGGAGCAGCCTGGCATCGGTGTCATATTATCGGAAAGCATGAAGTATATCACCATGGGTATGTGGTGGCTGGCGGTGTTTCCCGGTACTGCACTCTTGTTCACGGTCATTCTTTTTGATCGGATAGGTGATTGTGTTAAGAAAATGATTGATCCACACAGTGCACAAGAATAGAGGTAGTGATTATGAAAAAAAGTGTTCCGCCTATTTTGGATATAAAGGATTTAACTATTTCTTTCAGCCAGTATGAAAAGGGTTTACGCAGATGTGAGATTGAAGTTATCTATAACCTTAACGTCACGATTAATCCCGGAGAAGTGGTAGCAGTTGTCGGATCAAGTGGGTCAGGCAAAAGCCTGCTTGCTCATGCTGTTTTAGGATTGCTCCCCTCGAACTGCAATGCATCGGGGTTTATAAATTTTAACGGGGAGCTTATGGATGCAAAGCGTATAGAAGAGGTAAGAGGTAAAGGAATCGTGCTTGTTCCGCAAAGTGTGACATATTTAGATCCTCTGGAAAAGGTAGGCAGGCAAGTGCGGAGAGAACGCGGGGAAAAGAGTGTTATACGTAGGCAGAAGGAGTTATTTAAGTATTATGGCTTAGAGGAAAAGACAGAACAATTATATCCGTTCGAACTCTCGGGCGGCATGGCCAGGCGTATACTGTTGGCGGCATCGATGATGGAAAGCCCGACGCTGATAATAGCTGATGAGCCTACTCCAGGACTGCATTTAGAAGCTGCGAAGAAAGCCATGCGACATTTCCGCAATTTTGCCAACGAAGGACATGGTGTATTACTGATAACCCATGATATTGAGCTGGCCCTGGAGGTGGCTGACAGGATTGCTGTATTCTATGCTGGGACAACCCTGGAGGAAGCGTTGGTAAGCGATTTTTCAAATATGGAAAAGTTGCGTCATCCATATACAAAAGAGTTGTGGCGTGCGCTTCCACAGAACGGTTTCCAGTCTTCGCCGGGTACACAGCCCTATGCAAAAAGAAGAAGTAATGGCTGCCCTTTTAGCCCTAGGTGCGGTCAGTATTCTAAGGAGTGCGACAGTGACATGTCAATGCGTACAGTAAGAAATGGCAGGGTCCGTTGTATAAAGGCAACATAAAGGAGAGGGTTGATATGGCTTTAGAAATAAAGAACATTAGCTTTGGCTATAAAAAGGATGCAACAATAATAAACAATATCAACATGAGCGTTGGTACCGATGAACGCCTGGGTATTACTGCGCCCAGTGGGTTTGGCAAGACGACACTATGTAAGATAATTGCCGGATATATCAAGCCCCATAGCGGGATAGTGCTGTTAGACGGCAAAGATGTACATAAAATAAAAGGGTATAGTCCTATACAGATGATCTGGCAGCATCCTGAGAAATCCGTTAACCCGCGACTGCGGATGAAGAGTGTTATTGAAGCTGGGGACAATGTAGAAGATAGAGTGATCGACGGCCTGGGCATAGAACGGGATTGGTACAGCCGCTATCCGGCTGAGTTGTCGGGTGGTGAGATGCAGCGGTTTTGCATAGCTAGGGCCTTGGGAAAGAACACCCGGTTTATTATTGCAGATGAGATTACCACGATGCTCGATCTTATTACACAAAGCCAAATATGGGGTTTTATGTTGGAAGAGGTTCAGCAAAGGGGAATTGGACTGATAGCGATTACCCATAGTAATGCCTTGATGGGTCGTATTGCAACACGGTGTATGGACATAGAGAGTATGAGTGAAGAAGTTATGGCCAATAGTGCG
The DNA here is from genome assembly GCA_964649745.1 of uncultured Peptostreptococcaceae bacterium. GTDB lineage: Bacteria > Bacillota > Clostridia > Peptostreptococcales > Acidaminobacteraceae > CAZEHS01. The sequence continues at coordinate 4,927 of CAZYQI010000061.1, read as the reverse complement.
ATCCAGTCTGAGGGAAAAAATTGGGATCAGACATCAAGAATTAGTTAAAAAACCCCGATACGTGAGTGTTCGAGTTTGAGCGCGGGTGTTTTTTCTTTTTTTTGTTCCGGAGGCAATTGTCAGAGTATTTGAAAATTTTTTTTTATTCACGCTGAATCCTTTTGAAGCATTTTGAAGCGCCGTTTATACTATGAGAGTAGGCTGAGTTTACGGCTTACAGGCATAACAAAATTCTTAAAGGGGGATTCAAGCATGAAGAAATGGTTAAGCTTTCTGATGGTTGGTGCACTGGTTGTTGCAAGCCTTACAGGCTGCGCTCCGAAACCGGCGGCTCCGGCAGAGGCGGCGCCCGAAGCAGCGGCACCGGCAGGGGACACAGTAAAAGTTGGCTGGATCGGCGCTCTCACAGGGGATATGGCTGTTTGGGGTAAATGTGAACTGCAGACCGTACAAATGATGGCTGAAGATGCCAACAAAAATGGCGGCTGGTTAGGCAAGCAGATCGAAGTGATCGGCTATGACACCAAAGGCGATCCCACAGAAGCTGTAAATGCTGTAAAGCGTCTTGTTTCCCAGGATAAAGTTGTTGCCATCATTGGCCCCAACGCCAGCGGCCAGGCGATTGCCATCTCACAGATCCTTGAGGAGGGCGGCGTTGCCGATATCGCTACCGTTGCAACCAACCCCAAGGTTACTGTAGGGGATGACGGCAAGGTTAAGCCATACAACTACCGCGTTTGCTTTATCGACCCATACCAAGGCGCAGTTGCCGGCGGTTATGCTGCAGACGTTCTTAAGGCCAAGAATGCAGCCATTCTGTATGACGTTTCCGATGAATACTCACAGGGTCTTACACAGTTCTTTGAAGAAACCTTTACTGCCAAAGGCGGCAAGGTTGTTGCCAAAGAAGCATTCAAATCAGGAGACCTGGACTTCCGTGCACAGCTGAGCAAAATCAAAGAATCCAAGCCCGATGTCATCTTCATGCCTTACTTCTTCAAAGAAGTGGCTCTCACAGCGAACCAAGCCCGCGAATTGGGTATCACGGCTCCGATGATGGGCGGCGACGGTTGGATGTCCGAGCAGCTGCTTGAAATGGCAGGGGACTCTCTTGAAGGCTGCTACCTGATCAACCACCTGGATGTGGATGATCCTTCTGTAGCAGATTTCAAAGCGGCTTACACAGCTAAGTACAATTCCGCTGTGGAACTGAACGGCTATCTGGCATACGATGCATTCAAGATGCTTGAAGCGGCTGTGCTGAAGGCAAATGCCGCAGATTCAAAAGCCATCGCTGAAGCGCTGAACGCCACCGACGTACAAGGCATCACAGGCAAGATCAAAATCGATCCGGCCACACACAACCCGGATGGAAAAGAAGCTGCCATCATCAAGATTGAAGGCAAAGCTTACAAATTCCAACAAAAATACTCACCTAAATAGGATTATCGCATTGAAAAAGTAGCAACCGTGCCAGTTGTCGATGTGTCAGTTTCAGCTGAGCTAAAGCCGGGTTCGGCATCGGTTCAGCGGAGGCTGACGCATCGGTTCTGGCATTTTTTAAGGGTAGATTGAACTAAGGGGGAACCTGCACACATGGTAACTTTTCTGCAGCAGGTGATTAACGGACTGTCCATCGGCAGCATCTATGCGTTGATGGCGGTTGGCTATTCACTGGTTTACAGTATCATGAACTTCAGTAACTTCGCTCATGGCGGCGTTATTATGATCGGCTCTTATCTCGGTTTTTTTGCCATGACAATGGCAGGTGTGCCGTTCCCTGTTGCGATCATTGCAGCAGCACTGGGCGCAGGCCTTGTAGCCGTATTTGTGGAAAAAGCAGCCTATGCACCGCTTCGCAAAAGAAAAGCACCCTTCCTGTATTACATAATCTCAGCCATGGGAGCATCCATGTTTTTGGAGAACATTGTTCTTGCGCTGGTAGGGCCGGACTTCAGAACATTTCCCAACGTATTGGGGACCAAGCCGTTTGAATTTGGCGGTCTGATGCTGGGCAGGCTGGATCTGATGATGTTCCTTATTTCCTCCATCACCTTAGCTGCGCTGGTATTCTTTATTGAAAAGACAAAAACAGGCATGGCAATTCGTGCCACTTCCTATAGTGAGCGTGCCAGTGCTCTGATGGGCGTTAATACAGAAATGATTATTTTCACCATCTTTATTATTGGTGGCGGATTGGCCGGCATCGCCGGTATCCTGTTCGGTATGAAGTATACCGTGTTCCCAACCATGGGGAATATTACAATGAAAGCCTTTATAGCGGCGGTCTTCGGAGGCCTTGGAAGCCTTCCTGGTGCAGTTTTGGGAGCGCTGCTCCTGGGGATTATCGAAACCATGACCTCTGCGTATCTCTCATCAACCTGGCGTGATCTTATCGCCTTCGGACTTTTAATATTCATCCTCGTTGTGCGTCCGTCCGGTCTTATGGGCAAAAACAACGAAGACAAAGCATAGGAGGAAACCATGGATTATATCAATGGAATGATCGCCCTTATCGGGATCAACCTCCTAGCCGTTTTGGGGTTATCACTGCTTACGGGCTTCACCGGTTTGTTCTCGTTTGGTCATGCAGGTTTTATGGCTATTGGGGCATACATGACCGTGTTCTTTTCAATGACGATGGGATTCAACTTTTACGTATCCCTCATTCTGGCAGGCATCATTACAGGTGCGATCAGCCTTATTATTGGGAAAGTGACGCTTAATCTAAAGGGCGACTATTTTATTATCGCCACCATGGGCTTTGCCGAGGCCATACGGCTCATACTGGATAACTTTCAGGCTTTTGGCGGCGCCCGGGGCTGGGCTGGTATTACGACACATACCAATGCGGTGAACGTTTGGGTCATCAATGTGATCGGCGTCGTGATCCTGGTGAATATCATCTGGTCCCGGCATGGACGGAATTTCAAGGCAATCCGTGAGGAAGAGCTGGCAAGCCAGATCATCGGCATCAACGTATTCAAGTATAAGATGATGTCTCTGATGATCAGTGCCATCTATGCCGGAATATCCGGGGGCCTTTTCGCTCACTATATGTCGTTTATCCAACCTAAAATGTTCCAGGTCATCAAATCCACCGAGCTGACAATCATGGTTATTTTCGGCGGCATGGGCAGCGTTTCCGGCAGCATCATCGGTACCATTATACTGACGGCATTGCCTCAGGTTCTTCTCAGCTTGGATGCCTGGCGGTATGTCATTTACGGCGCCATGGTCATTTTCATCATGAGTGCGCGTCCTCAGGGTATGATGGGCGGCTTTGAGCTGACACCGTCCCAAATCAAGGGGTGGTGGGCCAAACGCAGAGATAAGAAGAAATCAGAGAAGGAGGTGGCGTAATGAGTCTGCTGGAGCTAAAAAACGTCACCAAACAGTTCGGTGGACTTACGGCGGTTGGCGATGTTTCCCTTTCTCTTCAGAAGGATCATATCTTCGGTCTTATCGGACCCAACGGAGCCGGTAAAACCACCATGTTCAACCTTATCACCGGGGTATACAAGGTCACTGAAGGGGAAATTCTCTTTGAGGGCAAACCCATCCAAAACATGGAGCCATACAAGGTGGCCGAAACAGGCATCACCCGTACCTTCCAGAATATACGGCTTTTTAAAAACCTCACCACCTATGAGAACATCCTTACGGCCTGTCAATATACAACGGACTACAGCTTTTTTGACGCCATCCTTCGGAATAAGAAGTTCAAGGAAGGGGAAAAGCTTCTCAGACAGGAGACCGATGAGCTGATGGAATTGTTGGGTCTGACAGAGCGCCGTGACATGGTGGCGGGCAACCTGCCCTACGGACTGCAGCGACGCTTGGAGATAGCCCGGGCCCTGGCGCTGAAACCGAAGCTCCTGCTTCTGGATGAACCGGCTGCCGGGATGAACGAAGAGGAAACCCTGAAGCTGATGGAACTGATCCGCTATGTTCGCGACAAGTTCAACCTTTCGGTCCTGGTCATCGAGCATCATATGGATCTGATCATGAATCTGTGCGATCACATCATGGTACTGAACTTTGGAAAAACCCTGGCCCAGGGGGATGCTGCTTCCGTGCAGTCAAATCCCAAGGTCATAGAGGCTTATCTGGGAGAGGAGGCGGAGATCGATGCTTGAGATTCGTGACCTCAATGTGTTTTATGGCGGAATCCATGCGCTTCGTGGCGTGAACGTTGATGTATCCAAGGGGCAGATTGTATCAATTATCGGCTCCAACGGCGCCGGGAAGTCCACATTGCTCAATGCCATTTCCGGGGTGGTAAAAACGGCCTCCGGCACCATTCGCTATGAAGGACAGGATGTCCCAAAAGTCATCAATAAGGTGGTGCAGACCGGAATTGTACAGGTTCCGGAGGGCCGGTTGATATTCGCCAACCTGACGGTGGCCGACAACCTCATGATGGGTGCCTTCCTAAGGAACGACAAACCGCAGATAGCCAGGGACCTGGAGAATGTATACGAACTGTTTCCCCGGCTAAGAGAGCGGACGACTCAGATTGCCGGGACCCTTTCCGGCGGCGAACAGCAGATGTTGGCCATGGGACGGGGCCTGATGGCCAATCCGGATATCATCATGCTGGATGAGCCTTCCCTGGGTCTGGCACCGCTTCTGGTTAAAACCATATTCGAGATTATTATCGACATCAAGAAAATGGGCAAAACAATTCTGCTGGTAGAGCAGAACGCATTTAAAGCACTTTCCATTGCCGATATGGCCTATGTGCTGGAGCAGGGCAATATCGTGAATCAAGGCCCTGCGGCGGAGCTGATAAAAGACCCCCGCATTCAGGAAAGCTATCTTGGCAAGAAAAAAAAGTAAGAAGCTGAAGCCGCCATTCTTGGCGGCTTTACTTTTTTGTATTAAACGAAAACCACCCGCTATGCGGGTGGTTCAAAAAAGCTTA
>CAZYQI010000060.1:0-11755 GCA_964649745.1 uncultured Peptostreptococcaceae bacterium | reverse complement strand
ATATTCTACAGCCCAATCGGGTTTCTGACAAAAGCACAATCTATTTTACACTCCCGAAATAGAGTACGTTCAACCGAACTATCTACTTGCTCACCTGGAAGCGGTAACAGAACCTGGAGCGCCTGCGGTGGTTGAGCCTCCTTCGGCTCCCGTTGAACCTCCTAACCCAATTGAGGCGAACCCTCCTGCTACAGGAACACCCACAAATGGAGATACGCCTACAGAAGAGATTAAGCCGCCGTTAGAGAGCACAACGCCTCCGTCAAACTCACAGCCGGTGGAGTTAGTTCTCCCAGTGGAATCGACAACACCATCCGCTGTGATGAAACCACTAGACATCCCACTTGATTTCAATGGTTTAAAGAACCTCTTCACTTTCCAATGGGGCTTGAGCAACTCTGGGCAAACCGTTAAGGAAATCGATGGAGTTCCAGGTATCGACATAAGAGCAATGACTGCTTGGAGCACGACGAAGGGGAGCCCTTCAGTCACCGTTGGTATTTTGGATACAGGTATAGATATTTCTCATGAGGACCTTTCCGGCAGTGTATATATCAACACGGGTGAGGTTCCTGAAAACGGCATTGATGATGACGAAAACGGCTACATTGATGATGTGAACGGATGGGATTTTTCAAGTAACGACAAATCCGTTTACGATAGCGAAGCTGAGGATACCCACGGTACTCATGTGGCGGGAATCATTGCAGCCACTGAAAACGATCTGGGCATTACTGGAGTGTCACCGGGGGTCAAAATACTGCCACTCAAGTTTATGAAGGACAGCATCGGATACACCTCCGACGCAATCGAAGCCATCCAGTATGCTGAAACTCTGGGTGTAAAAATCATGAATTGCAGCTTTGGCGGTCCAGACAACAACTATGCTCTGAAGGACGCTATGGAGAGTTCAGGAATGCTCTTTATTTGTGCAGCTGGAAACAACGGACAAAATAGTGCGGATGCACCTGCATATCCAGCATCATTTCAGTTAGGTAACGTTATTTCAGTGGGTGCAGTGGATAACACTGGTAATATGTTTTCTGATTCCAACTACGGAGAATTGGTAAGTTTAGCAGCTCCAGGCAAGGACATTCTATCAACGTCACCTGGTAACAACTATTCATATCAAAGTGGCACGAGTGCTGCTGCTGCATTCGTATCTGGCGTTGCTGCACTAGTAAAGAGTGACAAAGAAAGAATAGAAGCCAAGGCGTTGCGCCAGCTTCTGACTCAGGCAGTCGCACCATTGGAAACACTGACTGAGAAAACGGCTACCGGCGGGATGATAGATGCCGAGAAAGCTCTCTCGCTGGATATCCCCACAGTCATTGAGCCAATCAGCTCTAGGGACCAGATTGAATCTATACTCGGCAATTCAGTCAAGCTGTCAGACCTAACACCTGAAAAACTGGATATACTGGCTGAGTTTCTAAAAGGAGATTCTTCAACACTCCTAGATATGGATCGGTATGGGTTTGCAATGAAGGACATATCGGCGCTTCTGATAGCAATCTCCCGCTGTGATATAGACCTTGCAACGGGTAAAAGTGTTATAGAAGTGTTGAACAACCCGGAAAAGAGTTTAGAAAGATTAATGGAGTATCGTACAGAAATTCTTAATAAAAATCTGAAATTTGAAAGTACGACCCAATTGGTAAAACATGTAGCCGGCTCAGAACCTTTGGATAAGGTTTATAACGCGCTATTGGTAGCGAACGCTTTGCAACTGGATCTAGAAACGATAATTCGAAAACCGGAATCGACACCACCTACAAATCCAATTCTGGGGGATAACGCATACATTCTTCTTACCGAGGAATACTATCTGGACATTGGTGCCATAACAGCGTACCAAGTTTCTTCAAAACTCTCGTGGCAGCAAATACTGGAAAAAGTAGAGGCGTATCAAAAAACGCTAAACCCTACAGTCCGTCCATACAATGATTACATCGATAAGTTTGGTGTTAACTATGCGGACTTTCTAAATACAACCTTCAAGGTTGGTCAGTCGGACAAGGAATCCGTTGATCCTGTGACAGGGGCACTCAAATTATCGATACCATTATTCAACATTCAGGGTAAAACGGGAACAATACCAGTATCGCTACAGTATAATTCCGATGAAAGCGAAACCCAAAAGGCCCGTGCCCGGGCTGAAGCTGCTCGAGTTACGCACTGGGAACTTTCTGGATATAATCTTTTTTCCTATTGGACCCATTATGAACATGATGAGAAAGACAGTGCAGGGAAAACTATTGGGCACCGCCACAATACACTGATTAGTGGTCCGTTTAATTCATACTCAGAAGCACAAGGGGACTATGACCGTCAGTGGCGTTGGGCTCAGGCTCAAAGCTACTGGACCGTGGGCTTTGAAGGAGTTAAACCTTGGGCCAATTTTACAAACAGTCCGACAGATACATTTTCGAAGAAAAACTATCGAATTGGATACGGATGGACAATGGATCTGCCCTCGATGGAATTACACCCAAACGAAGGGCTTTCAGATGTAACGCCCTATGATGAAAGGTATTGGATTATTCATACGGATGGAAAGCAGATTCCTTTGCGGCAATGGTGGACCAGCCAATCCAAAAAAGAGATGCTTTATAACTTACAATCCGAATTCAGCCAGTACAAAATGGAATTAGTGCCTGCTACAGAATATACCAACGGAGAAGCGGAAGGCAGTTCTCATTTTGTTTTGAAATACCTAGATGGTCGGAAAGCCTATTTTGGAGCCGACGGCCGGCTCCTTTGTATGAACGATGCTTTTGGCAATCGTACCGTCTTCAAACACGTCGTTACAGGGTCTGGGCTCTCAAAATCCGTAGCAATCCGTGAAATCATAGATTGCTATGGCAACGTCACAACGCTGACATACACTGGTACTGGAAGCGAAACCACGGTTACCATGACCCTTTCGGATGGCAGCAAAATCACTTTAAATTCCCAGGACAATGTGCTCAAAAATGTAACCGACCAAGGGGGGCGTGTAACGACTCTGGACTATGAAACCCGAACCACTAAAGGGGCCTACAACACCGCGGCCTTTGACCGGGGGAACGGATGCTGGTGGAGAGAATACACCGACGGCACCTGGGGTTGGTGGGACGAAAGCAGGGGCTGGTACAATGGCGGACCTAACCCCAACCCTCAAAGCATATACTCAACTACCTACAACCTCCTTACAAAGGTGACATGGCCCACCGGTGCAACCACCAGCTACGAATACAACGAATCTAAACGGATCAATCGTCAGACGACAGCAGACGGGTGGGCAGGTCCCTACGAGGGTTACTATCCGGTCGCTCGCAGATACGACAAAGCATCGTTATCGACCCCCGTCTCCAACGAGATGCTTTTCCAGTGCGGGAACTACACAGGATATCAAGACCCACCCTCAGGAGGCTGGAATAATAACGGGCTCCAGCACTATCAGGATCTGCCGTGGTACTACACGTATGCCACAATTATCACGGTACCGGGACAGAAAGAGACAACCCTATACTTTAACAACAAGCATCGGCTATATAACGAACAGATCCTCGATAAAACGAATGGGGCAACAGTTTCGACCGCACGGGAGTACAACGACAATGGTGATATAACCCGCGAAACGGTTTTCTTCGATGGCGTTCAGAAAGGGACCCGGCAGTATGTATACAACGACAAACACCAGTGTCTGAGTTATACCGACGAAGGCGGCGCTGTTAGTACTGTCACCTATCAGACAGATAATTCCTCCCTTCCGGCTGTAGAAACATTCCCTGCTGAGGTGGGCAAAAGCAGAGTAATCAACTATACGATCAGCCCTGACAAGAAATACAATCAATCCAGCCAGACTGTTGTAACAAATGCGAGCGGTGTCGCAGAGACCATTAAAAACGAAACCCTACTGAACCCTGACGGAACACGAAGTGTTGAGCGAACCTTTTTAAACGGAACACCGGTCTTTCAAAAGAGCTATACCTATTCATATGGTGTCCCTGACAGCAGTACTAATCTGGTTAATCGGATTGCTCTATCGACAGAAAATACCGTTCAGAACTGGGATTCGGCAAAAGTTGTATCAAAGTCGAAAGCCACTGTTACAGAATTTTACGATTTTGATGCCAAGAATGGTAATCTGCTGACGCTGCAAATGCCTACTGGAAAATCGGAAAGATATGAGTATGACAAGTTAAAGCGTTTGACAAAATTGGTCAATAGTGATGGTACATTTAAGACAATCGCATATAATGATACTGCTAACGAAGTGACTGCTACGGATGAATCGGGGATCATTCTGCGTAAGGCGTATGACGGTCTTGGCAATGAACTGAAAGTCTTTGGAGGAACGTTAGCAAGCCCCGAAATGATCTCTTCGAAGACATACGACACCAATAGCAATATGATTACATTGGCAGATGGGAACTACAATGTGACCCAGTATGAGTATGATTGCCTTGGCAGGGTTATAAAAACGACTAATCCTGGCTCAACCGCGACGACAGTGAAGTATTTAGATAGTGCGTCAAAGGTTGAACGCGTCAATGAAGAAGGGCATAAGGTAACAGAAACTTATGATTTGAAAGGGCAAAAGATCAAAAGTGAGACAGTGGATGGGCTGGGAAGGACGATTACATATGAGTGGTCCTATACACCCTCAGGATTCCTAAAGTCGCAGAAGGATCCCAATGGATTCACAATAACCTACACATATGATGAGATGGGCAGACAGATAAGCGTCGTTAATCCCAAAAGTGAGGTAACTAAGTCATACTACGATGCATTGGGGAGAATGATAAATCTGACTTACCCCGATGGGAAGACGTTAACGAAAGAGTACAGCGAATTGGGTCAGCTTCTGGTTGACACCGACATGGCCGGGAAAGCAAAATATCTATCCTATGGATTGGATGGTTCTCTGACCAAACTGCTTGACCGGAATTTGAGAGTCCAGAGCTTTACGTATGATTCAAAGCAACGGCTTTCAACGCATGTTGGTGTCGGTTTCAGCTACACCTATAATTACTTGGCGAACGATAAGATCAGCAGTGTTGTAGATGCGAATTATGGAACCATAGGTTACACCTATTTCCCGAACGGAAGATTTCAGATAAAAACGTATCCAGACGGGAAAACGCTTGAATATACCTATGATGGTAATGGCAATGTCAAATCAATGAAATCTCCGTTTGGGTTGACCACCGCCTATAGCTACAACAATCGTAACAAACTGTCGTCTGTTACAGCCAACGGGAAAACATTCGGCTATGAGTACTTTCCGGATGGAATGGCGAAAAGAATTGTTTTTCCGGTAAACGGGCTTGTTACAACGTATAGTTTTGACAATGTAAATCGTTTAAAAAGTATGTACAACATGATGGGAACCACATCGCTGGAGAACAGGAACTATGTCACTGACTTGAATGGGAATATCACCAAAATCGAAGGTGATGGGTCCGCAGTCAATTATACCTACGATACCTTGAATCGGTTGCTGAGTGGGCAAACGGCCAGCTACACCTATGACCCGTTGGGGAACAGATCTACAGCAACTGGAGATGCTTCTTTCCTGTTGGCATCAAAAAACAGCACCCTCGTTTGGAACGGTCTTGACCAGGTGAACGCATACACAAATACACCCAGCGGCAAACCGGCAGAAACAACGACCTATCAGTACGATTACAAGGGGATGCGTACAAAAAAGACAGGTCCTGCTGGGACGACAAAGTACTATACAGATGAGACAGGCCGCGTGATTGCTGAGGCGGATGGTTCGGGAGTAGAAAAGGCCCAAAACCTATGGTCCAATAAACCTCTTGCACGACTTATAGCCGGGACGTGGTACTATTATATCTATAATGGTCACGGTGACGTGGTCAAGTTGGTAGACGACACCGGTGCCGTGAAAAACAACTACACCTATGATGAGTTTGGCAACCTCAACTCCATGAGTGAAACAATTGTTAATCCCATCCGTTATGCAGGAGAGTACCAGGATGACGAAAGCGGCTTCTACCACCTCAGAGCTCGCTACTACGACCCTGTAACCAGCCGCTTTATCAGCCGGGATACGAATGAAGGGAAGATCACCAATCCCCTGAGCTTGAATTTGTATACCTACTGCTGGAACAATCCGTTGAACTTGGTTGATCCTACAGGCAATGATCCGGAAGATCTCCGAGAAAGAGAAGGTCCGGATCCTGGGGTATGTATCAGTATTCTTGATAACTACACCCCGTTAGCATTTGCTATTACAGGCGCGGAAGTTGGCGGAGCCGATATTCCAAGAAATGAAATTGTTGAGAAAATTGCAATGGTTAGCAGTTTTAAAGGATTAGGGAAGGAATTGCTTAGCAATGGCATCAAGGCAGTTGGTAAGGACATCGCAAAGGGCGGGGCCGATGTTGCTACTAGTAGCAATTATCGTAAATTATTCATCAAGGAATTCCCTAATTTGCCCAGCGGGTGGCAGGTACATCATACATTACCACAAAAATATAAGGATATATTGAAAGCAGCAGATATTAACATCCATGATGCTAGATATCTCGAAGGGATAGACCCGAAAATTCATTCCAAAATAACAACCGAATGGGCAAAGTGGGATAAATCGTTAGGACATATTCCGACTACGTATGAAATTAGCAAATTTGCAAAGGTGATTGAAAACAAATATAGCAAATATTTGTTTAAAAAATAAGGAGGTCGAAAATGAGAGAACAAGAGCTGTTTTTTGAGAGGTTAAAATCAATTAAAGATTACTGGGTTCAAACATCTGTAGAAAGTCTAAATAATGATGCAGATCTAATTTGGTCTGAAAATGAAGAAGAGTATAATCACTTGAAAGACCTGCTTGTGGAGGATTATGATAAACAAGCCTACAAAAAAATATTAGATGAGACTATCAAAGGTGCGATTCATTCAATTTTGGTTATGCTAGATGGAGGCGATGAACTTACTGATAGTTTTAGTATTGATTTAATTAATACTGAAACACGAGAGTCATTGAAAGAAGGGGCGGCGTTACACGAAGAATTCGTTAGTTACTTAATGGATAAGGAGTAGCGGATTCCGAAGAGAGAAGGCAGAGAAGCCGCTATTTGTAGAACGGCCGCTCGTGTAATACTTCAAAACTGTCAAATTACAAATAGTGTAATCTGGTTACCGTACTGCTCGTGTCATGCTTGTAAATTATGTTTACTCCACCCACCTTCACCCCACCTCCACAACCCGCCCCGCCCGGAATCCATTCCGGCGGGTCGCCTTACCGAGCTGTGGTCCTGCATCCGCCCCATGAACGGGGTTGGATACAGCAGCAGGCATACGCCTGCTAGCCGGAAGGCTCCGTACTTTAAGTGAACCTGATACACCCATTCAGCAGGAGGGCAATGTTCTCCTGCTGAATTACTTACCAACACAGCGGGGCTTCGGGAGAAATAGATGGGGCCTGATAGTTGACATGAAACGGGCTGATCGCAGCCACCGATGCACTGGGTAACATCACCCAACGTATAGCTTTGACAATGTAAATCGTTTAAAAAGTATGTACAACATGATGGGAACCACATCGCTGGAGAACAGGAACTATGTCACTGACTTGAATGGGAATATCACCAAAATCGAAGGTGATGGGTCCGCAGTCAATTATACCTACGATACCTTGAATCGGTTGCTGAGTGGGCAAACGGCCAGCTACACCTATGACCCGTTGGGGAACAGATCTACAGCAACTGGAGATGCTTCTTTCCTGTTGGCATCAAAAAACAGCACCCTCGTTTGGAACGGTCTTGACCAGGTGAACGCATACACAAATACACCCAGCGGCAAACCGGCAGAAACAACGACCTATCAGTACGATTACAAGGGGATGCGTACAAAAAAGACAGGTCCTGCTGGGACGACAAAGTACTATACAGATGAGACAGGCCGCGTGATTGCTGAGGCGGATGGTTCGGGAGTAGAAAAGGCCCAAAACCTATGGTCCAATAAACCTCTTGCACGACTTATAGCCGGGACGTGGTACTATTATATCTATAATGGTCACGGTGACGTGGTCAAGTTGGTAGACGACACCGGTGCCGTGAAAAACAACTACACCTATGATGAGTTTGGCAACCTCAACTCCATGAGTGAAACAATTGTTAATCCCATCCGTTATGCAGGAGAGTACCAGGATGACGAAAGCGGCTTCTACCACCTCAGAGCTCGCTACTACGACCCTGTAACCAGCCGCTTTATCAGCCGGGATACGAATGAAGGGAAGATCACCAATCCCCTGAGCTTGAATTTGTATACCTACTGCTGGAACAATCCGTTGAACTTGGTTGATCCTACAGGCAATGATCCGGAAGATCTCCGCGAACGGGACGCCTATGTTGACCCTGGAATGACTATAAGTCTGATAGATGCAACGCCAGTTCTCGGCTGGACAGTTACATTTGCAGAAATGCGCGGAGCAGAACTGCCAAGAAATGCGGCTATCGACACCATAGCAACAGCCGTAAGCGTGAAGCAATTAGGCAAGAGTGCATTGAAATCAGGGATAAAGAATGGTGCAGTGCAAGGGATTGTGAAGGATGGCATTAAGAGTGGGAGTAACGCGACAAAGGTATTAAGCAAGGAAGTAGAAATTACTAATGACATTTTAGGTACACCCAGAGTTGGTAGTGCCCTCAAGTTAGATAAATACCACGCATTCAGTGATATCGTCGATAACTACGCTGGCGCTGCTACAAAAACAAATATTAAGAACGGCGTTTTGTATCAACTTGATGGTGCGTTAAATAGTGTGAAAGGGCGATTTGAATGGATTATTCAAGAAGGCAATGTAACACATCGAATGTTTATTCCAAATGGAACTATGAATGGGGTGCCGATTAGACCATGATGAAAATTTCTGATATCAAACAAAAGGGATTCAAAATCACGTGGAAGCTATTAGACATTGGCTTCCGAGGAAGTGAATTGTTTGCAGGCGAACTGTTAGAGAAGGATATTATTGAATATGCAATCTCTCAATTGGAAGTCTCAGGTGATGATTCACAAATTGTTGAATTATCATGCATCCAAGAAAATGAGAGCGATGAGATTAACATGACTCTCCATAAAATTGCAGTTGGAGAAAGTACAAATTATGATTTTGAACTTCGAAAATGGAGAGCAATGTATGTTTTATATCACATTGGGCTTCAGCAGTCCGATTGCGTTCAAGGGCTTATATCTTTGGGAGATATTTGGGCAAAGCTCGACTTCCCAGATGATTCTCCTCATGTGTACCAAGGAAGATTTAATAGTATTCGCCCGGAAGACTATTATACAGATGAGTTCTATCAGGAACTTTACCAAAAGAATATGGATTGGTTGGAAAATGAAATGAAATATATACAGGAACATGAACTTTAGCATCAAATCATACTATGGACTGAATTGATTGAATCCACCGGTTAAATTTATTGGTGATACTGATACTTTCATGAACCGCTGATCGCCAAGGGGCGTTGCCCCTTGGCGATCCCTTTTTGAAAAGCCGTCTTATTGCATAATAGCATGCAGGTTCTGAATGAATGGGCATGTACCCTTTCTTATTCCTCATTCAGCCTCAAAAATCAAAACAAGGAAAGCCTGTGAATCGTAGTATTGGTGGGCTTTCAGACCAATTCAAGGGGTGCCGAAATGGCACCCCTTTGAAATGCTTACGGGGCGTAGGTTTCTGATGTTCAGAATGAACCAACGGGGACGGTTCTGAGTGGTTGTACTAAGTGATTGCACTGAACGGTTGTAGATGTCTCTGTTGTGATGTCCAATCACGCGAAACGCTGGAAATGGTTCTATGCCGGTTCTGTGATTACCATCTCCGACCTTGATTTAGCCGCAAAGCCCCAACTTTGCATCTGAATCAGTGCCGGAAGGTGTCAATACTTTAATGATAAGAGCAAGGGGGAAGCCAGCATCTTTATTCTATGGAAGATAAATCAGGGTAGCTCTCTGTTACACAGTGGCTCAAAGTACATTTTATAGTGTATACCTCTTTTATCTCCGTGGGTTTGGACTGATTCAAAGGTATCCGGGCGGGGTAACAAACCAGAGACGACAGGAAGAGGTTAATGGAACATCTTCTGGGGGTGTGCTTTTGCTAATCTACGATACGGAAAAAATGACCATGGATGTTCTGAAAGATCTTTTTGAAGCATTGCCCACGGCTATCTATTTTAAGGATCTTGAAGGCCGGTTCATATCCTGCAATTCGGCTTTTGCCGAGCTGAACGGATCAACACCGGAAGATATGATGGGGAAGACTGCTTATGATTTTCAGGAAAAGAGATCTGCAGATCTTTTCACAGCAAAGGACAAAGAGCTGATAGATACCGGCGGAATACAGCGGTATGAGCATGCGCTCACCCTTCCGGACGGTACGATGAAATACATGTTTGCACAGAAAAAGGTTTTTTACGATGCCGATGGCACTACCAAGGGGACCTTTGCCATCATCAGTGATATCACCCGAATAAAAGAGGCGGAGCTGGAGCGGATGTATTCTGAACAGCGGCTGCGGGAAAGCGAATTGAGGTTTCGACAGTTTTCAGAGAGCGTTGACACGGCCTTTTGGCTTCAGGAAGGCAAAAAAGTCCTTTTTCACAACAGCGCTTTTATCGCTATTTTTGGTATGGATGGGGACACGTTCGACGAAACACCTCAGATGTTGTTCAGCCGGATTCACCCGGAGGATCGGGATTATATTGTAGCCCGTTACCAAGAACGGGCGGCAGTCAGTCGAGGCATCTCTACCCCTGGGGAAAGGAAGATCCTGGAGAGGGAAATACGGTATAAAAACGAGCATGGGATTTACAAATGGATATGGATTAAGGTTCAGCCGGCAATAGGAGCTGATGAAGGGGTACAGCGTTCCGCAGGAATGGCGGTGGACATCACGGTACGTAAACGGCTGGAGGAGCAGCTGCAACAGGCCAAGGATGCAGCAGAAGCCGCCAGTGCTGCCAAGAGCCAGTTTTTGGCGAATATGTCCCATGAAATCAGAACGCCGATGAATGGCATCATTGGCATGACAGAGCTGGCACTGATGTCAAAAACCTTAGAAGAACAGCGGGAATACCTGGGGATCATACGGTCCTCGTCTTCCGTGCTTTTAAAGGTGCTCAATGACATACTGGACTATTCACAGGTAGAGGCCGGTAAGATATCCATGGAACATACCCCTTATGCAGTTCGTGATCTGATAAAGGATGTTCATGCGCTATTTGAAAGCGGTGCCAGGCAAAAGGGACTGTATATGCGGACAACCATCGATGAAACGGTTCCCTATGAGGTTATTGGGGATCCGGTTCGTTTACGGCAGGTGTTATCCAATCTTATAGGGAATGGGATAAAATTCACGTCCGAAGGGGGTATTGATATCAACGTCAAGGCGTTGACAAAAGGGCCCGGTGAGGCCACCCTGCTTTTTGAGGTCTCCGATACAGGAATCGGTATCGCGGAGCCCAAGCATGATGTGCTTTTTAAGCGTTTCAGTCAGATTGACGGATCTTCCACCCGCCAGCAGGGAGGCAGCGGGTTGGGACTGGCCATTTCCAAAGGCCTTGTGGAGATGATGGGCGGCGATATCGGGTTCAACAGCACCCCCGACAACGGAAGCCGGTTTTATTTCACGATACAGACTCTGTTGTAAAAAGAGCCGTTCCTGCACCTGACTGAACTGCACCCCGTCAAGTAGACAGTACAAATAATAAAACACTCTCAAGCGGCC
>CAZYQI010000059.1:0-12040 GCA_964649745.1 uncultured Peptostreptococcaceae bacterium | reverse complement strand
AAGCTGGTGCTAATGTTTTGGCTATTTTGGGACATAATCAAAAATGCTTGACATAAGAATCTGATAATTCAGCCACAGATCACACGGATTTACACGGATTGATCATTACCGTGTTGTTTATCACTCGGTTGTTACCTATAAAAAAGGAACCGGCCATCCGGCCGGCTCCCAATTTTCATGCAATTTACATATTAGCAGCCTGAGCCGCTTTCCAGGTAGGATCGTCTTCCTTCTTCATCATTGTGATGCCCGTGAATCCGTAGATGATGGAAACAATGGGGTTAATGATGTTCAGGAAGCAGTACGGTACATAGGTCCACGCTGTAAGACCCAAGGTTCCAATCATCGTCGCGCCGCAGGTATTCCACGGAATCAGAGCTGACGACAGGGTGCCGGAGTCCTCCAGACAACGGGACAGGTTTCGGGGAGCAAGGCCGGCTTCATCAAAAGCGTTCTTGTACATACGGCCCGGGATAACGATGGAGAGGTATTGATCCCCTGCCAGGAAGTTCAGGAAGATGCAGCTGAAGATTGTAGCCGACACAAGACCGCCAACTCCGTGAGCAATTTTGAGGATTGCTTCTGCCAAGGCTTCCAACATGCCGGACTTCTCCAGAACACCACCAAAACACATGGCGCACAGGATCAGGTTAACCGTCCACATCATGGAGTCCATGCCGCCGCGGTTAAGCAGGTTATCAAGAATCTCATTGCCAGTTTCTGCACTGAAGCCATAATGGAATGAACTGAGGATATCCCCAATTGGAGCGCCTTGAATAAAGATTGCAAAAATTCCACCCAGCAGCGCCCCGCCGAACAAGCCGGGAAGTGCAGGCATCTTCATAACAACCATGGCGATAACCAAAACCGGACCCAAGAGCAGGATGGGGTTCAGGCTGGCAAACTGTCCTGCCAGGCCCTCTTGAATGCTCTGAATCTGAGCCGCGTCAAGATTGTTCCCGCCGAACTTGATTCCGATGACCGCAAACAGGATCAGGGAAATCACATAGGAGGGGCCTGTGGTGAAGATCATGTGGTTGATATGGTCAAACAGGGTGGAGCCAGCCATTGCAGGAGCAAGGTTGGTCGTATCCGACAGCGGGCTCATTTTGTCGCCGAAGTAAGCGCCGGAGATAACCGCACCACCGGTCATGGCAGGATCAATACCAAGACCTGCACCGATACCCATCAGGGCAATACCCACTGTACCCGCTGTTCCCCAAGAGGTTCCTGTCGCCAGGGATACAATGGAGCACACCAAAAGGCTTGCTACCAGGAAGAACCCAGGGCTGAGAATATCCAGTCCGTAGTAGATCATGGCTGGAACGATACCGGAAATCATCCAGGTACCGATGAGCATTCCGATAACCAACAGGATCAGGATGGCGCCCATGGACATACGGATGGTCTCAACAATGCCTTCCTCCAGCTCGGCCCAGGTGAAGCCCAGTGCGTAGATGGAAATCAGGGCAGCGAACATGGCACCAAAGAACAGGGGCATGTGAGCATCCATGCTGATGTCGGGCAGGCCCAGACTTGCTTCAATGGGCAGTACTGCGCACATCAGAAAAACTACGGTGAAGATTACGGGAATGAGTGCTACGCCTAACGTTGCTTTTTTCTTCTCTCGTTTGGCCAAAACAAAACCCTCCTTAAATTTAATGTCGCCTCAAGTATACGGGGGGCATACGTTTTCATACACAAAAATTCATGTGCCCAATAAAAAAAAACTTAATACCGGAGAAAACCGCATCAGAACTCTTAATAAATAATTGTTCACCACTCCGGTGGTAATGATGAAGGACACAATCAAAACTACCCGCTCAGCGGGCAGTTTGGTTGGCCCTATAAGGGCCTGTTGCTCGCATGAGCCTTAAGGCTCGTTGAATTGGTCCGCCAACCGCTTCTCTTTACAGGCTGCTGCTTAAGCAGCCTTATTTCTTGCCCTTTTTTACCGACTCACCCGTAAACGGGTCAACATACTCAGCGATACTGATTTGATCGTTTGCAATATCCTCGTCCAGTTGGTTTTTTACATACTCTCTTATCGCCTTTTCATTCCGGCCTACCGTATCCACATAATACCCTCTGCACCAGAAATGACGGTTTCCATACTTGTACTTCAGGTGGGCATGCCGGTCAAATATCATCAGTGAACTTTTTCCCTTCAAATACCCCATGACGCTTGATACGCTGTGCTTGGGTGGGATGCAAACCACCATATGTACATGATCCGTACAAGCCGTAGCTTCTAGGATCTCAACACCTTTCTGTTCACACAGCTTTCTCAGTATCTTCCCAATATCGCTTTTGATTTTCCCGTAGATCACCCGCCTCCGATATTTCGGGGCAAATACTATATGGTATTTGCAGTTCCATGTCGTATGTGCTAAGCTATTTTTGTCCATTTCGGACCCTCCTTTTGTTGATAATGTGGTTGGCGAACCTTCATTATTCTAACAAAAGGAGGTTTTAAGTTCTTGCTCATAGCTAAAGCTTTTGGAACCCCCGGTAGAACCGGGGGTTTTCGTTATACAAAAAAAACCGGCCCCCAGGGGACCGGTTAATCTGTTTGAATTTACAGTGCAGCTTGGTTCGCTTTCCAGGTAGGATCGTCTTCCTTCTTCATCATGGTGATGCCCGTGAATCCGTAGATAATGGAGACAATGGGGTTGATGATGTTCAGGAAGCAGTATGGAACATATGTCCATGCTGTAAGGCCCAGAGTTCCAATCATCGTTGCGCCGCAGGTATTCCATGGAATCAGCGGAGATGTCAAGGTTCCTGCATCCTCAAGACAGCGGGACAGGTTCCGTGGAGCCAGACCGGCCTCGTCAAAGGCTGTTCTGTACATACGGCCTGGGATAACGATGGAGAGGTATTGGTCCCCGGCCAGGAAGTTCAGGAACACACAACTGAAGATTGTTGCACTAACAAGGCCGCCAACACCCTTGGCTATCTTGAGAATTGCTTCAGCGATAGCCTCCAGCATGCCGGACTTCTCCAGAACACCACCAAAACACATGGCGCACAGGATCAGGTTAACCGTCCACATCATGGAGTCCATGCCGCCGCGGTTAAGCAGGTTATCAAGAATCTCATTGCCAGTTTCTGCACTGAAGCCATAATGGAATGAACTGAGGATATCCCCAATTGGAGCGCCTTGAATAAAGATTGCAAAAATTCCACCCAGCAGCGCCCCGCCGAACAAGCCGGGAAGTGCAGGCATCTTCATAACAACCATGGCGATAACCAAAACCGGACCCAAGAGCAGGATGGGGTTCAGGCTGGCAAACTGTCCTGCCAGGCCCTCTTGAATGCTCTGAATCTGAGCCGCGTCAAGATTGTTCCCGCCGAACTTGATTCCGATGACCGCAAACAGGATCAGGGAAATCACATAGGAGGGGCCTGTGGTGAAGATCATGTGGTTGATATGGTCAAACAGGGTGGAGCCAGCCATTGCAGGAGCAAGGTTGGTCGTATCCGACAGCGGGCTCATTTTGTCGCCGAAGTAAGCGCCGGAGATAACCGCACCACCGGTCATGGCAGGATCAATACCAAGACCTGCACCGATACCCATCAGGGCAATACCCACTGTACCCGCTGTTCCCCAAGAGGTTCCTGTCGCCAGGGATACAATGGAGCACACCAAAAGGCTTGCTACCAGGAAGAACCCAGGGCTGAGAATATCCAGTCCGTAGTAGATCATGGCTGGAACGATGCCGGAAATCATCCAGGTACCGATGAGCATCCCGATTACCAACAGGATCAGGATGGCACCCATGGACATCTTAATGGTCTCAACAATACCCTCCTCCAGCTCGGCCCAGGTGAAGCCCAGCATGTAGATGGCGATCAGAGCAGCGAACATGGCACCGAAGAACAGGGGCATGTGCGCGTCCATCGTGATGTCGGGGAGACCCATGCTTGCTTCAATGGGCAATACCGCCGCCATCAGGAACACGATGGTGAAAATTACGGGGATGAGTGCTACGCCTAACGTTGCTTTTTTCTTCTCTCGTTTGGCCAAATCAAAATCCCTCCTTTAATATAAGTTGCCCTAATTATATAAAGCAACTTCACAAAAATTCACAAAAATACAGAATGAATTTTATTGATTTTGAATTTTCAAAAAGATAGCGGACAGCTTGATAAGAGCAGTCCGCAAGATTTTGTGAATCATTATTCTTATTTGTGCATTACAAAACATTCCAATAGTCAGTTAAAATATTAATTTTCACGCGCATAAATAACTAACTTATTAAAGATCCTTATGGAGCAGAAGATTCTCAATGAACTTGCGTACGTTTATCTTGCCGCCGTCCCGTCGCTTTCCCCGTATGAAGTCCATTTCTGCCTTCACATTCTCAAAATCATACAAGGTTGATGAAAAGCGAATAAATACGTCATTCATATAGTCTTCAATTCCAAGATTAGCGATATTGACCAGCCCCCGGTTAATAGCCCTCCGTATCCGCTGTTCCATGGCTTTAGGGTTGTCGCTGAGAAATTCGCAGTAATCACGGACACTGACCTCTTTGTTTTGTTCCTCTTTGCGCAGAATATGCTGGCATATGCATATGATATCGTCTCCGCCCTTTTCACCCATGATTCCCAGCTTACTGAAAATAATCTTTATTTTTCGGATTTCCCGATCGACATGATCCTCTTTAATCTCCGAAACCGCCGCATTTTTCCCATTGGAGGACGTTGTTTTAAAAATGGATTCGATCATATTGAATTTACTCTGCAGCTGTATCTTTTCTATGATGTTTTGAAGAACCTTATGCACCTCGATACGGTTGATTGGCTTGGATATGAAAAAGTCGATTCCGGAATCATAGGCCTTGGCGATAAGGCTTTTGGTCGACACCTGAGAAATCATCACAAACCGTGTATCCGGCAGCTTTCCTGTAAGCTCTTGAACCAGGCTGGCACCATCCTTTTCAGGCATGAGTAGGTCCACCAGTACAATATCCGGACGCATTAAGAGCAAATCGTGGCTGGCGGCCTCCCCGTCCTGGGAGGACCCCACCACCTTTCCCAGGTTTTCGTCCTCAATGATTTCTTCCAAGGCGTGAATCACACTGATATCATCGTCAACAATATAGAATTTCATTCTGTGGCCTCCAGACTTCCAATTGGAATTTTTATTGTAAAGGTGGTGCCGGCTCCAGAAATGGACGCCACCTCAATGACTCCGTTAAAACGTTCTTCTACAATATCTCTCACCAAGGTAAGCCCCAGGCCGCGGCTGATGTTCCCGGTTGTCACACTGAATTTGGTTGAAAAACCCGGATCGAATATATGCTTCAGATGCTTGTCCTTAATCCCCATTCCATTATCCCGTACCATAAACACCACCGAATCCCCCACGATACCGGCTTTGATTTCAATCAATCCATTTAATCCTGGTTTAAGAGATTCCTGGGCATTCACCAAAAGATTCCGAAGGATGGACATCAGTAAGTAGTGTTCCTGCACCTTCATGTTACACGATAAGGAAATTCGAAGATCAAGATTTTTCATATCCTCCGTTAATGATTTTCGTGTTGTGGTTTCCAAAATATCCAAAAGATCCTTCAACGACATATGCAGATAATCCGTTTCTTCGCTCATAATTCGTTCAAGTCCCCTAATCACTCTGAAATAGTCTTTTTTGATTTCATGGACATCCTTGGCAATCGTCAGGGGAAGATTCTTCATATCCTTTGGAAGGCTCAGGTTTGACATCTGTTCATAGAGGATATAGGCACTGTTCATCACATCTTCAATGTAATCCATATTCCGTTTCATAAAGTACGTTTCACCCTTAAGGTCCGATGTCAGAAGCAACAGGTTCTTGTACCGTTCATTGTGTTCTTCCTTCACCAACAGCAGGTGGTAATACTTAATTGCCACAACAACGACAAAGGCCATGGTTGCCCTTATGGATGCGATCACCAGCAACGTCACCGATGCCTGAATCACCTCATGAGTCACATCCCCATACCGGTAAACGAGCTCCAGAAGGTTACAGAAAAAATCGTTGAACAGGATGATGGCGAACCAGTATCCATCCGTCTTGCTCTTTTTCTGCTGATAAAGAAAGTAAAAGAGAATTCCATAGGAAACATCGAACACCATCGTAGGATATTCCAGCACCATGGCAGCCGAGAAATCCCCCACTCCCATGGTGGAAAACAATGTTCGGCTGAGAAGGCCGATGCTTGCGATCATGACAGAGAGTTTGATGGAGTTCACTTCACGGTAAAAATAGAGGAAAACCGGCAAGGAAACCACAGACAACGAAATCCGGAAGCCGCTGGTAAAGATATCAATGTACATTTGTGATGCCATGGCATCCACCAGGGCATATACGAACATTAGCCTAAACAGCCGGGTTCTGACAACGATATTTTCCCACATGAACGCACCAGGCTCCATTTCTCTTCATGATTTCAACGTCTTTGGATCATTTTGCTGCTTGATCCATGCACTTAGTATTATAACCGATTCAAGACGAGAAGTTCATTCCCTTTTGGCTTCTTTGCAAGAATAAAGCCGCTCACAGATTTTGTGAACGGCTTACAGCTTTTCATACGTCAATGGCGCTCTTCCCTAAAGTAGGGTTCGCTTAATGCCTCCGGTGCTTTGGCCGCACCCGTTTTCCGCGTAGAATCGTATATCAGTACCATGATGGTTACCAGGTATGGCAGCATATCAATCAGATATTGGGAAATGGGGATCCCCATTTGCTGAATCCTGAAGCCCACAATATCCAGACCGCCGAAAAGATAGGATCCGAATATCGCCTTAATGGGATTCCATGAACAGAAGATTACCAACGCCACTGCTATCCATCCCCGTCCGGCCGTTACATTTTCCTGCCATGCCGGCACATACACCAGCGAGAGATACGCACCGCCAAGGCCGCACAGGGCTCCGCCGGCAAGGATATGGATATACTTATACAGTTCAACGCTGATACCGCTGGCATCCGCTGCATAGGGATTTTCACCTACAACACGGAGATTCAATCCTTTCTTGGTCTTGAACAGGTAAAACGTCATCAGAATAGCGACGATCAATCCCAGATATACATAGACGTTCTGGGTGAAAAAGAGCCTACCTACAACCGGAATATCGCCTAACAGCGGAATTTTAATGGGATTAAAAAATCGGGTAAAGGTATCCGGAAGTACTTCTCCAACAAGGGTTTGACCGATGAAGCCGGATATGCCGGAGCCCAGAATGGTGATGGAAAGGCCCGCCACAACCTGGTTTGCCCGCATACTGACGGTAAGAATTGCGAAGATAAGAGAACCGAAGGCCCCCCCTGCCGCTGCCGCCATCATGGCGAGCATTGGTGATTGTGTATGGTGTCCTATTAAAAACCCCATCACAGCGCCAATCAGCATAAGGCCTTCAACACCAAGGTTAAGATTGCCGGATTTTTCGGTCAGCAACTCACCCAGTGTTGCAAACAGAAGCGGCGTGCCGGCTTGAATAGCCGCTGCCAGAAATATGACAAATGCCATCAGTGGGCCTCCTCTGCAGCAGCCTGTTTTTTGGACCAGGGCCACTTGAAATACACTTCATACTGTATAAAAAATTCGCTGCCCAGGGCAAATATAAGGATCATGGCCTGTAGTATTTTGGCAGCAGCGGCCGGTATGCCGAAGGAGGTCTGAATAAAGTTGGCTCCTTGGGTCAGCACTGCAAATAGTGTGGCTGTGAAGGGAACGGCAATGGGATTCATCCCGGAAAGCCAGGCGATGATGATGGCCGTATACCCGTAGCCTCCTGAAACTTCATAGCTAAGAGTACCCGCCACAGCCGAAGCCTGAAGCACCCCTGCCAGTCCGCACAGCGCACCACTGGTGAACAGGGTGAGCAGTGTTACTCTGGCAACGTTCATACCCGCGTATTTGGCGGTTTTTTCACTGTTGCCGATAACTGCAATTTCATAGCCCAAAGAAGATCGGTTCAAGATCAGACTTACCCCTATAACCAACAGCAGTGCGATAATCCAACCGATATGTACGCCAAACAGCTTGGGATATAACGCTGCATCTACAAAGTTCGGAATCTTGGGAAAGCCCAGTGCATTGGGGTCCTTCCATGGTCCATACTGAAGGAAAATGACTATTTTCAACGCTACATAGTTCATCATAAGTGTGAAAAGCGTTTCATTGGTACCAAACTTCGTTTTGAAGATCGACGGAATTAATGCCCAGATTCCGCCCCCTATAATACCCGCAAGGGTCATCAGGCCAAGCATGACAGGCATTGGAAGGCTCGTGAATTTTAAGGCAATAAAGCTTCCCAGAATAGCACCCAGGATCATCTGACCGTCACCGCCGATATTCCAAAACTGCATCTTGAAAGCCAGAAGCATGCCCAAGGCTGTAATGGTTAACGGAATCGCCACCTTGATGGTTTCCTGAATCCGATAGGGAGATCCAAAACTGCCATCCAACATGGAGGCATAAACCTTCATTGGCTCATGGCCCATAAACGCCACGAAAAACGCCAAAGTTCCCAGGGCTGCAACGATTGAGGCCAAGCGGACGGTTGTTGCCTTCCACATGGGCATATCCGCTCTTTTTCCGATTCGGATCATGAGCATTTCACCTCCATGTGTAGTCCTGCCATCAGGAAGCCAAGATCCTCCCTACAGGTTTTATCCGCATCCACGATTCCGGTAATCTTGCCGGCACAGAGAACCAAAATACGGTCACACAGCTCCAGCAGCACATCCAAATCTTCACCTACATAAAGGACTGCAACGCCCTTCTGCTTTTGTTCGTTCAGCAGATCATAAACCAGGTGGGATGAAGCAACATCCAGCCCCCGGGTAGGATATGCCGTCATAATCAGCTGTGGACTGGCTTCTATTTCTCGGCCCAAAAGCACCTTTTGAATATTGCCCCCCGACAGCAGCCTCACAGGATGATTTGCTCCAGGGGTTTCAATATTAAGCTTTTCAATCAGCTCTTCCGCCAATTTACGGGAATTATTCCGGGTAATAAAGAATTTTTTTTGTTTCCGATACTCCTTCAAAAGCAAATTATTGGTAATATCCATCGTAGATACCAGACCCATGCCCAAACGGTCCTCCGGGACAAAGCTAAGGCTGATGCCCCGATCGATGATATCTCCCGGGTCCATCCCTGTGATGGATTCATTCTGAAATGCGATATTTCCCGAGGTGACTCTCTGCAAACCGGCAATGGCTTCGCAAAGCTCCTTTTGTCCGCTACCTGCCACCCCTGCCACGCCGAGAATTTCTCCGCCACACAGATGGAAGCTGATACCGTCCAGCATTTTTGTCTTCTCAGCAGAGATAACCGTCAGATCATTAACCTCAAGAAGCTTTTTCATGCAGGTTCCGGGAACCCGTTTGATGGAAAGCTCACAGGCCTTTCCTACCATCAGGTCTGTCAGCTCTCTGGGGGACAGGTTCTTATTATCCACCGTGGTGATATAATGCCCCTTGCGCATGATGGTAACCCGATGACTTACTTCCAGCACCTCATGAAGCTTGTGGGTAATCAGGATGATGGAACACCCCGCCTCACTCATACAGCGCATAATTCCAAAAAGTTTATCTGCTTCCTGAGGTGTCAGGACTGCCGTGGGCTCGTCGAGAATCAATACCTCTGCACCCCGAAACAGCACCTTAAGGATTTCCACCCGTTGCTTTTCTGCTACTGAAAGTTCATGAACCTTTCGATTCGGATCAACCTCCAGACCATACTGCTCCGATAATTCACGGATGCGCCCCGAAATAGACTTTTGACTGAGGATGGCGTCACCCTTTTGTCCGGCTATAATGTTCTCTGCTACAGTAAGTGCGTTCACCAGCTTGAAGTGCTGATGCACCATACCTATTCCGTGTGCGATGGCATCCTTGGGAGAATGGAAATTCACCTGTTTTCCTTTAATAAAAACGGAGCCGCTGTCGGGCAGGTAAATGCCCGACAGAATGTTCATCAAAGAACTTTTTCCGGCTCCGTTCTCACCAAGGATCGAGTGTATTTCTCCCTTAAGGATCTCCAACTGCACGTTTTGATTGGCAAACACACGACCAAAATGTTTTGTGATGCCTTCCATCCGAACCGCTACAGTATGATCCATAAGCTTCACCCTTTATTTGCTTTCGATTTTTCCAATAACGCCTTTAACAAACCAGTTCATGTTAAGCTGCTCTTCATCGGAAACAGCGGCACTGGCAGCAATTCTTTCTTTGCCTTCCTGATCCATGATGGGGCCCTGGAATACATTGAAGCTGCCATCTTTGATCTTAGCCGTTAATTCATCCACTTTAGCCTGTGCCCCTTCCGGTGCATTGGCCGTGAGAGGAGCCAGTTCTACAACGCCGTCTTTCATATTGCCCCAGTAGTTCTCAGGCTTCCATGTGCCATCCATAACCTTCTTAACCTGGTCTACATAGTATGGGCCCCAGTTCCAAACGGGTGCAGTCATGTAAGCCTTAGGCGCTTTTGCCGACATATCCGTGTTGTAGCCGATGGAGAATGCGCCGCGCTCTTCAGCTGCCTGTTGGGGACCGGCAGTATCCTGATGCTGCGCGATTACGTCGATGCCCTTATCCAGAAGTGCAATGGCAGCTTCCTTTTCTTTTGCAGGATCATACCATGTGTGTGTCCATACAACTTCTACGGTTGCATTGGGGTTAACGGACTGAGCGCCCAATGTGAAGGCGTTGATGCCCCGAACAACCTCAGGGATTTCAAATGCCCCTACATAGCCGATTTTGTTTGATTTTGTTTTCATTCCGGCAACAACACCTGACAGGTACCGCGGCTCTTCCATACGGCCAAAGTAGTTGTTCATGTTGTCTGTGCTCTTGTAACCGGAGCAGTGAAGGAATTTCACATCAGGAAACTGTTTGGACATTTTCTCAACATAGTCCATGTAACCGAAGCTGGTGGCAAAGATCACTTTAGCGCCCTGGTCTACCATGCTGGAGATGACTTTCTCAACTTCCGGACCTTCCGGAACGGATTCCTGGATGATGGTTTTTACACCAAGCTCCTTTTCCAGGAAAAGTCTGCCTTGATCGTGAGCGTAGGTGTAACCGCCGTCACCGATTGGGCCGACATAGATGAAACCAACTTTCATGTCTGCTGCGGATGCTTCGGGTGCTGCTGGTGCTGCCGGCGCTGCCGGAGCTTCCTGCTTTGGTGCGCAGCCGGTAAACAAACCGACCACCATGGTAGCTATCACGAGCCAAATCAGTCCTCTTTTCTTCATGTGAATCCCCCTTAACTCAGATTTATACCAAATGCCCAAAGGCATAATGGTCGGTCATAAGACTGCAACATTCACTGCTGTTTCTTCTTACCTCTGCTATCGGAATTTGATTATTCCTGCATCCATGGATTCAATGATGGCCAGAGACTCCAAACGAACCCCTTCTGCCCTTAAGGATTGTCCACCCTCCTGAAAACCTTTTTCGATGACAATTCCCACTCCGGCCAACTCTGCGCCAGCCTGTTTAACCAGGCTCATAAGCCCCACAGCCGCCTGTCCCTGAGCTAAGAAATCATCCAGGATCAGGACCCTGTCCTTCGGATGAAGGAATTTTTTGGCCACCCGTACCTTATAGGTGGTCTTTTTTGTGTATGAAAATACATCGGTTTCATAGGTGTCCGCATCAAGGTTTTGCGAAGGAACTTTTTTAGCAAACACAACCGGCACTTTGAAATACTGGGCCGCGATGGCGGCGATGGCGATGCCTGAGGCCTCAATGGTCAGGATCTTTGTGACCGTCCTGTCCCTGAAGCGCCTATGGAACTCTTCTCCAATCGCATTCAACAGCTCAATGTCCAACTGATGATTCAGGAATCGGTCCACCTTAAGTATTTCGGTTCCTCTGACTTCTCCAAGCTCACAAATCCTGTCTTTTAAAAACTGCATGCGTACACCTCGTCCTTTGTCAATAAAAAGAGGCTCGAGCAGACGCACGTAACAGGCGACTGAATCAGGACCACCCGTCTAACGGGTGGTTTGCTTAGCCCTATAAGGGCCTACT
>CAZYQI010000058.1:0-12601 GCA_964649745.1 uncultured Peptostreptococcaceae bacterium | reverse complement strand
TAGTAGGCCCTTATAGGGCTAAGCAAACCACCCGTTAGACGGGTGGTCCTGATTTCCGGCATGGAATACTTCGGATACCAAGGTCGCACCTACGGGTACGTGCCGGAGCTGGCCGTGCTTTTAGAGAAGGAACTGGGAGTTCCTATACAGTTGATTACAGACAGGAACTGGGGAGAGGTGCTGAGCGATCTTCAGGGGGGTAGAATTGAACTCCTTTTTGGAGCCAACGAAACACCGGAGCGATTGAAAACCATGGTATTTACGGAGCCGATACGAAGAGAGCCCTATGCGGTTTTTGCCCTTAAGGATTCCACTGTTCAAACCATGGGAGATCTGGATGGAAAGCGCATTGGGTTTATTGACGGAGATTTTGTTCAGGAACGGTTTCCTGAAACCTATAAGCAGATTGGATATACTCCGGTGGTTTTCGCGGATCAATACAGCGGCCTTAAGGGGCTGCTGAACCGCGAGGTGGACGGCTTCATTACTTCCGGCGGTGGTGTCAAATATGAATTTCTGTACAATTACCCGGAGGTGTCCGTTGTTGCAGATGTCAGCACAATCACTTCGGATATGACGGTTTCTGCCATAAAAAGCAACGCCATTCTGACGGAGATTATTGATAAGGTCATTGACCGCTATCGGGATACGGCCATAAAGGACATGGTGTTGAAAGCGTCTCAGACGTACACCCGGAAAAGCATGCATATGACGCCGGAAGAAATTGAGTGGCTGGAGCATAAGGGCAGTGCGGTGGTAGGGCTGGCGGATGACTACCTTCCCTTCGATTATTATGACGGAACCGATTACAAGGGTATTTCAGGAGCCGTTTTAGACAGAATTCATGAGATTACAGGAATTCGGTTCACCGTAAAAAAAGGATCATTCAATGAGCTGTACAACCAGGCAGTAATCGGCAAAGTAGATATTTTAAACCTGGCGGTTACGGAGGAAAGGCTCAAGCACTTTATTTATCCGAGACCCATCAGTACGGAGAGAGATATCATTATAGGCAAGAAAAGCAGTGACCCGGTGTTTGATGTATACGCGCTTGAGGGGAAACGGGTTGCCGTTATTGAAGGCTTCTGGCATGAAGAGTATTTGAAGAAGAACCTGCGGGACATAGAAATCATCAGGACCAACGACATTAGGGAGTCACTCCGGCTGGTGAGGGGCGGCTCGGCCGATTATATTATAGAGAATCCTACCGTTGCGGAGTACTACATAAACGGCCTGGGGTATACGGACCTTGTCAAGAAAGGGGCCACCTCAAAGGATTCCTTTGTCTATTTGGGTGTTACGAAAAAAAATCCGGAACTGGCATCCATAATGGATAAAGCATTGGTGCTAATTGATTATGAAGAGATGAAATATAAAGGAATACAAAGCGTTCCGCTTGTTGGTAATGAACGCAACCATCAATTGTGGATTATCATATTGCTGCTGGGGGTGGTGCTGGGGATAGTCGTTACCCTGGCCACCCGATCAACCATGCTACTGGTCGTGCAGCGGGCGGAGACTCAGATGCTGAAGGAACGGGAGCATCTGATGTACACAGACACCCTAACAGGGCTTCATAATCGGACCT
Organism: uncultured Peptostreptococcaceae bacterium; assembly: GCA_964649745.1. Classification (GTDB taxonomy): domain Bacteria; phylum Bacillota; class Clostridia; order Peptostreptococcales; family Acidaminobacteraceae; genus CAZEHS01. The sequence goes on along the minus strand of CAZYQI010000058.1, from coordinate 11,013 downwards.
ACTTCAACGAGATGGAGGACCATTTGGAGAAATATGATTGTCCTCAGACGGTAATCGTTGCAGATCTCAATATGCTTAAAAAGGTGAATGATACCTATGGGCATCATATGGGTGATTCTCTGATTACAACCTTTGCAAAACTCATGAAGGATTGTCTGCAGGATGCGGTGCTTTTCAGAATGGGCGGCGACGAGTTTCTGGCCTTTTTGCCCGGTTGCGACGAAGCCGAAGCAGAGCGTCTTATCGGGAAGCTGAAACTGGCCTGTGAGGAATACCCGGTGACGGTTGCGGAGCAGCACTCCTTTATGCCCAGCGCGGCCTTCGGATATGCTGTCCGGAGCAGTGAAACAGAAAAGTTGGCTGCCGCCATCAATCGGGCAGATAAACAGATGTACCTGGATAAAAGCCGGCACAGAAGGTGGACCGATCAAATCGAGAACTGAATTTGCGGATTAATCCAGTTTTAAGGACAAGGATGTAAGTTCAGATGGTATAATGTTCTGTGAACCATGATACCAGCACTGAAAAATCATCATAACATGGTACTAAAGGAGTTTTCGTGAACAAACAGACACTTATAAAAGGTTCGTTAATCCTGGCGGCGGCCTCGGTCATATCAAGATTTGTAGGGGTATTCTTCCGGATCCCCATGGATTGGCTCGTGGGGCCCGCAGGAATGGGAATTTACAATTACCCCTATCCGCTTTACGATGCCATGATGGCGCTCTCCTCTGTGGGCCTTTCGGTGGCGCTGTCCAAGCTGGTTTCAGAAAAACTGGAGGCTGGGGAGAAGCTGGAGGCATACCGTTCCTTCAAAATTGCCCTGATGATCTTCGGTGTCATGGGCATGGGGATGTCCCTGACGTTTGCCCTGTTCGCCCATCAGATCACCGCGCTGTTCAATTGGCCGGCGGAAACCGCTTATGCATTGTGGGGGCTGGCTCTGGCACCTGTGCTGGTAACCGTCATGTCCACACTTCGGGGTCTCTTCCAGGGCTATCAGAACAATGTGCCCACCGGAATATCCATGATCATCGAGCAGGTGGGGCGGGTGGTCATCGGGCTTGGACTTGCATGGATCCTGCTTAAAAACACAGGAAATTTGGGCCTTGCGGTAGGAGGCGCCACCTTTGGCGCCACAGCAGGGGCATTTCTCGGGGTTGTTTTTCTGGGCTACTACTGGCACAAGAATCGTGAAAGCATTCGACCCGCACCGGGATCCGGCAAGGTATCCATGGACAGCGAGGCCATCCGGAGCAGGAGCCGCATCCTTTTAAAGTGGATGATTCCCATCACCGTGTGCTCCCTGATCAGCACCCTGGCAGCCATGCTGGACTCCGCCACGCTGAAGTTGTTCCTTGACGGCATCATGGATGCGTCCCTTATTACGGAAACCAACGGGGCCTTGGCACGGGTCAACACCATCATCAACGTTCCCATCGTCATCAGCGCGGCCATTACCGCCAGCCTGGTGCCCCGGATCTCCGCCTGTTATGTGAAGAACGACATCGATTCGGCCACCAAGGCCATCGCCAAAGGGTTCAAGCTGGCCATGGTCATCACGATCCCGGCGACAGCCGCTCTTTCGTTTTTCCCTGAACAAGTCATAGGACTGATCTATTCCAGCTCCCTGGGGGCGGATATCATGCGGGTATATGCTCTTACCCTGATATTCAGTATCATCAGCAACCTGCTTCTGAATATTTCAATCGTTCTCAACCAGACTCGAATCCCCATGATTTCCATGGGCATCGGTGTTGTGGTGAAGGTAGCGGCCAACTACGTGGCGTGTCATATACTGCAGCTGGGCTTTATTGGGGCTGCTTATGCGTCTATCCTCATGTATGGGGTAATTATGATCATCAACGTTGTGGCTATCCGTAAAATCTTCCCCTTCAATCTTGATACGATGGACGTGTTTCTTAAGCCGGCCATCAGCTCTGTATTCATGGTCCTGGCCTGCAGCGGAATCTATGCGGGTATTTCTATCGTCATAGGAACCGGCCGTGTTGCGTCGGTTCTGATGATACTGGGAGGCATGGGGGTCTATGGGGTGGCCCTTGTGCTCAGTAAGGGGCTGTCGCCGGAAGAGGTGGCGGAATTTCCCGGAGGCGCAAGGCTGGCACCGTTTCTTAAAAGGAGCCGGTAAATGCCTAAGACGCTGCTGATCTATAACCCCCTGGCGGGAAACGGCCAGTTCAGAAACCATCTGGATACCCTGATTGATAGGTTTCAGGAAGCCGGGCAGCCTTTGGTGCCCTATCGCCTCAATCATTTGGAGGCGCTGGAGCCCATGCTTAAAGGACTTCCTGTGAGGGAATATGGGAAGGTGATTGTTGCCGGAGGTGACGGAACGCTTCACCATGTGGTCAATGGTTTGCTTAACGCGGGAATCGATCTGCCGATAGGTATCTATCCCATGGGTACTGCCAACGATTTTTCCCAATTTTTCAGTCTTTCCGGGTCGGTTGAAGAGGTGACGGAGATCCTGCTGGGTGACCACGTGATCCCCTGTGATGTGGGTGTTGCCAATGGAAGTTACTTCATCAATGTGGCCAGCCTGGGTCATCTTATCGACATCAGCCAGCGGGTGGATTTGCAGCTGAAGAATATATTCGGCGTATTGGCCTACTATATCAAGGGGCTTGAAGAGATTCCCCAGATGAAACCGGTTCACGTCCGCTTAGTGGCGGATGAACTGCTCATTGAGGACGAGATCTATTTCGTGCTGATGATGAACGGGCGTTCCGCAGGGGGCTTCAAACGGATCGCGCCGGAAGCCTCCGTCTGTGACGGGCTTCTGGACATATGCGTATTTCGTAAGTGCCCGGTTCTGGAAATCATGCCTCTGATCCTGCAGGTTGTCGCCGGGGATCATGTCAACAGCCAGTATGTGACCTACTTTAAGACGAGGGAACTGAGCATCTATTGTGAGGAGCCTGTGGGAACAGATCTGGACGGTGAAAAGGGAGTGGCGCTTCCGATGGAAGTGAAGGCAATTCCCGGAGTGCTCAAGATTCTTGCACCGGACCCCCTGATGTGTCCCGAAGAGCCTGTAAGGGCGCCTCTTCGGCCAGGGCCCGTATACTTATCGAATATGAAATAGAAAGGGATTCCTGTCGGAATCCCTTTTTGATGCCATGTATTCGATATCCGCTAAAGCAGGATACTTTCGCCCCTCCGAACCCGCTCGTGAAAATCCTGTTCCTTCAAGAGGGCATGAATTGCCCGGGCGACCCCGTGATTTTCGTGGGAGTGTGTCACAATGGGGCACTGCAGACGGATGATCTCATCGGCATTTCCCATGGCCACGCCGTAAACGGCGGTTGTCAGCATAGACAGGTCATTGTGGTTGTCGCCGATGGCCATGGTTTCCTCCATCGGGATTCCCAAGCGCTGGCCCAGTTCTTTCAACGCATTACCCTTGGATGCTTTCGGAGCCATCAGCTCAAAGTTGTAGCGCCAAGAGGAGGACAGGGTTAGGCGTCCCCATTGTTCAAAATGCTTCATGCCTTTGGTCAGCAGTTCCGGCGTAAAGGAGATCACCAGGATGTTATGCCATTCTTCATCAAGGGCCATCAGCTCCTGTATAGATCCGATGGGTGTATACCCCTTGATGACCGACCAGGTGGTAATCACATCCCGGAGGCGCTGGATATCTGTTTCGGGCTCAGCCCTTCCCAGGGGCTCTAATTCCCCCAAAAGGGACCCGTGATGCTGAATCCAGGCGTGTATTCCGCGGTCGGAGGTTACCTCAAAGTAGTAGCCGTTGTGATCCAGCCACTTCATCGCCTCGGCAACGTCCTCCGCCTGCATGGGGGTTGTCCCCAGAATGTCTCCCTCTGGGGAATGGGTCATGGCGCCGTTGCTGCTGATCAGCCAGTGGGAAAAGCCATAGGGGCGAAGGATACGCCAGGCGTCGCCGGAAAAGCGGCCTGTGGCGATTACGATTTCATAACCGTGAGCCTGGGCCTCCAGAATGGCCGCCAGGTTTTCGGAGCTGATTTCTTTTTTGCTGTTAAGAAGGGTACCGTCCATATCGAGGGCGATCATTGGCATTGTGAGACCTGCTTTCTGTATGTCTATATTCTCATTATAGAAAATATTCTTCCCCTGTACAAGCGAACCGTCGGCAGGAAAAGCCGTGGCACATAGGGAATTAATCGGTATAACGGATGTGTGGAGGCCTTGAATGAAACGGAGCACCATCGACAGGCATTATATCTATCTCCGTGATGGCGGGGTCTGCCGCTTTTGCGGGAAAGCGCTGAAATTCGGAAAGATGAGTCTGGATCACTATTTCCCTCACAGTGCCGGTGGACCGGACGAGGTGTTCAATCTGGTTTGTTCCTGCAAGAGCTGCAATGTGATGAAACGGTCCCGAATCCCGGAGGATTGGCAGGAGGTTTGGATTCGGGCTTTTGGGCAGGCGGTGCGAGACAGGAAGATATTTCTGGCTGTTCAGGGAATGAGCTATTCCTCGCTGCTGGAGATGTCCCAGGAGATTGTGCGCGTCGCTCGAGAGGGTGAATATGCTATATTTGACAATAAAAGCAAAAGATTTCACGTGAAACAATGTAGAATCAAAAAAATAACAGATATTAACATAAATGAGGCGTTCGCGGAAACTATCCACGGAGGGATGTATGGCTCAGAAGAAAAGCATGGGTAATTTCAGCAGGGAGTGGCGACCGGACTCGGAAAATCCATTACCCCTCTACGAACAGATCCGTCGCCATATTCGGGACTGCGTTGCCCAGGGAGACTGGCCCCCGGGGCAACGGCTGCCGTCACAGCGTCAGCTGGCGGAAACCTGGGGCATTAATCGCAGCACGCTTATCGAAGCTCTGGAGGAGCTTAAGGCGGAGGGAATTCTCGTATCCCGCACCGGCAGCGGCATACAGGTGGCAAACAACACCTGGGCTCTGTTTGCCGGAGGTGCCGGCACCAACTGGAACCGTTATATCGGAAGGGGGTTGCATACCCCCAATCAGCCAACGGTGCAGGCCATCAACCGCTATGAATTCGAGCCGGGGATTATCCGGTTGGGCACCGGGGAGCTGACGCCCTCGCTGTACCCTGCCAGGATGCTTCAGGAAGTGCTGCACAGGACTGCAGACCGGATTCCCGATCTCAACTACCTTGAGGGAAGAGGCCTTCTGGAGCTGCGGGAAATCCTGTGTAAACGGGCGATGGATTTGGGAATACAGGCCACGCCGTCACAGGTGATAATCACCACCGGAGCTCTGCAGGCATTGCAGCTGATTTCCATGGGCATCACCCCTCATGGATCTACCATACTCACCGAACAGCCCTCCTATCTGCAGTCCCTGAAGGTGTTCCAGTCCTCCGGCATGCACCTGAAGGGTATCCCCATGGATTCATCGGGACTGATGCTCTCTGGTCTGAAAAAAGCCATAAGGGCCAAAGAAACCCCTTTCCTCTACACCATCCCCACCTATCACAATCCCACCGGCATCACCATGCCCCTGGAAAGACGGCGGGCGCTTTTGGATATGTGCCAAACAGAACGGATCCCCATCGTTGAGGACGACATATACAGGGATCTGTGGCTGGAGGAGAAGCCGCCGGTGCCTATAAAAGCCTTGGATCGGTACGGCAACGTCATCTATTTGGGCAGCGTCTCAAAATCCCTGGCCCCCGGTCTTCGGATTGGTTGGGTCATCGGATCAGAAGCGGTGGTTGAGCGGTTGGCCGATATCAAGATGCAGACGGATTACGGCTCCAGCTCCCTGTCCCAATGGGCCCTTGCAGAGTGGCTTGGCAGTGGTCTGTATGATCAGCATACCGAAATGGTCCGGCAAGAGCTGAGGCTGAGACGGGAAAGGGCCTTAGCTGCTCTGGACCTTCATTTCAGGGATCTGGCTGTTTGGGACAAACCCACCGGGGGCTTCTATATCTGGCTGAGACTGAAGAAGCGGATACCCCTGCAACCGCTCTTTGAAAGGGCGCTAAAACGGAATATTCTGCTGAATCCCGGCTATTTGTACGAAGAGGAAACCTCCTCCAATTTGCGCCTGTCATATGCCTATGCCTCCCCGGAGGAATTGGAAAAAGGCATCGCACAGCTGGCGGAGCTGGTAGAGGAACGACAAAAAGAATGATTGGTTGGGGAAGATAGCCTGTAATTGGTTGGGAAAAACCCAAGCCTCCGGGTACATACTGAACTCAGTCAGTAAATTATGGTTCAGGAGGAAGAGATGGTTCAATCACTTGCACAGGGATTTCTGCTGGGTCTGGCCTATGTGGCACCCATAGGTATGCAGAATTCATATGTCATCCAATCGGCTGCAACCCTTAGTAGAGGCCGAGCTTATCAGGTAGCTCTGATAACAACATTTTTTGATCTTACACTGGCATTGGCCTGCTATCTCGGTGTGGGAACCTTGGTGGAGGCGTTTCCCATGGCGAGGCTCCTTCTTTTGGGGGTCGGCTCGGTGGCAGTGGTATGGATCGGGATTGGCTTGATACGTTCTACGCCTCAGATTTTGGAGGGGGCAGACGTTAACAGGCCACTGTCGAAAATCGCTGCGACGTGTTTTGTCGTAACCTGGTTGAATCCACAGGCATTGATCGACGGAACCATGTTTGTAGGGGGATTCAGAGCCTCTATGCCCGCCGAGCAGGCAGTGATTGTGTTTGTCGGTGTCTGCATGGCCTCCATGGTATGGTTCAGCGGGATCACAACCTTGGTGAGCATGGGCAAAAAACATTTTACGGCCAAGGTTCAGAAGGGCATCAATTGTGTCTGCGGGTCTGTTGTTATCCTCTACGGCCTGTCGCTGGCATGGACCCTTATACAGGAAAGACTCATCGGATGATCCGGTTGACCTGCAGCCGGGATTGACAAGCCGGAAAATCCGTGGTACTTTTTAGTCAATTGAATAAACGATGTTCTTCAGGGCGGGGGGAAGTTCCCGACCGGCGGTATAGCCCGCGAGCCGCTTCATGCGGTTGATTTGGTGAGAATCCAAAGCCGACAGTATAGTCTGGATGGAAGAAGAACGCGCATAGTCCATGTATTTTTGCGCTGCTTTTGCCCTGGTGTTTTTTGACGCCAGGGTTTTTTGATGAAATGGGACCCCTCAGAAAAAGAGGTGTCTTCATCCCGTCATGCCATTATCCAACGCCTTGGTGTCACTGCCAGGGCGTTGTTTTTTTGAACGGGGATGGATTATGCGCGGCTTTCAGGAGGGAATGCAGATGGACAATCACTTTACAGAACAGGATCATGAGTTCATGGGCCGTGCGCTGGAACTGGCGAAGCGGGGGCTGGGCCTTACAAATCCCAATCCCATGGTGGGCTGTGTGGTGGCGCGGGATGGGCGGATCATTGCGGAAGGCTGGCACAGGCGGTACGGGGAGGATCATGCCGAGGCCATGGCCCTTAAGAAGCTTGAAAATGCCATAGGAGCGACGTTGTATGTGAACCTGGAGCCCTGCAACCATACAGGAAAGACTCCTCCTTGCTCAGAGCTGATCATCCGAAAGCGGGTAAGTCGGGTGGTGTATGCCGTGGGAGACCCCAACCCGGTTGCCGGCGGTGGCGCCCGGAGGCTGGCAGAAGCAGGTGTAACGGTACAAGGGGGGCTTCTCCAGGGGGAAGCGGCAAGGCTGAATGAAATCTTCATCCATTGGGTAACGCATCAAAGGCCCCTGGTCGTCATGAAATACGCCATGACTCTGGATGGCCGAATTGCCACAGTTACAGGGGATTCCCGATGGATAACGGGGCCGGAGGCAAGGGGACGGGTGCATGCCCTTCGCCAGCAGATGGGAGCCGTTATGGTGGGGTGCAAAACGGTTCTGGCCGATGATCCGGAGCTATCGGTCAGGGACTGGGAGGGAGAAAAGAAGCAACCCTTGCGGGTAGTGCTGGATCCACAGGGCCGGGTTCCGCTGTCCGCCAAGGTGTTTCAGAATCAGCGCAACCAGCAGACCCTGCTGGCAACCTCAGAGGATATGAATCGGGATAAGGCTGCACAGCTTGAAAAAAGAGGGGTACACATCTGGCGGAGCGGCAGGGGGAACGGTCCTGTGGATTTGAGGGAGCTGTTGGGATATCTGGGCTTACAGGGCTGCGACAGCGTCCTGGCGGAAGGCGGAGCGGCAGTACATGGCAGCCTTCTGGACGGGGGGCTGGTAGACCGGGTTTATGCCTTTGTCGCGCCGAGGTTGATCGGAGGAAGCGCAGCTCCGGGGCCGGTTGGCGGTGAAGGCCGGACTCAGATGGCTCATGCGGTGGAGCTGACAGACCGTACAACGGAGAAATTGGGCCCGGACATCTTGATCACGGGTACTCCGAGGTTCGAAAAGGAGGAATAGAGATGTTCACTGGATTGATTGAAGCGGTGGGGAAGCTGGAAGCCCGGCAGTCGGGAACCAAGGGGGGCTCCCTTAAGATTGCCTGCAGTGGTATCTTGGGAGATTTAAAGCAGGGAGACAGCGTGGCTGTAAATGGGGTATGCCTTACGGTCACCGCCTTCGATGCAAGGGGGTTCACGGCGGATGTGATGAAGGCCACTCTGGACAGTACCACCTTGGGGGCTTTGCCCCTGGGAGCCTCTGTGAATCTGGAGCGGGCTCTTCGCCTGCAGGATCGTCTCGGTGGTCATATCGTCAGCGGACATGTGGATGGTATCGCCCGGGTTACGGCGATAAAGCCCGTAGGGGAGGCCTGGTCGGTTGGTTTTGATGCTCCTGAGGAGCTCAAACGATACCTGGCCCTGAAGGGTTCGGTGGCCTTGGATGGGGTGAGTCTGACCATACAGAGGCTTACGGAAAAAGGCTTTGAAATCGGACTTATCCCCCATACCCAGGGCGTTACGTCATTACAGGGGTTGCGAGCGGGACAGGCAGTCAATCTTGAATGCGATCTTCTGGCACGCTACATGGAGCGGCTTCTGATGCGGCAGGAGGATACAGGCAGTCTTACGTTGGAGCGGTTGGCATCTTTGGGATATTAGGAGGAAAAAACATGTTCAACAGGATTGAAGAGGCCTTGGAAGCCCTTAGGGCCGGGGAGATGATTGTTGTGGTGGATGACGAGGACCGGGAAAACGAAGGAGATCTTCTGATGGCGGCGGAAATGGCAACCCCTGAGGCCGTCAATTTCATGGCGACCCATGGAAGGGGGCTTATCTGCGCCCCGGCCACCAAGGAAGCCTTGAGCCGCATGGAAATCGGAACCATGGTGCCACGGAATACCGATCCCCATCAGACGGCGTTCACCGTTTCAGTGGATGCGGCGGAAACCACCACGGGAATTTCGGCGGCGGAGCGTTCCATGACCCTGAATCGGTTGGCGGATACCGGGGCGGAGGCCCATGCCTTCCGACGGCCCGGCCACATCTTTCCTCTGGCGGCCCGGGAAGGCGGGGTATTGGTTCGTCCCGGCCATACGGAGGCGGCGGTGGATCTCACCCGTTTGGCGGGGCTTCAGCCCGTCGGCGTCATCTGTGAGATCCTTAAGGAGGACGGCACCATGGCCAGGCTTCCGGACCTTGTTCCGTTTTCAGGGACCCATGGGCTGAAGCTTATCACCATTGCCGACCTTATTTCCTACCGGCTCCGGCACGATCCCATCATGCAGCGGGCCACGGAAACCACCCTGCCGACACCCCATGGAACGTTCAAAATGATGGGGTATGAGAATCGCATCACCGGGGAGCATCATGTGGCCCTGGTATACGGAGAACTGAATCCCGAGGAGCCGGTCCTGGTCCGGGTTCACTCGGAATGCCTTACCGGGGATGTGTTCGGTTCCCTCCGGTGCGACTGCGGGGAACAACTGCACCGGGCCATGGAAAGAGTAGTTCACAGCGGCAGCGGCGTCATCGTATACCTGAGGCAGGAGGGGCGGGGCATCGGGCTGATCAACAAGCTGAAGGCTTATGCCCTGCAGGATAAGGGGCTGGATACGGTGGAAGCGAATCTGGCCCTGGGCTTCGAGGCGGACAAACGGGATTACGGAGTAGGCGCGGCCATCCTCAGGGACCTGGGTGTGAAATCCCTTCGAATCATGACCAATAATCCCCGGAAGATCACCGGACTGGAGGGCTTTGGCCTCACCGTAGCTGAAAGGGTTCCTTTGGAACCGGAATTTCATGATGAGAACCGCAGATATCTGAACACAAAGGCAGAAAAAATGGGCCATATGATGCTGAAAGAGGAGGCGCAATATGAACACGATGGAAGGTAAACTGATTGGCAGCGGGATGAAGGTGGGAATCGTAGCAAGCCGGTTCAACGAGCTGATTGTATCCAAATTGGTGGGAGGGGCCATAGACGGCCTTGTGCGTCACGGAGCGGATGAAGGGGATATCACTCTGGCATGGGTGCCGGGAGCCTATGAGCTGCCCCTGGCTGCACGGCGCATGGCCAGGAGCGGCAAGTATGATGCCGTCATCTGTCTGGGAGCGGTTATCCGGGGCTCCACACCCCATTTCGACTATGTTGCCGCCGAGGTTTCAAAGGGGGTGGCGTCGGTGTCCTTGGAAACGGACCTTCCTGTGATTTTCGGCGTCCTCACAACAGATACCATCGAGCAGGCACTGGAGCGAGCAGGCGTAAAAGCGGGAAATAAGGGTTTCGATGCCGCGGCCACGGCTATTGAGATGGTGAACCTGTTTAGGGAAATGGCGTAGGGAAATAAAAACGAAGAAGAATGAAAACCTCTAGCCGCAGATGTCGCAGATGAAGGGCAATAGGTTCGCCTCCCTCTCGGAGGGGGATGTCACGGAGTGACAGGGGGAGAATGCGTGATGTAAATTTGCGGCTCGCACTCTCCTTCCGTCAGCTTCGCTGCCACCTTCCTCCCGGAGGAAGGCATATACCCATCGCCCTTCATCTGCGACATCTGTGGCAAAGGGTTGTAGTCTTGGTTTCTGTACAAAACGATTTTAACCATTCCCAAAGAATTATAATTTTCAGAAAAAGCGTGTCAAGCATTTTTGATTATGTCCCAAAATAGCCAAAACATTAGCACCAGCT
>CAZYQI010000057.1:0-12749 GCA_964649745.1 uncultured Peptostreptococcaceae bacterium | reverse complement strand
TTGGGACATAATCCTTTATGTTATAACAGGACATTATCGCTTATCGTTCAGATATATCCGTAAAATATTAATTATTCTATTGACTATCCGCCGGTGCCGTATTAAAATATATATGTTCTGTGTACATGAACCAGCCCCGGTTGTAATACACGTAACTACAGGTGAGAAGCAGTTGCTAGGAGGAAGAGCATGAAATCATTCGTCGCAAAACCGTTAGAAGTAGAACAGAAGTGGTATGTTGTTGACGCCTCCGGAAAGACACTGGGGCGTATGGCCACAGAGATCGCTACAGTCCTGAGAGGCAAGCATAAACCTATCTTTACACCACACGTCGATACGGGTGACTTTGTAATCGTCATCAATGCCGATAAAGTCGTACTGACTGGTCGCAAGCTGGATCAAAAGATTTACAGATGGCACACAGGTTATGTGGGTCACATGAAAGAAAGAACATACCGGGTCATGATGAAAGATCATCCAGAAGAAGTGGTCCATCATGCTGTAAAAGGGATGTTGCCGAAAAACAGCCTGGGTGCGAAAATGCTGAGCAAACTCAAAGTATACCGAGGCGCTGAGCACAACCATCAGGCACAACAACCCGAAATGCTGGACATTTAATAGGTGAGGAGGATCATTCATGGCTAACGTTCAATTCCAAGGCACTGGCAGAAGAAAGAGCTCCGTCGCCTGTGTCCGTCTTGTTCCCGGAAACGGCAAGATCACAGTAAACAATCGTCCGGTGGACGAATACTTCAACTTCGAGACCCTTCGTCGCGAAGTTCGTCGGCCCCTTACAGTAACCGACACGCTTTCCAAGTACGATGTCATCATCAAAGCACTTGGCGGCGGTTACACAGGTCAGGCAGGCGCTATCCGTCAGGGTATCTCCAGAGCCCTCATCAAAACAGATGCAGAGCTTCGTGCAACCTTGAAAAAAGAAGGTTTCCTCACACGGGATTCCCGTATGAAGGAAAGAAAGAAATACGGCCTGAAAGCTGCTCGTAGAGCGCCTCAGTTCTCCAAACGTTAAGACACATCCAAAGCACTGCACAAGCAGTGCTTTGTTTATTTTTTGACAAAACGGGTAAAAGGAATCCTATCCGATATAATTAGAGTGTGTCATTGAGAACTCAACGCCGGAGGTGATTACATGCCAGTTACAGCAGGATATCTAATGCCCCATCCCCCTGTGCTTATCCGAGAGGTTGGCAATGGCAGGGAACGGGCCTGCGAAAAAACCATAATGGGATATGCCCAGGCAGCCCTGCACCTGAAGGGTCAGGCTCCGGATACGGTTGTTGTCATCACGCCCCACGGCCCCCTGTTTACCGATGGACTGGCTATCGGCGGCGAGCTGATACTCCATGGGGATCTCAAAGCATTTGGAGCACCGGGGGTTTCTGTTGAAAGAACCAATGCAGTGGAGTGGGTGGAACGCATCATCCATGAAGCAGGAAAAATCGACGTGCCGGTAGTTCGAATCGATAAAACCAGTGCCCATACCTATCGCACGACCACGGAGCTGGACCACGGTGTGCAAGTGCCGCTATATTTTATCAATCAGCAGTGGAAAAACTACCGCCTTATTCATATAACCTATGGACTGTTGTCCGTACCCCGGCTTTTCATATTCGGTCAACTGCTGAACCGCTTGTTCAGCGAGTCGGACGAACGCATCGCCGTCATCGCCAGCGGAGATCTATCCCACTGCCTGAAGGATGACGGCCCCTATGTATTTCATCCCGATGGCCCCCGCTTCGACGAAGCCGCCATGGGATTTATGACGAACGGAGATTTTGCCGGACTGCTCACCATGGACAGCGCCCTTGTCAAAAACGCCGGGGAATGTGCATACCGTTCACTCGCCATTCTGGGGGGTGTTCTGGACGGAACGGAGCTCCAATCAGCCTGCTATTCCTACGAGGGCCCCTTCGGTGTAGGGTATGGCGTCTGTTCCTTTACGGCGAAGGGGCGCTGCGAAAGCGGTCTCCTGCGCTTGCAGGAGGCCTGGGAAAGAGCCAGGGTGGTTCGGCGCAGCAGTGAAGATCCTTGGGTAAAGCTGGCAAGGGACACCATTGAAGCATTTATCGTTTCAGGGCGAACCCCTGGGATCCCTGAAGGATTGCCCGCGGCGATGACGAAGGACCGCTACGGGGTTTTCGTATCCATCAAGGGTCCGGGAGGGCTGCGGGGGTGCATCGGCACCTTTGCTCCCACGACGGAGTCCGTTGCCCATGAAATTATCGACAATGCGGTCAAGGCATCCACGGAGGATCCGCGCTTCCCGCCCATAGAGGAGGATGAGCTGGAGGATCTGACAATTTCGGTGGATGTCCTTATGGCCAGTGAGCCCGTCCGCTCAAGGGCGGAACTGGACCCGAAACGCTATGGAGTCATTGTTCAGAAGGGGATGAAACGGGGGTTGCTCCTGCCGGATCTTGAGGGTGTGGACACTGCCGAAGAACAAATACGTATTGCGCTTCAAAAAGCAGGTATAATGGAATCAGAAGACTATACCCTGCAGCGATTTGAAGTGATTCGGCATCATTGACCGTCCAGCCCAACGATGGACGGCACGGGGGAGGATTACATGCTTCAGAAAAAGGAAGCGAGCTACTATACACATACGGAAAACAGAGCGGTGGTTTGTGACCTTTGCCCGCACCGCTGCCATATACACCCGGGAGGCAAGGGCCGTTGCCGGACCCGTGTCAACGAAGAGGGTGTCCTTATTGCCAGAAGCTATGGGCGGGTAGCATCCTACGGAAAGGACCCCATCGAAAAAAAGCCTCTCTATCATTTCCATCCCGGCTCCAAGATATTTTCTGTGGGAAGCTTCGGCTGCAATTTCACCTGTGATTTCTGTCAGAATTATATGATTTCTCAAGGCAGTCCGGATATGATTGAAACCACTGCACAAAATCTGGTGGACATCGCCTGCAACGAGAACGACAATCTTGGAATCGCCTACACCTACAATGAGCCTACCATTTGGTATGAGTTCATGACGGATATCGCCCAGGGCATACGGGCACATGGGAAAAAGAACGTGCTGGTCACCAACGGATATATGAATCAGGAGCCGCTGAAAGCTCTTTTGCCGCTTATCGACGCCATGAATATTGATCTAAAGTCTATGAACCCTGAATTTTATACGACCCATTGCGGTGGAAGCCTTGAGCCGGTACTGGAGTATATCCGTCGCAGCGCGGCGTCGTGTCATGTGGAAATCACAACCCTGCTGATCGAGGGGCTTAACACGACAGAGGAAGAGGTACACGATGTCGCCCGATTCATCGCTTCCGTCAACCCGGAGATCCCCTTGCACCTAAGCCGCTATTTTCCTGCGTACAATATGCATCTGCCCTCCACCAGCGTGGCGCTTATGGAGCGGCTTCGGGACGTGGCCAGACAGGAACTCATGTATGTGTACATCGGAAATGTTCCCGAGGAAAACCGCGACACCCTTTGTTCCGGATGTGGACAGGTGTTGGTGGAAAGAAGTGAAGGCATTCGAACCCACATTAAAGAAGACGGTTCCTGCATATTCTGTGGAACGCCGTCTCCTATTCGGATAAGCAGGTAGACCATGAACCTTAACAAGATACGAATCGCCATCATTCTGCTGGTCTTGGGGATGGTGTTCCTTTTCGGAGGGATACAGAGCATTGTCTTGGCGTGGCAAAAGCCAAAGATGTCGGATGCGGAGATCATTCTCAGAGCCCGTGAACTGGGGATGGTTGAATTGAAGGAAGCCATCGATCCGGAAAAAAAGAATGACTAGTGCAGTACTTGAAAAAGAGTTGGGGGGTCCTTGTGTTGCAACCAACAGTTGAAAAGACACTGGTTCTCATAAAACCGGACGCGTACTCCAGGGGTCTCACAGGAACGCTTTTATCCATGTATGAGGAAGCAGAACTGAAAATATTGGGGTTGAAGCTTCTGCGTCCTTCCAAACGGTTTTTTGAAACCCATTATGCGGAGCATTCAGGAAAATCCTTTCTCAAAGCCCTTCTGGATTTCATGCAGGAAGGGCCGGTGATTGCGGTTGTGCTGGGTGGGGCCGATGCTGTGGAGCATGTGCGGCGCATCAACGGGGCCACCGACCCCCTGAAGGCGGATCCCGGAACCGTTCGCGATCTTTACGGCACCGATAAGCAGCGAAACTGTGTCCACGGCTCCGCAACGGTGGAAGATGCAAAAAGAGAGATTGAGCTGTGGTTTCCGGAGTACAATGATTAAAAACATACGACCATAGCCACGGATCACACGGATACGCACGGAGAATCTCTGAAAATCCGTGTTATCCGCGGCTATTATTTTTTCAAGGAGAAAACTATGCGAATAGCAGTTATCGACGGCCAAGGGGGTGGCATCGGGAAAACCGTTGTTGCCAAACTTCGGGCCGATTTTGGGGATACGGTTGAAATCATCGCCTTGGGAACCAACGCCGTGGCTACGGGAAATATGCTCAAGAACGGCGCGGATGCCGGGGCCACCGGAGAGAACGCGGTGCGGGTCAACGCTGCTAAGGCGGATATTATCATCGGCCCCATGGCTATCCTGATGGCAGATTCCATGATGGGGGAGATTACATCCGTCATGGCCCAGGCGGTTTCGGAAAGCCCGGCGAAGAAAATCATCGTGCCTCTCAATATGTGCAACGTACAAATCGTCGGCGTTCAGAGTATGAAGATATCCGAGGCCATGGATATGGTTTCAACGGAAGTTGGTAAATTTCTATGAAGCTGAAACTGGAACAGATAAAACTGAATCTGGAGGAACCGGTCGACAGGCTCCGTACAAAGGTGGCCAAGCTTCTGGGGATACAGCCGGAGTTTATCGGAGAACTTAAAATCCTCAGAGAAGCCATTGATGCCCGTAAGAAGGAATCCATCCAAAGGGTGTATACATTGTCTGTGGACGTAGCAGATGGCGCAAGGGTCAGGGGGAAATTCCAGGCCTATCACGAAGAGGAATACATCCCGCCGGTATCTGGGGATGAAAAACTGGCGATGCGGCCCATTGTCGTAGGTATGGGACCGGCAGGCCTTATGGCGGGCTACCTGTTGGCGCTGGAGGGGTATAAGCCCCTTGTTTTGGAGCGGGGGCGGGATGTGGATACCCGAACCTGTCATGTGCAGGCCTTCTGGGATGCGGGAGTTCTTGATCCCGAATCCAATGTCCAGTTTGGAGAAGGGGGAGCGGGCAGCTTTTCTGATGGAAAGCTCACATGCCGTACCCGAGACCTGCGAAGTCGCTGGTTTTTAGAGAAGCTGGCCGAAGCCGGCGCTCCGGAAGAAATTCTATATCACGCAAAGCCCCATGTAGGAACCGACAAGCTGAAGAACGTGGTGAAGAACATCCGGCTACAGATTGAAGCCCTCGGCGGAGAGATTCGATTTGGTCAGCGGGTGGAGCAACTGCTTTGCGACGGAGAAAAGGTTCGGGGAGTTAGGCTGGCCCAGGGTGAAGAGATCCTGTCGGATATCGTCATCCTTTCCATCGGCCATAGTGCCAGAGATACATTTGAGTCCTTGGTGGATATGGGTGTTTCCGTTACGCCGAAACCCTTTGCGGTAGGGTTTCGTATCGAGCATCCTCAAGATATGATCGACATTTCCCAATATGGCGTGGCGGCAGGACACCCGGTTTTGGGTGCTGCGGACTATCACCTTACCCATCAGGGGAAAAGCGGCCGGGCGGTGTACACCTTCTGCATGTGCCCGGGGGGCCATGTGGTGGGTGCAGCCTCGGAACCGGAGCATCTGGTAGTTAACGGAATGAGCTATCATGCCAGAGATGGCCGGAACGCCAACAGTGCGCTGTTGGTAACCGTATCTCCCGGAGATTTTGAACCGGGTCCCTTGGGAGGGGTTGAATTTCAGCGGCGCATTGAAGCGGAGGCATACAAGCTTGGCGGTGGCGGGTATTTCGCACCGGTGCAGCGGGTGTCCGATTTTCTGGCCGGAGTTCCCACTGAATCCCTGGAAGGTGTCTTCCTAAGCCACCAACCAGGAGTAAAGCCGACGGATCTCAGCGGAATTTATTCTGAAGACCTGACGGAGTCTCTGCGGGAAGGCCTGAAAGCCATGAACGCCAGGCTCAAGGGATTTGCCGGAGAACAAGCGGTTCTCACGGGGGTTGAAACCCGAAGCTCGTCGCCGGTACGCATAAACCGTGACAGTAACACCTTGGAATCGGTCAGCCATAAGGGGCTTTACCCTGCTGGCGAAGGGGCGGGCTATGCCGGCGGAATCGTTTCTTCGGCGGTAGACGGCATGCTGGCGGCGGAGAGCGTGATAAGAAAATACAGAAAACCAGAGTAATAAACGTAGCCACGGATAACACGGATGCGAAATCTTGACCTCCCTCTTGAGGGAGGTGGCACCGAAGGTGACGGTGGGAGTTGTTACGCGCTTACTCCCCCTTGCCGCTTCGCGTCCGTTCCCCCTCAAGAGGGGGATGGAACCACTGCCAATCGTCACTATTTTCATGGCCGGTGGTTTCCGAAAGGGACATGGGGGTCTGCGGCAAGACTTTTGTTCTTTGAGAGTTTCACAAAAAACGCCTGTCTCAGTTGAGACAGGCGTCGCTGTTTCTAAAAAAGGTCCCGAAAAAGCGGCATGGAAGAGGAGCCCTATCTATGAAACCATTCCGGGAAAAATGGGTTTAGAGGGAGTACCGCGTAATTTCCTCACAGTAGCTGCACATGTACTCCAAGGGACTTTCGCTCACCAGCTTGAAGGTAGACTGAATATAATCATCATGGTTGGTGATGCAACGGGGATTCTTGCAGGTGATGAGCCCATGAATCATCGTGGGCAAAACCACCTTTTTCTTTTCAACAACCCGGCCGTCCTTGATGATGCACACGGAAATATTGGAATCGATCAGGCCCAGAATCGTCAGGTCCACATCGAAGGTGTTCTCGATTTTGATGATATCCTTGCGGCCCAACTGCTTGCTTTCAACATTCATAAGCAGAACCACAGGGGATTCCACCTTGGCCAGCTGAAGCTTGTCAAAAACCTTAAGGCCGTTGCCGGAAGCGATATGGTCCAGAACAATGCCGTTTTGAATCCCTTTAACCTCTAACATCCGCATCCACCCCCAGAAGTTTTGTAATAAGCGCCATTCGCACGTACACCCCAAAATTTGACTGCTCGAAGTACACGGCACGCGGGTCAGCGTCCACTTCGTAAGCAATCTCGTTCACCCTTGGAAGCGGATGCATGATAATCATATCCGGTTTGGCCGCTGCCAGCTTGTCCGGGGTCAGGATGAAGGAATTTTTCAGTTTGAGGTAGTCCTCTTCATTAAAGAAACGCTCCTTCTGAATTCGGGTCATGTAGAGGATATCAATCTCCTGGACCACATCCTGAAGGTTATCTGTTTCAACAAAGGTCACATCGGGATGAGCACTTTGAATCAGACGCTTAAGGGAGCTGGGCAGACGCAGTTCCTCCGGTGAAATAAGGATGAAGCGTTTGGTGTTGAACCGCGCCATGGTGCGGATCAGAGAATGCACCGTACGGCCGTATTTAAGGTCGCCGCAGAACGCCAGGGTATGGCCTTCCACCTTGCCCTTATACATATGGATGGTCAGCAGATCCGTAAGGGTCTGGGTAGGATGCTGATGGCCGCCGTCGCCGCCGTTGATAAGGGGGACTGTAGAATGCTGTGAGGCCAGTTTTGGCGCTCCTTCCCGGGGATGACGCATAACAGCGATGTCACAGTAGTAGCTCATACACCGCATGGTATCAGAAAGGCTTTCGCCCTTTTTCACAGAGCTGGTTTCGGCATCGCTGAAGCCCAATATGCTGCCTCCCAGGCGAAGCATGGCGGCCTCAAAGCTGAAACGGGTCCGTGTGCTGGGTTCGAAGAACAGGGTTGCAAGGATTTTTCCCTTGCAAAGCGAGCCATAGGCTGGCGTGTTTTCATACATTTTTTTACCTAATCGGATCAGCTCGTAGATTTCCTCAACAGAGAGATCCTCAGGCTCGATTAAGTGCCGGAGCGGTTGTTCCATGGTGTTCCTCCTTGTGATTTCACAGAATCATTTAAAGGCAGATCCGTTTTGCCTTCCCGGAATGGCCGCCGGGGTGTGGCATTGCTACCCATTTTTCCAATAAAAAAACCTTCACCGAGAGGTGAAGGTTAGCGGCATCTTAAAAAAGACACAAGCAGGGAAAAGCCCTGACACCTTCCTAGCCTCTCGGACTAATTTAAAGGTCGACCATTTGATTCATAGTACCACTGTGCCGCCCGGTCGTCAAGACTGAAAATGGAAACGGTCCGGTTGACAGCCCCGACCTTTCGTGGTAATTTGGATAGTAATATATACCTTTAAAGCGGTCCAGAGAGGCCCTTAAGGAAACCGACCTATGCAGCAATGGGTAACCCTTTCACGCCTCCGGATGTGAGAGGGTTTTTTGATTGGAAAATGGAGGAACGATGAAACTGATAATCAAAGGGGGTCGCGTCGTCGACCCGTCACAGGGAATCGATACGGTTACCGATATCCTGATTGAGGCCGGAACCATCAGGGCCATTGGAGTGAACCTGGGTGATGCGGAAACAGTCATCGATGCTTCGGGATGTGTTGTGGCACCGGGGCTGGTGGATATGCACGTGCATCTTCGGGAGCCGGGCTTTGCCCACAAGGAAACCATCCGCACAGGGGCCAGGGCGGCGGCAAACGGTGGTGTCACCACGGTGGCCTGCATGCCCAACACCAGCCCGGCCATCCACAGCGCGGAGGTTGTTCACTGGATAAAGGAAAAGGCTGCGAATGAAGCCTGTATTAAGGTTGAAGTCGTAGGAAGCATCACCCGTGACCTTTCAGGAACCCTGCTTTCCGACATTCAGGAGATGATGGGGGCCGGCATTGTTGCAATATCGGACGACGGGAAAACCACCATGGACGCAGAGCTTATGGAGCAGGCCATGGAGCTGATAGCAGATACGGATATTCCCCTTATCAGCCATGCCGAGGATCACAACCTCAGTACAGGCGGTGCCATGCATCAGGGTGCCCGCTCGGAAAAATTGGGCATCCCGGGAATTCCGGCGGAGGCCGAGTGGCGGATCATCGCCCGTGACATCGCTCTTTCTGAAAAAACCGGAGCAAAGCTCCACATTGCCCACATCAGCACCAAGGAAGGGG
Source organism: uncultured Peptostreptococcaceae bacterium (assembly GCA_964649745.1). Taxonomy (GTDB): domain Bacteria; phylum Bacillota; class Clostridia; order Peptostreptococcales; family Acidaminobacteraceae; genus CAZEHS01. The sequence goes on along the minus strand of CAZYQI010000057.1, from coordinate 3,580 downwards.
TTAACTTGGTCCGAAAAGCCAAGGAGAAGGGCCTTCCAGTCACTGCGGAGGCCGGCCCCCATCACTTCCTCCTGACCGATGAAACGGTGGAAGAAGAAAAAACGGAAACCAAGGTAAACCCTCCCCTGAGAACACAGGAGGATGTGGACGCTGTGCTGGGGGCTCTGCTGGACGGCACCATTGACGCCATCGCCACGGATCATGCCCCCCACGATACAGCCAGCAAGAATGTTCCCTACGCCAAAGCAGCCTTCGGTATTTCGGGAATCGAAACCTCCCTGGCCCTATCCTACGGCGAACTGGTCCAAAGACGGGGAATGCCGCTGTCCCGACTGATAGAGCTGATGGCAACCCATCCTGCAAAAATACTGGGGCTCCACAGAGGAACCCTAAAACCGGGTTCTGAGGCCGATGTCATCATCATCGACCTTGAAAAAACATGGACCGTGGAACCGGAAAATTTTGAGTCCATGGGAAAGAATACACCGTTTGCAGGGATGGTCCTGCGGGGTATCGTAAGGGATGTATTGGTGGATGGAAAGCTCATTAAACTGGAGGGAAAACTCATATGCTGATGGAACGTCTGATACAGTCAATCAAAGAAAAAAAGAGTCCCATTGTTGTCGGTCTGGACCCGGTTTTGGATTCAATCCCGCAGGCGCTGAAGGATAAGGCCCACGGGGAAAACAGTGTGCTTGAGCAGGCTGCCGCAGCGGCCATCCTTGCCTTCAACAAGGGAATTATTGATGCCACCGCAGACCTTGTACCAGCGGTAAAACCTCAGGTTGCTTTTTATGAACAGTTTGGTCCGGCAGGAATGCAGGCCTATCGGGATACCTGCGTCTATGCAGCTGAAAAAGGACTAATCGTTATCGGAGACATCAAGCGGGGGGATATCGGCTCCACCTCCCGGGCTTATTCCAATGCCCATCTGGGCACGGTCAAGGCAGGGGATGCTCACTATTCCGGTTTCCCCACAGATATCATCACCGTAAACCCTTATGTGGGTGATGACTGTTTAAAGGAGTTCATGGACGATGTGAAACAGCATGACAAGGGGCTGTTCATACTCGTTAAAACATCAAATCCAACCTCGTCCCAGCTCCAAAACCTTGTTTCGGAAGGAAAGCCCATCTATGAGCACGTGGCAGCCATGGTGAACCGTTGGACAGAGGAAACCGCAGGAGAAAGCGGCTATTCTCCCGTGGGCGCGGTGGTGGGGGCAACCTACCCGGCGGAAGCGGAAGCCCTCCGAGCTCTAATGCCCAAGGCCTTCTTCCTGGTACCCGGATACGGTGCCCAAGGGGGCGGCGGAGCCGACGTTGTTCCTTGTTTCAACAGCGACGGCCTGGGTGCCTTGGTGAATTCCTCCCGGGGGATCATCAACGCCTGGCAAAAGGAGAAATACAGCAATGAAACCTGGCAACAGGCTGCAAGGCTTGCTGTTCTGGAGATGCAGGCGGATATCAACGGAGCCCTGGAAGCGGCCGGAAAAGCGTATTGGCAGGTGAAATAATGAAGCAGATCCATTCGCAGAAAATCCTGAGGAACGAGCAACTGTCTGTCGGCGTCCATCTTATTGAAATAGAGCGTCCAACCGGAGGAGAGCCGGTTCTGCCGGGGCAGTTCTACAACCTGCAGACCGGTGAAGGGTTCTATCCACTCCTACGCCGACCCATCAGCGTCAGCAGGGTAACGGAAAACTCCCTGCAATTCGTGGTCTTCGTCAAGGGAGAAGGTACCGTCCTGCTTTCTAAAATGAAAGCGGGAGAAATACTGAATCTCATGGGCCCCTTCGGAAACGGCTATACCCTGCCGGAAAAAGGCGGCCGTCACCTGGTTCTGGCAGGAGGCATCGGCGTTGCCCCTCAGCAGGAGCTGGTGAAGATACTTGCTGAACGCGGTCCTGAAAGGCTTACGGCCATTATCGGATACCGCGGTGCGCCCTATGGTCTTGAAATCTATAATGAAGCCTGTCATCAGGTGCTGGTCGCCACAGAGGACGGCTCCTTCGGTCATCACGGTACCTTGGCTGTTCCCCTGAAAGAGCAGCTGGATCAGGGGGGCTGGGATATGGTCTACGCCTGCGGTCCCCACGGTATGCTGAAGGCTGTGGCGGAAAGCTGCAACAGCCGTGGTATCCCGGTACAGCTGCTGATGGAGGAGCGGATGGCCTGTGGAATCGGGGCGTGTTTAGTGTGCGCCTGCAAAATCAAATCCAGTGAAACTCCGGAAGGCTATGAAAACGTACGCACCTGCAAGGACGGCCCGGTTTTCTTCGGAACGGAGGTGATGTTCCATGAATAAAACAAATCTCCAGGTGGATTTAAACGGTCTGATTCTTAAAAATCCGGTCACCGTCGCCTCCGGCACCTTCGGTTTTGGCCGGGAATTTTCAGAATGGTTCGACCTCGGGGTCCTGGGAGCCATATCGGTTAAAGGGCTCACCCTGGAGCCCCGTCAGGGCAACGATTCCCCCCGGGTAGCGGAAACCCCTATGGGTATGCTCAACAGCGTGGGGCTGCAGAATCCGGGAGTGGATAAGTTCATCAAAGAGGATCTCCCCTGGCTGCGTCAATTTGATACAAAAATCATCGCCAACATCAATGGCAACACCATACCGGAATACTGCGCCATAGCAGAAAAACTTTCCGTAACCGATGTGGATTCCCTGGAGCTTAACATCTCCTGCCCCAACGTTAAAGCGGGTGGAATGGCCTTCGGCACGGATCCTGCCATGGTTCATGAGGTGGTCAGCGCGGTAAGAAAAAGCACCTCCAAGCATCTAATCGTCAAGCTGAGCCCTAACGTGCGGGATATCCGTGAAACCGCCCGGGCCGCAGAGGCTGGAGGAGCGGATTGTCTTTCTATGATCAATACCCTCACCGGCATGGTGATTGATACAGAGACTCGGAAGCCCATTCTTGCCCGGGGAATCGGGGGAATGTCCGGTCCTGCTGTTCGCCCTGTTGCGGTGCGGATGGTTTATGAAACCTTTGACGCTGTGAAAATCCCCATCCTCGGCATGGGAGGTCTGGCCACTGGCCGGGATGCGGTGGAAATGATGCTGGCGGGAGCCTCGGCCGTCGCTTTGGGAACCATTCTTTTCACGAATCCCCTTGCACCTCTGGAAGTCCTCCGGGGAATAGAAGACTATCTGGTTCGTCATAAGCTCAGTGCGGTCAGTGAGTTGGTACGAAATCTGAAATAAATCACAGCCCCAACGGGTATATGGCAAGAGGAAGATTTCCGTGTCGTCAAAGGTTTCTCTGTTACTTAAGGGAGATATTGACAGGGGAATCTTCCTCTTGTTCATTTCACAGAATGATTCTGAAAACAAGGTGTTTAATGAAGCAATTCGTGGGTAAAAGAGAAAAGCGTCACCTCCAGAAAAATGTCGTCATCTTTTTTGAAAATGCTATTGACGGCACCAAGGGGGGATGGTATTATAACTAAGTCGCCGCAAGCAAACGCGAACGACACGCACCACTGGAGATTGAAAACTGAACAATCCAAGACGAAATTAAGCAGTAAAATTATTAGTCAGCAATGACTGAAACCGGATTAAACTGAAGAGTTT
>CAZYQI010000056.1:0-13024 GCA_964649745.1 uncultured Peptostreptococcaceae bacterium | reverse complement strand
GTTTGGGACATAATCCTTTATGTTATAACAGGACATTATCGCTTATCGTTCAGAATCTGTGGCTGAATTATCAGATTCTTATTGACAAGTCACTTTTGATACCGTACAATCCTAAGTAACTCAATAGTCGCTTATCAAGAGTGGTGGAGGGACAGGCCCTATGAAACCCGGCAACCAGGCGTAAGCCCAGGTGCTAAATCCTGCGGTTAATTAACCGGAAGATGAGCCCATGCACAAGCTGCCTCATTTTCGATGCAGTTTTTTTTGTTGCATTTCATCCGAATGCGCGTTGAGAATAGGTTGAATAGGGAGGATATGCAATGAAAAGAACCTTTGAAGAAATCAATGAGAAAATCAGGGCGGGCACAGCAGTGGTGGTAACCGCCGAAGAAGTGATTGCCCTGGTGAAGAAGGAAGGGGTATCCGCGGTGGCGGCAAAGGTGGATGTTGTTACCACTGCTACCTTCGGTCCCATGTGTTCCTCCGGGGCGATACTGAATTTTGGCCATTCCGATCCCCCAATTCGAATGGAGCAGATTGAACTGAACGATGTAGACGCTTACGGCGGCCTTGCTGCCGTGGACACGTATATCGGCGTGACGGCCGAAAGCCGGACCCAGGGAATCGAATATGGCGGTGCCCATGTGATATGTGACCTTATATCCGGAAAAGAAGTGAAGCTCAAAGCCCGGGGCAAGGGCACCGACTGCTATCCCCGAAAAGAGATTGATACCGTCATTACCCTGAAGGATCTCAACGAGGCGTACCTGTTTAATCCCCGCAACTGTTATCAGAACTATGCGGCCGGCGCCAACAGCTCCAACCGTATCCTTCGCACCTATATGGGGGTTCTTCAGCCCAACTTCGGTAACATCAATTACTCAACAGCCGGGGAGCTCAGTCCCCTTCTGAAGGATCCGGGGCTTCGGGCCATTGGGGTGGGAACACGGATATTCATCGGCGGCGCCATCGGTTATGTGGGCTGGAACGGAACACAGTTCAACACCAATACGGAAAGGGACGATAACGGGGTTCCGAAAACACCCGGGGCAACCCTGGCCCTCTTGGGAAATCTTAAGGATATGAGCCCGGAATACATTGCTCCGGCAGTATTTGAAGGGTATGGGGTTTCACTGAATCTGGGTGTGGGAATCCCCATCCCGGTTTTGGACGAAGACCTGTTGGCAGATCTGGCCAGAAGCAACGAAGAGCTTTTTACCAATATCGTTGATTACAGCGTACAAAGCCGCAAAAAACCGGTATTGGGTCGCGTAAGCTATGCAGCCCTGAGAAGCGGTACAGTGGAGCTGAACGGAAAGACGGTGAAAACCGCCCCCATGACCAGCCTTTATAAGTCCCGTAAGATTGCCCAGGAGCTTAAAGAATGGATTCTCCAGGGAAAATTCCTGCTTCAGGAACCGGTTCAGACCTTCCCCCAGGGGAATGCCCTTAAGACACTGGAAATCAAGGGAGGGAATGAGTAATGCAAACGAAACTTCTGCTGAAATTCGGCCCGGAAACCGTGAATCATCCGGCCGTATATGATCTGATCAAGAAATACGATCTTCACATCAACATTCTGAAGGCCTCCATCAATTACAACATGAAGGGGGAGCTGCTGATGGATGTTGAAGGGGAAAGCGACCGGATTGCGGAAGCCATGCGCTTCCTGGAGGGACTGAATATTCAGGTGGATTTTGTCCTGAAATCCATTCGGGTTGAAGAAGAAAAATGTGTGCACTGTGGACTATGTACCAGTGTCTGCAGCAGCAGAGCTCTTTTCCTCGGAGAGGATGCGCGGCTTAATTTTGAACAGAACCGATGTGTAGGCTGCAATCTTTGTATAAAGGCGTGCCCCTCCAGGGCAATCAGTGCGTAAATGAGGTAACCATGTATCAGGAGCGAACATACAGAGCAAGGCATACCGCACGGGGGCTCCTCCAATATCAGGTGGTCATCGAAGAAACCGATCTGTGGATTTCTGCAGACCGGGATATGCGGGTTGAAATTGCACAGTGGATCCGAGAGCTGCGCAGCCAGATTATGGAAGCGGAGCTGCGGTTTCCCGGATTTCTCCGAAGCCTTGAACCCTTGGATACCCAGGGTGAAAATACGCTGGCCGGCAAAATGCTCAGCGCATCTTCCAAAGCCGGAGTCGGCCCCATGGCTGCGGTGGCCGGTTCTGTTGCACAGGCTGTGGGAGAGCTGCTTTGTCACTCCGGTTGTTCCCGGAATATCTGCATTGAAAATGGCGGAGACATCTATATGGATTCCGATGAGGAGCGTACCGTTCTCATTTATGCGGGCATGTCGCCCCTGTCGGAAAAAGTGGGTATTAAGATCAGGAAAGACCAGTTTCCCTTGGGTATCTGCACCTCTGCCGGAACGGTGGGGCACAGCCTTAGCTTCGGCAAGGCGGATGCGGCGGTGATTTTGGCCAAAGATGCCGCCCTGGCGGACGCCGTAGCCACCGCGGCGGGGAATCATTTGAAAACGCCGGGGGATATCCAGAGTACCTTGAATTTCGTTCAGAGCATACCGAGTATCACCGGCTGTGTGCTGATTATCGGCGACCAACTGGGTGCCTGGGGGGATATAGAACTGGTGGGAATGTAGGGTTATCCCCCTCTCGAGGGGGAATGTCACGAAGTGACAAGGGGGAGTAAGTGAGTAACAACTCCCACCGTCACCTTCGGCGCCACCTCCCACGAGAGGGAGGTCAGGAGAAAATCGCAAAAAACTATCGGAGGAACCCATGAGAATCGCAGAATTATTCAAAGAGAAAAAGACAGTCCTGTCTTTTGAGATATTTCCACCGAAACGCAACGATCCGGTGGAAACGGTTTACCAGACCATCGACGCACTTAAGGACCTGGCCCCGGATTTCATAAGTGTTACCTATGGGGCGGGGGGCAGTACAAAAGGGCATACGGTAGAAATTGCCTCACATATACAGCAGAATTGCGGAATCAATGCACTGCCTCATCTAACCTGCTCCACCAGTACCCGCCGTGAAGTGGAAGAGGTATTGGGAAAGCTGGAGGAGGCCGGTGTCGAGAACCTGCTGGCCCTGAGAGGCGACCTTCCCAAAGAGGATGCATTCCCTCTATCCGGCCAGTACCAATATGCCCGGGAGCTGGTGGACCACATCAAGGCCCGGGGCGGGTTCTGTCTTGGGGCTGCCTGCTATCCGGAGAGGCATCAGGAGGCCTCCAGCCGCAATGCGGACATCAAGAACCTGAAGGCAAAGGTGGATGCGGGAGCGGAATTTCTGATCACGCAGCTGTTTTTTGATAATGAGCTCTTTTACGACTTTATGGAACGGATCGACCTTCTGGACATCCATGTGCCGGTAACCGCAGGCATCATGCCGATGCTGAACCGCAACCAGATTGCCCGCACGGTAGAGCTCTCCGGCTGCACCCTGCCAAAGAAATTCCTCCGGATCATGGAGCGGTATGAGCACGACCCGGCTGCCTTCCGGGAAGCTGGAATGGCCTATGCCATCGAGCAGATTATCGACCTGATGTCCTGGGGTGTTTCGGGTATCCATCTGTACACCATGAACAAACCAGAGTCGGCACGGATCATCGTGGATAATATCTCGCAGATACGGAGCTCGTTAAATAGGTAGAGCGATTTAGCCACGGATAACACGGAAGGGGCTGCATTGCTCCATCCCCCTCTTGAGGGGGAAAGGAGCGAAGCGACAAGGGGGAGTAAGGGAGTAACAACTCCCACCGTCACCTTCGGTGCCACCTCCCTCAGGAGGGAGGTCAAGCACAATTCTTTTTTTAGGAGGGTACATATGGGCATTTTAAAGGAATTTGAAGGTCGCATCGTCATTATCGACGGGGCCATGGGCACGCAGCTTCAGGCCCGGGGACTTAAAACCGGTCAGCTGCCGGAACAGCTGAATTTTTCCCACCCGGAAGCCATCGTTGAAATACACAGCCTGTACGCCGGTGCCGGAGCGGACATCATCACCACCAATACCTTCGGCGCCAACCGTCACAAGCTGGCTGGGGCGGGGCTCGAAGTGGAGGCGGTGGTTAAGCAGGCGGTAGCCCTGGCAAGAAAAGGCGCCCCCGGCAAGAAGGTGGCGCTGGATCTGGGCCCCATCGGGGAGCTGATGAAGCCCATGGGTACTCTGGATTTTGAGGATGCGGTTGCTCTCTATGCCGAGCAGGTTCAGGCAGGCACAGATGCGGATCTGATACTGATCGAGACCATCGCGGATCTGCAGGAGGCCCGGGCGGCCATATTTGCCGCCAGAGAGAACAGCACCCTTCCAATCTGGTGCTCTCTCACCTTTTCAGACAACGGACGAACCCTCAGTGGGGCTGATCCGGTTACGGCAGTGATGGTCCTTCAGGATTTGGGCGTAGAAGCCATCGGGATTAACTGTTCCTTAGGCCCGGACGAAATCAAGCCTCTTATAGAAGCCTTTCTGTCGGTGGCCAGAATTCCGGTGTTTGTGCAGCCCAATGCAGGACTGCCGGTATTGCTGGATCAGCAGACGGTGTTCCCGGAAAAGCCCGAAGATTTTTCAAGAAAGCTCCGCGAAATGGCACAGGCCGGCGTTAGAGCTGTGGGGGGATGCTGCGGCACCTCGCCCGAATTCATCGCGCAGGTGGTAAAGGCCCTAAACGGCATCTCCGTCACAGCCCCCCAAGGGGAGGCTGTTGCCGCGGTATGCTCCGGCAGCACCACCATCACCTTTGACAAGCGGGTACGGGTTATCGGAGAGCGCATCAATCCCACGGGGAAGAAGGCTCTCAAGGAAGCCCTTAAGAACAGGAACTGGGAATATGCTCTTCAGGAGGCGGTTAAACAGCTGGAAGCGGGGGCCGAAATCCTTGATATCAATGCAGGAATGCCAGGCATTGATGAGAAGGAAGCGGTGCTAAGCATTCTGGGCCTGCTGGAAGGGGCGGTTCAATGTCCTTTGCAGATGGATTCAGCGGATCCGGCCGTGCTGGAAGCGGCAACCCGCAGAACCTGTGGAAAGGTGCTTCTAAACTCGGTGAACGGAAAGCAGAGCAGCATGGACGCCATTCTGCCGGTGGCCGCCCGATACGGGGCCAATGTGGTGGCTCTGATGCTGGACGAAGAGGGCATCCCTGCCGACGCCGGAAAGCGCATTGCCATTGCCGAACGCATTATTACCGAAGCGGGCAAATACGGGATCGGGCCGGAACGGATCTTTGTAGACTGTCTCGTTCTGACAGCCTCTGCCGAGCAGCGGCAGGTGCGGGAAACATTAAACGCCATTCGGGAAATAAAAGCCCGTTGGCCGGTTCATACGGTTCTCGGTGCCAGCAACGTATCCTTCGGACTTCCCAATCGCAGCATATTGAACCGAACCTTTATGGCCATGGCCCTGGAGGCCGGTCTGGACGCTCCGATTACGGACCCTCTGGCGGAAGGCATCATGGATACCATCCGTTCCTATGAGGTGCTCAGCGGCAATGATCAGGACTCCGCCAGATTCATCGGTGTTTACGGCGGTCAGGAACCCCAGAAAGCAGGGACGCAGGCAGAAAAACGCACCCTGGAGCAATGCGTTTCCGCCGGTCTCCGGGAAGAAGCGGAAAAACGGACATCGGAGCTCTTGGAAGGCAATGCCCCCCTGGCTGTTGTGGACGGTTATCTGATCCCCGCCCTTGAAAAAGTGGGGAAGGATTTTGAGAGCGGTCGGATTTTTCTGCCACAGCTGTTAAAATCCGCAGAGGCCGTAAAGGGGGCCTTCGACCTGGTCCGTGAAGCCATCAGCAAGGCGGGGGGCGTTCAGGTAAGTAAGGGCAAGCTGGCCTTAGCCACGGTTCACGGCGATATACACGACATTGGAAAGAACATCGTCAAGGTGCTGCTGGAAAACTACGGCTATGACGTCATCGACCTGGGCAAGGACGTTCCCACGGAAAAGGTGTTGGATGCCATTCGAGCCAATGACCTTAAGCTGGTGGGACTCAGCGCCCTGATGACCACCACCGTTATTTCCATGGAAAAGACCATACAGGCGATCCGGGCAGAGTTCCCGGAGTGCAAGATATTCGTTGGCGGTGCGGTACTTACGGCAGACTATGCAGCCAAGATACAAGCCCATTACTACTGCAAGGACGCCCAGGAATCGGTAAGGGTGGCCGGCGAGATGTTTGGAGCATAAAATTGGCGGCTTCGTTCTTTTTATTGGCTTTGAGAGATTCATCCCCCTCTCGAGGGGGAACGGACGCGAAGCGGCAAGGGGGAGTAAGCGCGTAACAACTCCCACCGTCACCTTTGGTGCCACCTCCCTCAAGAGGGAGGTCAAGAATAACGGCGGACATATTTTTCAAGCCAGATGACTATCGATTATAGAACTAAATGTAATTGCAGAGGGACTGTCCGGTTGGACAGCCCCTTATGTTATAGATGAACTCACTCAAAACCATAATGCTGCCTGAAGCCTTCCACAACAAGGGGCTTCACCGCTTCAAGGCTCACCCTGGATCCGGTTTGGGCCTCCAGGGTCGTAACCCCCTTATCCGCAAGGCCGCAAGGCACGATGGCGGCATAATGGCTGAGATCCGTAGTCACATTGAAGGCAAAGCCATGCATGGTGACCCCCTGCTTGACAGCCAGACCGATGGCCAAAATCTTGTCATTGCCAATCCAAACCCCAGAATTGCAGTTGTTTCGTCCGGCCTCCACCTGCCATTGATCATGGAGCAGGGTGATGAACAGGTCTTCCAATTTTTCTACGAAGGTGCGGATGCTGCCGCCGTGCCGGGCTTTGATATGAAAGATCGGGTAGCCCACCAGCTGTCCGGGGCCGTGATAGGTCACGTCTCCGCCCCGATTCACCTGTTTCATGGCGATTCCTTGGACTGCAAGGATTCTCTCCGGTACCAGCAGATTTTCCGGCTTGGCATTGCGCCCCATGGTGATGACAGCCGGATGCTCCACCAGGATCAGGGTGTCATTCAACTCCCCCTTTTGAACTGCAGAAAGTGTCTTCAGCTGTATTTCAAGGGCTTCATCGTATTCACATCGGCTAAGGTCCAGCACATTGAGCTTCATTAAGGCCTCCATCAACATTCAGCGGGAGTGGAAGGTACAGTTAACGAAAGAATAGCACCGCAGTCGTCCTGAGTCAACCCTGTCACGTTGGTTGACAGGACCCCTTAAGCACAGTACCATAAAGAGAAATGCCACAGGAGGGATGTCGATGTCACCTGTAATCAAGAGAAAGCCGGAATGGCTCCGCGTTAAAATACAGGGCAGTGCGGATTCTGAAAAGGTGAAGGCCCTGATCAGCGATCTTAATCTTCATACCGTGTGCGTAGAGGCCAATTGTCCCAACCGCATGGAATGCTATAACCGAAAGACTGCCACGTTCATGATACTGGGAAGACATTGTACACGGAACTGCGCCTTTTGCAATGTGACCCATGCCGCTCCGTCCCTTGTGGATGAGAAGGAGCCTGAAAATGTAGCCCAGGCTGTAAAACGGCTGGGGCTCAAATATGCCGTAATCACCTCAGTTACCCGGGACGATCTGCCGGATGGCGGAGCCTCCCATTTTGCCGCAGTGGGCCGTGCGATACACCAAGCAACCCCGGGCGTCCGCATCGAGTACCTTATTCCGGATTTGCAGGGAGATTATGAAGCATTGAAGGTTGTTCTGGACAGCAGCCCTGATGTTTTGAATCATAACGTGGAGACCGTGCCCGAGCTCTACAGCGCCGTGAGGCCCCAGGCGGATTATCGCCAGTCCCTGGAAGTGATCCGCCGCTCCAAGGCCTATGCCCCTCACATAAAAACGAAATCCGGCATCATGCTGGGGCTTGGAGAGGAGCGGGAGCAGGTGACCAGGGTTCTGAAAGACCTGAGGGAAGCCGGCTGCGATATACTGACAGTGGGGCAGTACCTGCAGCCGTCGGATCTTCATTATCAGATGAAGGAATATGTAACCCCGGAGGTCTTTGAGGCCATAAAAGAGGAAGCGGTCGCCCTGGGTTTCGAAAGCGTGGCCTCCTCCCCCCTGGTACGCAGCTCCTATCATGCGGACGAACTCTTCAGCTTGTAGGAAAACGGTTATTTAATCAACATGAAATACAATTATTTCAAAAAAAGAGATACAATAAGAGGGAATCCAAGAGGATTCCCTCTTGATTTGTATTCAAGGAACTTTTTAGATTGTGATCCGTCTAACTATAAAAAGGAGGCGATAAAAATGTTAAAAAAAATCATGGCGCTGACTCTGGGAGCGGCAATGCTTTCATCTGTCAGTTTCGCGGATTCTGCCATCAAGATCCAGATTGATAATAAGCCCTTAGCTCTGGAGGTTGCCCCTACCGTTGAAAATGGGCGAACATTGGTGCCCTTCCGGGCGATATTTGAAGCCTTGGGACTACGGGTAGACTGGAATCAGGACCTGAGGATTGCAACCGCCTATAACGACACCATGAATGTGTCGGTGAAGCTGGACAGCGGCTATGGCTCTGTGAACGGCGAACTGAAGCCCCTGGAAGCCTCTGCGAAGATCGTACAGGAAAGGACCCTGGTACCTCTGCGGTTCGTATCCGAGGCCTTCGGCAACGAAGTGAGCTGGGACGCCAAGACTAAACTGGTTTCCATCAAGAGCGGCTTTAAGCCCTATGTGTATTCAGAGGCTCTGCCGGTGGTGGGTTCCTTTGATAAGCTCAAGCTGATCCTTGACTATGCGGGCAAGTTCAATCAGCCTGTGTACCGGATCATGGACGGTGTTGCCCCCATGCCGGCAGCTATGGAAAAATCAGTGGTTGCTGCGGATATGGCCAATGCGGCTCCCGCTCACAGCACCACCAATATCCAGGTTGCCGGAGTGGATGAAGCGGATGTTGTGAAAACTGACGGCAGCTACATCTATCAGCTCCGGGCCAATGACCTTAAAATCACAAAAGCCTCTGCCGGTGCGTTGAAGGCAGCGACCTCCCTGAGCTTTGAAAATGGAATGAATGCCAGCGAGTTGTACCTTTACGGAAACAAGCTGGTTGTCATAGGAAACAAGCAGAGCTACGCTCCTTATCAGACCTCCATGCCGGAGGCAAGGTCCATCATGCCGATGTACAGCCCCACCACGCAGCTGCTGTTCTACGATGTGACCAATCCGGAAAAACCGGCCTTGATCCGTAAGTATGAAGCAGAGGGGAACTACCTTACATCGCGGCTTACCGGTGGAAAGCTGTACCTGATAGCAAACAAATGGCTGAACACCTATAGCCTTAAGGCGGAAAATGCGGTGCCGCATTTTACTGACAGTGTGACCGGTAAAACCACCAGCGTGGGCTTTGATGCCATCCGGTATTTCCCGGATACAGTGGAATCCAATCTGATGATCACCCTGGGCTTCAACCTGGATCAACCCAAAGGGGAACCGGATAAGGGTGTTTACCTTGGCAGCAGCAACAATGTCTATGCCAATACCGACAGCCTGGTTGTGGCCATGGATCGTTACCACTATCGGGTGGGCGACATCATGAACGGCTTCGCTCCACCAGCGTACACGAAGACCACGGAGCTTTTCAAATTTGCACTGAATAGTGGAACAGTAAGATTTAAGGCCAAGGGAACGGTACCGGGAACGGTTCTTAACCAGTTTTCCATGGATGCCTATAACGGGAATTACCGTATTGCCACCACGGATGACAGCTGGTCCACGGGAGATAACACAACGCGGAACAACCTCTATGTCTTGGACGGCAATATGGCGATCAAGGGAAAACTTGAAGGGCTTGCCCCTGGGGAACGGATCTTTTCGGCCCGTTTCATGGGAAACAGAGCCTACATGGTAACCTTCAAGCAGGTTGACCCCTTCTACGTGATCGACCTTTCGAATTCCGGCAGCCCCAAGGTTCTGGGGTATCTGAAGATTCCGGGCTTCAGCGATTATCTCCATCCATACGACGCCAACACCGTGATCGGTTTTGGAAAGGATACGGTTGAAACCGCCAACGGCGCCATTACAGCGGGGGTGAAAATTGCCATGTTTGATGTGACCAACGTAACCAACCCCGTTGAGAAAAGTCGTGTGGTTTTGGGAGGCAGCGGCAGCTGGTCCGAGGTGCTGAATAATCACAAGGCCCTGATGTTCTCAAAAGAGAAAAGCCTGTTCGCGCTTCCGGTAACACTTTACGAGGGGGCAGGCCGCGATAACCGTTTTGCCTTCCAGGGGGCCTATGTGTACGGGATCGATCCCGTCAAAGGCTTTGTTCTGAAAGGGACCTCCACCCATCTTACGGATGCCGAGGTAAGGGATACGGAGCTGAAATGGTATGACACCTCCAAGGATGTGAAGCGGATCCTCTGGATCGGAAACGAGCTGTACACCCTTTCGGATTTTGGAATCAAGAGTCACACCCTTGACACCATGAAAGAGACCGGATATCTCAAACACTGATAAACAGCGGGTGGGGCTGCCTAAAGGCGGCCCTGCTTTTTTGATCGTACTTACAAACGTGATGATAAACTACTGACACCGTTAAGACCCTTAACCACAGATGAAAAGCGTATGAAGGGCATATGAAGGAGTTGGGATTGTAATAACTACATAAATGAAATTGATTGATTTTGCGGTGTAGAATTGTGGGATGGTGGTATAATGATTTCAGGAGGGCATAACTATGAACACGATAATGGACATCATAAAGGATCCAAAGACAACCTACCATCAAAAGGTCATTGCCATGGCACGGGAAGCGGAAAACAGCCATGAGGGAGTTGTTCTGTCAGAAGACGAAAAGTCCGCATTTGAAGAGGGGTTGATCTGTGATCTGGCCGAGGGCAGATCACCATACCGGCCCCGTTATATCCTTGTGGATTACGGGAAATTCATGCAGCAGGGGTCCGCCTTCCTAAGGCTCTCACCCCCGAGAACTCTGGATGAAGCAGTGCATTTCCTTCTGATTCTATACAAGCATATCCCATCCGTTACCACCATGCCGGTATACCTGGGAAATATCGATACCCTGCTGGAGCCCTTCATCACCGACGAGGAGAAGGACCTTGAAACCATACGCCTGTTCCTGATGCATATGGACCGAACCATAACGGATTCCTTCGCCCATGCCAATATCGGTCCGGCGGACACCCGTGCCGGGCGGCTGATTCTTAAGGCGGAGGCACAGCTTAAGAATGCGGTGCCGAACCTTACCCTGAAATACGGACCGGAAACACCGGATGATTTTGCACTGGAGGCCATACGCACCGGTTTGGAAGCATCGAAGCCCAGCTTTGCGAACCATGCCATGTACACAGAGGATTTCGGCGAAGGATACGGAATTGCCAGCTGCTACAACGGCTTGCCCACAGGGGGAGGGGGATTCACCCTGGTTCGCATGAACTTGCGGAAGGTAGCGGAAAGGGCGGGCTCCTTTGACCGGTTCATGGAGGAGACGCTTCCGGAAACCGTACGTATCATGGGTGCTGTCATGGGAAAACGGATCCGCTTCATTGTTGAACAGAGTGATTTTTTTGAGAACAACTTTCTGTCCAGAGAAGGGCTTATATCCAAGGACCGTTTTCTGGGCATGTTCGGGATGTTCGGCCTGGCCGAAACCGTGAACCTGCTGCTTAAATACAAAGGGGAAGACGGCCGATACGGACACAATGAGTCGGCAGGGAAGATGGCAGAGGCGGTAATTGATCGCCTGGAGGTTTTGGTTAAACAACTGGAAGCCCCCCACAGTCCTCTTACCGGCAACCGCTATCTGCTCCATGCGCAGTCAGGCATCTCCAGCGATATTCTGGAAACACCGGGGGCGCGGATTCCTTACGGGGATGAGCCTGAGATGCTGGACCATCTGTTGTTCACTTCCCGGCTGCACCGTTATTTTCCAACAGGGATCAGCGATATCTTCACCTTTGATGATACCAGCCGAAACAATCCGGAAAGTGTGTTGGACATCATCAAGGGAGCCATGAAAAGCTCCATGCGGATGTTCGCCTTCTACCGGGCCAACAGCGACCTTATACGGATTACAGGGTTTTTGGTGAAAAAATCCGATATCGAAGCCCTGAGAAAATCGGAGGCCGCCCTTCACGATACCGTTTCTTTGGGGATGGAAGCGGTGGATAATCAACGGATTCTGGATCGGAAGGTGCAGGCCGGACATGAGTAAGGGTGCGGTTACCCGTATCATTGATTTCAGTGCTGTGGACGGCCCGGGAAACCGGATGGTCGTCTTTCTCCAGGGCTGCAACTTTAACTGCCGGTACTGCCATAACCCTGAAACCATCCCCATGCCCTGGGGAGACGAACCTCGG
This sequence comes from uncultured Peptostreptococcaceae bacterium, assembly GCA_964649745.1. Classification (GTDB taxonomy): domain Bacteria; phylum Bacillota; class Clostridia; order Peptostreptococcales; family Acidaminobacteraceae; genus CAZEHS01. Next base: position 736 of record CAZYQI010000056.1, on the reverse strand, counting down.
GGGCCTGAATTTGTAGAGATGACGGCGGCGGATATTCTGGATCGTTACCGACGGGCGGCTCCCTTCATTTCAGGAGTGACCTTCTCCGGGGGCGAATGCACGGTTCAGTTCGACTTCCTGATGGAGGTCTGCGCCAGCCTAAAACAGGCCGGAGCCCATATACTGATCGACACCAACGGAAACCTTGGAGCGGATAAGCTGGAAAGGCTGCTGGCGGTTGCCGACGGCATCATGCTGGATGTGAAGGCCATTGACGGCGAAAGGCACCGCGCCTTGACCGGAGCGGGAAATGAACGGGTGATCGACGCCTTCCATATCGCACTTCGCAAGGAGAAGCTGGCGGAGGTACGCACCGTGGTCATGGGCGGTGATCCGGAGTCCCTGGACACGGTGGAATGGGTATCCCGGAAGCTGGCAGCGGTCAACCCCCGAATTCCTTACCGCATCATACGCTACCGGGTTCACGGGGTGCGAAAAGAGATGCTCTCCCAATTAAAACCTCCCACAGACGCACTGATGGAAGCATGCAGGGCGACCGCGGAGGCTGCGGGGTTGAAACGGATTATCATGGTCTAAAAGAATAATTACAAAACCTTTTGCCGCGGATGAAGGGCGTATGAAGGGCGATGAGAAGCGATGGGTTTTTATGAGAACACATCTGCATTCATCGGTTTTCATCGTTTTTCATCTGCGTTCATCTATCCTAAAAATAATACAGAACAAAATGAAGGCACAA
>CAZYQI010000055.1:0-13592 GCA_964649745.1 uncultured Peptostreptococcaceae bacterium | reverse complement strand
AGCTGATTGCACCGATCGCTATCGAGGGCGGCCTGAACTTCTCCATCCGTGAGGGCGGCAGAACAGTAGGCGCTGGCGCAGTAGCTACAATCATCGCGTAACACTGAGCTGATTAATGCAACAGGCTGGTCGCTGACCAGCCTGTTTTCTACTGGATGCAGGGGTTGCAGGGGGTTTTGAAAATTGCATTGACAGCAATAATGAATTGTGATAGGTTAAATTAGTGACGGTAAAGGTAAAAGTGTGCCCAAAGCACATGACTATAGACCTGAATCAGGAGGTGTGAACATGCGGGTGAAAATCACGCTGGCTTGCCAGGAGTGCAAGCGACGGAACTACAATACGACTAAGAACAAGAAAAACGATCCGGATCGGATTGAAATTAAGAAGTATTGCAAGTTCTGCAAAGTGCAAACGGCTCATAAAGAAACAAAGTAGTCTCTTACTAACTCAAAAGGGTGTGAATCAATGACAACGCGCACAAATGTGAAGGATCCTGGCAACAAAGGCGCAGCAGGACGATTCTTTAAAGGCGTCTGGTCTGAACTCAAAAAAGTGAACTGGCCGACGCGACAGGAGACCATGTCTTATGTCGGGATTGTTCTAATGATGTGCCTGTTGCTTTCGATTCTGCTAGGGGTTTTTGACGGCATCTTCCACAAGCTGATTTCATATCTGCTTGGAATTTAGTGTTCTGTGAGGAGGATGAGGGATTCCTGATTCGGATATCCCGAAATGCTTATGTCTGATAATGCAAAATGGTATGTGGTACATACCTATTCTGGTCATGAGAACAAGGTTAAGGCCAATATCGAGAAGATAGTTGAAAACCGCGGGATGCAGGATATCATTCATGAAGTGGCCGTTCCAACGGAAGAAATCATTGAAACGAAAAACGGAAAGAAGAAAATCAAATCCCGCAAAGTCTTTCCTGGGTATGCCCTTGTAAAGATGATCATGACAGATGAGTCCTGGTATGTTGTCCGAAATACCAGAGGGGTGACGGGCTTTGTCGGCCCGGGCTCCAAGCCGATTCCTCTTACAGAGGATGAGGTCCGCAACATGGGAATTGAAACCCGCCGGGTTGAGATCGACCTCCAAGTGGGGCAGTCGGTGCGCGTTACTTCCGGGCCTTTCGAAGATCTCGTGGGCATCATTGAAGGCATCAACAACGACAAACAGAGCGTCAGAGTCAAGATTTCAATGTTCGGCCGGGAAACACCGGTTGAATTGGAATATAGTCAAATTGAGACAATATAGGCTTGCACTATATACCTTCCCACTATATAACTGAATGGAGGTGCGAATATGGCAAAGAAAGTTTCAGCAATGGTAAAACTGCAGATCCCAGCGGGTCAAGCGACTCCTGCCCCCCCGGTAGGTCCGGCTCTTGGTCAGCATGGTGTTAACATCATGCAGTTTGTTAAAGAATACAATGCGAAGACGTCCGACAAAATCGGCCTGATCGTTCCGGTAGTCATTACGATCTACCAGGACAGATCCTTCAGCTTCATCACAAAGACTCCGCCTGCTGCTGTCCTGATCAAGAAAGCCTGCGGTATTGAAAGCGGTTCTGCGGTGCCTAACAAGACAAAGGTAGCCAAGATCACGGAGGCTAAGATTCGTGAGATTGCAGAGCAAAAAATGGTCGATCTCAATGCAGGTAGCATTGAAACGGCAATGAGCATGGTTAAAGGAACTGCCCGAAGCATGGGTGTTGTTGTAGAAGGCTAACGTGTAACTTGTGGGAGGTTGCCAGCCGTATTACCACAGAGGAGGAAATTTAATGCCTAAACATGGTAAACGCTACCAAGAGATTGCTAAACTGGTAGACAGAGCGAAGCTCTATGATGCAGATGAAGCGTTCACGCTTCTTCGAAGCACAGCAAAAGCAAAGTTTGACGAAAGCGTTGAACTGCACATCAAACTGGGTGTTGACGGACGTCACGCGGACCAACAGGTTCGTGGAGCCATCGTACTTCCCCACGGAACAGGCAAGACCAAGCGTGTTCTTGTTATCGCAAAGGGTGACAAGGCTGTTGAAGCTGAAAAAGCCGGTGCTGAGTTTGTCGGTGCTGAGGACATGGTTCAAAAAATCCAGTCCGAAAACTGGTTCGATTATGATGTAATCGTTGCAACGCCGGATATGATGGGCCTTGTTGGCCGTCTGGGCCGCGTGCTTGGTCCTAAAGGACTTATGCCGAACCCGAAATCCGGTACGGTAACGTTTGATATCGAAAGAGCAATCAACGAGATCAAAGCAGGTAAGGTAGAGTTCCGTCTGGACAAGACAAACATTGTACACGTTGCTATCGGTAAGATGTCCTTCGAAGACGCTAAACTGGTAGACAACTTCAAGGCGCTGATGGATGCGGTCATCAAGGCTAAGCCCTCCGCAGCCAAAGGAACTTACCTGAGAAGCGTTACTCTCACCAGCACAATGGGCCCTGGCATCCGTCTTAACGCTGCCAAGCTCTAAGCTGCAAAACTGAAGCAAAGCTCGACCGCAGACAGCAGGTATCTTATGTGTAAACCCTGCCAAGGTTGTTACGATTGATCAAACGATCACTGGTACTCCCTGTCTGCGGACAGGGAGTTTGTTTATATGTATCAATGATTTTTTCATGAGGAGGTGGACAGATGTCAGTACAAAAAGAACGTAAAGAAGTAGTGGTTGCTGAGATCCGTGAGAAACTGAGCCGCGCTAAATCCGTGGTGCTGGTTAACTACAGCGGAATCAACGTAGAACAGGCTACCAAGCTGCGCAAGGGTTTCAGAGATGCCGGTCTTGAATACAAGGTGTACAAGAACAAACTGGTGGAACTGGCCGCGAAGGACACTGCTTATGAAGCGCTTGCTAAGGATCTGAATGGTCCTAACGCTTTTGCAATCAGCTATACAGATGCAGTTGCTCCGGCAAAGCTTGTAAAAGACTACGCGAAAGAGTTCAAGAAGATGGAGCTCCGAAGCGGTGTTGTAGAAGGTGTTTACTACACCTCGGAACAGGTTGCTGAGCTTGCGAACCTGCCATCCAAAGAAGTGCTTATCGCACGTTTCCTTGGCAGCGTGAAGTCTCCGGTATCCAACTTTGCATACCTGCTTCAAGCAATCATCGACAAACAGGAAGCTACGGCATAATATCATCACTCACTGAAAAATACCCTATGGAGGTGCAATCATGACGAAAGAGCAAATCATCGAAGCAATCAAAGGAATGACCGTTCTTGATCTGAACGAACTGGTAAAGGCTTGTGAAGAAGAGTTCGGCGTATCCGCATCCGCTCCGGTTGGCGTTGCTGTTGCAGTTGCTGCTGAGGCTGTTGAAGAGAAAACTGAGTTCGACGTAATCCTTGAAGGCGCTGGCGAAAAGAAAATCGAAGTTATCAAGGTTGTTCGTGAACTGACAGGTCTTGGCCTGAAAGAAGCGAAAGACGTTGTTGACAACACTCCCAGCAAGATCAAAGAAGGCATTCCGAAAGAAGAAGCAATGGCTGTTAAAGCTAAGCTCGAAGAAAAAGGCGCTAAAGTCGAAGTTAAGTAGTTTCAAATTGAAAACGAGGGAGCTCGCTCCCTCGTTTTTTTTGTATAACGAAAACCCCCGGTTCTACCGGGGGTTCCAAAAGCTTTAGCTATGAGCAAGAACTTAAAACCTCCTTTTGTTAGAATAATGAAGGTTCGCCAACCACATTATCAACAAAAGGAGGGTCCGAAATGGACAAAAATAGCTTAGCACATACGACATGGAACTGCAAATACCATATAGTATTTGCCCCGAAATATCGGAGGCGGGTGATCTACGGGAAAATCAAAAGCGATATTGGGAAGATACTGAGAAAGCTGTGTGAACAGAAAGGTGTTGAGATCCTAGAAGCTACGGCTTGTACGGATCATGTACATATGGTGGTTTGCATCCCACCCAAGCACAGCGTATCAAGCGTCATGGGGTATTTGAAGGGAAAAAGTTCACTGATGATATTTGACCGGCATGCCCACCTGAAGTACAAGTATGGAAACCGTCATTTCTGGTGCAGAGGGTATTATGTGGATACGGTAGGCCGGAATGAAAAGGCGATAAGAGAGTATGTAAAAAACCAACTGGACGAGGATATTGCAAACGATCAAATCAGTATCGCTGAGTATGTTGACCCGTTTACGGGTGAGTCGGTAAAAAAGGGCAAGAAATAAGGCTGCTTAAGCAGCAGCCTGTAAAGAGAAGCGGTTGGCGGACCAATTCAACGAGCCTTAAGGCTCATGCGAGCAACAGGCCCTTATAGGGCCAACCAAACTGCCCGCTGAGCGGGTAGTTTTGATTATCTGCTGCAAATTCCTTAGATAAGGGCTTTGCCACGGATCACACGGATTTGCACGGAGGAAGGATTTTTCAAAAGGTTGAAGCGACCGTGTAGTGGTGCTATGCATCCGTGCCCATCCGTGTTATCCGTGGTGAATAATTAATCTGATTATTTTGGAGATTTTCTTTAATCTTGGCACAAATCTTGAATAAGTCATTGACACCATGTGCCGGGTGTGGTATCATCTTAAAATGCCACTAGTATGTAAACAGGACGTTAAAATGGAGAAACCTATGCCAAATCAGAGACAAACTAAAATATAAAATCCTCTATGATTCATAAAGGATTTTTTTGTGTTTCCTCTGATTTCGAGGCCTTCCTTTTCGTCAATTGAAGACGGACGCGTGAGCGCTGTCTTTTTGAATAAAACAAGGGGTGATTGATGCATGCCACGACCGATTGAACTGGGCAAAGTGACACGCATGAGCTTCTCGCGTATCGAAGAACTCATCGAAAAACCAAACCTCATTGAGGTCCAAAAGAAATCGTACAATTGGTTTCTTGAGGAAGGGCTTATGGAAGCGTTTCAGGACATTTCGCCGATTCAGGATTACACCGGCAATCTGATCCTGGAGTTCATTGATTATGAACTTGAAAATACGCCGAAGTATGAAGTCGAAGAGTGTAAAGAACGCGATGTGACTTATGCTGTGCCGCTGCGAGTGCAGGTGCGTTTCATCAATAAAGAAACGGGTGAAATTAAAGAACAGAAAGTCTTCATGGGTGATTTTCCCCTGATGACGGACAAAGGTACGTTTATTATTAACGGCGCTGAGCGTGTAATCGTCAGCCAGTTGGTTCGTTCCCCAGGGCCGTATTACGACGCGCAATTAGATAAGGTTGGAAACCGATTGTTTTCAACAACGGTTATACCAAACAGAGGTGCGTGGCTTGAGTATGAAACGGATTCCAACGACATTGTTTCCGTACGGATTGACCGCACACGTAAGCTGCCGGTTACGGTGCTTGTGCGTGCGCTGGGCTACGGCTCGGATGTGGAAATTATCAACCTTTTCGGTGAAGACGAGCGTCTGCTGAAGAGCCTTGACAAGGATAACTCCAAGACGGTCGAAGAGGGCCTGCTGGAGATTTACAAGAAACTGCGACCCGGTGAACCGCCTACCGTGGATAGTGCCAGCAGTCTTCTGAACTCACTGTTTTTTGATCAGAAACGGTATGATCTGGCAAAAGTGGGTCGGTACAAATTCAACAAGAAGCTGTGTCTGTCCAATCGGATTGAAGGATCTGTGGCTGCGGAGAATATTATTCATCCGGATACGGGGGAAATTCTTGCCGAAGAGGGTAAGAAAATCGACCGCATACTTGCCCGTCTGATTGATGATTCAGGAATAAAAGCTGTGCATGTCATCGGTAGCGATGATAAGCCGGTCAAGGTTATCAGCAACCATTTCGTCCGTTTGGAAGCCTTCGTTTCTCCGGCGGTTGCAGAGCATTTTGCCCTTACCGACAAACTGTACTATCCCGTTTTGAAGGAAATCGTCGATGCCGGAGGCAGCGATGAGGCCCTTATCAAAACAATCAAAGAGCGCATGCGGGAACTGAGCCCACGGAACATCATCGTTGATGACGTCATCGCATCCATCAGCTATATCCTTAACCTGGCTCATGGTATCGGTGAAATAGACGATATCGACCATCTTGGGAACCGTAGAATTCGTTCTGTAGGTGAGCTGCTCCAGAACCAGTTCCGAATCGGTCTTTCCAGAATGGAACGGGTTGTTCGTGAGCGGATGACGATACAGGATATGGATTCCATCACCCCACAGGCGCTGATCAATATCCGACCGGTGGCGGCCGCGATTAAGGAGTTCTTTGGGAGTTCACAGCTGTCACAATTTATGGATCAAACGAATCCTCTGGCCGAACTGACGCATAAACGCCGTCTCTCGGCTCTTGGACCGGGCGGTCTTTCCCGTGAACGTGCCGGCTTTGAGGTACGTGACGTCCATCACTCCCACTACGGGCGTATGTGTCCCATTGAAACCCCTGAAGGACCGAACATCGGTCTTATCGGATCCTTGAGCACGTATGCGCGGATTAATGAGTACGGTTTCATTGAGTCACCTTACCGGGTAATTGACAAGAGTACCGGATTGGTGACCCGAAAGATCGAGTTTCTCACGGCGGACTTGGAAGAAAAAGCCATCATTGTTCCTGCCAACGAACCGCTGACGCCGGAAGAGCACTTCGTCAACAGCCGTATTGTAGGGCGGAGACGGGCAGACATTGCCCAGTTCCCATCAACTGAAATAGATTATATGGAAGTATCGGCCCAGCAGATGGTTTCGGTTGCAACGGCCATGATTCCATTCCTTGAAAACGATGACGCCAACCGTGCTCTGATGGGATCCAACATGCAACGTCAGGCGGTTCCACTTGTCCGTGCCCAGTCTCCGATTATCGGCACAGGCATGGAGCAGAAGGCGGCAATGGATTCAGGGGCGGTAATTCTGGCAGAGCACGACGGATATGTTGATTATGTATCTGCGGATGAAATCGTCATTAAACGGGATGACCACGGTAAAGATCATTACAAGCTTTTGAAATTTAAACGGTCCAACCAGGGAACCTGTATCAATCAGCGTCCGCTGGTGGCTAAAGGGGAACGGGTTAAGCCAAACGACATCATTGCGGATGGCCCGTCCACCGATAAGGGTGAAATTGCTCTTGGAACCAACCTGTTGGTTGCCTTCATGACTTGGGAAGGCTACAACTTCGAGGATGCCATCCTGCTCAGCGAAGAACTGGTCATGGAAGACCGTCTGTCCTCCATCCATATTGAAGAGTACGAATCCGAAGCCCGTGATACGAAGCTGGGACCGGAAGAAATCACCCGCGATATCCCCAACGTTGGCGACGATGCTCTCCGCAATCTGGACGAGCGCGGCATCATCCGTATCGGTGCAGAAGTAAACTCCGGTGACATCCTGGTGGGCAAGGTGACACCAAAGGGCGAAACCGAGCTTACAGCGGAAGAACGTCTCCTCAGAGCCATCTTTGGCGAAAAAGCCCGGGAAGTTCGGGACACATCGCTCCGGGTTCCCCACGGCGAGTCTGGCATCGTTGTCGATGTCAAGGTGTTCACCCGTGAAAACGGAGATGAACTGCCACCGGGAGTCAACGTATTGGTCCGTGCCTATGTTGCCAAGAAGCGTAAGATCAGCGTCGGCGATAAAATGGCCGGCCGTCACGGAAACAAAGGTGTTATCTCCAGAATCATGGCTCTCGAAGACATGCCCTTCATGGAAGACGGCCAACCCGTTCAGATCGTCCTCAACCCATTGGGCGTTCCGTCCCGTATGAACATCGGTCAGGTACTGGAAGTTCACTTGGGTATTGCAGCGAAGAAGTTCGGCTGGAAAGTGGCAACCCCTGTATTCGACGGCGCTAAAGAGCCTCAGATTCGGGAACTGCTTGTTGAGGCCGGTTACGCCGCGGACGGCAAACTGCTGATCCGAGACGGAAGAAGCGGCGAGCCCTTTGATCAACGGGTAACGGTCGGATATATGTACATGCTTAAGCTGCACCATCTTGTTGATGATAAGATTCACGCACGAAGCACCGGACCTTACTCCCTGGTTACCCAGCAACCTCTCGGCGGCAAGGCCCAGTTTGGCGGTCAGCGTTTCGGAGAGATGGAGGTTTGGGCCCTGGAAGCATATGGCGCAGCCCACACCCTTCAGGAAATCCTTACAGTCAAATCCGATGATGTCGTAGGCCGTGTAAAGGCTTATGAAGCCATCGTCAAGGGTGAGAACATCCCCGAACCCGGCATTCCGGAATCCTTCAAGGTTCTGATCAAAGAGCTTCAGTCTCTGGCGTTGGATGTTAAGGTCCTTAAGGATGACGAAGGCGAGATTGAGATTCGTGAAGAGTTGGATGATATCGGCGAAGTGGATTCCATCATGGATATCGACGGCGATTTCGGAGTAGCTGTTCAGAATACCCAGGCTGAAGAGCTGGAACGGGAATTTGTGTTTGAGGAAGAAGAGGAAGAGGTCTTCGAAGAAGATTTCGAATTCGAAGAGTAAGTGACGGCAGAACAGATTTCAGTGTGAAAGGAGAAAAGCTCCTTGATTGAATTCAATAACTTCGATTCCATAAGGATTGGTCTGGCATCGCCGGCCAAAATCCTGCAATGGTCAAAAGGTGAAGTCAAGAAGCCTGAGACCATCAACTATAGAACCCTTAAGCCCGAAAAGGAAGGCCTTTTCTGCGAGAAGATCTTCGGGCCGACCAAGGACTGGGAATGTCACTGCGGCAAGTACAAGCGTGTGCGCTACAAAGGGATCATCTGTGACCGATGCGGCGTTGAAGTGACAAAAGCCAAGGTCCGCCGTGAACGCATGGGCCACATCAGCCTGGCGGCACCGGTTTCCCACATCTGGTATTTCAAAGGTATCCCGTCAAAAATGGGGATCCTGCTGGACATGAGCCCCCGTTCCTTGGAGAAGGTTCTGTACTTTGCCTCCTACATCGTAACGGACCCGGGCAAGACCTCCCTGGCGTACAAGCAGCTTCTTTCTGAAAAAGAATATGCAGAGCATAGGGAGAAATACGGAAATCAATTCAAAGCAGCCATGGGTGCGGAAGCCATCAAGGACATCCTTAAAAAGATCGATCTGGAGCAACTGTCTCGGGAACTGCGTTCAAAACTGAAGGAAAACACCGGTCAGAAAAAGGTGCGGACCATTCGGCGACTGGAAGTGGCAGAGGCCTTCATCAAATCCGGCAACATGCCTGAGTGGATGATCCTCGATGTGGTTCCGGTCATTCCTCCGGATCTGCGTCCTATGGTACAGCTTGATGGCGGACGTTTTGCAACCTCCGATCTCAACGACCTGTACCGCCGTGTCATCAACCGGAACAACCGCCTTTCCCGACTGCTGCAGCTGGGCGCTCCGGATATCATCGTTCGGAACGAGAAGCGCATGCTTCAGGAAGCGGTGGATGCCCTGATCGACAACGGTCGTCGCGGTCGTCCGGTTACAGGGCCGGGTAACCGTCCTCTCAAGTCCCTTTCCGACATGCTCAAAGGAAAGCAGGGGCGTTTCCGTCAGAACCTTTTGGGAAAACGGGTTGACTATTCCGGTCGTTCCGTTATCGTAGTAGGTCCGGAGCTGAAGTTCTACCAGTGTGGTCTTCCTAAGAAGATGGCCCTGGAGCTCTTCAAGCCCTTTATCATGAAGCGTCTCGTCAAGGAAGGCCTCGTTCATAACATCAAAAGCGCCAAGCGTATGGTGGAACGGGCCAAGGCGGAAATCTGGGATATCGTCGAAGACGTCATCAAGGATCATCCGGTGCTCCTGAACCGTGCCCCAACGCTGCACAGACTGGGCATCCAAGCCTTCGAACCGGTGTTGGTCGATGGCAAGGCCATCCGTCTGCACCCCCTGGTTTGTACGGCGTACAACGCCGACTTCGACGGTGACCAGATGGCCGTTCACGTGCCGCTGTCCGTTGAGGCCCAGGCAGAGGCACGCTTCCTGATGCTTTCTGTCAACAACATCCTGGCTCCAAAGGATGGCAAGCCGATCACCACGCCGACACAGGATATGGTTCTGGGAAGCTATTACCTGACCATTGAAGAGGATGGCGTAAAAGGTGAAGGGATGATTTTTGCGAACTTCAACGAGATGATGATGGCATACCAGACAAAAGCGGTAAGCCTTCATGCTCGCGTCAAGGTTCGCATGAAAAAGAACAAGAAAGACCCGGGACATCTGGTTCAAAGTACCGTAGGCCGTTTTATCTTCAACGAGAAGATTCCACAGGATCTGGGTTTTGTAGATCGGACCAAGGATACCTACGGTCTTGAAATCGACTTCCTTTGCACAAAGAAGAATCTTGAAAAGATCATTGATAAATGCTTCAATACCCACGGGAATACGGTAACCGCCGAGATTCTTGACCACATCAAGGAGATGGGATTCCATTACTCCACTCAGGGTGCGGTGACCATCAGCGTATCCGACATGAAGATTCCGCCCGAAAAGGCCGGACTCATCGAAGATGCCCGTAAAGCCGTTGAGAAATATGAAAAAGCGTTCCGCCGGGGATTGATTTCCGATGAAGAACGGTATGAAAAGGTCATCCAAACGTGGACCAAAACAACAGAGGATGTTACAGAAGCCCTGATGAGTCATCTGGGGGATCTGAACAACGTGTTCATCATGGCCCACTCCGGTGCCCGGGGTTCGAAGAACCAGATCCGTCAGCTGGCCGGCATGCGTGGCCTTATGGCCAATGCCCTTGGTAAGACGGTTGAGATTCCCATCACCTCCAACTTCCGTGAAGGGCTGTCCGTACTGGAGTACTTCATCTCCACCACCGGAGCCCGTAAAGGTCTTGCTGATACAGCGCTTCGTACAGCCGACTCCGGTTACCTTACCCGACGTCTTGTAGACGTTTCCCAGGATGTCATTGTAAGAGAACTGGACTGTGCAACTGAAAAAGGCATTGAAGTCAAAGCCTTCATGGACGGCAACGAAGTGATTGAGGGTCTTAAGGACCGTATCAAAGGTCGTTATCCTGCTGAAGACATCGTTCATCCGGAAACGGGAGAAGTGATCTGTTCGACGGATCAAATGATCACAGACAAGCTTGCAGACCGGATTGTGGATGATGCGAAGAAAAAATCCCTTCGTATCCGTTCGGCCCTGACCTGTGAAACAGATCACGGCGTCTGTGCGAAATGCTACGGCATCAACCTGGCCACCGGGAAATCGGTGAACGTGGGTGAAGCGGTCGGCATCATTGCAGCTCAGTCCATCGGCGAGCCGGGAACACAGCTGACCATGCGTACGTTCCATACCGGCGGGGTTGCCGGCGCGGACATCACCCAGGGTCTCCCCCGTGTCGAGGAACTTTTCGAAGCACGGAAGCCGAAGGGTCTTGCGGTTATCGCAGAGATCAGCGGCAAGATATCCTTTAAAGAATCCAAGAAGAAGAAGGAAGCCATCATCACCTCTGAGACTGGAGAAACCTACAGCGCTCAGATCGTGTTCGGCTCCCGTCTGAAGGTATATGAAGGAGATTTTGTTGAAGCCGGGGATCTGATAACAGACGGTTCCATCAACCCTCACGATATCCTTCGAATTGTTGGCGTTCGTGGTGTTCAGGATTACATTGTCAAAGAGGTTCAACGGGTTTACCGTATGCAGGGCGTTGATATCAATGACAAACATATTGAGATCATCGTTCGGCAGATGTTGGGCAAGGTTCGCATTGACGAAGCCGGAGACGCAGAATTCCTTCCGGGCAGCCTTGTCAGCTTCCGAGAATTCACCAAGGAAAATGATCGCGCTGAAGCAGAGGGCGGAAAATCGGCCACCGGCGTGAGAACACTTCTGGGGATCACAAAAGCGTCATTGGCAACAGACTCGTTCCTTTCTGCCGCATCCTTCCAGGAAACAACCCGTGTCCTGACGGAGGCTGCTATTAAAGGAAAAGAGGACCGGTTGGTGGGACTTAAGGAGAACGTGATCATCGGTAAGTTGATTCCTGCGGGAACCGGGATGCGTAAGTACAAGGATATCGCCATTGAAGTAGGCGATGAGAACCTTTCCGGAGATTTTTCCGATGAGGATATGCTCTAACACGTTGACGTGAACGGAATCAGGAACATTTCGGGGTTGAACGGTTCACGGCCCCGAAATGATCCTAGTTGACAGTGTCATGTTCAAATGATAAAATAATTGAGTGTCTTGTAAAGAAGTGTTATGTCGTGGAGGTTTTTTGATGGGCAAGACGGAATTTCTTGATTCAGACCAACTTAAGATTGGTATCAAGCAATCCATAAGGGCCATCAATGATAATCAGGCCCGGGCGGTGTACATCGCTAAAGATGCGGACGCTGCACTTACCGACGGACTGGTTAAACTCTCCGAAGAGCGACAGGTTCCGATTATTTATGCGGAATCCATGAAAGAACTTGGCAGATTATGCCGAATTGATGTTGGTGCTGCGACTGCGGTCGTATTGAAATAGCAAGCATCCACACAGAAAACTCAGGAAAGGAGGTGCAATGAATGCCAACTATTAACCAACTCGTGAGAAAAGGTCGTGAGCAGATGGGCTCCAAGTCCACTGCGCCGGCTCTGCAAAGAACATTCAACTCTCTGAAACGAGTTCCCGTACCCATGTCCTCACCGCAAAAGCGAGGCGTGTGTACTTCAGTTAAAACGGTAACGCCGAAAAAGCCGAACTCGGCTCTTCGTAAAGTAGCGAGGGTCCGATTGACGAACGGTCTTGAAGTCACGGCTTACATTCCCGGTATTGGCCATAACCTGCAGGAGCACAGCGTTGTTCTTATTCGCGGCGGAAGGGTCAAAGACTTACCAGGGGTTCGTTACCATATCGTTCGAGGCGTACTGGATACAGCCGGAACTGCAAAGCGTAACCAATCTCGTTCCAAGTACGGCGCTAAGAAGCCGAAGAAAAAGGCTTAGTCCACTCACATTCTCAGCCATAAGCCTCTTCCCTCGGGAAGAGGTCTTATATAGTTATCGCATGTTTAAGGCACCGCGGGCGGCATAGGGCTGTCCGAGTACCGAGAAACCATTCAGGAGGGAAGAATCGTGCCAAGAAAAGGAAGCGTACCAAAACGTGTTGTGCTGCCAGACCCCATTCACGGCAGCAAGGTCGTCACAAAGCTGATCAACAGCATCATGCTGGACGGCAAAAAAGGTGCTGCTCAAGAGATCGTTTACGGTGCTTTTGACATCATCAAGGAGAAAACAGGGAAGAATCCGTTGGAAGTATTCGACGAAGCCATGACCAACATCATGCCTGTCGTTGAAGTTAAAGCACGCCGTGTCGGTGGCTCCAACTACCAGGTGCCTGTTGAAGTTCGCGTCGAGCGTCGTCAAACGCTGGGCATCCGCTGGTTGGTCACTTACACCCGTAAACGCGGTGAAAAGACCATGATGGAGCGCCTTGCAAAAGAACTTATGGATGCATCTGCTAGCACTGGCGCATCTGTTAAGAAGAGAGAAGATACGCACAAAATGGCTGAAGCCAATAAAGCATTCGCACACTACCGTTTCTAGGAACATCAACCGTACGGTTCGATATTCCAGCGTTAGTCTGTGTGTAAGAATCGTCAGGGAAAGGAGGATATTATGTCTAGAGCATTTCCATTGGAAAGAACCCGTAACATTGGTATCATGGCTCATATCGATGCAGGTAAGACCACAACCACTGAGCGGATTCTGTATT
>CAZYQI010000054.1:0-13921 GCA_964649745.1 uncultured Peptostreptococcaceae bacterium | reverse complement strand
AACCCGGCCTCCGTGTATACGCAAAGCGTAACGAAGTTCCCCGCGTTCTGGGCGGCCTCGGTATCGCTATTATTTCCACATCACACGGAATCATGTCCGACAAGCAGGCGCGTAAAGCAGGGCTTGGCGGCGAAGTGATTTGTTACGTCTGGTAAGCATTAAACATGTAGGAGGTTGAATCCATGTCACGTATTGGTAGACTGCCGATCGCAATCCCTCAGGGCGTCACAATCACTATCAGCGACGATAACGTTGTGACCGTAAAAGGCCCCCTGGGTACTCTTTCGGAAAAAATTAACAAAGATATGCAAATCGCTGTTGAAGGTGATGTTCTGAGCGTTTCACGCCCCACAGAACAAAAGCTTCACAGATCACTTCACGGCCTGAGCCGTTCACTGATCAACAACATGGTGGTCGGTGTAACCCAAGGCTACGTGAAAAAACTCAGCATTGTCGGTGTTGGTTACAAAGCCAACAAGCAAGGCAAAAAGCTGGATCTGGCCCTGGGCTTTTCACACCCGGTTGTACTTGAAGATCCGGACGGCATCACAACAGAAGTACCCGTGCAAACAGAGATCCTTGTTAAAGGTATTGAGAAAGCGCTGGTTGGGAACTACGCTGCCAAGATTCGCGCCCTGAGACCACCGGAGCCATACAAAGGCAAAGGTATCCGTTATGTTGATGAAAACGTACGGCGCAAAGAAGGCAAGACCGGTAAGAAATAGATAAGGGGTGACGATTCATGTTTACAAAGGTCAATAAGAACCAGAAGCGTCAGGTCCGTCAGGCCCGTGTTCGCAAGAAAGTATCTGGCACTCCTGAACGTCCAAGACTGAACGTTTATAGAAGCCTGAACAACATCTATGCCCAAATTATCGATGACACGAACAAAGTGACACTTGCCTCTGCTTCCTCCCTGGACAAGGATATCAAATCCGAACTCAAGGGAACTGGCAACAAAGAAGCTGCCCGTGCTGTAGGCAAGGCTGTGGCAAAGCAAGCTATCGAAAAAGGCATTGATGCAGTTGTCTTTGACCGTGCCGGGTACCTGTACCACGGACGCGTTAAAGAACTGGGTGAAGGCGCCCGGGAAGCTGGGCTGAAATTCTAGCGAAAGGGAGGTTCCACCGTGAAAGGTCCTAAAATTGATGGATCAAAGCTCGAACTGAAAGAGCAAGTGATCCATATAAACCGTGTTACCAAAGTAGTAAAGGGTGGTAGAAACTTCCGCTTTAGCGCTCTGGTCGTTGTCGGTGACGAAAACGGCCATGTGGGCATCGGCAAGGGCAAAGCCCAGGAAGTTCCGGAAGCCATCCGGAAGGCAATTGAAAGCGCCAAGAAACACCTCATCACTGTACCCCTTGTGGGCACAACCATTCCTCACGAAATCCGCGGTCGTTTTGGTGCAGGCACTGTCCTCATCATGCCGGCTAAGGAAGGTACAGGCGTAATCGCCGGCGGCCCCGTTCGTGCGGTACTGGAACTGGCCGGCGTTAAAGACGTTCGTGCCAAGTCCCTCGGCAGCAACAACTCACGGAATATGGTCAACGCCACGATGGAAGGGCTCACCAGCCTGAAAACAGTGGAGAGCGTTGCCAAGGCCCGTGGCAAATCCATCAAGGAAATTCTGAAATAGGAGGCGGGACCATGGCAAAAGCGCTCAGAATCAAATTGGTTAAGAGCACCATCGGTGCACTGCCCAAACATAAGAAAACAGTGGAGGCCCTCGGCCTTCGCAAAATCAGCCAGGTTGTAGAGAAAGAAGACAATCCGCAAATGCGTGGAATGATCTTTCAGGTCAAGCACCTGCTGGCAGTTGAAGAAATATAGGAGGTGCGGCCATGAAACTGCATGAACTCAAACCCGCTGTGGGTTCCACTAAGTCCCCCAAGCGTGTTGGTCGCGGTACCGGCTCCGGTCTTGGTACAACAGCCGGCCGTGGTAACAACGGTCAGAACTCCCGTTCCGGCGGCGGCGTACGCCCCGGCTTTGAGGGCGGCCAAATGCCGCTGTTCCGACGCATTCCGAAGCGTGGCTTTAACAACCACATGTTCGCGAAGGTCTGGACAACCCTCAACGTGGAGTGTCTCAACGCATTCGAAGTAAATACAGTCATCACACCGGAGCTCCTTCTGGAGTGCGGTATGGTAAAAAAACTGAATGACGGTGTCAAGATTCTTGGCGACGGAGAGCTCACAGTAAGCCTAACCGTACGCGCCCACAAATTCACTCAGTCTGCACTGAAGAAAATTGAAGCGGCTGGAGGAAAGGCAGAGGTGATCTAATTGCTTGCAACGCTTGCAAATGCATGGAAAATCCCGGAACTGCGTAAGAGAATCCTATACACCTTGGGTATGTTCGTAGTCTTTCGACTGGGTTCATCCATTCCGGTGCCAGGAGTAAACAATGCACTTCTGGATCAGTTGTTCAAAAACGACGCAGGTTTTCTGAGCTTCTTCAACATGATGTCCGGAGGCTCGTTCAAGCGTTTCACCATCTTTGCCCTGGGGATCACCCCCTACATTACGGCTTCCATCATCATGAACCTTCTTCAGATCGCTCTTCCTTACTTTGAGAATCTGGCGAAGGAAGGAGATTCAGGCCGCAAGAAGATGGTTCAGTACACCCGATACGGGACCGTTGTTCTTTCATGCATTCAGGCGATCGGTATCACGATGGGTCTTTTCAGACCGGCGTTCACCGACTTCAATGCAGTAACCGCCAGCGTGGCAGTTATCGTACTGACAGCCGGAACTGCGTTCCTGATGTATCTGGGTGAAAAGATCACTGAAAACGGGATTGGAAACGGAATTTCGCTGTTTATCTTTGCAGGTATCCTTGCACAGGTACCAACCGGCGTAGGCACGATGATCCAGCAGATGAAAGACGGCACACTGAATATCGTGAGCGTTATCATCTTCGCGGTTCTGGCAGTGCTGATCATCGCAGGCGTGGTATTTATGCAGCAGGGTCAGCGTAAGATCCCAGTGCAGTATGCAAAGCGTCAGGTTGGAAGGAAGATGTACGGCGGTCATTCCACCCACATACCCCTTAAAGTGAATATGGCCGGTGTTATTCCGGTTATCTTCGCCATCTCCCTCTTGATGTTCCCGCAAACCATCGCTCAGTTCTGGCCAGAGTCCGGCTTCTATGCATGGCTGACCAAATGGTTCAATAGTGATGACGTGCTGTGGAATGCAATGTACGCTCTTCTGATTATCGGCTTCACATATTTCTACACCTCCGTTACCTTCAATCCGGCTGAAGTGGCTGAGAACATGAAGAAGAACGGCGGATTTATCCCAGGTATCCGTCCAGGCAAACCCACCAGCGACTATCTAGTCAAGGTGCTTAACCGATTGACGCTGGCTGGGGCACTGTTCCTGGCATTGATTGCGGTACTGCCTAATGTCATTCTTGCAATTCCGGCTTTTTCCGGCATGCAGATGCAGTTCGGCGGAACATCGCTCCTCATTGCAGTAGGGGTCTCCATGGATACCATGAAACAGATTGAAGCTCAAATGGTAATGCGACATTACCAGGGCTTCCTGAAGTAACGGTGGTGGCCATGAGACTAATCCTTTTAGGCCCTCCAGGGGCAGGCAAAGGCACACAGGCTGTAAGCATCGCTAAGAAATATGGGATACCTCACATTTCCACTGGCGACATCTTCCGTAAACATCTGAAGGAAGGTACAGCACTGGGCCTTAAAGCAAAAGAGTACATGAACCAGGGACTTCTCGTTCCTGACAGCTTGGTAGTGGAACTGGTCGAGTCCAGACTAAATGAAGCGGACGCCAATGGCGGCTTTCTTCTGGATGGATTCCCCAGAACCGTTGTTCAAGCGGAAGCGTTGGATCTAGTCCTTGAAAAGATGAGCACACAGCTGGACCGTGTGATCAACATCGAGGTGGACCCAAACCTTCTGGTTGAACGGGCTGTTGGCAGAAGACTCTGCCGCAGCTGTAACGCCACCTGGCACGTGCGGTTCAACCCCACGAACCAGGACGGCATCTGTGATGTTTGCAACGGCGAGCTTTACCAGCGTGAAGACGACAATGAGGAAACGGTGACAAAGCGCATACAGGTTTACCTGGATGAAACGTCACCCCTGATTGCGTACTACACAGAGAAAGGCAAAATCGCCAATATTGCAGGCCAACAGGAAATTGATAAAGTGTTCGAGGATATCGTGCATGCCCTTGAGGTTTAAGTATGATCATCCTTAAATCAAAGCATGAAATCGAGTTGATGCGTGATGCCGGCAAGATTGTGGCTCTGGCTCATTCAA
The DNA here is from genome assembly GCA_964649745.1 of uncultured Peptostreptococcaceae bacterium. Taxonomy (GTDB): domain Bacteria; phylum Bacillota; class Clostridia; order Peptostreptococcales; family Acidaminobacteraceae; genus CAZEHS01. The sequence continues at coordinate 9,630 of CAZYQI010000054.1, read as the reverse complement.
TGATCAGAGAAGCAGTCGCTCCTGGCATTACCACGCTTGAACTGGACACCCTGGCGGAAGAAATCATCCGAAAACAGGGAGGCACACCGGCCTTCAAGGGTTACGGCGGTTTTCCGGCTACCATCTGCGCTTCTGTAAATGAAGAGGTAGTTCATGGTATTCCCGGAAGCCGACGCCTGGAAGACGGCGACATAATCAGCATCGATATCGGCGCTTTTTATGGCGGCTACTGTGCTGACTCAGCCAAGACACATCCTGTCGGAAACGCAGATGATGATTCCCTGCGGTTGATCGACATCACGCGTCTGAGCTTCTACGAAGGACTTAAGGTATGCAAACCGGGTTTCCGTCTATCGGATATCGGCCACGCCATACAGACCTTCGTGGAATCCAATGGCTACAGTGTTGTCAGAGATCTTGTGGGTCATGGTATCGGCACCGACATGCACGAAGATCCCCAAGTCCCGAATTTCGGGTCACCCGGAAAGGGCCCCCGCCTTCAGGCAGGGATGGTGCTGGCGATCGAGCCCATGGTAAACCAGGGAACCTGGCATGTTGAAACATTGTTGGACAACTGGACAGTGGTGACTCTGGACGGCAAACGCTCTGCTCACTACGAGCACACGATTGCCATCACAGATGAGGGTCCTGAAATCCTCACAAGGCTATGACGAGGAGGACAAAGATGCTTACGACCACAGAGTTAATCCCGGGGCAACTGGTTAAATCCAAAGCCGGACGGGACAAAGACCGGACGTTCATAATCATCGCTATTATCGATGACGAATATGTTACAATAGTAGACGGAGATCTTCGCAGGGTTGAAAAGCCCAAGCGGAAGAAAATCCGACACCTGTCAAAATTCAACAGGGTCAGCGAGTTGTTTCAGCAGGCTCTGTCGGGTAATGAACTGACAAATCCGTTGGTAAGGCGTGAGATCGAGAGGTTGGGGGCTGGTACCCCTTCGCAGTTGGGAGGAGTTAGCGTTAATGGCAAAAGCTGATGCTATAGAAGTAAAGGGCGTTGTGTTGGAGAACCTTCCGAATGCAATGTTTAAAGTGAGACTGGAAAACGACCACGTTGTTCTGGCTCATATCTCAGGCAAGCTTAGGATGAACTTCATCCGGATTTTGCCGGGGGACAAAGTGACTCTTGAATTGTCACCCTATGACCTGACGCGCGGCAGAATAACCTGGCGCGGTAAGTGAGAAGGAGGGAATACCCATGAAAGTCAGACCATCCGTAAAACAAATGTGTGAGAAATGCAAGATCATCAAACGCCATGGCAAGGTCATGGTGATTTGCGAAAACCCTAAACACAAACAAACACAAGGCTAGTGTGTCAAACTCCCGATGATTGAGAACGGCTGCCAGAGGGCATCACCTCTCTGATCTCTCCGTCGCGGGTTGCCATATAAACTGGAACAAGTGAACCCAGCAGGAGGTGTTATTGCATGGCGCGTATTGCAGGTGTTGACCTTCCGCGCGATAAGCGGGTCGTAATCGGACTCACCTATATTTATGGAATCGGGCGGACAGCGTCTTCTCAGATTCTCGAAAAGGCCGCTATCAGCGAAGAAACACGCGTTAAAGACCTCACAGAAGAAGAGGTCAGCAAACTGAGACAGATTATTGAATCTGATCATACAGTTGAAGGGGATCTCCGTCGTGAGATTGCCATGAATATCAAGCGGTTGAAGGAAATTGGTTGCTTCCGTGGCATCCGTCATCGTAAGAATCTGCCCGTCCGCGGTCAGAGAACGAAGACAAACGCCCGTACCCGTAAAGGTCCCAAGCGGCTTGCGGCCAAGAAGAAGAAGTAAGGGGGAGGGTAGAGGATGGTAGCCAAAAAAGCAACGACAACCCGCCGACGACGTAAAGAGAAGAAAAACGTTGAGCGGGGACAAGCACATATTCAATCCACATTCAACAATACCATTGTTACGCTGACCGATCTGGAAGGCAACGCGCTGGCATGGTCCAGCGCAGGCAGCCTCGGCTTCAAGGGCTCACGTAAATCCACGCCTTTTGCAGCCCAAATGGCTGCTGAAGCAGCTGCGAAAGCGGCTATGGAACACGGTCTTCGTTCCATTCAGGTATTCGTAAAAGGCCCTGGCGCCGGCCGTGAAGCCGCTATCCGATCTCTTCAGGCTGCAGGCCTGGAAATCAGCATGATAACAGATGTCACGCCGATTCCGCACAACGGCTGCAGACCGCCGAAGCGTCGACGCGTATAGAACGGGAGGTGTCAAGAGACTATGGCAAGATATACAGGACCGGATTGTAGACTGTGCCGTCGAGAAGGACAGAAAATGTTCCTGAAAGGCGACCGCTGCTACACCGAAAAATGCGCGCTGACAAAGCGTCCCCAAGCTCCAGGCCAACATGGCGCTGGACGTAAAGGGAAAGTATCCAACTACGGAACACAACTCCGTGAAAAACAAAAGGTTAAACGTTACTACGGACTCCTGGAGACCCAGTTCCGTCTTCTTTACAACCGTGCGGAAAAAATGCACGGCATCACCGGTGAAAACATGCTTCAGCTTCTGGAAATGCGTTTGGACAACACGGTTTACCGTCTTGGCTTTGGCGAATCCAGAAAAGAGGCGCGTCAGCTGGTAACTCACGGCCACTTCACCATCAACGGTAAGAAGGCCGATATCCCCTCCATGATGGTACGTGTTGGTGATGTTATTGCCGTTAAGGAAGGCAGCCGTTCCAGCGTTAAGTTCAAAGAAATGCTGGAAAAGAATACGACTGTCCCGAAATGGCTTGAGCGCAAGGCTGACGGCTTTGACGGCAAGGTGATTGCAGCTCCTCACAGAGATGACGTCGACCTGCCTATCGAAGAGCACCTTATCGTCGAGTTGTACTCAAGATAGTCCTGAGGCCTGTCGCTTAACAGGATGAAACCCTCAAGACACATACCGCAAAAGAGGGAGGGTTAACAGAGTGATAGAGATCGAAAAACCTGTCATCGAGTGCGTTAGCATGAATGATGACCGAACGTACGGGAAATTCGTCGTGGAGCCCCTGGAGCGGGGATATGCAACGACCCTGGGTAACAGCCTGCGACGCATCCTGCTTTCCTCACTTCCGGGTACGGCTGTCAAATGGGTCAAAATTGAAAACGTGCTTCATGAGTTTTCAACTATTCCCGGAGTCAGGGAAGATGTCGTTGAGATTCTCCTCAACCTGAAGTCTCTTTCTGCTAAAATATATTCCGATGACGACATGAAGATCCTGCGTATCGACGCGGATCAAACAGGGGTCATCACTGCTGCAGATATCAAAACCGATGCCGATGTAGAAATCCTCAACGGAGATCTGGTCGTCTGCAACCTGGATGACAATTCCTCCCTCAGTATGGAGATTTGTCTTGCCAGAGGCAGAGGCTATGTTCCCGCTGAGCTGAACAAGGAGCCCGGGATGCCGATTGGCGTTATTCCCGTGGATTCCATCTACACCCCGGTTCGCAAGGTGAACTTCGCAGTAGAGAAAACCCGTGTGGGCCAGGAAGCCGACTACGACCGTCTGGTTCTGGAAATCTGGACCGACGGCACCATTGATCCGGATGAGGCGGCCTCCTTGGGCGCTAAAATCCTCAGTGAGCACCTTAACCTTTTCATCAACATGACCGACAGCATCAACAGTGTTGAAATCATGGTGGAAAAGGAAGAGGACAAGAAAGAGAAAGTCTTGGAGATGACCATCGAAGAGCTGGACCTTTCCGTACGCTCCTACAACTGCCTCAAGCGGGCGGGGATCAACACCGTGGAAGAGCTGACCAAACGCACGGAAGACGACATGATGAAAGTACGGAACCTGGGTAAAAAATCCCTTGAAGAAGTAAAGCACAAGCTTGCTGAACTGGATTTGACCCTGAAGCCTTCTGAAGAATAAACGGAAGCAAAGGAGGGAATATACGTGGCTCAACAACGTAGACTGGGCCGCCCGAGTGCGCACCGTGACCTTATGATGCGTAATCTGGTGACAAGCCTTATCAAACACGGCAAAATCGAAACAACGGTTACCCGTGCTAAAGAGACTCAAAAGATCGCTGAAAAGATGATCTCTCTCGCGAAGCGAGGCGATCTCCACGCCCGTCGTCAGGCAATGGCTTACATGCTGGACGAAACCGTGGTTAAGAACCTTTTCGACGAAATCGCTCCTAAATTCAAAGAGCGTAACGGTGGTTACACCCGCATCACCAAAACAGCTCCCCGTCAGGGCGATGCTGCTTTGAAAGCGATTATTGAACTGCTGTAATTTAAAGATCAGGAGCCGATTCCATTGGAATCGGCTCCTTTTTTGGCTTTAAGTCAATGGTTGGGGTGGAGATTCACTGAATCCTTGCTCCTTTGTTGTTTTGAGGGTGTTATTTTTGCGTCATAGAAGCACGGAACATTTACTAGCGGATGATTGACTTCGTGCTGTTTTACATATTCAATAAGCAGGATTAAACTTTTCGTTCACGTTTACCCCCCCCTTTTGTGCACATACCATTGACAATTATGCATATTCTCAATAATGTGAAGCATATACATATATTGGCACCGATATATGTATATGCTTAAAGAATACTAATTAAGCTGGACATGAGGAGGGATAGATTGGTTATGACACGCATTGATTATTTAATACAATGTCGCAAAACAGTTCAAAGTTGAACGCTGAAATGCTAATTCAAGCCTATAGCCATAGAACAATATAGAATAAATGACTGGATGGAAATTACTCAGTATGATTACGAAAGAGAGGGTACAATCATATATAAGAAGATGATATCACTATTTATGACGGGTGTTATGATTGTGGTAATGAATGGGAGTGCATTTGCAAATGCCTGCAGATATCCAATCAAGAAATTGAGATGGAGCAAATGACTTTAGAAATAGAAAAGGAAATGGATTCAATTGATGTGGTCTTAGAATCTCAAAATACTGACGTTATCAGTGAATTAAATAATTATATTGAAGAATTAGAGTTGTTGCGTGATCAATCATCTAAGGATGAAATTGAAAAAATAGATAATCAAATTAATGTTGTAGGTGAATTGATTCGTGATTATGAATCGTACATGACAAATAAAACAGAGCATCGCACAGTTAGAGGATCCTTTCATGCGGTCTATTCGCCCGCGGTCGCAGCTGTAATTGCGTATTTCAACAATAAAGGATATAAATTGGCTGCTGAACTACTTGCGCATGCAAGGGACAATAATTCAAATGGAAGTTCCTATACACCTATTTATAAGAGTATTGCATTAGATACCAGAGAGGTGAGGAGAATAATGCAAGGGCCAAATGGAGCGAGCTCGAGTTCATTTGATAATTATGGATCAACAAATGATGTAGATTCTTACTATGCCATTCATTTGTTCAACTACTATAAGAATGGCAGATCGCTAAGTATAACTGACCTTTATAACTATGAACAAGCAAATGAAATAAGTATTTCGGGTGTTGCCATAGACACTATGTATTGGGCAGAACAAATGGGGGTTATTGTACCTTACAATGTCGTTATCAATGCAAATTTGTAAAATGATTGGCTGAATATGTTTGAGGCCAAAGACTTAGTTTGTGCGGGAGTGTATTTGAAGAATACACTCCCGCAAAATAATACACTCAATGTGTTGAATAAAAGCGGTCATACTGTATTTGATATGTAGTGCAATCGGGAGTTAATATGAGAAATTTATGGAAAGTAATATGTATTGCTGGAATGCTTCTGATTTTTACTTTATCGAGAGTTATGTCACCTTCCTCCGAGGCCGTTCTTTATAAAAGTAACTGGAATATTGAGATTCCGCTGAATATGAAAGTTAGTTATTCGGCTTCAACAGAAGAACGTGCGCTTGGAGATGGCGAGAGGTATACTGTCTTTATTTCAGACACAATAAGTGATGCGTTTACAAAAGAATTTACTGCCCTTGATGCAATCAAACGTAAGGATGCAGAAGATTTTATTAACGGAGTTGCAACACGTTTGCATGTTCCTGCGGAGCAGAAAATTTCAAAGTTAGATGGTTGTGTATGGAAACAATATGTTAAGAAAGATAATAGCAGATTGGTTATTGTATATAATCCCGGTAGTGGCGAATTGCACTTTGTTGAGAGGTTACAGTAGAGAGACGGCTATTATTGTTGAAACGACACAGTCAAGTTGATTAGGATGTGGTTTTGCTAGTCGATTCAGGAACATGTTTACGCTATTTAATCGTGAACATATGGCAGTGTTGAAAGAAGTTGACATGCACGGGTCAACTTCTTTTTCGCATAATGCCCTTACCTTGTAATTCCACGGCTTAGCGGTATAATAGAGAAAGTAATGCACCTTTAAGAGTGGAGCCAACTATGATTACAGCCGAACATTTAAGCTTTGCCTATACCGTGCCGGAACACGATCCTGTTCTGGCGCTTAAAGAGCTTGATATCCATATAGAGCGGGGCGAGTTTGTGGCGCTGATCGGTCACAACGGATCGGGAAAGTCCACCTTTGCCAAGCTGGCCAACGCCATTCATCAGCCCACCAAGGGGCATATCCTGATCTATGGAATGGATACCCGGGACGAGAACCGTTTGTGGGAGATAAGACGGACGGCGGGCCTTGTATTTCAAAACCCCGACAATCAGATTGTCGCAACCCTGGTGGAGGAGGATGTGGCCTTCGGTCCGGAAAATCTGGGGGTCCACCCCACGGAGATTCTTAAACGGGTGGAGGAGTCACTGACAGCTGTGGACATGCTGGAACACCGGCATAAGCCCCCCCATCTGCTTTCCGGCGGTCAAAAACAGCGGGTTGCTATCGCTGGGATACTGGCCATGAAGCCCCTGTGCATCATCCTGGACGAGCCCACCGCCATGCTGGACCCCCGAGGCCGCCGGGAGGTCATGGAGACCCTGAAGCATCTGAACCGCAATGAAAAAATCACCATTGTATTGATTACACATTTCATGGAAGAAGCGGTACTGGCTGATCGGGTGGTTGTTATGGACGGCGGAAAGAAACTGATGGACGGCCCTCCGGGACAGGTTTTCGGAAATGTGGAGCTTCTGCAGAATGTAGGGCTTGATGTGCCCCAGGTAACGCTCCTGGCCCATCGGCTGAGGTCCGATGGTATGGAGCTGCCCGGAGATATCCTTACGGTGGAAGAAATGGCGGAGGCATTATGGCGATTGAAATAACAAACCTCACCCATATATATGATCAGGGAAGCCCGTATCAGACGGCAGCCCTTGATCACGTTTCGCTGAAAATTGAAGAAGGCGAAATACTGGGCCTCATCGGCCATACAGGCTCCGGAAAGTCCACCCTGATTCAGCACATGAACGGCCTTCTAAAAGCCACCAGCGGCTCCATACGCATTGATGGAGAGGAAATTACCGCCAAGGGAGTGAGGCTGGACGAGGTTCGGAAGAAAGTGGGCCTGGTGTTTCAATATCCGGAATATCAGCTTTTTGAGGAAACCATTGCCAAGGACGTTGCTTTCGGCCCTGGGCAGCAAGGTCTGTCTGAGGAAGAAGTCGGGAATCGCGTGAAGGAGGCTATGTCCATCGTGGGCCTCGATTACGAAGAATTCAAGGACCGTTCCCCCTTTGAACTCAGTGGCGGACAGCGTCGTCGAGCCGCCATAGCGGGAATTCTGGCCATGGATCCGAAATACCTTATTCTGGACGAACCAACTGCCGGACTGGATCCCAAGGGCAGGGATGATGTTTTGGGTCAGATTATGGCCCTCCATCAGCGAAAGGGGATTGCCGTTATTCTGGTTTCCCACAGCATGGAAGATATTGCGAAGCTGGTAGACCGCATTGTCGTCATGCATCAAGGCAAAATCGCCCTCAGCGGAACTCCGGCAGAGGTTTTTATGCATGCGGAGGAATTGAGAGCCATCGGACTGGGTGTTCCTCAGGTAACGGAGCTGGTGTTCTCTCTCAAGGCCCGGGGTGTAGATCTGGGCGAGGGCGTATATACCGTTGAGGAAGCACAGCGGCGCATTCTCACGATGTTCAAGGGGGAAGGTACATGCTGAGAGATATTACCATCGGCCAATATTTCCCCACCGATTCCCACATCCATCAATTAGATCCCCGGGTAAAGCTGCTGGGAACCATATGGTTTGTTACCCTGCTTTTCAGCGCCAGCCACTTCTGGGGAATGGTCCTCTGTGCCCTCCTGCTTGTTCTTATCATCCTTTTGTCCAAGGTGCCTTTCGGCTATATGCTGAGAGGGCTTAAACCGGTCATGCTGATCATCGTGTTCTCGGCGGTGATCAACCTGCTGTTCACAGGAGGCACCACCCTGGTGGATTTGGGCTGGGCCCGAATCACCAATGAAGGGGTGATCATGGCCATCAAGATGTCTGTCAGGCTTGCCCTGCTTATTATCGGGAGCTCCCTGCTCACCTTTACAACGACACCGCTATCTCTCACCGATGGTGTGGAGAGACTATTGCAGCCATTTAAGCGAATCGGCCTTCCGGCTCACGAGCTGGCCATGATGATGACCATCGCGCTTCGATTTATCCCCACGCTGTTGGAGGAAACCGACAAAATCATGAAAGCGCAAATGGCCAGGGGGGCCAAGCTGGACACGGGCAGCATCATCGAACGGGCCCGAAACCTCGTTCCAATTCTTGTGCCCTTATTTGTAGGGGCCTTTCGCAGGGCCGACGAACTGGCCATGGCCATGGAAGCCAGATGCTACAGGGGTGGAGAGAACCGAACCCGCCTCAAGACACTGAAATTCACCAGGAGAGACCTATGGGCGACCTTATTCGTCGTGATGGCGACACTGATCGTACTGTCCAGCCAATGGATTCCGACAGTGCTGTAACCTACCGCATGACCGTGAGCTATGACGGCAAGGATTTTGCCGGCTGGCAGGTGCAACCCGGCCAGCGCACCGTGCAAGGATGTATACAGGAAGGGCTCGGAAGGCTGATGAAGCATCCTGTCACCATCCATGGCTCGGGCCGCACCGACACCGGCGTCCATGCCACCGGACAGGTGTTCCATTTCAGGGCGCATACCACCATTCCGGTTGAACGGATGGTGAAGGCTGTCAACACCTGTCTACCCATGGATATTGCCGTTTTGGACGTCGCTCGGGCAGAGCCGGAATTTCATGCCCGCTACGCTGTTGTTGAAAAGACCTATCGGTACCGGATTCTCAACACTCCCGTTCGAAATCCTCTGCTGCAGCACTACGCATGGCATGTGTCAGAAAAAATCCATATAGCAAGGATTGAAGATTCCCTGAAGCATTTGACCGGTACCCACGATTTTGCGGGCTTCGCTGCCAGCGGGAGCCCCCGTTCCACGACGGTACGAACCCTGTCCCGGGCAGAGGTTTGGCGGTATGGAGATGAAATCCTGATGGAATTTGCCGCGGACGGATTTTTATATCATATGGTAAGAAACCTTGCAGGCACCCTGGCGGAGATTGGCATGGGCCGCAAAGACCCCTTCTGGATAGATCAAATACTGGAGGGTAAAGATCGGAGCCTGGCGGGGAAAACGGCGCCGCCACAGGGGCTCTATCTTATATCCGTAAAATATTAATTATTCTATGTCAAGCATTTTTGATTATGTCCCAAAATAGCCAAAACATTAGCACCAGCTT
>CAZYQI010000053.1:0-14476 GCA_964649745.1 uncultured Peptostreptococcaceae bacterium | reverse complement strand
GGGCTGTAGCCGTTAGAAATTCACTGTCTGAACGAAGTGAGTTTGAATTTCTGCGAAAGACCTGTTCGTTATTTTCTCCAACCGGGAGTTCAAAGTTGCGGAGTACAGAGGGTTTTTCTTCAAACTGAAAGGAACAAGCCGAAGCTCGTTCCTTTCAATCAGACTAGTACGGACTATCACTCCGCAATTGCCTCCGGCAGCTGTTACTCGTTCAACATTCCGGTTACTTCAAACACCTTGAAAAGAAGGCTCATCATGATGGATACGATGGTGGCCAGGGCCATGCCGGAAAGGGTCACCGTATCGGTAAGGACCAGATGCACTCCGGAAAGGCCTACAACCAATACCGTTGCTGTAAGCACAAGATTCCGCGGTTTGCCGTAATCCACCTTTTCGTCCACCAGCATCCGAATACCGGAGGCCGCGATAACACCGAACAGCATCAGGGATACGCCCCCCATAACCGGGGTTGGAATGGTCCCAATCAGCGCTGCAAATTTGCCTACAAAGGCCAGTGTGATGGAAATAAGAGCGGTACCCGTAATGATCCATACACTGTAGACTTTGGTAATTGCCAAAACGCCGATGTTTTCTCCGTAAGAGGTTGTTGGAACGGAGCCGACACATGCAGACAGGAACGTGGATATCCCGTTGCCCAAAAGGGAACGATGGAGGCCGGGCTCTTTAACCAGATCCTTGCCAACGATATTGCCCGTAACCACCAGGTGACCGATGTTCTCGGCGATTACCACCAGTGCCGCCGGCAGTATGGTAAGGATAGCGCCCAAATTGAACTGCGGGCTGTAGAAGGTTGGCATTTTAAACCACGGTGCCGCCATAACGGGGTCGAAGTTCACAAGCCCCGCAAACAGAGCTATGATATAACCGCATACAACACCCACCAGGATAGGGATGATGGACATAAAGCCTCTGAATACTACGTTTCCAACAATGATAATCGCCAGTGTAGAGAGGGATACCAGAAGCACCTTGGGGTCCATGTAAAGGGCTTCATTGTTGGGGTCCAACACCAGGCCCGACATCTTAGCCGCCACCGGCGAAAGCTCCAGACCGATGATGGCCACAATGGCACCCATGGCAGCCGGAGGGAACACCATGCCGATCCATTTGTCTCCTGCATATTGAATGATAATCCCTACCAGAACGAACACCAAACCGGCCGCCATAAAACCGCCCAGAGCATAGCCGTAGCCCTGGCTGCCGATAACCGCTCCGGCAGGAGCCAGGAAAGCAAAGCTGGAGCCCATAAACGCGGGAACCTTAAACTGAGTAAGGATAAAATAAATCAGCGTGCCCACACCGTTCATCAGCAGAACCGTTGCCGGATCCACATTGAAAAGGATCGGAACAAGAACCGATGCACCGAACATTGCAAAAAGGTGCTGAAAACTCAAGGGTATGCTTTCTATCAGCGGTAATTTTTCGTCAACCTGGACAATTCTTTTCGCCATCCGCGTCTCCTCCTGATACATTATCAAATCTTCGTTAGATTATCAGATATCCGATGCTTTGTCCATGCAGAGAAATGAAATTTTATAAAAGATGAAAAAACGGCTCCGGAACAATGTCCGATGCCGTAAAAATCATGGTTTTCGCTATGCGCTTTGGGTCTTGAGATCAATGACGATGGGTTGATAAGAATTCATTACCCGTTGGGAAATTGCTTTGGTAGGGCATTTTTGCACGCAGATTGCTTCCGAACATTTCTGCTGGCATATCTCATGATTAACCTCTGCCAGACTGCTTTCCATAGTAATGGCACCATGGGGGCAGTTTTTCTGGCAGATTGAACAGCCTATGCATGCCGCCGCACACAGCTTTCGGGCAACCGCTCCCTTGTCGTTGGAATTGCAGTGCACCCTTACCCTGGTATCCGAAGGAACCATGGCGATCACCTGCTTCGGACATGCCGATTCACATTTGCCGCAGCCGGTACACCGCTCGGCATCAATGATGGGCAAACCGTTGTCACCCATTGTAAGGGCTCCGAAAGGACACACCGCAGCACAGCTTCCAAAACCAAGGCATCCGTACTGACACCCTTTGGGCCCTCCGTGAAGCAGGATTGCAGAACTGCAGTCCTCCAGTCCCGCATAATAATATTTCCGTTCCGCCTTGTCCAAGGTGCCGGCACATTTCACGAAGGCAGTCTGGGCAATCATATCGGGAGCTGCCTTGCCTGTCAGCTCTCCCACCTGCTTGGCCACGGCGGCCTTCCCCGGTATGCAAAGGTTCGCCGGAACTGCCTGATCCAAAACGACGGCCTCGGCATATGCCATACACCCTGCATAACCGCAGGCTCCACATTGCCCCTTGGGCAATACGTCTTCCACCAGATGAATCAGCGGATCCACTTCCACCGCAAAATATTTATTGGCGTACGCCAGAATGAATCCGAACACAAGACCCACAATGCCCATTACAACCAGTACCATCAATGCCGTATACAGCACGTCATCCTCTCCCTTCTAAACCGCTATCATGCCTGAAAAACCCAGGAATGAAAGCGCCAGCATGCCTGCCAATATGAACGCTATCCCCAAACCCTCCAGGGACTTCGGAACATCCGCCAGCCTTAGTTTTTCACGCAGACTGGCCATCAGCACCATGGCCAGAGCAAATCCCACACCGGACCCCACCGCATGGACGATGCTTTTAAGGAAGGGATATCCGGCATCCGCATTCAGCAGCGGCACGCCGAGAACAACACAGTTCGTTGCAATCAGCAGGAGATAGATGCCCCACATGTTGTAAAGAGCCGGCGCCTGCTTCTTGATGATCATCTCCAGAAGCTGCACAAAACTGGCTATCAGCAGAACGAAAACAAGGGTGGTAAGAAAGGTCAGATGGAACGGCACCAGGATAAAGCGATGTACGAGCCAGGCCAACCCGGAGCTTAGGGTCATGACAGAGGTCACCGCCATTCCCATGCCGATGGAAGCGCTCAGGCTGCTGGATACTCCGAAGAAGATGCAAAGTCCCAAAAACCGTGTCAGTACGAAGTTGTTGACCACCACGGCACTGATAAAAAGCAGAAAGTACTCCTTCACGCCGCTTCACCCCTTTCTCTCAATGCTTCCTTTTTCTCGAAATGAGCGGTGAGCATTTTGAAGCCTCCTACCATATACCCAATCAGGATAAATGCCCCCGGCGGCAAAATCATTATAAGTGCGGGATTATACCCGGCCCCCAGGAGATTGAAACCGAAGATGCTTCCTGCACCCAGAAGCTCACGAATCACCCCTACCGCCAGCATGGCCAGAGTGAACCCGCTTCCCATTCCAAGACCGTCCAGGAAAGAAGGGAGAACCTTGTTCTTAGAGGCAAAAACCTCGGCCCGGGCCAATATGATGGCGAATACCACCACCAGTGCCAGATAGATGCCCAGGGACTTATACAACAGAGGGGCAAATGCCTGAAGAAGAAGCTGTACCAGGGTGACGATGGTGGCAATGGACGTGATGTAAACAGGGACCCTTACCTTGGGGTTGACCCACCGTCTGGTGATGGAAACCACGACGTTGTTCGTGGTAATAACAAACATGACAGACAGCCCCATGGTCAGGGCATTGGCTGCCGTAGTGGTTACCGCAAGCGCCGGGCAAAGGCTCAGAGCCAGTACAAAGATTGGATTTTCTGCGAAAAGTCCTTTTTTATATATGTTCCATAGCGCCTTCATTGCTTGTCCTCCAGATACACGGCCACTTCCTCCGCAGCTTCCCGAACTCCTTTGATAACTGCTCTGGAGCTGATGGTGGCACCGGTGATGGCCTGTACGCCTTCCGCATCCGCCGGATTCTTGGTTACTTCCAGATTTTCGATGGCTTTGCCTCTCACACCGGATTTGAAGCCTTCCTTATTGGCAAGGTCTCCCAGCCCGGGGGTTTCATTATGCTTGAGGATGTCGAAATCCAGGACATTGCCCTCGGGGGAGACGGCGACCAGCATCAGGATTTCGCCCCCAAAGCCTTTGCTCTCTCCCGGAACCACATAAGCAAGGGTTTTACCGTTCTTTTGAGCCTCAAACCACTGGTCCCGGCCTTCCACCGGCGTAAATCCATCGGCATCCTTTACCAATGCCTGCATGGCTTGAGTTTTAAGCATTTCGGCCTTTTCTGCCGCCACAGGGGCGGTAAAATAGTATGTGATGGCAATGATGATTCCCGATATCATACATGCTGCAAAGAGATTCATGGCAATTTCAACGACGCTGTATTGTTTTGTGGGATGTCCGGACATCAGCATACACCTCCCGACCCGAAACGTTTAGGCTTTACCAGCTGATCGATCAGCGGTGTAAGGCTGTTCATCAGCAGAATGGAGTAGCATACCCCTTCCGGATAGCCCCCCGTCAGCCGGATCAGCGATGTGATCAGTCCGCAGCCGATGGCAAACAAGATCTGTCCTTTACGGGTGATTGGGATCGTCACCATGTCCGTAGCCATGAAAAATGCCCCAATCACCAGGCCCCCTGCCATCATGTGAAAGAGGGGATCCCCGGTAAAGAATCCTCCGGGCCCGAAAATCCATGTGCAAACGCCCACTGTGCCAATCATAAAGGCCGGAACCTCCCAATTGATGATTCCCTTGTATATCAGGAACGCCCCTCCCAGGAGGAGCAGAACAACAGAGGTTTCGCCGATGCTGCCGTTACGAAAGCCCAGGAACATGGCCTTGTACATTGCGGGCGCAGAACCGAACACATCTATCAACTGGGAATACCCTTGCTGTTTCAATATGTTCAGAGGTGTTGCCGAGCTTATGGCATCCGGCACCGCTGTCTGCATGGATGTCCACGTTGTCATGGCAATGGGCCAGGATACCATCAGCGCAGCCCGACCGATATGCGCCGGATTGAAGATGTTGTGTCCCAGTCCGCCCATGGAATGCTTGGCAATCATGATGGCAAATGCCGAGCCCAGCGCGGTCATATACCAGGGAAGGCCCGGCGGAAGGCAAAGAGCCAGCAAAAGGCCTGTCAGAAACGCGCTGCCGTCAGAAACCACCATCACTTTTTTCCGCAGCCTCAAAACGACAAACTCAGAAGCCATGGCCGCAGAGATGGAAACCAGAATTGTCGTCAGGGCGGGAATACCAAAATGGTAGATGGCGAACACCACCACAGGGACCAGGGAAGCAGCGACTGTCCACATGATTTTGCTGACAGAATCCTCCGACCGCAGATGCGGTGACGGTGATACAGTCAACAGGGAATTGTCGTACACGGACTCAACACTCACTTGGAACCCTCCTGTTTCTTAGCCGCAGCCTTTGCCGCAAGCATGGATTTTGATGTGCGGATATGATGAACGATGTTGCGTTTGGAGGGGCATACATACACACAGCTGCCGCACTCTGCACAATCGTAAAGATGGTAGCTTTCCTTGGCTTCATCGATGAGTCCTTTCTCGCCCAGGGTTGCAAACATGGCCGGGGTAAGGCCGCAGGGGCAGACCGAAACACATTTCCCGCAACGGATGCAAGGCCGCTGTGCCCCATTGTCCACTTCTCTTTTTCCAAGTGCAAGGATTCCGGAAACCCCTTTTATTACCGGCACATCAAGGTTAGACTGGGCAAAGCCCATCATAGGTCCTCCCATGATGATTTTCGCCGGCGGTTCGTTGAAGCCGCCACAAGCGTTGATGGCCTCCTGGAAGGGGGTCCCCAGACGAATCAACAGATTCTTCGGCTCTCTGACAGCGCCTCCGCTGACCGTTGTCACCCGCTCAATCAACGGAATTCCCCGTTCAACCGCGTCGGAAATGGCGACAGCGGTCCCCACATTATGAACAACCACACCTATATCCATCGGCAGTCGCCCCGGGGGAACCTCTCTGCCGGTGATTACCTTGATCAGCATCTTTTCAGCTCCCTGAGGATATTTTGCAGGGAGCGCTTTGACGATAATGCCGGTGCCTTCACAGGCCTTCTCCATCACGGCAATGGCATCCGGTTTATTGTCTTCTATTCCTATCACGGCCCGTTCCGCTCCGGTAAGCTTTAATGCAATCCGTACACCACTGACAATGCGGGGCCCATTCTCCAGCATGGTGCGGTGGTCCGCCGTAAGATACGGTTCGCATTCTGCCGCATTGAGTATGAAGGTATCGATGTGCTTATCCGGTGACCCGGCCAGCTTTACGTGGGCCGGAAACGTTGCGCCTCCCATACCGACGATACCGGCCTGACGTATGATTTCCAGCATCTCTTCATCCGACAGCCTCTTCCAGTCCCTGTTCAAAGGCAAACCCTCAACCCAGGTATCCCGACCGTCGCTTTCAATGACCACAGACAGACATTTCCCAAAAACCGGATGCGGGTAATCCGCTATATCCTTGACCGTACCCGAAACAGATGCATGTACAGGGCTTGACACCATGCCGTTTCCGGTGGCAATGATCTGCCCGGTTCTGACGGTGTCTCCCTTTTCTACTACAGGGGTGCAAGGGGCACCGATATGCTGTCGAACGGGCATGATCACCATTCGGGGTAACGCCATTTCTTCAATGGACTTCTTCGCTGTGAAGCGCTTGCTGTCATCCGGGTGTATCCCGCCTCGAAAACTCCTTAACATGTCCATCACCTCAATCATGTGTAGTCCAACAATACTGCAGCAATAATGCTGTTATGCCTTGAATCCCTTCAACCAAGCATCATCAGGTCAGAATCCGTACGGTTTCGGGAAGAGTCTCGGTGTTCAATGAAATTTTCCCATCATAACGCTTAATGATCAGTATGGAAATCACCAGGAAAAACAAGGTATTTCCTATCTCGCACAAAACCGATGACAGTCCGCTTAGTCCGGAGACCAGAATGCCGCTGACAATTCCCAGTGCAATGGCGATAAGTGGCAGAATGTAAACAATAAAGGCCGCCCGCAGCATGCCGGAATTCTTCATCTCAACGGAAACCCGCTGTCCCGGTTCGGCACCCAGTGTATTCTTGATCCGCGTTACCGTGGAATCATCACCCGGGCATGCTCCACAGCTCTTGCAGTCTCCGTGCCGCATCATTCTGACTTGGGCGCATTCCCCTTCAACTGAAATCACAACGCCTTCTTCATGAATTGCCATACCACACTTCCTTTTTTGTGTGAATTCCTGAAATCCGATGTGACTCCGGATTTGTTCGACAGCCATATTGTAATACTAAGATTCTCACAAAGCCACTTTGTTATTTTAGTAACAACCGTAATTTGTTGTTAATTAATTAAGTGTTATTCGGGGTTGTCTGTTAATTAATTAAGACACCCAGTCGGGTGCCTCATGATAGGATTAAGTATTTTGTATACATGTACAATATTTCGTTTCAGATTGCACATAAAAAAATACATTTTTGAAGTGTTGATTTTTCAACAAATACAGCCTATTTGTCGCATAAATTGTTACGAATTATTAAAAAAATAAAATTAACGACAAAAAAACAGATGCCGTTAAACTTCAGCACCTGTCATTCTTACTCATTAATTTTCCACCGAATACATTGAGCAGCAGCCCCGACATCACCAAAAGTGCCCCTGACATCTGCCATATCGAAAGGGATTCTCCCAACAGCAGCGCCGAGCTGCTCATGCCTACCACCGGGACCAGAAGTGCAAAGGGTGATACAATCGCCGCCGGGTAACGGGACAGGAGCTTCCCCCAAAGGCCGTACCCCCCCAGGGTGGCCGCATATGCCAGGTATGTGACTGCCCCCGCTGTATTCCAACTGAAGCTGTGCCATGCCGTGCTCCATGCAGCAGGCCCTTCCACTACCAGGGAAAGCAGTGCCAACGGTATGATCGCCACTGCACCGGACCAAACCACCAGCCCCAGCATTGAAAAGGGCGGAACGCCCTGGGTTGCTTTTCGGGTAATCACGTTACCCGTTCCCCAGCTGAGGGAGGCGCCGATGACCAGCCAAAACCCCAGAGCCGTCATTCCCGTGTTCTGTTGAAGACCGATGACCGCCATCCCGGCAGCCGCAATCGCCAATCCCGCAATGTGATTCCACCGCCAGCGCTCTCCCAGAAACACTGCCGCAAGTCCCAGGGTGAAGAACGCCTGTGATTGGAGCACCAAGGAGGCCAGCCCTGCCGGCATGCCGAATTTCATTCCCATGAACAGCAATGCGAATTGCCCTACATTAATCGACAGGCCCAGTGCAATCAGCCAGCGCCACGGCACCGGCGGTTTTTTAATGAAGAATATGGCCGGTATGGCGGCCGCCAGAAACCGCATGGCGCCCAGCATCAACGGAGGCGCTTCCTCAAGACCTACCTTGATGGCTATGAAATTGAGCCCCCACAGCACCACTACCATAAGACCGATCCCAATATCCTTCGCTTTCATAGTATCTCTCCACTCTTCCTGTTTTGTTCTGTAAGGGGTTCCCTGCAATCAATCCTGAAGGAGGATATTCATATGCTCCAGGGTATTGTAGCGGTTTTTTGTCATATGGTCTGCAATGGATTCCAGATAGGTTTTATGATGCTCCACGGTCTTGGAAAATGCCTGTATAAACCCAACAGCCGTGTCTTCTGTGAGCTCTTTTCTGGCAATTCCTATGCCAGTCAGGTGAAGCTTGATCAGTGAATAACGTATTACAAGCATCATATAGGCGTCGAACACATCCTGCCCTTCGGCGGCAGGGAACAGATCCTTGAAGACAAAGTTCACGAGATAATTCTCCAGAAGAAATTCACGGTCTTTTATAAAAGGAGCGTAATAAAGGTGATATCCGGTTTTCCTGATTGATTCCGGTTCGTTGCTCTCTTCGTCTCCTCCCCGGATTCCATTTAAAAATTCCCGGGTATAATTGATATAACGTTGGCTGTCAATCTCTGAAAAAACGTTCAGCGACGCGATAACCGGGGCCAGAATGTCCATTTGAGTGATCCCGCCGGCCGGTTTCGTTTGGAGCATTGTTTCTCGACCCGACAGCCCCCGTTCTCTGAAAATTGCAATCAGTTCCGGGATCGTTTCCTTGCCCTTTTTCATTTCAACCTGTTTTACCCCATGGCAGAATTCACCGAGGAACAGGATCCTCTCCTGTAGTGTCTTGCCCCTGTCCTGAAGCACGTCTATGGAAAACCTCCGCAGCTCCGGCAGATATCTTACTCTGATTGGATTTGAAGGATTCTTTGTATCTGCCTCATAGGTGAGAATACACCTTGACCCGTGGGCCTCCTGGCCTTGAATCAATCGTATGCCGTTGGGATTCGTCAGGATCAGCCGGGCCGCCTCCGGACAGGATACCGTGGCGGAGTGCTCGTATACGTTGTTTACACGATTGGTATATCGTGGATAGGTGGCACAAACATTGGAAAGATATCCCTCACCGAAGCGCAACTGAATCTTGCACAGATGCTCTTCATTCAGAAATGGACAGACCTTTCCCTTTCGCAACCGGACGGTGGCGTAGTCCACCTCATCGCTGTAGGAGTCCTGATTCTCCTTTACGCAGGAGTTGAACAGCTTGCCCAGTTCTCCATCCTTGACCTTCCTATAGTTGAGAAAACTCTTCTTGTCAAAATCCACATCCCAGCCAATGCAGCAATTATCCTCACACGGTGTTCCGATACAGCGGAAGTTTGTGAGATAGTCCGGCACCAGGGATTTTCGCATCTTCTGATTCATAGAACTCCTTCACGAGCACAGGTAATGGTCTCTTTCCAATGATTATCATATCATTTTAAAGCGCCACCTTCCTACAGCTGTTTCAGAATTCAATTGAAAAATCGGTCAAACCCTTGCATAGGTAAACAATTATCTGTAACTTGATCCGAATGCATGTTAGAATAATGTCAGATCAGGACTTATGAATTACCCGTTCCACGCCATAGAGCCCTTGAATTACAGAATAGGGCACCCGTGGAATCGGCAGGTATGGGGGTTAATTATAAAAATTTATAATCAACCTGGAGGAAAACGATGAAACTAAACTTCTTTGCCATCCGTATTTTTGCATTCCTCATTGCAGTACTGGCTGTTACCCTTGGGGCGCGGAAGGTTGCCCTCGGTGCCCTCAGTAGCGCCACACCGGAAGGAGCCGCACAGATTCTCGGCAGCACCATCCTGTGGACGGCATCAGCATTTGGACTTGTCGGTGTACTGATTATCCTGTGGATTGCAGGTTCTCTTAAGTCGGATATGCGTCGTTTCAACGATTCCGTATCAACCATCGCATCCGGAAAACTGACACAGCGGGTTCATGACAATTGGCTGACCGATGGCCTCGCCGTTTCCATCAACCAGATTGTGGCGCAGGAAAAGCGGGTTATCTGCGAAGTAGCTGCCGTTGCCCAGAAAAACAGAATTCTGGCTGAACAGCTGAGCAAGAATATCGAAATCAATGAATCCACCTCGCAGGCCGTGGCCGATACGATTTCTCATATTGCTGAAAATGCCAGTGAACAAGCGGAGAAATCCACCGATGCCCGTATGGCCTCTCAGGAAATGGCGGAATATGCCGCCCAGATTTCCGCTGATGCCGATGAAACCCTGGTGACCGCCAATTCGATGACAACCGCAGCTGAAAAGAGCCGTGTTACCATCGGGGACCTGATTAACCGCATGGCACTCACCGCAAAAAACAGCAAGGATACCGCTGAAGAAATTCAGGCGCTAGAAGAAGAAGCCCGCCGGATCGACACGATTGTCGCCGCTGTTACCGATATAAGCCAGCGCACCAACCTGCTCGCTCTGAACGCGGCCATCGAAGCCGCCAGAGCCGGAGACGCCGGCAGAGGCTTCGCTGTCGTAGCGGATGAAGTTCGTAAGCTGGCTGAGCAATCCTCCCAGTCGGCAGGGGAAATCAACCGCCTGCTGGATGGCATTGTGAAGCGTATCAACGAAATATCCGAGCGTGCCATCAGCAGCTCCGAACAAGTGAGTAACGATGTCGTTGCCGCCGACGAGAGCCGTTCTGCTCTGAATACTGTGAACCATGCCATCCAGGATACCTATGATGCCATCACCCGTATCCGTGAAATTGCAGGAAAATCCAGTCATACGGCAGAAAAAGTTGACAGCAGCATGGACGATATCAACGGAAGCATCCAACAAACCGCAGCAGGTGCCGAAGAAGTTTCCGCCTCCGCAGAGGAACAGTCTGCTTCCATGCAGGAGCTTTCTCAAATGGCGTCTACCCTGAACACCCTCTCCGGAGAAGTAACCTCCTATCTGGACAACTTCATCAGCGGCGTTAAAATCGGCGATGCAGAGAAAAAGCTTGTAGCCGCAGGTCATGAGCTCTTAAGACAGATTGTTGAAAAACTGAACCAGCAGAACATTTCCATTGAAAAGGGCAGCGATTATATTCGCACCGTTTGCGCCCAACACAAAGAATATGAATATATCGGCATTATTAATCAGAAGGGGGACATGGTTTCCGCCAATGTACCCATCGTCGGTATCCAGAATTATGGCCATCGACCCTATTTCAAGGAAGCGATGAAGGGATCCGCCTACTGCTCAGACCCCTACATCTCCAACGTTTCATTTAATTACTGCCTCGCCCTTTCTGTTCCGTTCAAAGACTCCAGGGGGAACATCATCGGCGTTATCATGGCTGATTTGTGTATCGAACAGTAATCCCTTAACCGAATTTTAGAAAGAACTATGTGAACCGGTACAGCGATGTACCGGTTTTGTTCGAAGAAAAACCCTCTGTACGCATTACAGTCCTTAACTGGAAAATGCCGCTCTGACACACCTGGTGGTCAAAGCGGCATTTATGTATGCCGTACCCTATGTTGTCTACTTGCGGGGAACCCGTGCAACGCCGGATTCGAACGCGGCATTGTACACCGCTTCTGCTACAGCATTGGCAACCCGCTCATCCAGTGCATAGGGGATGATGTTTTCTTCGTGAATTTCATTATCCGGAATAAGCCCTGCTATGGCATAGGCTGCGGCCACTTTCATCGCTTCGTTGATATCAGAAGCCCGTGCATCCAGTGCTCCTCTGAAAATCCCGGGAAATGCCAAAACGTTATTGATCTGGTTCGGGTAATCCGAGCGTCCGGTTCCAATGATTCGGGCTCCCGCTTCCTTCGCCAGCCGTGGCAGGATTTCCGGATCCGGGTTCGCCATAGGAAGTACGATGGCATCCTTGGCCATGGAACGGATCATATCCTGGGTTACAAGATTAGGGCCGGAGACTCCGATGAACACATCCGCATCCTTCATTGCATCTGCCAAAGAGCCTTTAACGCAGTGCTTGTTGGTCATATTGGCCAGCTTTTCCTTAAGCCAGTTGCCGCTCTTCTCGTCACGACTGAGAATTCCCGTGCGGTCACACATGATCACATCTTGGACCCCGAGGTCCATCAACATCTGTACAATGGAGCCCCCAGCGGCTCCCGCACCATTGATCACAACCTTGATGCCGTCAAATTTTTTACCGACTATCTTAAGGGCATTGATCAGAGCCGCGCTGGTAACCACCGCTGTACCGTGCTGATCATCATGGAAAACCGGGATATTCAGCTCCGCCTTCAACCGCTCTTCTATCTGAACACAGCGGGGCGCGGAAATATCCTCCAAGTTGATTCCCCCGAAGGTGGGCTCCAGCATTTTTACCAGATGCACGATTTCCTCAACATCCTTGGTCGCCACACAAAGGGGAAATGCATCCACATTGCCAAACTGTTTGAACAGGATCGCCTTCCCCTCCATTACCGGCAAAGCGGCTTCCGGCCCGATATCCCCCAGGCCAAGGACCGCGGTGCCGTCGCTTACAATGGCAACCAGATTTCCTTTAGCCGTGTATTTATAAACATCTTCAACATTTTCATGGATGCGCCGGCACGGCTCTGCAACTCCAGGGGTGTAGGCCGTGGACATATCCGTTCGATCTTTCAGAGGAACCTTGCTGGTAATCTCAATCTTACCTTGATGTTCTTCATGTAGCTTCAGTGCGATCTCATTGTAGTTCAAATTGGCACGCTCCTCATTTCAATTGATCCTGTGTCACAGGTATTCTTCTTAATCCGAGCTTTCATTCACTTTTTTAATTTTAATACGTTTAGGTGCCAATAGACAATGCCAATCTCCCTCAATATAAAAAAATCCGCTTTTCTTTCGGATATTCTCTCTCATCACATGGGAATATGGGGAATATTCTACGATAATCTCATTTTTCCTCACGCATTATTCCATAAAATCCTATATAATAACTTATCAGATATGTATCTTCAGGTACGCAATTGACGTTCTTTTAGGATATCCCCATGATACCCCCTGCCACGGAGATAGAAATGCTTAAATTTGCATACGCAGAACTAAACCTTTTCGCTCTTGCCATCCTGCTGCTGATCTATTTGAATATTGCCCGCCGATCCGAAAGATACCTTATTGAGCAGAAGCTTTTCATGGCACTTCTGGGATCCAATGCACTGATTCTTGTTCTGGATACCGGGATGTGGGTTCTCGACGGCAATACTGATCCTTTTACGCGCAGAGCCCTTTTGCTGGTAACCGCTGCTTATTATGTGATGAATCCCGTCGTTTGCATGCTATGGTCCTTCTATGCCGATTATCAGATTTATCGGGATGAATGCCGACTGAAAAAGCAGCTGCTTCCCATGCTGATTCCCGTCGGGATCAATGGACTTTTGTCCGTGACCAGCATCTGGACCGGTTTGATGTTCATAATCGATGATCAGAATTTGTACCATCGGGGCAGTCTTTTTCTGATGATGGCGGCAATCAGCTATGGCTATCTGATGAATACCTTCCTCCTGATTCTGAAAAATCACGACCGGATACAAAAGCAATATTATTTCCCAATCCTTTCATTTGTTTTCCCGCCATTTATCGGAGGCCTCATCCAAATTTACCTGTACGGTGTATCTCTGATTTGGGTCTGTATGACGCTATCTGTTCTGAATGTATTTGTCAACATTCAGAACGATCAGCTTTTTACCGACCATCTGACCGGCCTTTTCAACCGCAGACAGCTGGATCAGTACCTTCTCCAGAGGATTCGCAGCAGTTCCACAAATGATCGGGTTGCCGGGCTGATGATGGATCTGGATGGCTTCAAGCAAATCAATGATCTTTATGGCCACCATATTGGGGATCAGGCACTGCAAAACACCGCCGACATCCTCCGAAAAACCTTCCGTAAATGCGACCTTATTGCCCGTTACGGAGGCGATGAGTTCGTGGTAATCATGGATGCCCACGACAGCGAAGACCTCCCCACCGCAGTTGCGCGGTTACGGGAAAATATTCTGCAGTTCAATGCGGAACAAACCGTGCCCTACACCATCAGCCTCAGCATTGGGTTCGATTACTTCGACAGCCGGTCCGGGAAAAATGGATATGATTACATCAGCCATCTGGATAAGCTGATGTACCGGGAAAAGGCCAATAAATTCAAGGATACCTTCACCTCAACCGAAACCAGCCTTGGTGAATCAGGACCACCCGTCTAACGGGTGGTTTGCTTAGCCCTATAAGGGCCTACT
>CAZYQI010000052.1:0-14673 GCA_964649745.1 uncultured Peptostreptococcaceae bacterium | reverse complement strand
CTTAACACATACATATTTTCGGAGACGTGCGACAACTATGTTGACAAACACCGACCCATGAAGCCCTTATCCTCGAATACACCGGAACCGGGCAAAAGCTGTATGTTGCCCACGGACACCAGGGAGACCTGATGAACGATCAGCTGTGGGGGCTCAGCCAGTTTTGGATGCGCTATTTTTGGCGGTATATGCACATCATCGGCTTCAACAACCCGGCAAGCCCCGCGAAGAACATGCACAAACGGCACAAGATCGAGCGGCGGTATGTGAAGTGGGTGAAGGACACACACCACCTGCTGATCATAGGCCATACCCACCGGCCCAAATTCTCCATGCCGGATCAGGCCCCCTACTTCAATTCGGGGTCCTGTGTAAGGCCAAGGAACATTACGGGGCTGGAGGTTGCAAATGGGGAAATCGCTCTGATTGAGTGGCGCATATGGCCGGACGGGGAAGGCCGTCTACAGGTGGTGCGGCGGGTCATAAGAGGACCGGTGGCCCTGGCGGAGTATGTGGAGAAGAAAGAGTAAAAAGACCCCTCAGAGCTTTTTCGCAAAGCTCATGAGGGGTCTTGCTGTGTGGTCAGTCTATTTTCTTCAGCACCAGGGCCGTGCGGCAGGGGCTGTATAGCCTTATGCCGGTTGTGTCGGGCATGCTGGGCAAGGGGGCTGCCTCATACCGGGTGGTGTGGGAGATACGTTCCTGGCCTCCGAATTCAGCAGCATCGGTATCGAACACTACCTGATAGTGGCCATGCGCGTGAGTGGGCAGCTGAAATTCAACCAATGAGTTTGTCGGGTGGAAATTGAACAGGAAGAGTAGCCCGTTCTTGCGGAAAGCCAGTATCTTTTGCCCGTCATCCAGCCACAGTGTTTGCGGCGTGGCACCCATGATTCCTGTTTCTTCGGCCATGGTCAACATTTCCCGGTCGAACCGGTACAGGAATTCGTACCGAAGGAACGGATTGTCGGCGAGGCTCCACTGACGCTTACAATGCTTGAAGCTCCACCCATTCCCTTCCCGGGGAAAATCGATCCATTCAGGATGCCCGAATTCATTGCCCATAAAGTTGAGATAACCATCGCAGCCCAGGGACAGGGTGATGAACCTGAACAGCTTATGAAGGGCGATGGCCCGTTCAATAATAAGGTTCGGTTTATCCTTGGCCATATCCCAGTACATTTCCTTGTCTGCCAGACGGAAGATAAGGGTTTTGTCACCCACTAGGGCCTGGTCGTGGGATTCCACGTACCCGATCCGTTTTTCCTGGGGGCGATGGGTGGTCAGTTCATGCCACAGCTGGTGCATATTCCACTGCTCGTCGGGATGCTCCAGGATCCGTATCCAGAAATCCGGCATCCCCATGGCCAGCCGGTAGTCAAAGCCGATGCCCCCGTCTTCAATGGGAAGGCACATGCCCGGCATGCCGCTCATATCCTCGGCGATGGTCACGGCATCGGGCCGGACCTCCCGTATCAGGTCGTTGGCAAACTGCAGATAGGTGATGGCTTCCACATCGGTGTTGAGGCTGAAATATTTGCCGTAGCTGTCGAAGCTGGTGCCCATGCCGTGGTCGTGGTAGCACATGGAGGTGACCCCGTCGAAACGGAAGCCGTCGAAATGGTATTCCTCCAGCCAGAATTTCACATTGGACAGCAGAAAATGCATGACCTCGTGCTTGGCGTAGTTGAACAGCTTGGAGTCCCAGTCCTTATGGGTGCCTTTTTCTCCTCGATGGAAGAATTGATGGACGGTGCCGTCGAATTCATTGATCCCCTCAGCGATATTCTTGACGGCGTGGGAGTGTACGATATCCATCAGCACGCTAAGGCCAAGACTGTGGGCGGTGTTGATCAGATATTTCAGATCATCCGGTGTGCCAAACCAGGAGGAGGCGGCAAAAAAGCTGGAAACATGATAGCCGAAGGAGGCATAGTAAGGATGCTGCATGATGGCCATCAGCTGTACGGTGTTGTATCCGCTGGCCTTGATGCGGGGAAGGATGATGTCGGCGAATTCCCGATAGCTGCCGATTGCCTCTGTCTCCTGGGCCATGCCCGCGTGGGCTTCGTAGATGCACAGGGGCTTATGGGAGTTGTTCCGGAAGCCCTGGTCCGTCCAGGGAAAAGGGGTATCCGGCATCCAGATCTGGCCGCAGAAATCATGACTGGCCGGGTCTTGAACGGTGCGGCGGATATACAGGGGGATTCGGTCCCGTACGTTTCCGTGGGAACGAACCCGTACCTTGACCCTGGACAGGTGAGCCAGGCTTTCCTTACCCGGCAGGAAAAGCTCCCAGGAGCCGTCCGCCTTACGCTGCAACGGATGGGACTCGCCATTCCATCCGTTGAAATCGCCGATGAGATGAAGAGACTCCGCATCGGGGGCCCATTCCCGGTAGATCCATCCCTCCTCGGAAGGGTGGAAGCCATAGTAAAGGTGACCGTTGGCAAAAGACCGCAAATCCGGCTGGGTTCCCAGCAGGGCCTTCTTAACCCGGGCATACCGGTCCATGCGCAGACGGATATCCTTTTCGTAGGATTTAAGCCAGGGATCTATCTCAAGGAGTCGGATCGGGGATGCGGAATTCTTGGAATGGGGCATGGTGGCCTCCTTTTAGGGTAGCGGATCAATTCCTGCCGCCTCCGTTACGTATTCCCATGAACGGTTCAGATTAAACATGTCCTTTTCCGTGAGCAGCTCGTATCCTTCCGGGTTATCCAGCACGTTGCGGATTGGCAGGGTACGGAAGGCTTTGCCCCCGGAGCCCAGGCTCTGGTCTGTCCAGGTGGGAGTGAGCTCGGCGGAGTCCACCGCGGTGACGCCGTTCTCCTTTGTGATCTCAAGCCGCGCAATCATTCCGGCAGCCCGGGGAAAGGTTCGCTGGGCAGAGATGAAATTTCCCAGGGAATAGGCCACAAAGCGGTTCTTGGTCACACCAAAACGGTCGGTTACGGGGGAAAGCACCGCAGCCTGCACCACATGGGGATGGGTGCCGAGAACGATATCGGCCCCCTCGTCGAAGCAGGCGGCCGCCAGAGCCTTCTGGCTGTCGTTGGGGGACTGCTGGTATTCCTGACCGAAATGCAGGGCCACGACAATCAGATCGACGTTCCTTTCCCGGGCCTCTACGATATCGGTGCGTATCAGGGCTTCGTCGATCCTATTGATGCTGTATTCCTTGCCCTTGTCCGGGAGGATGCCATTGGTGCCGTAGGTATAGGCCATGATGGCCGTTCGGATTCCGTTTTTCTCTACGATCAGGATCCGTTCGTCCTCGGGGTTGCGGAAGGAGCCGGTGTGCTGGATGCCCAAGCCGTCCAGCACGTCCAGGGTGCGGCTGAGGCCCGCGAAGCGCTTGTCCAGAGTGTGGTTGTTGGCAGTGGTTACAATGTTGAAGCCGGTATCGGCAAGAGCCTCGGCGAATGCATCCGGGGTGTTGAAAATCGGGAATTCGGAATAATGCTTCTCGGGGCCTGCAAAGGTGGTTTCCAGGTTGCCGACGAGAATATCCGAGTCCGCCAGCGCCGGGCGGATGGCAGAAAAGGAATCACGGAAATCGTAGCCGGTTTTTGTCCGGGCCGACTCATACTGAAGCTTGTGGCACATAAGGTCGCCAACCGCTGTAAGGACCAGCCGGGAGTTCTCCGGCTCAGGAAGGGCTACAGCCGCCGGAGGGGCCGGGGATGGCGCTTCTTCTGACGGTTCCTTAAGGGTATCCGCCGTCGCACAGCCGGTGGTTAGAAGAAGGCCCAGTAGCAGGATAGGTAATAACATGTTCTGTTTCACGGGCAGTTCCTCCGGTAAGGATGAGATGCCTGAATTATAACATATATTTCAAGTTCATGAGCCCGACCTTGTGATAAACTGAGGAGGGTTCCTTCGGAATGCCAAATAATCCTGCGGAGGTTCGTCATGAGTGAGCGGGCAATTACCATCAAGAATCTCAATAAAACCTTTGGCAGCCTGAAGGCTGTCGATCGTCTGGATTTTCATGTGGATCAGGCAGAATGCTTCGGCCTGCTGGGACCCAATGGGGCCGGGAAAACCACCAGCATGAAGATCCTCTACGGCAAAACGGAACCGGACAGCGATCCGGAAACGGTCATCGATATTTTCGGATGTGATCCCTCCAAGGATTCGTTGACCATCAAGACCTTTTCCTCCATTGTGCCACAACAGGACAACCTGGATCTGGAGCTCAATGTAACCGACAATCTTCTGATCTATTCGCGGTTCTACGGAATACCGGCAGGCACCGCAAAAAAGCGCATACAGGAGCTGCTGTCCTTTATGGAGCTGCAGGAAAAGGCCACGGCCAATGTCCGGGAGCTCTCCGGCGGCATGCAGCGGCGGCTCACCATCGCCAGGGCCCTGCTGAACAATCCGCGGATATTGATTCTGGATGAACCCACCACGGGTCTGGATCCCCAGGTGCGCCATCTGATCTGGAACAAGCTTCGGGAGCTGAAGGAGCAGGGGGTCACCATCCTGCTCACCACCCACTATATGGAGGAGGCCTTCCAGATCTGCGACCGGCTCATCGTTATGGATAAGGGGAAGAAAATCCTGGAGGGGAATCCCCGGACACTGCTTAAAGAGAATCTGGAGCGGTTCGTCATGGAAGTTTACGGCGTAAAAGGCGAAAATACAGACCTTTGGGAGTGCATCGCCGCGGCCGGCCTGCGTCAGGAAACCCATATGGATACACTGTTCATCTTCAGCGATGGTCAGGATAAGCTCACCCAATTGGGTGAAAGTCTTCAAGATGTGGATTTCTATATCCGCCATTCCAATCTGGAGGACCTGTTCCTCAAAGTAACCGGGAGGACCCTCAATGAACTACAATGAAACCTATCGGCCCCCGGCCTGGTACAAACGGCTTCTCAGTGTGTGGTACCGGCATTACCGGGTCTATACCAGTGATTTTTTAAGCAATGCCTTCCCGCCCTTCGTGGAGCCTCTTATTTATCTGGCGGGTCTCGGCATCGGCATGGGAACGGCCATGAGTACCGGGGGCATGGACTACACCCTGTTCCTTGGCAGCGGTCTTATCGTCACCAGCGCCATGTTCACGGCGGTTTTCGAATGCACCTACGGCACCTTTATCCGGCTGGAGTTCGACAAGGTGTACGACGGCATGCTGGGAGCCACCCTGTCCCCGGGGGACCTGATTGCCGGAGAGATTTTTTTCGTGGGCACCAAGGGCTTCTTCTTTTCCTTTGCGGTGATGGCGGTGATCTGGGCCGCCGGAATCATCACCTACCCCTTGAGTATTCTGACGGTGTTGGTTGGCTTTCTCACGGGGATCATGTTTGGAGCCTTCGCCATGTTTACAACCGCCTATGTTCGCAATATCAATCATTTCAACTTCTTTTTTTCAGGGCTGGTGACCCCGATGTTCTTCTTTTCCGGGGTGATGTTCCCCTTAACAAACCTGCCGGGCTATCTGCAGATCGTTGCAGAATTCGTTCCCCTCACCCATGTGGTGCGGCTTTCCCGGGCCCTGTGCATTCCGGGAATGCTGGAGGGCGCACTTCTGTGGGACATTCTCTATTGTCTGGTATTCATCGGAGTGTTCGGCGTCCTGGCTGCCAAAGGGATGAAAAAGCGATTGATTGGATAACATGATGTATTTCAACTGTTTAGGGGCCCCTTCGAGGGCTCCTTTTTCGTTGTTCTTTACTTTTGAAAGGAGAGGAGGTATGATAAATATAAGAACATATGTTCGTGTATTTAAGGGGGTGACAGCATGGATATGTATGAAAAACTGGGTGTTCTGGCGGATGCCGCAAAATATGATGTGTCCTGTTCCTCCAGCGGCAGTGACCGCAAGGCAGTGAAAGGAGGGCTTGGCAATGCGGCCCTTCCCGGCATCTGCCACAGCTGGAGCGACGACGGCCGGTGCATCTCCCTGCTGAAGATCCTCTACTCCAATGAATGTGTATACGACTGCGCTTACTGTGTGAACCGCCGGACTGCCGATGTGCCCCGGGCCAGCTTCACCCCCGACGAACTGGTGAAGCTCACCATCGGTTTTTACAGGCGGAACTATATTGAAGGCCTTTTTCTCAGCTCGGCGGTGATGCAGAGCCCGGACCGCACCATGGAGGAGATGATAGCCGTAGTGAAACGACTGCGGACGGAGGAGCGTTTCAACGGCTATATCCATATGAAGGGCATTCCCGGAGCTGACTACCGGCTTATCGACGAAGCCGGCCGCTATGTGGACCGTATGAGCCTGAATCTGGAGCTGCCCTCCGACAAAGGGCTGAAGCTGCTGGCGCCCCAGAAGACCCAGAAGAGCATCCTCCAACCCATGGAGCATATCAAGCATCAGATCATGGAAAGCAAGGAATCCATGAAAAAATTCAAGGGAGCGTCCGACTATGTTCCCGCCGGGCAAACCACCCAACTTATGGTGGGAGCCACCCGGGATTCCGACTACAGCATCATCCGGGTGTCGGAGGCCATGTACAAAGGGCTGGAGCTGAAGCGGGTGTACTATTCGGCTTATGTTCCCATGGTGCAGGACAATCCCCTGCTGCCTGCCGTGGTGAAGGCCCCCCTTTTACGGGAGCACCGGCTCTATCAGGCGGACTGGCTGATGCGGTTTTATAAATTCGGAGCCGATGAACTGCTTACCAAGGATGCTCCCAATTTTGATCCCGAGGTGGACCCCAAGGCCAACTGGGCGCTTAAAAACATCGGTCTGTTTCCCGTGGAAGTAAACCGTGCTCCCTACGACATGCTGCTCAGGGTTCCGGGAATCGGGGTGGTGACGGCACGACGCATCGTGTCCTCCCGGCGCTTCGGGCGGTTGGGTTACGAGGAGCTTAAAAAGCTGGGAGTTGTCCTTAAGCGGGCCCGGTACTTTCTCCTCTGCGACGGAAAATACTACGGGGAAGGGGCCGGGGATGCCGGGCTGATCCGCAGCCGACTGGTGCTGGCCGATCCGGATTCCAAGCGGCTGAATCCCCAGCAGCTTAGCGTTTTCGAATTGTATCCGGAGGCGATGCGAGTGGAGAATGGAACGTTGGTTTATCCCTCTCTTGGGAGGCGAACGGATCTTGACCTCCCTGTCGAGGGAGGTGGCAGCGAAGCTGACGGTAGGAGTAAGGCACATACGCTTAGGCAACTCCCCCTGCCACTCCGTGACATCCCCTTCATGAGGGAGATGGATCATTCCTAGCCCCCTCACGGGAGAAGGCAAAGCAATCCCGTCCGTGTTATCCGTGGCAAAAGATTTAATCCTTAAGGAGCCCCCAGATGATCATCTTCCTCTACGACAACACCTTCGAAGGCCTGCTCACCGCCATTTGCGAAGGCTGGTACAATCCTCTTAAGCCAGACCGCATCGAGCTTCCCGATCATCGTCAGGAAGGGCTTCTGGATGAAGCGGTATGGATTGAAACGGATTCAGCCAAGGCGGGGAGGGTCAGTGATGCCATCCTAAAGAAGCTTTCCAAGGAAATTCTGGAGCATGTGCTGTATGCCTGGCTGTCGGAGGACAGGACGGCGGGAACCGTGGTGTACACCTTCCTTCGTCATGCCTTCAAGGCAGGGCCGGCATGCATCGGCAACGAGGCCCATCCGGAGGTGAATCCTTTTCTTCGCCTTTCCCGGTCAGTGACACGGGAGAGCCACCGGCTGCTGGGGCTGGTACGGTTTATGGAGCTGGATAACGGCATCTATTACAGTCGCTTTGAACCGGACTTCAACGTGCTGATGATCCTGGCTTCCCACTTTGCCCAGCGCCTTGGAGACCAGGTATGGGTGCTGCACGATTCCCGACGGGGGGTTGCTGCGTTCTACAATAAGGAAAGCTGGCATATCGCGGAGGTACCTCCCCCCCAAGAGCTGCAGATCCATGAAAACGAGAAGGAGATGCAGGCCTGCTGGCAGGAATACTTCCGGCGCATCGCCATCAAGGAGCGCATTAATCCAAAGCTTCAGCGGCAGATGATGCCGAAGAAATACTGGAAGTATCTTGTGGAGAAGAAATAGATAGGAAAATGCAAAAACCTCTACAAGACAGAGGTTTTTTTGCTGTGCTCGGTGTGCTGCAAAAGGAATCACTGAAAACTGTCTTAAGCAAATTCAAGATCCTTGGAAACCAGATGGAATATACTGATATAATCGAATGAATAAAGGTAGAACCTGTAATGCATAGATTGAAGTCGACGATAGGGGCTATGGCTTCAGCTGGTATCCTGTACCGAAACGCGGAGCAAGAGGAGTAGAGCCTTCAGGTATCGGATAAACTCGGATGAAAGTGGGCGTATACGATGCAACCTGGTCGGCGTGTATCAAGTGAAATCAGTGTAATGTTGGTGGATGACCAGCTTCTAAGCAGAAGGGCAATCCTTGATCTGAATTTTTGGAAGTATAACACCCAGTGTACAGTGTGTGGAGAAGCTGTGTCAGGGGAAGAGGCGCTTCATTTGATGCAAGAAAAACATGTGGATATTGTCATCACCGATATCGTCATGCCCGGGATGGATGGGTTGACACTGCTGAAGCATATCGCAGCGTGGTATCCTAATGTATGCGTAATTCTGATGAGTGGACTGAGGGATTTTGAAAGCGCAAGACAAGGGCTGATTCTCGGGGCGCATGACTATCTGATCAAGCCGGTTTCTGGGGAACAGTTTGAAGCTACGATGCTACGAACAATGAGTAAAATCACTGTTGCAAAGGAACAAAGAATCTTCATGCAGGAAAATGAGAACATCATTGACTGCCTATGCGAGAGAATCCGCTGTGAAAAGGTGCTGTCCAAGGACGCTGAAATTCTGTTTTTACGTGCCATACAGCGGGGAACCGGGCGTCAGGATACTATCACATATTTAGATACCGTACAGGTGGTTTCGTTACTCACGATCAGGCTGTTTCAGCATTTTACCTGCAAAAGTATGCGTGATCTTCCAGGGACAATTGTTGGGCGCCATTGGCATCATCAGGATCTGGAGATTCGCTGTCACGTAATTTTAGGAGCCGTGCAGTGCATATATCGCGAGCTTTTATTGCCAGAGGTGCAGAATAGGATGGTAAGAGATGTAATACGCCTGGCCTTTGGCGTTGACGGGGTTCAAATAAGCGTTGAAAGCATTGCCCGGAGACTTTTTATAAACCGTTCCCACTTGAGTCTCCTATTCAGTAGGGAATGTGGTCTATCGCTGTCAAAATATTTGGTTAGAGTAAAAATTTTTCGGGCGCATATCCTACTTATTCGTGATGAATGGACTATCGCAGAGGTAGCCCATTTTGTAGGATACCAGGATGAAAAACACTTTTCGCGTATTTTTAAAGCCCATGGAGGCTATCTGCCGCGGGAGTATCGCAATTTTTTCTTCGGTGATGTTCATGGGGGCGAGTTCAAGGAGATATAGAAGGCGTTGGTGCGGTTCACGTCATCTATACAGCAAACTGGGTACATTTTTCTAACCAGAATCCGACATCGTTCTAACACATCCCGTTCATTTTCTCTATAACATTAGACTGTAGTGTCCGATCATAGGGGACTATGCCATAATTCAACATTTTAGGGAGGGTGAAAATGGTT
Source organism: uncultured Peptostreptococcaceae bacterium (assembly GCA_964649745.1). GTDB lineage: Bacteria > Bacillota > Clostridia > Peptostreptococcales > Acidaminobacteraceae > CAZEHS01. The sequence continues at coordinate 5,108 of CAZYQI010000052.1, read as the reverse complement.
CGGTCGTTGCGAATGAAGATGATTTTGTTTTTTCTTGCGATTGTGGCGGTATCGGCAGTGGGGTTCGGTCTTATCTGGTGGAATATTCACCAGCTGTCAAAAGAGATTAACAGCTTTCAGACAGAGTATTTTCCGCAGCTGAAAAAAACGTACCAGCTCAGTGGGAACATTTTAAAGAAAGTATCCTGCGTACAAAGGTACCTGTCAGACTCCAATGATGAACAGTTGGTAAGATTTAAAGAGCTTGAAGAAGAAGGACAACAAATTGAACAGGAGCTGATGGATGCCGCGAAGGATAACGCGGATAAGTCCTTGGTTCAGGAAATGAAGGGGTTGGATGAAGCCTATTACGGAATGGTCATGACAACGCTGGTGCCGTTAGTGGAGGCTGGCAGGGGCGATGCTGCAAAAGCCTTCGCGGCGGAGTCGGTACACCCTGCCGCAGATAAATTGCTGGAAAAAGTTGGCGCGTATCAGATGCGCGAGGACGAGCATATTACCGAATTGTTCAGCGAGATTGAACAGGAGGCTGGCGTCGCACGAAAGGAAGCTGTGTTCTTTGCCCTTGGCGCGGCAGTGCTGGGAATCCTCATAGGAGTCTTTGCCGCCGAAAACATCAGTCGACCGATTAAGGCCATTTCGGTTTCAGCACAGCGCGTTGCAGAGGGCGATCTGACCGAAGGCGTAGCGATAGCGAGAAACGATGAAATAGGGGTATTGGCGGCAGCCTTCAATCACATGATTCATGAGCTGAAGACGCTGGTGACAAAGGTTATTGAGGAATCCCAGCAGGTTGCGGCCTCCAGCGAGGAGCTCACTGCCGGAGCAGAACAATCGGCGCAGGCAGCTGGCCAGGTTGCGGAATCAGTAGCTGAAATGGCCCGATCATCCCAGCTTCAGACAGAGGAAACCATGTCGGTAAGCGGCGTGATTCAGGAGCTTTCCGGAAGTGCCCAGGAGGTTTCGGCCAACACCCAACGGGTGGCGCAAAGAGCACATGAGACGTCTTTACAGGCCGACGATGGCATTAAGCTGGTAGACAGCGCCGTCCGTCAAATAGAGCGGATACGCAGCAAGGTGGCAGACTCTTCGCAGATTGTCACCCGGCTGGGTGATCGCTCCCGTGAGGTAGATATTATTGTGGAAACGATTTCGGGCATTGCGGATCAGACAAATCTGCTGGCCTTGAACGCCGCCATTGAGGCGGCGCGGGCCGGAGAGCAGGGGCGCGGATTCTCCGTGGTGGCGGAAGAGGTTCGAAAGCTGGCCGAACAATCTCAGGAGGCTACTAAAAGAATTGCGGAGATTATCGCCCTTATTCAAGGAGAGACCCGAACTGCGGTGGAATCCATGAGGGAAGGAACTGAGGAGGTGCAGGCAGGAACGGTGGCAGTTCAAAACGCCGGGCAGGCGTTCCACGCCATTGCCAGTCTTGTAGCCCATGTTTCTGAGGACGTGAACGAAATATCCAGTGCGGTTGAGCAAATCGCAAACAGGAATCAGGAAGTAGTTTGCGCGATCATGAAAATCGATTCATTGGGGCGTTGTGTTTCTGGGGAATCACAAACTATTTCGGCTGCGACCGAAGAGCAATTGGCAACCATGGAGGAAATCTCATCGTCCAGCCAAACTCTGGCCAGAATGGCTGAGGATTTAAGAGCTGCAGTCAGCCGTTTTTCAGTATAGTCACTGACTTGCAGTATTAATGTGCTGTACCCAGCTTCTACAACAAGAGAAGCGTATTATCTGAACCAGGTTTTCCGCTCTTTTCCTTGGGAGGAACCGTGGGTATAGCCCACCACATTGAAGTGAGCGGACAGGCGCATCGCCAGTGCTTCATAATCGTCACTCTTTGCCCGCAGGCAGGTGGAAAGGTGTACGGTATCCACGCCGTTTTCAATCATCCGTGCGATCTTGTGCTCCAAATCTCCGCCGGAATGAGTGAAGCCCACCAGTTCGGCATCCGACCCATAAGCGGAGAAGGCGTCCAGACGATTATGAAATGCCTTCAGACAACCCTTGCCGATACAGCGGTCCATGGTTTCGGGGCGTGTGAGGATGGTAAGTTTCATAGGGGGTTCCTTTCATTGTGAGTATCTGCAGAGATTCAGTATCCTGCATCAAAATGACGCAAAACGTCACCAGACCAGCCAAGTATACCACTTAGGAGCTGAAAAGCTGTACCTCTGGATACGAAAAAAGCCGACTCCGATGGAGTAACGGCTTTTTTCATGGGGATTGTACGCATTCAATTTTACAGTCCTCAACGATAAGCTTAGATACGCTGTTTTTCAACCCCTCCATAAGCTCTATGGCCTCGGCGGCCCTGAGTGAATTGTCTTTTTCACTGAAATACCGGTAGCTGTAATAATAGCCGTAGTACTTAATAGCATTATCCTTGGACTGCATCAGATGCTCAATATCGGAATAGGGGACATTCTGAAAACCAGCGGAGCAAATACTGCTTTGAGTAAGCGTGAAGAGGGCTTTTTCCTCAAGGTGCGTTTGGCCGGTGCTGTTCAGCCGCGCCAAGCGGCCCCCGTCGGTGTACAGGATTCCGGTTTTCAGTGGCAGGGGTAAGCCGCAAGCGAGGCCCATTCCCAAGGGCATCGCCCCTAAAAGCAGCAGGAACACATTGTCGGCAACCATTCCTATGGGTAAGAGCGTAAGCCCCATGACCATGGATGCCGCGGGTCCTCCCACTAAGACCTTTTTCCAAACAGCAAGATTCGTTGGATCATTGGTCTGAGGCAACGCAGCCCCAACTCCGCCCCAGAGAAGCATATTCTTTTCAAAATAGGCAACCACTTTTCCCTGCTCGTTCACTTTGAACCCTAAGGGGCCAACGACCAATAGATGAAATTTCCAGCCGTTCAAAAGCCCAACAACCAAGTGCCCGGCTTCATGCACGAGGCCGGAAATCCAATAGGACAAGATACTGAAGATGATAAGCTGGATTATTTGCATGTTACCTGTTCCTTTGCGGCGATGTCATAGGATATGTTTCGGATTTCTTCAATGTCGTCCCATACATAACCTACCAGAGGCAAGTCCTCATTTCCTATAGGGTATGTCTTGTGCTCGGCAACGACGCCTCCCATTTTGTCGTAAAACGCTCTGTCCTTGTTGCTGGCAAACGTCCATATGACCATTGTCTTATATCCCTGTGCTCTAAATACATTTACACACGCTGAAAAGAGCCGTTTACCAAAACCGAATTTTTGATAGTCCCTGCCGATGTATATCGCAACGATTTCACAGTCATATTTCTCAGAACGGTCTACGCCTCCGGAGATCATCCCCTGAATCGTATTCTGCTCCGATTCCAACACATAAATGATCTGAGTACTCTGAGCTATTTGCTGCGCCAGTAGGGCTTCATGCTTTTCCGTCGTCAATGAATCGAGGAAGCATTGGGACACAATACCTTTATAAGCGTCTTTCCATGTGTCGATAATGATCTGTGCAACCGCGTTTTCGTCTCCGGGTTTTGCAGCTCTTATTTTCATGTGTCTCTCCGTGGTTTAGTAGATGCAGTTAACACGTTGCATTGCCGAGGCCTAGATTAAATAATTTATAAAATTCTCGATCTCATTTAAGTATTTTTCTGTTTCGTCATCGGGGATCATATGCCCTGAATTTTCAAATTCTATCATGCTTATATTTTTAATCTGTTGCGCATATACGGCTCTTGTTTCATTGGATAGATTGGTTGGTATTTCTGACTGTTTTGATGTTCCATAAAATACCCGAACAGGCACCTCTATGGAGTCCAGTTTTTCCGTAAAGTCATACTCGATTGCTTCTCTGCTTAACCCTTCAAAGGCTTTAACTCGCATATGATTCGTTGTAGGTACATTTTGGTAAACCATATTACACCAGAAATCAAGGCTTTCAGCAGGAATTTGTCTATGTATGGGAGCTTGATCCACTAAAATTAACCCTGCTATTCCGGTCCTCATTCTTAAATACCATCCCAGTGTATAGGCAGCACCTCTTGAAAATCCGAGTACACAATAATTGGAAAGTCTACATATTTGAACAACCTTTTGGATATCGGATAAATGATCTTCTAGAGTATAACCAGAATCCGGTGTGCTGCTCAGGCCTCTGCCTCTAAAACTAAACGAAATGACGTGTCTTTCTAAATTATGGATTGGCAGAGCTCTCTCTGCGGACTCCCATATTCCTCCAACAACTAATAAGGAGGGTATTTCTTTTTTGTACTCACCGCTTTCAATGATGTGTATGTGATTTTCTCCATTCTTTACAAAAAAGTTTTTCATCTGCTTTTACTCCTATACGGGTCTATTTTGTATGCAGCTATAAACTGTTAGAAATTATTGTGAAAAATGCAACGGGTTTGCGACGGCTCCGAACCGGACAGGAGGGGCGTGTGTGACTCAGGCGGCTGTCCGAAACCGACCCGAAAGCCTTTTTAAGAAACATATTACCTTTGGAAGGAATACAAAAAAGACGGGAATTGCACGTTGGTCATTTTGTTTTATCCCAAGACCGGCAAGCTTTATTTTGTAGAAGAATTGATGTGATTTCCAGTACGCGGTCATCCTGTGCCAGATAGAATTTCGGGCAGCTTTTGAGGACACGACAGCCGCTTTCAAACAGCGCCAAGGAGCGATTTTGATGAAAAAATGACCAGGCTTAACCTATCGGCATGGCGGCCTATCTTGACTTTGGGGGGCATTATACCTCCCTAGCTGGACGGGGATTTCCGGTAGCTTAATCCTTTACAGTGATGTCATTTATGTTGTAATGATGATCGAACTGCTTGAAAAATGCTCAAGAGTCATGGTTCCAAGCGCAGCCACAGAGCGGGACGAACACCGCCGTGATTATCGCCGGTAGAGGGGTGAATCGTAGTGCTGCTGTAGTGGAAGGTGCCGTTTCCCTGAATGCCTACATTGCCGTCGCCGTGGATATAAACGGCTCTTCTATTGTCACGGCCGGGGGACCGAAGCCACCACCACCACACATGGCCATCGAAGGTCGCCCTTCGTCTGTTGTTGTTTACATCTTTTCGTTGAAACCAGTAACCCCCCTGTGTCAGAATAGTAGTCGCAGGGCTCTGATAAATGTATAGTGAGTTA
>CAZYQI010000051.1:0-14817 GCA_964649745.1 uncultured Peptostreptococcaceae bacterium | reverse complement strand
TAAGCTTTTTTGAACCACCCGCATAGCGGGTGGTTTTCGTTTAATACAAAAAAACGGGAAAGGCGTTTGCCCTTCCCGAAAATATGAAGTAAGTAGAGGTATGAGGTAAAGTGGGTTATTTCGCTTCAGCTTTTGAACCGGCAGCTTCAGTGTTGTTCATGCTGCGTCGGATCATTGTTACGGAAGTATAGAGGATTACAGCGATAACGATCCATCGGAGAATGTCCAGCGGCAAGGATTTAACCAGGTAAGCCGCGATGAATACGCCGATAGTACCGAAGATTGTGATTGCCATGGAAGCTTTTTTGTCGTACGCGCCTTCTTTGATGAATTTAACAGATGCAACCGGCATAAGGAATGCGCAGGAAGCCATCATGATTGGGAACGCAACCTTAGCGCTCATGCCAAGGATGTAAACCAGAGCCATACAAGGAGCGTAGAGACCGATACCAGCAGTCATCAGAGCGCCCAGGATGAAGTTTCCAACGTTACCTGCGATCAGTGCGCCGCCTGTGAGGCCGATAGCATCTCCGCCGCCTGGCATCCAGCCCATTTTACCGGCAAGCATGATGAATGCTGTTACGAAAAGTGCGATACCCATGAAGAATTGGATCTTTTTCTCAGGAAGCTTAGCAACGAAACCAGCACCCAACCATGCGCCCAGAGTAGCGGAAACCAGCATGGAAACCAAAGTGATTGGATCAACTTCGATGATTGTGATGAAGATCAACGCTTCAACAACTACCGGAATCGTGTGGGCCACGTTCAGTGTACCCGGCATTACGCGGTCGTGAACTTGTTTGAGTGCTTTGGAAAGAGCCACTGTTGGAGCGAAGGAGCCGATACCCAGCGTATCAAAGAAGTCTGTGATAAAGCCTACAAATGCCATTTTGCCCCAGGAAGTATCCGCTTCCAGGTTGTCTTTGTGTTTCATGAAGTCCATACCGAATACTGCTGCGAACCACACTGTTACTGCTGCAAGAGCGCCTTGAATTGCAAGAATCATTGTGTTTCCTCCTTATTGGAAGTTAAAGTATGAATGCTCGCTGTGCATTGCACAGCGTTGAAGCTAAACTCTTATAAATCATAAAGTTCTTGCTACTATTTTACTTCATAAATCACGAAAAAACAACTCTTTGCATTAAAATAATTCAATGTTAAAGCGTGAAACCATACTTTACAGGATCGTTTTCATCAATAACGAAATGGTTGAATCCTGTGATATATGCAGAGCCTGTAATTTGCGGTGTAACAGCCTCGAATTCCCCTACTTTCAAGGTATCCAGAATTTTACCCTTGAACAGGGTCCCCAGGATGCTCTCATAGATGAATTCTTCGCCAACCTTCAAATGACCTTTGCTGTAAAGCGTTGCCATCTTAGCGCTGGTGCCGGTACCGCATGGTGAACGGTCGATATTTCCGTTTCCGAAAACAACAACGTTCTTGTAGTCGGCATCCGGATGCTGTGCAGGGCCATAAATCTCAACAAGGTCTGCTGTCTTGATATGGCTCAGTGTGGGGTGTTGCATGGGAACAGTTTTGTTAACGATTTCACGAATTTGAAGCCCAAAATCCCGCAGTTTGTTGATGTTCTTCGGATCCAGCTCAACGCCCAGTTGAACAGCGGATACCAGAACAAAGAAGCTGCCGCCGAAGGAGATATCTACGATGACTTTTCCCAGACCGGGAACTTCAATTTCAACATCGGATTTGTAAAGAAACGCCGGCACGTTAACGATGGATACTTCCCGAGCACGGCCATTTTCGACTTTAACTTCGCCTAGGATCAGACCGGCGGGAGCTTCCATCTTGATGTGAGTTACAGGTTCAACCGCTTCTACCATCCCAGTTTCAACAGCTACTGTCATTGCCCCGATGGAGCCATGGCCGCACATGTTAAGGTAGCCGCCGCCATCCATAAAGATGATGCCGAAGTCCGCTTCTTTATTGCAGGGCTCTGTGATGATGGAACCGAACATATCCGCATGGCCCCGCGGTTCCAGCATGGTTGCGGTTCTCAGGTTGTCCAGGTTCTTTTCAAGGTATTCCTTCTTCTCAGGCATTGTGTTTCCCGGGATTTTCGGTATGCCGCCGATGATGATGCGGGTCGGTTCTCCCATAGTGTGTGAATCAATAGCATGAATGCTGCGGATAAATTTCATTTCTTTTCCCCCTTAGCTTTCATTTTTAATTTCAGCATAGCCACCGCTTTACGGGCATCAAGGGCATTTGCTGTATTTTCTCCAACAACTTCCGTTTCAATACCCTGCACGGATTTGTTAAGGTCAACTATCGTATCCATGTATCTGTTGGTTACAACGAACTTCGCCTGAACACCGATGAAGCTCAGCCCAACCACAGGAATTCCCCGGTTGCCGATCTCTTCAAACGTATTGGCATAATCCACATGGGAGTTACCCCAGCCATCCACGGAAACGATGGCACCGTCTGCCCGCATGGCTTCTGCCCATTGGGCGGCCCTGCAACCAACAAAATGCTTGTCGGCATTGTCCTGTGGGGTTCCAACCAGCATAACCCCCAACAGATCAATATCTGTATCTTTATCCAAAATGTCCAGTAGTGGATCCCTGAAATGGTGAAGAGAGGTCTCTTTTGTTGATGGTCCGATTCCCATACTGCCTCCTATGTCATGGCGCGGATAGCGCCGTCACGATATTCGTTAGGAGATAGGATGATGGGGATATTCCCCATATCGATGTTGGAGTGCCCCCCTGCAAAGCCTGAGGGTTCTTCCGGCAGGATCCGGTTATCGTGCATCGCCCCCTGCCCTCCAATCTGTTTTATCAGTATTACCCGTTTGCCGCCATGGCGTATCCGGTCCTTGAACACATGGCTACTAGTAGCTTCACTGCCTTCCAACTCTTTCATGACATTTCGAATGGATTGCAGGTATGTATCCGCAGTTTTATGGATCACGTCTGGAGCAATACGTTGATCGCCAATAACTCCCGGCTTAAGAACAACTGTCATATGAATGATCAAATCCGTTTCAGCAGGCGTACCTGCTCTGCCCAGCATCAATTGCTCGCTGAGGGTCCCTTCGGAGGATCCGAATTCAGCCATCTGGTTCCCTTCCGAGTCGCAGCCGCACAGAACCACATAGGCTCCCGTCAGGGTGTGGGTGATCCCTTCTCCAATTCGGCCCAAGGCCTTTGTTGAAATCGGAATCACATCCATAATGGTATCCGTGTAGCAGTTCCGTTCGGCACCGGCAATGACTCTGACCGAAATGGAATCAATCCGGTCATCGCCATCTGCCAGTTCCTTCGGAAGCTTACGGTCTAAACTCAGACACCCCGAAGAGACGGCACATCTCTCTCCCAACAGCACCTTATCAATGTGGTATTGTCGGATTGTAAGACTTCGTTGCACCGTCTCCATGGGGTTTGCCCTTATACTTTTGCGTGGTACTCGTAAGGCAGGGGAATAATCTTGCCTGCGCTTGTAATTTCGATGAGGTATTTCAGTGAATCGCGTACAATCGCTGTCTGCATAGGAATATCATTTGGTGCACCAGCGTTTGCACCCATCGGAACCAACGGTGCGACCGCACGGGGGGTTCCGTTTTGCCGTACTACCGGCGGCAGGGCTGCGATGATAATCGTAGGAATCCCTGCTTCTTCAATGGCTCTCTGCACAATCACGGCAGAGCGGTGGCAAGTACCTCACCCGGCGGTGAGAAGAACGCCATCAACGCCTTCTTCTTTAAGTCTTCTTGCGATTTCTGGACCAGTTTCTTCTGTGAATTTCGCCTGGTCACCGCCGCCGCCCATGAAACCGAAGTGCTCGGGAGCAACGCTGCCGATATATCCTTCAGCAGCCAGCTCGCGAAGACGATCCAGGGGGAACATGCAGTTGATGTCCTTGTTGACGTCTCCGTTGTCGTAACCGCCGTGGGAAACCATCATGTCATGTACATCAGCATCACCGGGAATTACACGGAACGTAAAGTCTCCAGCGAAGTTAAAACGCTTTTCAGATTTCAAGTGTACGCCCGCAGCGGTTGCAAGCGCAATCCGCATTTCATTCAGGGGCTTTGTCACCGGTGCCCAGACCGGTGGCGGTGTTATGGGAACATAGATTTCGCTCTGAAGTCCCTTGACGATAGTCAGACTCATGCGTCACCCTCCTTATTTGGTTTCAGTATGGTTCTTAAGTTTTGCAAGATAGTTTTCATTTACTTCCGGGCCCAGGACTTCGGGATAGCTCATGATAAAGCCAACCTCCTGCCCCAGCTTCAGCTCTTGGTCGCAGATCATCATCCTTAGCGGCATCTTGAAATACCCTAAACGGCCTTTAATATCGATTGCAACAGCACCATCCTGGATTTCCACGATGACTCCTTCAAAATAAGAAGGATTATACGCATATTTCAGTTGATCCACTGCCATAACTTAAGCCTCCACTTCGTAAATCTCAGCCCGCTTTTTGCTCTTTTCAAGAACCTGTTCGTTCTTAACAAGATCCATCTTCGCGCCCAAAGCTTCCTGGATGCGCTCAACGTTTCCAGCCTTTACGTTGCTGTTGAACTTGCGCTCAGCTTCTTTCACCGGCTCGCCGGCAATAGCAACCTTCAGCATTGCAAGTGCACGTACAGCATCTTCAGGGCACAGGGTGTTGTTTGCAAGGATCTCATTCTCGATACCTTGCTTGGACTTGTTGTTGTCAATCATGTGTGTCATGTACTTGTTACCTACAACCAGGGCTCCCTGAGTTGCGGAGAAGGACATACCCACTACTGGAATTCCACGCATGCCAACTTGCTCGTGGTGAGCAGCAAAGTCGATATGGTTGTTTCCGAAGCCTTCTGTGGTGATGATGACGCCATCAAGGTCCATGGCCTCAAGCATCATACCAAGACGGTCAGATACATAGAATTTCTCGTTGTTGACCTGTGGGGATCCAACAAAGATAACCGTTGCAAGATCCAGCTCTTCATCAGCCATAGCTGCAAGAACCAAAGGCTCTCTGAAGTAGTGGCGGCTCATCTCTTTGGAAGCCGGTCCGATGCATGTGAGGGCATGGATGGCACCATCGATTACCTCTGTAGGAGCGATAGCAACGGGGAGGTTGCCAAGGTCTACGTTCGGTTTCGCGCCAAGTGTTCCAACAGGCTCCACCGGAAGAATCAGGTTGTCGTGCATTGCGCCTTGACCCATGATCTCTTTAACGATGGCGATCTTCTTGTTGCCTGGTTTACGGTACTGCTGGAAGCTGTCGGTCTTAACAACCAGAGCCTCTGAAGCTTCTTTGAGGGCCTTGCGGATCTCGTCAGTGATGTAATCGCTGCAAAGGTGAGCTGCCAAAGGTCCTGGACGCTCCATGTTGGTGCCTGCTTCGATTACAACTTCAGTTTTAATAAGGATTTCGCCTTCATCCGGGCAGCCTGGACGTCCGAACATGATGTTCTTGTTCATTTCGCCTTCGGAAGAACCGAACTCGCCGATTTGTACGTGGTTCTCATCGATACCGGTAACAACCATTACAACGCCGTCAAGAACACGGGTAACGCCTTCGCCCAGTTTACCGGATTCCTTTGTGGCAATCGGCTGAACGTCCATGATTGTTTCGGAGTAAGTGTTGTACTTGTCTGGTGTGATGATGTCGAATTTGATGGATTTAACGAGGTGCTGTGTCTTAACCGCGTCGTCGCAAACATCTTTTCGGATGAAAAGTGTTGTTCCGTCGATCTTCGTTACATCGCCCAGCTCAACCTTTTCAATTTTGAAGTGCTTCCGTGTAACTTCACGAATGAGTTTCTTTTCCTGATGCGCAGGTGCAACCGCAGCAGCACCGGCTTGAACAGCAGCAGCCTCTGTTACAGCCGCAACGGGAATACCCATAGCCGGAGCGATTCCAAGAGGAATATCCAGTGTGATGTTCTCGCCTTTGCCGATAGTGATACGAACGCTGCCGGATGCTGCACCGGAAACAACCGGCATAGCCACGGGAGCAACTGCAGCAGGAGCCGCTTCAACCGCAGCAGCGGCAGGAGCACCTGCACTCTTCACGCCGTCCAGCATGTCAGCTGTAAGGGGTGTAAGGGCGTCAGCAGTAACCTTAAGGGTAGCCCCAAGAACCTGGCCGATTTTAAGGCATTCAGCGCCAATTGTCAAAAGCCCGGAATCCTCAAGGTCGCCAAAGATGGCGGGATCTTCAAGATTGCTGGGGTCAATCACTGTACCGGCTTCGAACCGACAACAGGTCACAGCAGGATCATTTTCATGATGCTTAGCTGTTTCAGCAGTAATAGACATGTTTCATCCTCCATTTGTTTATTTAAGTCTTCGATACAATCGATGGCCGGAGGCTCTGAGAACATGGTCTGTGCTGTGATACACCGGGACTCCCAACCTGGGAGCCACTTTCATGACCGTGTTAGTTCAGTCCTCACAAGTTCCGGTAATGATAACCTGAGCACCGTTCTTTCTAAGCTCCAGAACTTTTTCAGTCTGGCCTGGACATATGCCTGGTTTTTCACACCGATACCTGCCGCCAACCTCTACCATCCGCTTGCATTTGGTTTCGGCGACCACTTCGGCCCCCATCCCCGCAGCAATTTCTCGGAGTCGCTCTTCCTGAGCACCACACTCGCAGGCAATGATGCCTACTTTTCGTTTTTCATTCGGGAATGGCATCGCCACCAGCACCCCGCCCAATGTTTTCGTAACCGGGCTTTCTTCTGTGCCGGCTTTTCCCGTAAAGGGCCCCCCAAGGACAATTTCTCCATAGGGCGCTACAAAGCCGCCTGCTTGTGTAATATATGTGCCAACCGGCATCCCTATCGGAACATCGGTAAAAGCGACCCCTTCACGTGCATTCAATACCCTTCCGCCAACCGTGATATCCTTTGTGATAACAGGTTTTCGCTCTTCGATGGCAGCTGTGATATTCTTAACCGTTTCTACGTTTATCACCACTGCATTGGCCACCGAAGGCAGCGCTCCCGGCTCCAGTACAACATCCAGAATCTCTCGGATGATAACCCGCTCGTCACCCGCCGGATAAATCTCCGGAAGATAACGGACGCTAACCGTCGCATCGCCTTTGCAGGCTTTGCCTAATGCCATCATCGCCTGTCTGTTGTGCGGTTTTATGGCAATTATGCCGTGTGCCGCGTCAACAATTTCCATCACATACTTTAGGCCCCTGATGAGCTTCTCCGGATAATCTGCTGAGAATGCCATGTTGTGCTTAAGAAGCGGTTCGCATTCAGCCGCATTGATAATAACCGTACCACCCGGAATCGGATTCTTGAGCTTGATATGAGTCGGAAAACCTGCTCCACCGGCACCGACAACCCCTGCCAGTTCAATTGCTTCAAGGTTTGTCTTGAACTCTGGAATCAGGGTGTAATCCGTTGGCTGCTCCGAGTCCATCAGGATGACGATCATCGCATCAGTGACTTCATGGATCTGCCCGCTTACACTGGCGTGGATGTTTGCACCCAATCCATCCGGAGTTGCGATCAACTGTCCTTTTTTGACCACATCGCCGGCCTTGACTGTAGGAATACAAGACTTTCCGACGTGCTGTCTCAAAGGAATTCGGATTTCCATTCATTCACCTCCTCTCACTGATTTCATTCACGAACCTATATAGAGCAAGTTGCATGCCAAACTTTTCACAACACGACTATTCGATATCCTAATGGCTGATATCAATGTATTCAGATTTATCGCGCTGTGAAATCCTTTTCTTTGATAAAATCATAACGTCTAATTTTCGTCACAATTTGCTTGACAGCTTTTGGATAACAGCAAACCGATCTTGTGTTTTCAATACTTGTATACAAGAAAACCGATAACGTCCGTTTTTAGACGATGTCGGTTTTTGGACACATGCTTTTCTCTTTTTCTGTAAGATCTTCACTACTCACCAATTTCATATTGCTTCATTTTATAGTAAAGCGTTGTTCGCGGGATGTTGAGCAGCTTTGCAGCAGCAGCTCGGTTGTTATCCGTCTTCTCAAGTGCGGCCAGGATCGTTTCCGTTTCAACCCTTGTCACTGCCGCAATAAGATCAAGGGGACGTTCGCCGTAATTTACGATGGGTTTAATATCGTTCATTATATAAGAAGGAATCTGCTCCCGGGTAATCCTGTCCCCAGGACTCATCACCAAAAGATATTCCACCGTGTTTTTTAATTGCCTTACGTTGCCTTCCCATTGATAATTCTCCAGCAGGCCCATGACCTCCTGCTCCATAACCGGCTTGGGACGGCCTTCCTTTTCACACATTTCTTTAAGAAACGTATTCACAAGGAGCGGGATATCGGATGGTCTTTCCCTCAGCGGCGGAAGATCAATTTCCACCACATTCAGTCGATAGTAAAGGTCCTCTCGAAATTTTCCTTCCTTAACCATCTGCTTTAAATCCCGATTTGTTGCTGAAACCACACGGGTGTTCACCTTTATGCTCTTTTCACTGCCTACACGATAAATCTCCCGTTCCTGGAGAACCCGCAGGAGTTTCGCCTGCATGTGTAAGGGCATCTCTCCTATTTCGTCGAGAAACACCGTACCGCTATTGGCAATTTCGAAAACCCCCATTTTACCGGATTTCCGAGCGCCGGTAAAGGCACCCTCCACATAGCCGAACAGTTCACTTTCAAAAAGTCCCGCCGGTATTGCACTGCAGTTAAGGGGCACAAACAGCCCTTTTCTCCCACTGGCATCATGGATGGCTCTGGAAAAAACCTCTTTCCCGGTTCCGCTTTCTCCTGATATAAGAATTGTGGCCTCTGTATTTGAAACCTGCTCTGCGATGCGAACCCGTTTCATAAGCGCATCACTGCTTCCAATGATGGAGTCGAAGCTGCTCTTCGTAAACTGTTTCACCTGATCTTTAAGATATTTTACCGCCGTTATGGCATGTTCCAGCTCTTTAGACAGCTCTGTCATTTCTGTTACATCGTGATCGGTGGACACCGCCCCTGCCAGCTCACCATCAATATAGATGGGCTCTGTGCTGAGAACAACATGAAAATTCTCCCTGGGAGCATGGTACACGTTCCACATGGGCTTTTGAGATTTTAATACCTTCAGGATCATGGCATTGGGGAAAAACTTGCCAATATGCACCCCCAATATCTCTTCCTTAGACACATTATAGAGTTTTTCAGAACTACGGTTCCAAAGGATGACCGTCCCATATCGGTCCGTTACACAAACCGCCTCATGCAAGACATCCAGAATTTGGGCCAGTCGCTTGTTGTATTCTTCGAGACCGGCATAGAAAAGCCGCTGCAGATCTCTTTCCCGAATAACGCCTTTCATGATTCCATTTTCCAAAACGGGAAGCCGTTCCACATGATTCTCATGCATTCTGTCACGACCGGTTTGAATGGACTCTGAGGGCGCTACCCATACAATGTCGGGCTTCAGATAGTTTCCTACAGAGGTGGCAAGATTCACACCGGCATTCTTAAGGCTTGCAATATCAGAAAAGGTGATCACGCTCTTTAGAACACCCTTATCCACAACAAATCCGTCCTGAAGATTCCTGCTGAGCATGGCTTCAAGGATTGTTTCCACACTGGTCAACGGCTCGAACGTCATATATTCAGAAGACATGACATCTCTTACGGTCATATTTAGTTGTTTTTGAAACATAGGAACCTCGATTCAAGTTCTGTCTTCGCCGCTTCCAGCAGGTCTCGGGACGAACTCTTCAAAACGCAGCGGCCCACCATATCGTAATCGTAAAAATCAATCGCATAGTAATTTGAAAAATTAAATTCATCAATAATGCCACTGCAAAATTCTTTCAGCAACGTTTCACGGGCAGCTTCCACGAGCCCGCAGCCGACGTGAACCCCCATGTCAATTTCCTTGTGACGCAGCACGGCTTCCATAATGTGGTCTTTGCCAATCAATGCGCCAACCCTGTAGCCTGCAACAGGAACCTTGCTGCCCAGAAGGCCGCCAAGAACACTTCCCGGCACTTCTCTTCTGAATGTGAAGTTCTCAAATAGCAACCCATTGCTACGAATCCATTGAATCAGTCCATCGATCCAACTGCCTTCCTTGCCACTGATCTTTTTATTCATAAACGCTGAGTCCACCTGAAGAAGGAGATCCCCGTAAGTCTCCGCAATACAAGCGTACAGTGCTTCGCGAATCCTTATTTTATCCTTTACATCAAAATAATCGACAACCAATCGGTAGGTTCCCGATTCCATGCCAATGTCCATGCGCGGCTGTTTTTTACTCTTAAACATACGCCCTCCCAGTTCAACGGAGAATGCATCCCTTCTCATCCGTTGCATACACCTATCTTAGCACTTCAGAAGGTTCATACGCAATGAGACAAAATGTAAAAACCCCGTTCGCATGGGAACGGGGTTAAGAGCAGCATCTTCAGATAAACATCTTACTATGTTTTACAGCAAGGAATGCAGTTGCGGACCCAACACCGACGAGAATCAGGCTTATCACATTAAATACACTGAGCAGCCCAGAGGCCGTTTCTACCGGTATCCCATACATGGCCGCCTGTTTAGCGATATAGGCGCCATAATCCACCACCGCCAATGACATCATTTTAAGATGTGTTACACCCACCATGACACCCAAGGGCAATATCGCACAGCCTGTTATCAACGCATTAAGATTTCTCTTCTTCATGCCCCTTATTCCCAAGAAGACCGGAACCACCATAATCAGCGGCAAAATATAACCGTAATACTGGGGCGCCATCATGTAAAAGAAGATTGTCGTAATCATAAAGCCCCGAATAATCCAGCTCAATGGTTTTGTATTATCAGTAAAGTCGTAGTATGCCGCATGACAGTATCTGAGGAAGTACTCCAGTTTCTTCTCATCCTTCAGATTCGTTGCATTCAACAGCTCGCTGCCTCGCTTCATAAGGCTGACATAAGTTTCTTCATGACGTTCTTGGGTTTCAAGAACCTTGTATTTTTCTATAAGTCCGCTGATATTTTTGCTGTATTTCGCTTGCTTGGCCGGATCATAAAACTTTTTGAGCTGTTTATCCAGATCCTGCAGCGTATTGACAAGTTCTCTTTTCATTCAGTTCCTCCAAAAAAGCCCCCACCACAGGGTGGGGGCTTTTCAGTTTTTTGTTACTTGCTGTGTTTAATCAAAGATGTCAGTGAAATCACAGAGGCTCCAAGTATCAAACCCCAAGCCAATGCTAAAAAGAACAGTGAACCAGGTTGCATAGTCGCCCCTCCTTATTTGCGTATAGAAACTTCGTTAGTTTGGATCTCAATTGCATAAGACCGCTTGATTGCGTAGTACGTTTGAATAGCTCCTACAATAACAACGCCGAAAACCATCAGGCGTCCTGCCTGCACCCACGGAATCAGGACTGCGTTACCCGCCACAAAATCAGGTACCCATTTATAGTAGCCTTGTTTTGCTGTGTCCATAACGTACATAACCAGTACGAATATCATAACACAGGGTGTGATCCCTTGAATGAAGTACTTATACAGCCAAGTTGGAACCTTCCAGTAAGCACCACGGTTCATCTCTTCATGACCAGCCTTACCATATAGCCAGCCGGTAACGATGATTTCAATCAAACCGAGGATGAACAGGAAGAAGTTGCCTACCCAGTTATCCACTTCTGTAAAATACATGAGATCTGCCGTTTTTGTAATGATTGGCTCCAGCGCAACAGGCATACCCACCAGAATATAACCGAAGAATACCAAAATGGCAGCCTTGCTCCGGTTCATGCTTGTATTTTCCATCAACAATGCAACCAGATAGTTGTACATAGCAATTGCGGATGTAAGACCTGCAAAAGCAAGCAGCAAGAACCAGATAGCACCCATCAGGTTGCCAAAGCCCATTTCACGGAACAGACTTGGCAGTGCGATAAAGGAAAGACCAATGGACTTGCCAAGACCTTCCGGACCCATGAATGCGTAAGCAATCGGAATAGCAATCGTACCGCCCATGATTACTTCAGCGATTTCATTAAGGGATACCGTCGTGAAACCGGAAAGCACGATATCGTCATCAGGCTTCAGATAAGAAGCATAGTTACATATGATACCCATACCAAGAGACAGTGTAAAGAAGATTTGCCCGCAGGCAGCCATGGTGGCATTCCAGTTCAGGTCCTGCCATCGTGGTGTCCAGACAAAATCCAGACCTGCTATAGGTGTCCAATCCGGGTGTGCCGGGTTCGGAGCGCCAAGAGTCAGAGTACGGATGATCAGAATAACACCGAAAACGTAGATCAGAGGCATCAGAATCTTCGCCATCCGCTCAACGCCCTGCTGGATACCGCCCATAGCCGTCATAAGAAGAGTGACAAGAGCTAAGAGCCAGAAACCGAATACATATACCGGGTTCTGTATGTAATCAACAAAGAACTGTCCGGTGTTGATGTCAGGGCTCATGTAGGCGCCTGTCAGTGACAGCCAGGTATAACCAAGTGTCCAACCGATGATGTGGTTGTAATAGGAGTTAACAAGGAGTGTAACGCCAAGAGCCAGACCGCCGGCCATTGCGCCCAGCAGAATCGCCGTTCTTGGTTTAACGCCTTCCCGAGCCTGCAGGTAAACCATAGGGCCCAGTGTACCGTGGCCATATTTGCCACCCATACGGCCCAGGTTCCACTCTACAAGCATCAGCGGAATACCCATAAGAATAAGTGCACCGAAGTACGGAAGCATAAACGCGCCGCCGCCATTTTTTGCTGCCTGGTATGGATAACGCCAGAAGTTCCCCAAACCAACTGCGTTTCCTGCCATAGCAAGAACCAAACCGATCTTACTTCCCCAGCTTTCTCTCTTTTCTGCCAATTGATTAACCTCCTTTTGTTCTATTTGATACCATCATACTGGTATCTTTACAAAAAAACAAGAACAGTTAAAATATTTCCGTAACACCCCCTGGAAAACGTTTTTTTGGCCAGTTATTTGCTTATTGAAAGCAACCGGCTTAACAATGAATAAACAGTGCATGTTAACTATTCTCCATCCCTTCACGAAATCCTCCCGACAATCACAAAATTTTTCGTATTTTCGGAATAAAGCAACAAAAGAAACTTGCCGGGAAGAAAGCTTCATTTTGAAAGATGCCGCGCAGGAGAGATTCAGGTCAATATGTTCTTATAATAAACCAGGTCCGTATAAATCTTGCTGTTATAGAACTCATACCGCATACCCGCCAGCTGATAGCGCTGTTTCTTTCTAAAATTCAGGGATGCGAAGTTTGGGACAGGATCAATAATCGTTTCCGCCAATAGGGTGTCAATCGAATCCTGCTTAAGAGCCTCAACTAAGCTTACATACAGCTGGCTCCCAATCCCCTGGCCGGTAAGGTCCGCACGAACTGCGGTTTTGTCCACCAGCGCAAAATCTCCAAGAAGCGCACTTTTAAAGCCCGGATGCCAATGAACGGCTTCAATCCAGCCAGGATTCTCCAAAAGCCACTGTTCCTTCCGGTATGCCATTAGAAAACCGACCAAATCATTCTTAATTTCAGCCACATAGAAATGATCCAATACCTTCAAAGCTCCCCGCATTTTTTTGCGTGCATTATACCGGTCATGGATATAATCATCCACAAGAAACCCTTGCTCGGAATCCTTGTGTGTGGTCCCAACCGATGACGCAATCTGAATGATCTTTTCCAAATCCTCCGGTACTGCCTTTCTAACAGAAACGGGCTTTTCCAAAACCATCTTCTTCATTTCAACTCTCAGCATATTGACCTCCCATGAAATTAGTTTGGCAGGAGGAGACCAAAAACAAAAGAACTGCCAAGAGCACAGTTCTGGTTTTTGGATGCAAAACCAAGACCTGGGTCAAATTGGACCCCTGTCCTCCTCTATCAACGCCTACGAGGTTAGCTGCCGGGTTTGGGCTGAAAGAGTTGCCCTACTTCACACAGTGAAGATACACCCCTGAAAATTGGTTCCCCCGCTTCTGCATCTGCAGAACTAAGCGATTGCCATTGAGTTGTAAGAAAATTATACCACTTTTTTATCATCTTAATCATATACTTGTATTTCTATTTCTATACAGGCTCACGGATCCTGAGTTGATGGATAATTTCTTCGCTTTTCTCGGTGAACCGTGGCGCATTACGATGGCCGATCGGACGCAGTGACCTTTCTCGGCGAAGCACCCCTACTTTATCGTGCAGGGACACAGCAGGGGTGGTCGGCAGCTCCCAGCGGGATTCCTTCCCCTGATCCATCAGTCCTCTGCTGCAGCCATAGAGCGTAACCCCTATGAGTAAAACCCCTGTCAAAGCCATAAAAATCACGATCTTGCCAACCTTCATCCCCGTCATCTCCCAATCGCTTAAGACGCCCTTATGGTCGTTAACATTAACCTCTGATTACTATGACGTATCACACCCGGAAAAAGTTTCATCAAAATTAATTAAAACATTTGCAAATCCACACTTGACGAAACCCAGCCCCCTTCTTATAATGATATAGTGACATGCGAGATTAACTCAGCTGGTAGAGTGCTTGCTTGACGTGCAAGGAGTCGTGGGTTCGAGTCCCGCATCTCGCACCAACGCTGTTTTCACCAGAGAACAGCCACATATGGGGGTATAGCTCAGCTGGGAGAGCGCATGGCTGGCAGCCATGAGGTCAGGGGTTCGAGCCCCCTTACCTCCACCATCGTCGGACAAAACATTTAGGATCACCAGAACCTATGTGCGTCCGCAGAAGTAAGAGACCTCCGGGTCTCTTTTTCGTTGTGCTACAATATAAACACCAATTCCACGGAGGACTCTGCCCATGGACCCACGACTCACCAACATCCGGTTGAGCGCCCAGCGCTCCCTTGCAAAG
>CAZYQI010000050.1:0-15762 GCA_964649745.1 uncultured Peptostreptococcaceae bacterium | reverse complement strand
AAGCTGGTGCTAATGTTTTGGCTATTTTGGGACATAATCAAAAATGCTTGACATTTTTCTTTGTCATTATTCATCATTTTTCTTTGTCATTATTCATCATAATTGAATGGCAATTGAAAAGAGTGATAGAGCAAAATGGGGAGAATATAAAGACGAAGTTTTTTTCATTGAAACAGTGGTTATAGAAAGTTTCTGCCCACGCAGTGAATGGCTGTATGAGATTATCTGAAAACTGCTGAAAATGCCTGTTAGTAGGTGCCGAAAAGTAAGAGCAATCGCTGCTGCGCGTCCTGCGCATCCGCTCACCCCCGGCCAGCACATAACCCAGCATCTGCCGCAAGGGTTTCGGGCATGTTGGGGTCGGTTTATTCCTGTCCGGTTCGAAGGCGTCGGCAATGCAAAACGTTAGGCAACATTAAACCAATAAAGATTGGAGAGCAAAATGACACAAAAGACAATTGATGCTTTTGTACAGTTAAAAGACTACGTTCCTTTATTTCAAACTGTTTTCCAATGGATGACGGTCCTGATCATAGCTCTTATTTTCAAAGATAATGTACGGAAAATTTTTGGTGCGATAATAGAAAGAATTAAAAGTGGCAGTTCATTAAAAGCAGGTCCAATAGAAATTGGAGAAGACTTAAAAAACTTAAATTATGCAGAACCTCAGCATATAGAAGCTTCAACGATTGCTGTGGGAACAGAATCTTCGAAACGTGAAAAACATAGAGTAAAGATATATGAAAACAATCGAGGGATATTTTTAACCCATGTATTGAGACCAACATCCAATCCAGATCAAGTATATGATGCGTATATTTATTTAATAAGACATAAAGATGGCAATTTTCAGGATGTGATTAAAACAGAATTTTTCTTTGGACACATGTGGGGAAACAAAATATTTGAAGGAAGCAATTCACATGGAAAAATCGGAGTACATACGTCAGCACATGAACCCTTTCTTTGCACTTGTTGTATCCAGTTCAATGACGGATATGAACTGACACTTGAAAGATACATTGATTTTGAAAATGCAAGATTCCTTGGAATTGGTTTAACGTCTGCCTAAACAATGGGTCTTGCGCAAGGCTTTCGGGCACTTCGGGGGCCGATTTCGGACGGTCGCCCGAAACCACACCCCTTCACGGGGGGGGCAAGCCCCGCCTACGAGGTCAGGCTCCTCCTGTCCGGTTCAAGGGCGTCGCAAACCCGGAACGTTAACTGACATTAACAATAAAAAATGGAGGGAAAAATGAATATTTTTAACCAATTCTTAAACCTGATAGACCCATCAACTTCTTTAGGTGCATTCCTAATTAGCCTACTTGCAACATTTGTAGGTGGATTTTTGTTTGGAAAAGCTTCAAACACTCAGTCAGGAAAACATGTAGGCGGAGACATGATTCAAAGCTCGAAGGTAAGAAAGGGGTAATTATGTGGGATACACAAAAGGGGGAGAATATTTCCGGGGATATGATTCAAAATAGTGTCGTTATAAAAAACACTGTCATGGACGAACTCAAACAACACTTGGAAGCTGGAGATATTCGCTCGGCAATGAACTTAATTGGTATGCAGACAGATTTTATTGGAACTCGGCACCCTTTCTATCCTGACTATATTATTGGATTGAAAGAGAGTTGTGGAAGATGGATACCTTATAGCAAACCCATAACTGAGAGAGCGCATACAGCGATGACTCCACAAGTTATGGGGAAATTTACATTTTCAGATAGATACTCCGGGTTCAAATCACCAAGAGACATCTTTGAAAACTCATATTTTACACAAACTGATATAGATATTAATCTTGTTGAACTCAAGAGGATGTTAGGAGATAAACCAGATCCATTTCAAGATGATTTAGTTGAGTTTCTTAACAAATGCACAGGGGAGTGGAAAATTAAGCACGAAGATTTTCCACCCCCAAAGCCTTACAAAGTAATTTTAAAAGACCATAACATCAGTTTTGATTACGTACTATTAGGTGTAAAGGAAGTATTTGATTCTACCGTTGTTCTTTCAAATCATACACAAGAAACGAATATACAATTTGAGTTTGAATTTAACTTACAAACTAAGTCGTTAAGCGCAAATTTGGCAGTAAACGAGAATTACAAATATGATTACAAAACGCAGCTTCAATTTTTGAACTTCGTAAAAACTGCAATGAATAAGTGTTTGTTAAGCATTGTGTCACTTGAAGAAAATACAGAACTTGCAAACGGACAGCTTTCAGAATTCGAGTATGAAAGTTCTTTTGGCAGTATTGATTACGAAATCGAGTTTATTGAAAGCATTATGATAGTAGAGTCTCACTATGGCAGTAAAATTATTGTGCCCTCTGACGTTGATAAAGATAGCTACAATAATTTGATTTATCTGTCAGAAGGGATAACGAGTGGGATTATAGAAGGAACTTGGTCTGACTTGAAAGCCGAGTTAGGCATCATTGAAGGTACGCGTGAAAATATAGAAAAATTAGGGGATAATTCTGAAACATTTTCCTTTGAACACAGTCGCTCACTTACTGTATTTGGCAAAGAGTATCATATTCCGAAAGTGGTAACGCATTTTCAGAAGGCAAGAATCAAGGATATTGACAAGCTTAAGGCCAAATTACATGTACTTGAGATCGGTGATACAATCAAAGTCCACTTCATCCCTGGTGATAACAATAAATACAGAGAAGAGATTTTTTTCATGTAGTTGATTTGAATTATTAACGTCAGTTAAACACAGCCACTGGCGCAGGGATTTCGGACATGATTCGGATCGATTCCTTTTGCTTCTACCGGGTTCACGCTCCTCCGGTCTGGTTCAAAGGCGTCGCAAACACAGACACTACAACTACTAACAATGATCACCAGAAGGAGAATTCCCGTGAAGATAATAAGAAATGAGAATCTTGATGCAAAAGAGCTAAACCAGTTACTTGCAACGGTCGGTTGGGGAAGCAATACAGAAGAGAAAATACGGAAGGCCTTAGAACTAAGTTGGGGTTGGCTGACGGTTCGCTCTGAAAACAACGAATTGATTGGATTTGTACACGTGTTATCCGACGGGATAAAACATGCGTATGTCTTGCGACTCCTCGTTCATAAAGAGCACCAGGGGCACGGCATTGGAAAGGAGATCGTCCGGGAATTGCTTGAATGGCTTGATGAGAATGGTTTAAACCCCGTACTGATAACGAAACCAACTGAAGAGCCGTTCTATAATCAATTTGATTTTTCCCGGGAGCAAGGTGGATTCATTTCATTGTTCAAATGGAAGTAACTCACCCCAACGGGCGAAAAGTGCAAGGTATGCCCTGAAAAATCTGATACAGAGCAGCGAAATGCCACTTAGCATGTGCCCCTGCCGCTTAACGATTTAGAGAGCATGGGCGCCCATTTTTCTTCAACACCACACGGAGGATTAACATGAACATTTGGCTTGGTGTAATAACGTTACTTTTCATTTTTGTAACCACCATCATCATTTACCTTAAACACAAAAACATGCGAAGTATCCTCTGGAATATTGTTCGGTTTATGATTGCTGGCATCGCCTTGTATTTTGGGCGAGGCGCGTCGCAGATATTGGAAATACTTTTTTTCGGCATCATAATAGGAGCATGTCTGCTTATTTCGTTAATGCATGCTTACAATAAGCTGTTCTTGTCTGCTTCTACCTATGACTCTGTTGGAGAAACCAGAAAACCAAGGGCATTTGGCAACGATTATTGGGAATAAAGCTCTTCCATGGGCGCAACCCTCATGGATGGTGTCGCGTTCGCTCTCAATGGTTTTGCAGGACCCCGA
This sequence comes from uncultured Peptostreptococcaceae bacterium, assembly GCA_964649745.1. Lineage (GTDB taxonomy): Bacteria > Bacillota > Clostridia > Peptostreptococcales > Acidaminobacteraceae > CAZEHS01. The sequence continues at coordinate 11,953 of CAZYQI010000050.1, read as the reverse complement.
GATTCCCAAAGGAGTGACCGCATTTTGACGGAAAAGAAACTGCCCACCGGAATATATTTGCTGTTCCTCCCCGTTTCTTATATCTCCTATCTTTTTCATGAGTTCGGACATTGGACCATCGGCGAAATTTTAGGAAACCGGATGGCTTACAGCCTGAATTATGTATGGCCGGTTAGCGGACAATACCTTTTCCCCAGTCACAGTTTGTACGTGAGCATGGGCGGCCCTGGGTTTACCCTGCTTCTTTCCTTCCTCTGCCTGATGATTATTGAGCATGATGGAAGTCTTTATCTTTACCCTTTTGTTTTCTTTCAAGCCTTTATGCGTACCTTTGCCCTTCTATTTGGGGGATTCAGCACCCAGGATGAAGCACGCATTGCGTCTCTTCTTGGCATCGGCCCGTATACGGTTGCCATCCTTGTAATGCTGCTGCTCTTTGCCATGACGGCAAGAGCCAGCCATCGCTTAAACATTAGCCCACGGATCAACAGCTACTTATTGGTGGTCAGCACCCTGTGCCAGCTTTTAGTTATTGGAACCTACTCACTGTTTTCATAATCCCTCTTTGGAACGTCTGCTGGATGACCTTTATTGCACAAGAAAGGGCGGTGAACGGAAATGAGCCGAACAAACTGGCATATTAGAGAATTACGCTCCGAAGAAGTGCAGGTCTTGGAGGAATTCCTCTATGAAGCGATTTTTCAGAAAGAAGGGGAGCCCCTTCTGCCCAAGGATATCATTGAAAAACCGGAGTTGAACGCCTACACTGCGGACTTTGGCGGAAGTGATGACCACTGTTTTCTCGCGGAGGCCGACGGCCAAATTGTCGGTGCTGTGTGGGTGAGAATTTTGGCCGGCGAGCCCAGGGGGTACGGCAACATCGATGACAAAACCCCGGAGTTTGCCATTTCAATGGTGAAGCCCTATCGGAACCAAGGTATTGGAACCGCCCTGATGAATACTATGATCCGTCATTTGAAAGAGAGGGGCTATCAGCAAGCATCCTTAAGCGTTGACCGGGGGAATTACGCATACAGAATGTACCGGGAATTAGGCTTCAGGACCATTGAAGAACAGGGAAATGATTATTTAATGGTTCTCGATTTGTAACCGTTCAAGAGCCTTGCAAGCCCGTTACGCTGGCTGAGATTTCCCGAAAAATTCTCCTTCGGAAAGAAAGAAGAAATGAAGAGCTTAAAGCCAATCGGACGTAGCAAATTGGGAATCCTTTGCGGAAGCGGTTAGACCCCTCAAAATGAGACGCGTACGGACCGCTATATGCCATCATTCACTTCAAAATCAGGAACCCACGACGGAGAAGACACATGAAAAGAAAGATACTGCTGATAGCTGCGGTTTTATTCGCATGTTTGGTTGTCTAAACCGGAATGTTGTTTTCTCCAAAGCGTGCAACGGACATAAATGCGTATGATAAAGATGCGGTTACTCGCATCGATATTGAAGACATTGCGGGAAACAGAACCATCATTATTGATAATCGAGATGAGATTGAGTACATAATTAAACTCCTGAGAGGCACTTATGAAGTCACGAAGATTTCCAAGTCGAGAGAATCTGATATATTTGTAAAAAATCCATTGATATTGATGGTGAACATATACCAAAATCAGGGCCTTGAAATAGTAGACCAATACTTCTTTACATCTTTCAACACTATTGGGATCCCTGATATTAAGACCATGGTCGGGACTAAGCGAACTGAAACATATGAATCATTGGATGAGCAACACGAGATTTTTGAATCGTTGAAAAAGGTAATGGAAGATGATGTATAACGGTACATTAACCGGCATCGGATAAACCGTAATTTGTAGGGGGAATGGAGATGGAAGCAAGAAAGTTATTGGATGTACTCTTGGTCGCCGAAAAGCTGAAAGACACCACTCGCCATTGTTATACTTCCAAAGGCAGACACGAGAGTGTTGCAGAGCATAGTTGGATGATGACCTTGATGGCTTTCTTAATGAGGGATGAGTTCGCCGAAGCTGACATGGATAAGGTTATTCAAATGTGTATCATTCACGACTTGGGAGAATGTTTTACTGGAGATATTCCTGCGTTTGAAAAGAACCAAGCCCATGAGCAGGCTGAAGAAAATTTGCTCTATAGCTGGGTTCATTCCCTGCCAGAGAACTATGCAATAGAAATGCGAGAGCTTTATGAGGAAATGACAGAGCTTAAAACCGTTGAAGCTCAAATATACAAAGCCATTGATGGCCTTGAAGCGTTGATTCAGCACAATGTATCCGATGTGTCTACTTGGATTCCGAAAGAATTTGAACTCAATTTAACCTACGCAGATGATAAGGTTGCATTCTCCGACTATTTAAAACATTTAAGAGACGCTGTTCGCGAAGATACCCTCAAAAAGATTGATGAAGCCAAATAGAGCCAACGTGAGGGTTCCTTTTGATTCCGGTGCAAAGAGAAAAGAGGATTTGAAACCCGTACAGACTTGAATTACCGGAACAAGAGCTTAAATGAAATGAACAAAGCCCTGCCGAAAGTCCCTAGGCAATGTGCTGCGCATGGTGGTTGGTGATTTGAAATTCCGCTGCGAACGTCCGGAATCCGTCGAGATGATTTCCTTTTCATTCAAGTAAGGAGCTGCAACTATGAACCCCCACAATCTACTCAGAATGGACAATGTCGGCATCGTGGTTTAATCCCTTGATGAGGCCATCTCTTTTTTCACGGAGCTTGGTCTGACGCTTGAAGGACGAGCTATGATCAAGGGCGAATGGGCGGCGCGGAGCTTGTGGGGGAAGTGGTTCAGTACGAAGATTCGTATCGGCTCTGCTATATCCGCGGACCTGAAGGCCTTCTCATCGGGTTGGCCGAACAACTGGAGAAATAAAATGCGAACAACACTTGCAAGGATTGCGAAAGAACTGAACCGCATTGATGTCACCTGGGCCCTTGGCGGATCCGTGATGCTGTCCTATTACGGGTTGGTGGAAAATCCAAACGATATTGACATCCTCGTGGATGAAAACCATATCGAAGCGGTGGATGCGGCCATGAAAGGCATCGGCATCAAACGCCCGTGGGCAAAAGACGCCGTCTATGATTCACGATACTTTTATGAGTTTAACGTTGACGGAATTGATGTTGATATCATCGCTGGTTTTCAGATTCAGACAAGCTCAGGTCTATACCAGTATGGGTTTGACGCCCAATCCATAACGGAAGAAATGACCCTGGAAGGCGAAAAAATCCCTCTTTGCTCAATTGAAGAATGGTACATCTTGTATCAATTGATGCCCAATAGAGGTGTGAAGGTTCGCCTGATAGAAGATCACCTCAAAACAACGGGCATAAAACACCCTTGGCTTCTTGAAAGAGCGCTCTTCGGAAACGTTGCCGAGCAGATAAGGACGCGGTCAAGGGCCCTTTTACAGGGGCAGGTATCCAATCTGTTCCCTAAGAAATGAAGGCGCATTTGAATCGGATAAAAAAACAGGCTCCGTTATAACGGAACCTGTTGGAGGCTTTCAACCCTTAACGCAATCCTTCTACCAAGGAGCACACCTGCTGAACGGCATCCGGAACCTCTTTCGATCGAATCCCCTTCATTGGGAGATGAATTCCGCTTTGTAACAGCTCTGAATGCAGCATTTCAATAAACAGGCCCCTTCCCTCTTGATCTTGGTCATCGTACCAGGTTGTTTCAACCCCACAGGTGGGAGAACCGTTGATTCCCACAAGACCCACGACCGCGAATCCATGCCTCTGGTACTCTTTGACCTGATGCACCGTATCCGACACGATGCGCCTGAGCAGGTCGCTGCATTTGGGCTCAAGCATTCGCTTGTAGATGCGAGTATCTTCCGCTTCCACGCTGCTGTTTGCGTTCGGGTCCGTTTCTCGGTCCAACCCCAGATACAACAGCTCCGGGCAAGGCATTTGGATCATGCCAATCTTGTTTTGAAGCAGGACATGAACGACCTCATCAATGGCGCCCGGGCAATGGGCGCATCTATCCAGCTTGGCGTTTTGGTTCAGCGCACAGTGTGCAATTAAGACCATTTTCTTTCCACGGCAGTCATCGAACATTTTTTCCCTCCAGTGCGTTTGAAAAAACATATAGTTCGGTAAGCGACATCATAATTATATCAAAATGTATGAATGCTTGCAGCGAGAGGCGAATCAGCGTCTGCATATGACATGGAAAAAACGCGGTATTTGCATTCGAACAAACACCTTATGGAAACACCTATCCCACCATAATTTCTTTCTGTCAGGAGGACACCCATGAAAAAAGTACTGCTTCTGCTTGCTAACGGCTTTGAAACCCTGGAGGCCAGCGTATTCATTGATGTGATAGGCTGGAACCAGGTTGACGGCGACCGGTCCACCCAACTGTTTACCTGCGGACTGACCAAGACGGTTAACACCACCTTCAGTCAGAAAATGATTGTGGATTATACCCTTGATGATATCTGTCTGGATGACTTTGATGCCCTGGCCATTCCCGGCGGCTTCGAGGAGTACGGGTTTTATGAGGATGGGTATAGCGAGGCTCTTTTAGATGTGATCCGGACATTCGATAAACAGGGCAAAACCATCGCCTCTATCTGTGTTGCCGCTCTGCTTCTCGGAAAGAGCGGTGTTCTGAAGGACCGTACTGGAACGACCTACAACATGAACGGCGGCGTTCGGCAAAAGCAGTTGTCTGAGCTTGGCGTACAGGTGTTGAACCAACCGATTGTCATCGACCGAAACATTATCACTTCCTGGAATCCTTCAACGGCTGTGGACGTGGCATTCGCTCTGCTTGAAGACCTTACCGGACCTGAGAACACCAATCATATTAAGACTATTATGGGCTACTGAGAATCAGCAGGGACGGTTTCCTTGTATGAATTGTTGCTTTGACTTTTTCATGCTTATCTTCTCAGGAAACGATCAACTAACATCCACACGTAAGGAGGCATCCGCTGAAAACAGCAATCTAGACACCTGTGCAAAAGCTAAAAAAATCACAGAGATGATACATGCTAAGGCGGATGAGATGCAGATCGTACTAACGCTTCGAAAATAGTCCGCTGTTCGTATCCTTCAAAAAACCATAAATACGTCCATTAGGGAGGCAGTTTCATGGAAACCATCAACACCATCGAATTACGGGATGAACAAATCTATCCGGATGAAAAGGTCCTTGCATCGATTATTGGCGATTCCTACTCCGCCTATTCCACGCTCCTTGAGCTTTTCAAAAGTTATGAAATGACTACCGAATGGCGCTACTACCACGATGGCAAGGCCTGGCTGTGCAAGGTTCAGAAAAAGAAGCGCACCATTGTTTGGATGTCGGCGTGGAAGGGATATATGCAAGCTACGGTATTTTTCCCCGAGAAGTATCTTCAGCAGGTGTATTCGCTGGATATTAACAGAGAGGTGATGGATAAAATTCAGGCCACAACTTATGTAGGAAAATCAAAGCCCTGTATCTTTGAAATCCGTAACGTGGAAATTCTGAAGGACTTTGAAGCCGTCATGATGCTGAAAACGGTGTGTAAATGAATCGAAGGAGGAAATAACAATCATGGACCATCAGCTAAGGATTGTACCCTCAACACCACAGGACAAAAGAAAAGCATACGCCTGGCTCTGCCAGTCTGAAACAACCAAGAGCCATATGGGCCCTCCGGATTTTGAGGATCACCCCATCCCCAGCTGGGAGGAATACTGCGCGGATTTTGAAGACTGGTACTTTGACGGCTCCCAACCGGAAAAAGGACAGCTTTGGATGATCACCCTCGGTAACGAGCCGATCGGAGCTGTCTGCTACTCTTCCTTCCATCTGAGGAACACGGGGGCTGAGCTGGATATATGGATGGCTACGGATGCCCACTGCGGAAAAGGGTTCGGCTCCGAGGCGATCCGATTACTCTGTGATCACTTACAGAACCACCTGGGGATCGGGCAGTTTATCATCCGCCCTTCGGAGAGAAACGCGCGGGCCGTAAGGGCATATGAAAAGGCCGGCTTTGTGCGGGTTCCCAAGGATGAAAAGCAGCTGGTTGTTCAGGAATTCCTCCTGGAGGAGTACTGGGATGCCTACGGCCAGGGGGATTACGGAAACGGCGACGATGTGGTTCTTGTAAAATGACCTGGGCGAAATAACTAGCTGGAAAGGGCGGTGAACACTTGAAAACCATCAACGCCATAGAATTACGGCGAGCCTACCCCGAAATGGAGGCGATGTTTCTTGCATTTACAAAAGAATGGGAATCATATGGCGAGGAAATCACACCCTACGCCGCCAGATTATTGGATATGACCTACCCGGAGTGGCTTGACCGAACATATAAAATTGAAAATAGCGACACGTGTGCATCACCGTCGGTATCCGCCCATACCTATTTTCTAATTCGGGATTCGGAAGAAATTATCGGTGCAATAAGTATCCGTCACCGTCTGAACGAGTACCTTTTTAACTTTGGTGGTCATATCGGTTATGGGGTGCGACCCAATGAACGTCAAAAGGGGTATGCCTCAAAAATGCTTGAAATGGCTTTGCCCTTAGCAAAACTCCATGGAATTGAAAGGGCACTGATTGTTTGCGATAAGAGCAATGTGGCCTCGGCAAAAACCATTATAAAAAATGGCGGAATCCTTGAAAACGAAGTGGATGACAACGGAGAGCCTGTTCAACGCTACTGGATTGCCCTCTAGCCAGGCATCGAATGCTTACGGCGCTTCCTTCAGGAGACATTATGAAAAAGATACCGTTCACTACCCTCTGCGAAACACGAATTGAACTGGCCCGGGAAATTGCAGGCAAATGTCCCTTGGAATACGGCCGGGAAATCTTTATTGTAGGCTCCGTTTCAAGGAATCTTGCCGACGAGGACTCCGATATTGAAATTGAATTCTTAACCGATAGTCCCATAGCCGAAAAAGAGCTCCTCCTTTGGATTGAATCCATTGGCGGAACCGATGTCTATCCCTATGGAGCCCCCCTTTGGGATGGATCCCTTTGGATCATCTTCCGTTACAAGGGCCATTGGATTGAGGCCGGATGGCAAACACTCCCTGCCATGCAGAAAAACGTGGCTTCCTTCGTGGAGGGTCAGGTCGTTGCCCATGAGCGTCTCCTGCTGGCATCCGTCATCAAGGATGCCCTCCTTGTCCGTGACGGTGGCTCCATCCGCGGGCTGCAGAAGCAACTGGCCCATTATCCCTCTTCACTTCAAAAAGCCATTCTGGAAGCAACCCTCGTTCCATGGACGATCCCTCTGGGTATGACCGTGAGAGGTAATCTAGCGAAACGGGATGATAAAATCCCCTTCCTGCAACGGATGATTCCGGATATTGAACGGGTTTTCAGAATTTTATATGCGCTGAATAAACAGTGGGAACCCGAATGGAAATGGACCCATCAGATCTTTCGGGGCCTTGAGATAAAACCGGATAACCTTGAAGCACGAGTTGACGCTATTTTGTGTGTTACAGATCCCCTCCGGTGCCTTTGGTGCTGCTTTGAATTGATAAAGGACACCTTATTGCTGATACCGGAGGAGCTTGACGTAAGTGACACAGTGGACAAGATATTACAGAATATCGAAGCTGTATCTGTGGTGGAGGCCACCCCATGAAGGGGGCATCCCCGTACCCAAATGATTTAATGAGTCCGCCCCAGATATAACTCTACTGAGCGTTTATTTTAAAAAAATCTGTCAGCGGTTATTCTTGATACGTGGAGGTGAGCATCATGGATTGCAGCAAGGTTGGAAAACTGATTTTCAGTTTGCGCAAGGAAAAGAAAATGACCCAAAAGGAAATCGCCGATGCCATGAACATCAGCGATAAGACCATTTCCAAATGGGAGCGGGGCCTTGGCTGTCCGGATGTGTCGTTGCTCGGTGAGCTGTCCCGCATATTAGGAGTAAATATCGAAAGAATACTATTGGGTGATCTGAACCCCAACGATGCTGATGGAGGAAATATGAAGCGACTTAAATTTTATAGCTGTCCCGGTTGCGGGAATATCGTATGGAACACCGGGGAAGCAGAGATTTCATGCTGCGGAAGAAAACTGGAGCCTCTGGTTGCCAAGCCCCAGGACGACGCACACGCCATGAAAATAGAGGAGATTGAAGAGGATTACTATATAACCTTCTCCCATGAAATGAGTAAGGCCCATCATGTTTCATTTATCGCGTATGTTGCCTATGACCGGGTGCTGATCGTAAAGCTCTACCCGGAGCAGGCTCCGGAGGTACGCATCCCCAAAATGCGCAGGGGCAAGCTGTATATGCATTGCAGCCAGCACGGCCTGTGGGTGAAAGAACAATAGTACCTCTTGGCAGGGAGTATTCCCTGAACACAATTGTAAAGGCACGTTGAATATCCTATACTATCAGGAAGAGTGAAATCGCTCTTCCCTATTCTTTTTTATAAGTGAGGCCAACATCCATGCCGGTAAAGTTTAGAGATTTCATTCCTTTTTTAATTGGTTTACTCCTCTCCGTTATTCTCGGCTTCACTGTCTGGTGGGTCTTCTTTTTCGTTTTTTCCTATATTGGCGGTTGTATCACCTTGGGACAGATTCTCGAAAAGAAAATGGGCCAAAGGGACATGGGAAGGCGAATCGCCATCCTTTTAATCTCCCCCCTGTTCCTTCTTTTCTTTGGCTTGATGCAACGGGAAAATATGCAGGTGGAGGAAACCGTCTTTTATCTGGCCTATTTTATCGGCACCGGCATTTTCACACGGGTTCTTATACACTTCTGTATTGCCAAAGTCTTTGGCCCGTTGATCTGGGGCCGGGGCTTCTGCGGTTGGGCTTGTTGGACCGCGGCTTTTCTGGAATGGCTGCCCATTAAGGAAAACTGCGCCATCCCGAAAAAATTCACGTATCTGAGAGTCCCGGCACTTATTGTATCCGTTCTGGTACCCTTCCTATTCATACAGAGTGGATATGATTATTATGCCCGGCATATTCTCAGCGATTCCGGATCGTTGATACAAACAGAAAAGTTCGATCAACTGATCTGGTTCCTGGCGGGTAATATCATCTATTATTCACTGGGAATTCTTCTGGCATTTACCTTCAAAAAGAAACGGGCCTTTTGCAAAATACTGTGTCCGGTTTCACTGATCATGAAGGTACCGGCTAAGATTGCACTTATCAGAATGGCCCCCACCGGCAACCCCTGCATTGCCTGCGGAAACTGCAACCGGAACTGCCCTATGGACATTGACGTCATGTCGCGGATTAAGAATGGGCAAAAGATCGGTTCCACAGAATGTATTCTGTGCGGGCTTTGTAGCAGCCATTGCCCGGTGAATGCCATCAAATAGTTTTTATCTTCATTCACCGGAGGTGAACAGATGAAGCGACTGTGCGTTTTTCTCAGAGGTATCAATGTGAACGGTATCAGCATCAAGACGGCTGATCTGGGCGACGTCTTCAGGGATATGGGGTTTGCCGATGTCCGAACCTTGTTGGCCACCGGCAACGTACTTATTTCCGTTCCTGAGGATTCCGACATCCATGCGCTGAAACATCGCATAGAAGAGCGCCTCCGCATCACTTTCCAGTATGATGCCAAGGTCCTTATCCGAGATGTGGATGGACTTTCTGAGACTCTCGCCGCCGCCCGTGGGCTTACCGTTCCCGCAGACTGTCACCTATACCTGTTGATCTGCGATTCTATAGAGCGGCAGGCAGCACTTCAGGAAACCTTCCACACGCTGCCCCACTCTCCCGGCGAACAGCTTTTCCCGGTCGGCCAAGACTGCTTCTGGATTGTCGCAAAAGGCGACACCCTTAAGAGCCCCTTCGGAACCAAGGCTCTGGGCAGTATAAAATTCAAGGAACACCTGACATCACGAAATATGAATACTATCGAAAAGATTGTAAACCTCATTCCTCAGATGCCAAACCAGGATAAAAAGCGGAGAACCTGATGAACTTTTCTTTTCAAGCAATTACTAAATCCAGGGCTGCAAGCCTCTTCATTCTGGGAACCGCATATTTCTATGGGCTGCTGTATGGCCTTTTGCCCCTTATCAAATCCCACTTCCTCCTGAACTCCGCCGTATATTGGTTCATAACAGGTTATGCTCTGTTCATTCCGCTTTTGGGCAGTGCTGTTGCGCTGACCATGAGAGAAGGAAACCGCTCCTTCGACAGCCTGCTCTCCTCTCTCAGCCTCCGCAGGATGAGCCCAAGAGACTGGCGCTATGCCCTCCTTGCAACCCTGGCGGTGTTCGTGCTCAGCGGCATCATCTTTGGGGCTTCCATGGTATTGAACACCCAGTTCGGAATCCGGCCGTTGGAAACAACCCCATGGTTTATCAGCATGAGCCCCTTTGAAGGGCAGGACAAGCTTCTCCTCCTGATATGGCTTCCTATGTTCGCCTTCAATATCCTGGGTGAGGAGCTTTTATGGAGAGGGTATATCCAAACACGACTACCTGGAGAAAACAGCTGGATCTTCTGCTCTTTTTTATGGCTGCTGTTTCATCTTCCCTTTGGAACGGATCTGATCATCATGCTTTTACCGATTCTGTTCATTGTTCCATATGTGTTCCATAAAACACGGAACACCTTGGTGGGGGTATTCATTCATGCAGTCTACAACGGCCCCTTGTTCATTCTCGTTGCGCTGGGCCTGATTAAGTAACAGGTTCTGAAAAAAAGCTTTCAAAGGAGTGGTATCCCCTATGAAGTCTAAAATTTTCCGCTCTTTCACTTTCTATTTCATGATTCTAAGCCCTTTGATGATCCTTACCCATTATCAGGGCAACGACCCCCATGGAATTGTGCTCTTTCACATGAATCTGCTCCTGAAATCTGTTCTTTACAATGACCTTGTGGTGTCCATTGTGCAGTCCGGGCCTAGGATTGCCTGCGGCAGCGTTGCCGGTGAGGTTTACGTGTATTGGTATGTGGCGCATTTCATCTCGTTTATGCTGTACGGCCTGTTGTTGGATTCTCTGAAAGCCTTATTCCCAAAACCTTCAACAGAGCAATCGGGAATAAATGATGTGTGAGGTGTATCAAAATGAATCAAGCCCGCCAAATCTCCAAAGAGAATACAATTAAAATCAAACGGCTCACAAAGCTCTACGACAGCTGTGAAGAATGCGGCCTCCCGATAATAAATTGTATTTGCGAGGCCCTTGAAAACACAGATACAGAGATTCAGTTTTGGATTCTTTCCAGCCTCAGAGAGTTCTACCGTCCTTCCAATACGGCGAGGCTGATCAAGCGCATCAATCCAAAATCAACGGAAGTATTTTTATGGGAACGTACGGCTGTACCGGAGGAACTGGTAAGGAGAATTGAATCCAACGACTATGCCTTGTTTCTCTTGTTCCCTGCTGAAACAGAGGAGCAGGTAAACCGAAGCGTCGATTACATCAAGAGCAACAAAAAAACCGCCTTCATTATCCTGGATGGAACCTGGACGGAAGCGCGGAGAATTATGAGAAAAGCGTCCTACTTAAGTGAAATACCCATTGTCTCCTTGACTTCTGACAGACGGTCATCCTTCGATTTGCGAAAGGGTGCGGCCGAAGGACAGCTCTGCACCATAGAGGCCGCTACTGAAATATTGCGGCTCAATGGCGAAATCGCAAATATGGAATGCTTTCAACGAGGCTTTCATCTGTTTATGAAAGCCTATAAAGCCAGCGTAAGCGGCCACAAAATGAAAATCGAAGGATAGAGGGAGACTTGCTTTTCTGAGACTTTCCTCATACATACAGCCAGAAAGGAGTACCCTCATTATGCACGTAAGGATTCGCCCAATGAACGCCACCGATTGGGATCATGTAAGCCGAATTTACCTTGAAGGACACACTCCTCCTGGAGCGCCGCAGCCGGATTACTGGAATATAGCATCCGGAACCCTTTCATAATCAGGACCACCCGTCTAACGGGTGGTTTGCTTAGCCCTATAAGGGCCTACTA
>CAZYQI010000049.1:0-16920 GCA_964649745.1 uncultured Peptostreptococcaceae bacterium | reverse complement strand
TAACTCACTATACATTTATCAGAGCCCTGCGACTACTATTCTGACACAGGGGGCTTCACCATATCCTCTGAATCAAAGATAAAGATCAAATCTCTTCCCGTTCGGAATACCTCGGCTGGAGTCGCACCCAAAGCCTCAGTCATCTGATCTGTCAAATGATACTTTTCTGGCACGCTGGCCGGAAAATCCATCTCAAGTAAATCACTTTTCTTGTTGACGACCAAATGATGATTCGCTTTTTTTGAGTTGAAATGGATGACTTGCGCGTCGGTTTCAAAAAACCGGAATAGAACATAAGCCGTCGCAAGCGTTGCATGGCCACAGAGATCGATTTCACCACCCGGAGTGAACCATCTCAGTCCGTAAGCATCACCTTCTTTAACCGCGAAAGCCGTTTCTGAAAGGTTGTTTTCCGCTGCAATTTTCTCCATTTTACTGTTTGGAATCCACGCATCCATGATACAGACACCGGCAGGGTTGCCTTCGAAGATGTGATCCGCGAACGCATCAGCCACATAGTATTTCAACATAACCGTCTCCTCCATTTATCCGAGAACGGATTCCTTTGCCGCCGCAAATGCACGCACACAGCGATCGATGTCCTCCCGGGTTGTCCGGTATGAGCAGACACTGAGTCGGATGACGGCCTTGCCTTCCCACTGTGAGGCACCACACCAAAGAATGCCGGATTCCTGAACTGCTTTAAGCACTGTCTGAGTTTGTTCCCCGGTACCTATAGAAACGAGCACCTGATTGAAGCATACTTCGTTGTGAATGGTGAATCCTTCATTTCCAAGCGTTGAAGCAAAGTAGACAGCTTTCTCGTGCAGGTCTTGGACCAGTTCCGATACCCCGGCACGCCCCATGGACTTCAGAGTTGCCCAGAGCTCGACGATACGTCCTCTCCGGGACATTTCCGGCGTGTACAGCATGCAGTCACGCTGTGGGCTCAGAACGATGTATGAGCCGGTCATCTGCATGGCGGCGATGAGCGCTTGCCGATTGCGGCAGAGAACGATTCCATTGTCATATGGAGCGTTCAGTGTTTTATGAGCGTCCACCGACCAAGAATCGGCCTTTTCAAAACCTTCAGTCAGATGCTTCAGTGATTCTGAAGCGGCGGCCCAGAGGCCGAAAGCCCCATCCACATGAACCCATGCACCAGCTGCTCGGGCCTTTTCACAGAGCATTCCGAAACGGTCGAAAGCCCCGGAGTTGACATTGCCTGCCTGCAAAATCAGCAGAGTCCTGTCATCAAGTTCCGGCACAAGGTCTTCCCGGATGCGGCCTTGACCATCCATGGGCACCTTGATGATGCGTTCACTGCCAAGTCCCAGAATCGAAAGTGCTTTGTATATTGTGGAATGAGCCCCTTCGCTGAGCACAACTTTGATTTCCGGCGCACCGAAAAGCCCCTTGGCTCCGACGTCGTACCCCTGATTATTAAGAAGATGATTTCGGGCAGCAGCCACGCCGCACAGTGTAGCTGTTGAAGAACCGCTTACGAAACCGGCGGCGGTCCCATCCGGGAGCCCGAGAAGGCTTGCCAGCCATTGTTCACAGATTTCCTCCAGTCGGGATACAACAGGGGAACTCACATACATGGCGGCGTTCTGATCCCAAACATCGGCCAGCCACTTAGCTGCCAGTGCAGCCGGGGCGATTCCGCCATTTACAAATCCGAAATATCGGCCGCCTGTCTGGGCCACAGTAGCCGGAGAGCCATTTGTATGCAAAAGCTTCAGCAAATCGTGGGGATTGCAGGGTATCTCAGGAATCGGCTCGTCGAAGGCCGAGAGTCCTTCCAACGCATCCTTTGCAGGAAAAACCGGTCTTTCCTGAACTGTTGCCATATAATCCAGCGCGGCGGAATGTACCTGGCTCAGCAGTGTGGCGTCCAATGCCTGCTCCCGTAGCCGGTCGCAGATGTTCGGTACGTTGTTCGTATCGGAATTCATATTAAACCCTCCTTGATTGCATAATTGTATGGTTATGTCATCAGTGTAAGCTTGATATTGTGTGCAGTCAATGGTATTATTGTGTGCATAACAATGTTTTGTTGCTTTTTCATCATTCGTTTTTAGGAGGTACAGTGGAGAATAAACAATGGTTTCCAACCTTGATTTTGAATACGCGTTCGATCGGAAGCTCCCTGATTGAAGCGCTTGAATCCGACATCCGAAGCGGCTGCCTTCAGCCCGGTGAAAAACTGCCTCCACAAAGGGAATTGGCGGATCGATTGGGCATCAACCTCAGTACCGTTGCTAGAGCCTTTAGGGCCTGTGAACTGAAGGGACTCATCCACGGGGTCGTAGGTCGGGGAACCTTCGTGTCATCCGACACTCGGGTATCCCTTTCACTGGTCAGTGAACAGCATCACAGCGGCATCATCGATATGGGTCAGGTTCTTCCTTTATCCTGTCAGGACTCTATTCTGGCCGGATGGGTGCAGGAGATGCTTCCTAAGCTCAACGTGGAAAGACTGATCCAGTACCCCGAAATGGGAGGATACCGTCATCACCGGGAAATTGGGGCGGAGTGGTTAAAACGGTTTGGTGTACTCTGCGAAGCCGAAGATGTCATCATCACGGCAGGAAGCCAGAATGCGCTTGCCAGCTGCCTGCTGGCATTATTCACCCCTGGGGATCGCATTGCGGTGGATGCCCTGACATATCCGGGATTCAAGAGCCTGGCCGCGCTCATCGGACTTCGTCTGATACCAATAGACATTACACCGGAAGGCATGAGTGCAGAAGGTCTTCGAAACGCATGCAAGGGTGAAGAAATCAAAGGTATATACCTGATGCCAGAGGTACAGAACCCCACAACCGGTTTCATGACGGAATCTCGAAGGGAAGAAATTGCCGACATCATTAGAAAGCATAATCTTATACTTCTGGAGGACGACGCATACAGCTATACCAGCGCTATCGAAAGATCGCCGGTCTGTGCCCTTGTTCCCGAGCACGGAATCTACGTTGGCGGAACATCCAAGCTACTGGGTCCAGGTTTCCGCATCTCATTCGTCAAGGTCCCATCTGCCTACAGGATGGCTGTCGAAAACGGACTCTTAAACACCACCTGGATGGCCTCTCCGATCAATGCAGAGATTATCACCCGCCTAATCGACGGCGGCTATGGCGAAAAGGCCATCGCCATGAAACAGGGAGAGGCAGCCCTACGCTCAAAGCTTGCTGCCGAAAGACTGGGACGATTCGATGTAAAGGTCCGAGAAAACGGGTTCTTCGCTTGGCTGTCGCTCCCAGATGGCCGCATAGGATCGGAATTTGAAAAATCTGCCCGGGCTGCAGGCGTGCAGGTATTCTGCGCCGAGAAATTCGCAGTCGGCAGCGCAGCGGTTCCGCCAGCAGTAAGGATATCCCTTTCCGGTACAGCCACCTTAGCAGAGCTGGACCGGGGACTGCGAATTCTAGAAACACTTCTGGATGATCCAGAGCCAAATCCGATGTGTTTTTTATAGAAATTCGATACGATTCAAATTGGCGTGTGCTTCTTTTTGTTAGGAGTAAGTAATATATACGCCATTCGGTTGTAACAGCTAAGATGTCACACGGTTCACTCTTCAATTTTAGAAGGTTTTATATGGGAATCAGCTTAATCACAGTGTGCATGTGGAGCGTGTGGTTAGGTTGGAGAAGCGGTAAAAATGAGTAAATAGAGTAATCGGAAGCCACTGAATGTTCAGATGACATTCAGTGGTATTTTGTTTACATAGTTCAATATAGAACGTTTGTTCTTAAGCATGCATTGTGATAAACTTATTACACACATATTTTGGATTAAATTATATAAACATGAAAGGGTTGAGCTTGTGAAGAAGAAAAATGATATTGCAATTCGATCGAGTGCAGCTGAATACCTAACATACATCGCAGCAACAGGTGATAATTCTCAAAGCTTTGAAATGAGATATGAAGAAGAGAATATTTGGCTTACACAAAAGATGTTGGCAACGCTTTATGATGTAGAGATATCAACAATCAATGAGCATATAGCTAAAATATTCTCTGATTATGAACTTGAGACTGAAGCAACGATTAGGAATTTCCGAATAGTTCAAACTGAAGGTGTGCGTCAGGTAAATCGGGAAGTAAAGCATTACAACCTACAAATGATTATCGCCATTGGATTTAAAGTAAACAATGAACGTGCCATACAGTTTCGTAAATGGGCAAATCATATTGTAAAGGATTTTACCATTAAAGGATTTGCAATGGATGATGAACGTCTGAAAAACGGAGGATCTATTCTAACGGAGCAATACTTTGAAGAACAATTACAGCGTATTCGTGAAATCCGATTGAGTGAAAGAAAATTCTATCAAAAAATCACGGATATATATGCAACAGCCATCGATTATGATGTAAACGCAAATGCTACACGGCGTTTTTTTTCAACTATACAAAATAAACTACATTGGGCAATTCATGGTCAAACGGCTGCAGAAGTTATCTATAGCCGTGCTAATGCCGAAAAAAACCATATGGGATTGACAAATTGGAAGGATGCCCCTAATGGTAAAATTCAAAAATTTGATGTTTCGGTTGCCAAAAACTATCTGAATGAATCTGAAATGGTGCAATTACAGAGACTTGTTTCTGCTTATTTGGATGTTGCAGAGGATATGGCACTTCGACATATACCTATGACCATGCATGATTGGGAAACTCGGTTGAACCGATTTATTGAAGCGACTGACCGTGAAGTTTTACAAGACGCAGGAAAGGTGACTGCAGAAATTGCCAAAGTGCATGCCGAAAGTGAGTTTGAAAAATACCGCGTTATACAGGACAGATTGTTCCAATCTGACTTTGATCGATTAATCAAAGATTCTAAAAATGAAAAAATGTAGTATTATATAGTGTCTAATCTGATGTCAGTTTAATGAGCAATTGTAATACATCCATCCGCCAAGAAACCAGTGGGTCTTCACGACATCATTTTTATCTACTCGAGGCACCGCGTAATAAGACTACGTCGAAAAAACTTGTAATACTTGATTTTTCAATGAATGCGAGGCTTTTAAACTTTTCACTTGCAGGTGCTGATTTCAGGAATAAAGAGGAAGTTGAGGGCGTTTCGGTGAGGGATTGGATTCGGATACCGTGTGTGTAGACGAGTTATAACATAATATGGTGGTATATATGTTGGTCCAGTGGGGTAGTAACTGGGCCAATTTATTTTAGGAATCTTCAAACCGAAAAGAGGAGTAGCCTGGCGATCAAGTGACAGTGAATATCTACCCTGATATAATAAAGAACAATAGATCAATGATGGAATGAGGTGTCTTAATGGAGTTAACAAATCAAGGTTTGTACCATGACATAAAACATATTTTAGAGTCGGCTAGAGCAAAGGCATATTCGGCAGTGAATTTTGCCATGGTGGAAGCCTATTGGAATATTGGTAAAAGCATCGTTGAAAGACAGGGCGGAGATGAGCGGGCTGAGTATGGAACCGGCTTATTGAAAGCATTGTCAATTCAACTGACCACAGAATTTGGAAAAGGCTTCACTGAAGCCAATTTAAAAAATATGCGTCAGTTTTATTTGTCTTTTTAAAATAGCTACGCACTGCGTAGCGAATTGAACTGGACACACTATCGTTTAATAATGCGGGTAGAAAATGAGAACGCCAGACAGTTCTATTTGGAAGAATGCGCAACGGCAAACAGGAGCACTCGCCAGCTTGAAAGACAAATCAACTCATTTTTCTACGAAAGGATTCTGTCGAGTAAAGAAAAAGAGCCAGTCAGAGATGAAATCAAAGCACTGGAAAGAGCGATATTGCCTGAGGATATTATCCGGGATCCTTATGTGCTTGAATTTTTAGGATTAGAGCAATCCCCAAGCTTGTTTGAAAAGGATTTAGAACAGGCCCTGATAGAACATCTTCAAAAATTCTTGCTGGAGTTGGGCCGTGGTTTTTCATTTGTCGCAAGGCAGAAGCGGATTACATTTGATGGCAGGCATTTCTTCATTGATCTGGTATTCTACAACTACATTCTCAAGTGCTTCGTCCTGATTGATTTGAAAATTGGCGATTTAACCCATCAGGACCTAGGACAGATGCAGATGTATGTGAACTACTATACCCGCGAAATGAAAAATGAAGGGGATAATCCACCCATTGGAATTGTTCTCTGTGCCGATAAGAGTGAGTCAGTGGTGAAATACACGCTTTCGGAGGAAAACACACAGATCTTCGCATCAAAGTATAAGTTATACCTACCAACAGAAGAAGAACTCAAGCGTGAACTGGAAATGGAATGTGAGCTTTTGGAGCAAGAGAACAAGCTCTGATGAGGAAACTATGAACTTACATGAACAACTGACTCTGATTCTTCAAAACCATAAAAAAGCCACAATCGGAGAACTGGAGCTGAGAACCCTGGTTTCCGGCAATTATAGTTTTTTGGAATTCGTCGAGGCGGTACGGCAGTTGGAAGCAGAGGATATTCTAGCGCCGGTTAAGAGTCATGGTTTTACTGAACGACATCAAATTACGCTTGCAAACCGCTGGAGGATACAAAGGCGGCGGATTCAGCGCGATTTGGTTCTTGAAAGGAGCCGCCAACAGCAGCACATGAATCCTCGCGTTTCTCTGACTTCTTATAACAACCTGGGAGAAGCACGGTGGATTCTGGATAAGTCGTGGGTAGAAGCGGTGAGCCGGTATTTGGATAACTGCACTGAGGATTGGACCACCATGAGTTTGCCGGAACTTTCCTGGCGCATGGTTGGCAATGAAAAGTGGATTGAATATGAAGGAGGAAAGGCGCTGCTGGAGCGCATTGGAATTTGGAGCGAAATGAAACCAGATCCAATGCCAGACCCGGTTATGTTCGGCAGAACATTGCTTCCGATTTGTGTGCCCAATAGTCCACGGTGGCGACATCTGATTATAGAAAATAAGGCCGTATGGTACCGACTGATGGCGTTAGCCAATAACGGTCCTTATCACACGTATTTGTATGGCGCCGGTTGGAAAATTACAGCGGGTATCTCCGAGTTTCCAAGACAGCTTGGTATTGAAAGCTTAGGCTCTAGGTCGCACGAATACCACTATTACGGAGATCTGGACTATGAAGGTATAAGCATTTGGCATGCTACATACAGCCGTACCGGGGCGGTTCCAGCTATAGGGTTATACAGGGCACTGATGCGCAAGAATCCCTCACCGGGAAAAGAAACGCAGCGTTTTAACCGCGACGCTCTGATGGCGTTCTGTTCGTTCTTCACCCAAGAAGAAACTGAAAAGCTGGAATCCATCCTTGAAAGAGGTCTGTATCTGCCTCAGGAAGCCTTGTCGACGGAAGATTATAATGAGGCTCTGAAAGAAAGCGGTGGTTACTGTGAATACAATCAATGATCAGGCGATATCGGAAGGATATCGGGAGCGCATACGCAGACTGGCTCTTTTCGATTCTCTATACAGACTCGAAAAGAAAACTGCTAAAGACCTTGAAAATAGGCCCATCGACTATTTCGGGCTGGGTGTACTCAGTCTGCTTTTCTTTTTTGAAAACATGCTGATGCGCAATAATCAGGTCAGTGTAATGAATCTGGCAGATTTCTTGAGCCGCAGAACCGAAGGCGTGTATGATCTCGGTGCTGCAGAAATCGAAAAGGTTGCCAAAAGTATTGTTGAAGAGTTCCGGCCGCCGGGTGGCCGTAAGAACAGCCGTACCTTCTTCAACTGGGAAACCGGAAAGGAAGACCAGGTAACGTATGCCATTCTTAAGGCATCGGGGTATGATCCTGTTGTAAGCACGCAATACTATATTCTGGATGACGATGGTTTGGAGCTGGTGTTTGCCACCCGGGAGTTTTATGCCGAGTTTTCGCTTTCAATCAACCAGCTTCTTCTGAGAAAGCAATTGGAGAAGGGCGAGTTTGCAAGCGCTCTCCGGCAGATTGATGAAATGCGGATGGATGTCATTGC
Source organism: uncultured Peptostreptococcaceae bacterium (assembly GCA_964649745.1). GTDB lineage: Bacteria > Bacillota > Clostridia > Peptostreptococcales > Acidaminobacteraceae > CAZEHS01. The sequence continues at coordinate 8,955 of CAZYQI010000049.1, read as the reverse complement.
TCTTAAAGATCGAATTGTTAAGATTAGCCACGATATTCAGCGCAGTATTGTGTCAGATGAGACATATAACAGGTTTCGAGATGTGATTGAAGACCTCAACAGCAGGATGGGTCGTGAGAATGAGGAGTTTAAGGAGCTTCAGTCCTTTGTGGCGGATACGAAGAATCGTTTGCAATATGACTTGAACGGCGAAAAGGAGCGCAGGGCCTATGAGCTTATTCTGGAAATCAACCTGCGCCTTTCAGAAGTTCATTATGAGCACAGCAACCTCTTTCAAGAAGGTATTGTACTGAAAACAACAGCTCTCAGAGCGGCACAGCAATCTCTCTATCATGTGGGTCTCAATGCTTTCAATTTCAAAGAGCAACTGACGGGGCGACTGTTGTCGGAACCGTTGCCGTTATGTGCATCAAGACAGCTGGCGAACCCCTTTCTTTATCTGGAACAGGCACGCACCTGGTCGCCACTTACGGTTTTTGGAAAGCAACGGGTAGAGCGAAATGACGGGGATGTTGAAACCAAGGGGTTTTCGGCAATCGATACGGATATTCAGCAGACGAGCTATCGGCATATGATGGCTGTAAATTATCATACAATCATGACGTTGCTGTTGAAAATGTTGGATCAGAACCAATTTATGATAGAAAACGGTGTAGTGGCTGTAGAACTTTCCCAATTCGTTTCCTGGTTAAAATCCTCAGAAGAATGTCCTCTAGGGATTTTAAACGACAGAGCATTCTATGAATTCTGGCTGCTAGTGCATCAGCGGTCCCCAATACATGTCGCCAAGAACGGTGCAGACTCAGGGCAGGATGAGGATGACGGATCCGGAATTGTTTTAGAAAAGGCAATCAGCAGGCTTTCGGGTAAGTATACCGGCATGAGGGTTGAAGCGGGATTGGGTATTTTAGAACCGGCGGCAGGATTTTCAATTAAGAATCTGGTGATTACATTGCAACAAAAGGAGAACGGGAATGAGCCGATACAGTGAGGAAAAGATCGTTCAGGCATTTAAAATCTACACCGTATTGGCATCTAAGGGGCAGGTGGAAGGCAAGGAAGGTCGTATTTATATGACAGACGATGACGTACGGAATCTGGTACAGCTGTTTATAGGGCAGGTGGATTGCACACTGTTCGTGTCCGGCAGTGACACTCTGATTCTTCTTCCTCTGGCGCTGACCTCTCCTTTTCATGTGACCAATGAAACAATAAAAAAAGACTATTTCTCTGCCAAAGCAGTGAATTTGGATATTTATATGATGTATGTGGCGATTATCATCTTATTCGGTGAATTCTATGACAGTTATCAGAACCGCGATGCCACTCGGGCATTCATACCCGTAAATGACTGGCTTACCGAGATAAACGAGCGCATGGCCTATATCGGCGCCATGGAACCGGAGCGACTTGAGGCTGCAGATCGCGAATTTGAGTATAATTGGACGGAAATTCATGAGAAATGGGAAGCGCTTAATGATGTCCGCGACGGTGTCAAAGCAGATGGGCGCACTGTTTCCAGATTAGCTTTCCTAAACACCGTCATCCGGTTTTTGGAGGATAGGGGGCTCATCACCCGTACGGGGATAGACGAAATCGCTTTAACGCATCGAGCTCATATCATTATCGTGCAGTATTTTATGGATCAGGCATATAACCGGAATATTCTTGAATTTCTTTATCAAGACAAGCTGTCGGACGTTTCATTTGATCCCGTTTTGGCGAAGGAGGTGTGAAAATGCCTACAATTTCCCGTATTCGTTTCACAAATGTGGTTTATGAGACCGGAGCCAAACGCTATCAGGACGAGATTTTTTCCTTTGATGGATATAATGGTATTGTTTTGCTGGAAAATGGAGGCGGTAAAACAGTCTTTGTTCAAACGGCACTTCAGGCAGTGCTGCCCCATGCGGAACTGGCAGATCGCAAAATTGCAAATACGCTATCCCTTGGAGCTGGCCCGGCGCATATCGCCATTGAATGGATTTTACATGAGCGCCCCCGTAAATACGGACTTACTGCTGTGACTCTATTTTTGGATTCTCAAGGCCATGTGGATTCTTACCGCTATGCCTATGAATATGCAGAACGGCATGAACACAGTTTAGAGAGCATCCCCTTTGTGCGCAGGATGCAGGACGGGAATCTTCGCCCGGCGGACAAAGGGGAGATCAACGAGTATTACAAAGGAATGACTTCCCGTAGCATGGTTGCCAAGCGATTTGAAACTATCCGAGATTACCAAGCCTATCTGGAGGATGCATTTAAAATCATTACTACCGAATGGGAAAGCATTGCCCACATCAACTGCGCAGAAGGGGATATCGATGCCTTCTTTAAAGACGGTAAATCCTCTGTACAGCTGGTGGAACAGCTATTGATTCCCACAGTTGAGCGAACTATTCCCGGCAAAGGCTCCGCAGATTTTGCAGACAACTTTCAAAAGCAGCGGGAGCACTTCCGGCAGCACAAGCTACTGCGAGAAAAAATCGAAGAAAGCAAGATGGTTGAGAAAAGGGTGGGCCAGCTATCCATCCTGTTTGAAGAGAGTGACCTGCAGAAGAAAAGTCATATGATCAGCAAGCAAAAGGCTAAGGCGTTGTTTCAAAATACAGAAAGAGAATCGGCGTTAACCAGAAATGGGCTTGAAGCAACTGAAAACCGCGAAGTGCAGTACCTAATTGCCCAAAGTGAACTGCAGCGGATTGAGTCAGCCTGGGAGCTTGCCGTTTTGGAAAAGCAAATTACAGAAGCCAACGTTCGCTTTATCCATGCAGATACTGCTATGCATGAGGGGGCTGATGCGCTTAAAAATATCCGTGCTCGCATTACAGAGCTCTCGTTGGCACAAAGACGACAGGAACTTCAAGAGCTGCAGGCGGAACTGATGTTATTGACTCAGCAGCTGGAATATCTGAATAAGGAATCAGATGCCGGTCTGCTGCAGGAGACTGCCGATGAAGTGGGAATGCGGCTCAACGGAGCTTATTCAGAGCGGTTTGACGCACTGAAGCAATTGGTTGAGACGCATTCCACTGAAAAAATCCGCGAAGACAACCGCTTGAAAGAACTTAAGACAGCGGTGAAACTTCTGAATGATAAGCACCAGGGAATTTTAAGGGCAGAAGAGTCAGAACGCCGTGCAGTTCAGGTTTATACGGAGGATATGGAAGGGATTGCGGGACGGATTGTTCCTGTGTATCCACAAAATTCGATGGATTCAATGCGTCATCAGTGGCTGAACAGGGCAAAAGAAGTGGAGAAGGGCATCCGGCATAACGCTGAACAGTTAGGGACAAGCCGGAAACTGCTTAAAGATCTTGAAGATGAAGCACGTGAACTCAGAACCGTTGAAATTGAACTTTCGGAGCGCATCGTCCGAGAAAAAGCATACCAGGATGAAGTAGACAGGGAAGAGGAAAGCGTACGGGAAAGCCTGGGAGGTATCAAGGGCGATTGGGGCACGTACCCGGTGTTCCAAAAACAAGGATCACTGCTGAACTCACTGTCAGACCGGATGCTGAAAGCGGACCGAGATATTGAAAAAGCAAGGCAGCAAGAACGGATTGCTACCCGATGGCATGACGACTATCATGGAAAGACTACTTTTACGGCAGATCCCGGAATTGAGGGAATTCTATCACGACTGGGTACTCAGTTTTCAATGCTTGAATCGGGACCATCATTTTTAAAAGCCTGCGATGTTGCATGGAATCCGGATGCAATCCGTACGGAGCTTGGTTTTTGGGCGATGACGGTTGTAACCAGTGAAGCAGAGATCAATTCGGTCCGTGATCGCCTGATCACCTTAAATGAAGAGTTATCAGGGCCGATCTATCTGCTGTCCGATCAGCAGGCGCTGCAGGCCATTGAGAAGCCAGAAGAATGGAATCTTGGAGATTGTCTGATCACGCCCCAGCTTTGGGCGGATAATCTGAGCAGTGAAAACTTCTCAATCTGGACCCAACTGCAGCTGAGCAAGCAGCAGCGCCTTCAAGAAGAACTTAAACAGCTTGAAAACAACCGAAATGCAATTCGGAGTGTCCAGGAAACTCTGCAGAATTTTCTTGGGAAATATCCCTGGGAAACGGTTGAAAAGAAGCGTATGGAGCTGGGTGAACAACTCAGCGCCCAAAAAGATCTTGAGTATCGAATGACAGTGAATCAGGATGCAATCCGCAAAAATCGTGAAAACGTAGAACTGACACAAAACCGCGCCAAGGAATTTGAGAAAGAGCAGCAACATTTGGATGGCCTTCTAAATCAGGCAGAGCGCTACAGGGAATTGGAACGCAAGCTGAAAGAAAGCGAGAAAAAGCGCAGAGATTTCAGAACTGCAGCAGAAGCCATCAAAAATGAATATGATCAGACGGAGCGTAATGCGGATTCCGCTTATGATGAATGTCAGGAAATTGCTGAAAAACTGATGCAGGTAAAAAGCGATCAGGATAGACTGAACCAAGATCCTCAATGGAAACAGGTGCGCAATATGAGTAAAGCGCCTGCCCAGTGGCATGAAGTAAGCAGTCTGAAAGAAGAATGGCAAGCTTTGCAGGATTCACTTAATCAAAGACAGGCTGGTCGCAGGCAGCTGGAGAATCAGCTGGAGCGAACGAAAGAAACCGCATTCAAACGTCAGGGGGAATTATCCAGTGGCTGTGCGGATGCAGGAATCGAAGAGGAAACACTTGAGTTCCCCATTGATGGTGAGATTCAGCTTCAGGCTTGTAATCACAAGAGAAAAGCGTTGGAAGCTGACGCAGAACCGATTGGAAAATTACGGGACGAAGTCAGCGGTATATTGAAAACGCTGCAGGGCAACCGGGAGCATGCTCAAAAAATCCATACAGAAAAGTGGGGAGCATGCATTGAGATGCCTGTGGAGCAGAATGCGGCACCGGAATGGATTGAAAAAGAAAGGCAGCGGTTGCAGTGGGATAAAAACGAAACAGACACCCAAAAGCGAGAGCTTCGGAGTGCTGAAAAGCTGCTGCTCAAGCTGATGAAAGAACTGGAAATCAAAAACGAGGTTCACCAGTTCTGCTCTCATCTGGTTGAGGATACAGAACTGGAGGAAGCTGTTTTAACGGATTTGCCCTATAAACGGGAATGGGTGGTACAAAAATTTATCGATGCATTGGAAAAAGGAAAGCAGGCGTGGGATACTTCGCAGGAAAAACTGAGTGAAGGTAAGCATCAGTTCAGAGTGTTTTGCGAAAAGAACATTGCGGATTACAAGCTACGGGATCGTGCTGTTTCAGGTATGGAGTCTGTTCGCACAATGGAAGAGCTGATGGCCTGGCGTGAAAATATTACACGAACGCTACTACAGGTCATCAAGATGGCCGAGAATGATCTGATTGAACACGATAAGCAGCTCACCACCTTCGTAGGCCATATGCATTCCCACATGTCCGTAGTTGCAGAAGATTTGCGACGCATTCCTAAGAGTACCAGAGTGAAGCAGGGTGAGCAGTGGAAAGAAATCTACAGTTTTCATATTCCGGAATGGGATGAAAATGAAGGCCGTGAAAAGCTCAGGAGCCACCTGGATAAACTGCTTGATGAATTGGACACGCCACGTTTCGAATCAGATGGAAGCGCGGCGAAGGATGCAGAGATCCGTAAGCACATCGAGCGCAACCTGCAGACAAAACAGCTGATGGGGATTCTAACAAACCGAAAACCATACCAAATCAAATGCCGTAAGGTTTCCAATGACGGGCATCTCAGCGAACGCTATTTTGCATGGGAAGAATCGAACAACTGGTCGGGGGGCGAAAAATGGAGCAAGAATATGGCGCTGTTTCTGGGTATCCTCAACTATGTTGCAGAGAAAAGAAAGCTGATTGAGCAGCAGACCAAAAGGCATCGTTCGGTGATTCTGGATAATCCGTTTGGGAAAGCCAGCAGCGACCATGTACTGCATCCGGTGTTTTACATTGCAGAACAACTTGGATTCCAGATTATTGCCCTTACAGCCCATGACGATGGCAAGTTCATACGGGATTACTTCCCTGTCGTGTACGGTTGCCGTCTCAAGAATCTTGTGGGTGGTGAATCCAAGGCGGTAGTCAAGGAGCAGCATATCAGCCAGGCATGGTTTCAGGAACATGATCCACAGGCGCTTTTGAGGCTTGGCGAGCAGCGGCAAATCAACATGTTTGACATGCAGTGAAAAAGTCTATAGAGAAATGTAATGCGAGATCTTCAAGCAGGGGAAAATAGTGAATTGGAGCTATTCGTATGAGTGGATCAGTTACTGCACATTAATCAGAAGAAAATATGCAGTAACACCTGTTCTTTATGCCTATTACATTTGTTATCTGCATAATTTGGTGATACAATAATGCATAAAAGCATGTATAGTGCAGGAAGAGGTGGAATATGCGTGCATTTGACTATAGTAAGATTCCCAGTGAACTGCTTTGTAGCGAAATCATCAATTTGCTTGCAGCAATTCATGAATATAAGGGCAAGCAAGAGCTTTTCATTGAAGCAAAACCGGATATTCTAAATGCGATGCTTGAAATTGCAAAGGTTCAAAGTACAGGGGCGTCTAATCGGATTGAAGGGATTTATACTTCCGATGACAGGCTTCAGGCCATTGTAAAAGAAAAAGTTGAACCATTGAACCGCTCAGAATCTGAGATTGCAGGTTATCGTGAAGTTCTTCAGTTGGTTCATGAAAACTACGATTATATGAATCCCAGAGTCAACGTCATTCTGCAGCTCCACAGAGATCTTTATCAATTCAATCCGATGTCAATAGGCGGGCGATTCAAGAATTCGGATAATGTCATAGCTGAAAGCGCAGACGGAAAAGAACGTATTCGCTTCGAACCATTAAGTTCGTTTGAAACACCGGATGCCATGGAAAGACTTTCGAGTACATTCATAGAGGCAATTAACTCAGAACAACATGATCCACTGTTGTTGATACCCATGTTCATTTTTGACTTTCTCTGCATTCACCCATTCAATGATGGCAATGGTAGAATGAGCAGACTGCTGACGCTTTTATTGCTTTATCGTTCAGGCTATATTGTTGGTAAATATATCAGCTTGGAAATGATTATCGAAAAAACGAAAATAGTCTATTATGAAAAGCTTGAAGAAAGCTCAAGAGAGTGGCTCGAAACCAATCACAGCTATTTGCCGTTTGTGAAATACTATCTCGAAGTTATTCTTAGTGCTTATAGAGAATTTTCATCAAGAGTTGAACATTTGCATAACAAAACGCGTTCAAAGACAGAACGCATCAAAATATTATTTGACAATACCTTACAAAAATTATCTAAAAAAGATATTCTCGAAAAATGCCCAGACATCAGCATGTCTACCGTTGAGCTTACGCTTTCCGACTTGTTGAAGAATAGCTATATTATAAAAACGGGTGCTGGTAGAAGTACTGCCTATATTAGAAATATGGATTACCGATAGAATTGAGTAACTTGTTTTTCCTGACAGCTAACGATATTTGTAATCAGAGCGCCTCCGCCAAGGCTCCAATAGGTTCACATGACATCATTTTGCCTACTCAAGGCATGTGGAGCGCGTGGTTAAGTTGGAGAGACATTAGGAATATGTACTATCAATAGGCTAGAGCTTAGATCGTGTGGAAGTCTTCATAAGGTTTGCTTTGTACCGATATCGGAACTATGTTTACAATGTTCCGATATCGGTATATTATATTTATGAGGTGATTTTTCATGAAATATATGAGTGTTACTGAAGCAAGTGAGAAGTGGCAGATCAGCGACAGAAGAGTACGTGTACTTTGTACAGAAGGACGAATTGAAGGTGCTGTGAAATTCGGGCGAAACTGGTCCATTCCCTATGGCGCAATCAAGCCAATTGATGCTAGGGTAAGTTACAAAAAAACATACAGAGGCATTGTGTATGACTTTAGCAAAATTGATGAAATGAAAGGAAAGATTGATCAATACAGACCTCTCTCAAAGCGGTTGGCAGATTCACTGCATGAAAAGTTAATCATAGAATGGACGTATAACAGTAACGCCATTGAAGGCAATACGTTGACTCTATCAGAAACAAAGGTGGTCCTTGAGGGAATAACAATTGGCGGAAAAAGCGTCGTGGAACACTTAGAGGCAATTAACCACCGAGAGGCCATATTGTTCCTTGAAGAACTGGCTGGGAACAACGAGCCTTTATCCGAGTGGAACATAAAGTGCATTCATGGGATTATCCTTAAAGAAATAGATAATCAGAATGCGGGTAAATACAGAGCGGAAAATGTAGTGATTGGAGGCGCAGTTCATATTCCACCCAAGCACTATGAAATAGACGTATTGATGCAAAACCTAATCATGGAGTATAAAGAAGAATGGCCGCCATTTCACCCGATATTAAGAGCTACTTTACTTCATGGGGAATTTGTAAAAATACATCCTTTTATTGATGGTAATGGAAGAACATCAAGACTCCTTCTGAACTTTGAATTAATGAAGAGTGGATATACGCCAATTATCATAAAAAAAGAAAACCGTTCACGTTATTATGAAGTGGTGGACTACGCGCACACCACAATGGATTATCAGCCGTTTCTTGAGTTCGTTGCTGAGTTAGTGATTGAATCAGAACAGCTTTGGCTGTCTTTGCTGGAGTAGAACAAACTCCAATACATGGTATATTTTGACTATCTGCCGAGGGGTCACGACTTCATAAAAGAAGGGGATTCACATTATGGCTAAAAATGATAGTATGCTGGCAATTCTGTGGATGCTGAATTCGGGCGTAAAAATCACCGCAAAACAGATTTCTGAAAAGCTAGAAATCAATATAAGGACTGTATATCGACATATTGATGCATTATGTGCCAGTGGGGTGCCTATAATTTCGGATGCGGGCCATAATGGAGGGTATAGCCTGCTGACTAATTTTATCAGAGCACCTCTGCTATTTGATATGGAAGAAAAAAAGGCACTCCTT
>CAZYQI010000048.1:0-17275 GCA_964649745.1 uncultured Peptostreptococcaceae bacterium | reverse complement strand
ATTGTATTGCTTTATTTCGTCTTGGATTGTTCAGTTTTCAATCTCCAGTGGTGCGTGTCGTTCGCGTTTGCTTGCGGCGACTTAGTTATAATACCACCTGCTCCTATGGAACGTCAAGGGGTTTTCTCGAGTTTTTTAGATAAAAAAGCGCCCCGAAATTCCGGAGCGCTTCTCTTCCTTATATAGTCTTCATTCACCAGATTCTAAAATCAATTCGCACACCCTCTTGATTCCGGATTTCCATTCCTCAAAAGGAATATTAAGGGCAGGAACCAGACGGATTACCTGAGGGCCGGCATTCACTAATAATATCTTATTTGCAAGAGCCGCATGGATAATTTCCCCTGCCGGTTTGTTCAGATGAATTCCCAGTATCAATCCGGTCCCTGCCATTTTATTGAACACGGATGATTCTGACAGTTTTTTCTGGATATAATCAATGGCCCATTCACCCTTTTCTCTAATTTCATTCAGAAAATCCGCTTTTGAAATATGGTTGAGCACGGTAAGTGATGCGGCACACGCCAATGGGTTTCCCCCAAAGGTACATCCGTGGTCCCCTTTTTCAAAGCAGTTGCCCCGAGCATTGGCCAAAACCGCTCCTATGGGAAATCCACCTCCGAGGCCCTTGGCCAGACATATCACATCCGGTTTGTCGGCCAGATTCTCAAAGGCGAACATCTTGCCGGTTCTTCCAAGGCCACACTGCACCTCATCAAAAATCATCAGGGCATCGAATTTGTCACAGAGCTTTCTGGCCTTTGAAATAAATTCCGGATTAATGGGTATAATACCACCCTCACCTTGAATGGGTTCCAGTATGATTCCGCAGACATTTTCACTGAATACGGCTTCCAGCATGGCCGGATCATCCTTTTCAAGACAAAGCGTTCCGCCCAGCAGGGGCTGGAAATCCTTCTGATACTTGGGTTGCCCGGTAACGCTGAGGCTGCCCAGGGTTCGCCCGTGAAAGGAGTTGGACAGATAAATCAGGATATTTTTATCGGGCGATTTCAGAGCGCCATACTTCCTCGCCAGTTTAAGTCCGGCTTCGATGGCTTCCGTACCGCTGTTGACAAAAAAAACGCTCTCCATGCGGGCCAGGGCCGTAAGCATTTCAGCCAGCTGCAACTGCTTATCGTTGAAATAGATGTTGGAGCAGTGCATAAGCTGCCCGGCTTGTTCATGGATGGTTTTTACCAGTTCCGGGTGCGCATGGCCGAGGGCATTGACGGCCACGCCCCCCATGAGGTCCAGATACCCCTGCCCTTGGTCATCATAGAGCCATGAGCCGCTCCCCTTTGTAAACACGATATCCGGTCGTGTGTATGTGTTCATCATCTTGTGATCCATTACTTATCCCCCCTGGTAATCATGGTTCCGATCCCGTCGTTCGTAAATATTTCAAGCAAGAGCCCGTGTTCCCGTGAGCCATTGATCATATGGACATTGTGTGAGCCTTTTTCCAATGCATCCAGTGCACATTGGAGCTTGGGAAGCATCCCGCCTTGGATAACGCCTCTTTCAATGAGAGCTTTCCCATCATCCAGGGAAAGCCCCGTCTGCAATGTGGTTTTGTCATGATAATCAAGATACAGTCCGTCCACATCCGTGAGAAGAATGAGTTTCTCTGCCTCTAGGCTTGAACTGATGGCGGCCGCAGCTGTATCTGCATTGATATTGTAGGTGTGACCCGCTTCGTCAAAGCCGGTTGGTGCGATGATCGGAATGTAGCCCAGCCCGATCAGATCCTTGACCAGGGAAATGTTTACTGCATCAATTTCCCCAACGAAGCCAATGTCAACCTCTTCTCCTGAAACCATGGTTCCAAGACGTTTTGCTTTGAGAAGTCCGCCGTCTTTTCCACTTATGCCCACTGCGCGGCCCCCGGCGTTCTGTATCCCCATAACCAGATCCTTGTTGATGGAACCGGCCAGTATCATCTCCACTTCTTCCATGGCGTCGGAGTCCGTCACCCTCAGGCCATTCACAAATGACGTGGGTATTTGAAGCTTCTCCAGTTTTTTTGTAATATCTCCACCCCCACCATGGACAATGACCGGTCTTATGCCCACCAGGGACAGGAGAAGCACATCCTGTATAAATGCTTCCTTAGCGGAAGGCTTTTTCAAGATGCTCCCGCCGAATTTGATAACAAATATCTTGCCGGTGAATTTCTGAATGTACGGAAGCGCCTCAATGAGATTCCGTATTTTCTCTGCAGCATTTTTCATAAGCAGTCCTCCCTCATGTGGCTAATTATACATTTTAACGGTTATAATATCAATATATACCCTTGTATATCTTGATTTATATTTTATTATGTGTATATTTATACATATATACTGAATCTTAAGGAGGTCCTATGAATCTTAAAGCTGCCGTGATCGGGGCATCCGGATATGCCGGGGCCCAGCTGGTTTCCTTATTATCCTCTCATCCCTCTGTTGAGACCCTGAGACTCGCCGTACAAAGCAAGCCCGGCATGGTGATTGCCGACCTGTTCCCAGGCTTCGGCGAATCGGTTGATATACGGACAGAAACGGTGGACGAGGTGATGTCTTCATTGAATGAGCTGGACGTTCTTTTTCTGGCACTGCCCCACGGCATTTCCATGGAGCTGCTCTGTCAGAGAGAGCTGCCGGAAAAACTGCGGGTGATCGACCTGGGGGCAGATTTCAGACTTAGGGATCCGGATCAGTTCTCCTTCTGGTATGATCTTCCTCACGCCATGCCGGAGCAACTGCCCCACTGGGTTTATGGCCTTCCTGAGCTTAACAGGGACAAGATACGGGCATCACGGTACATCGCCAATCCAGGATGCTATCCTACTGCCAGCCTTATGGCACTGATGCCTGCTCTGGTCCACAAGCTGATTGATCCGGACACCCTGATCATTGACGCCAAGTCCGGCATCACCGGAGCAGGCAGAGGCCTTTCCCTTGGAACCCACTACTGTGAGAGCGCCGACTCCATGAAGGCATATGGGGTTGCCGGACACCGACACACCGCCGAGATTGAGCAGGCCGTGTCCCTTCTATGCGGGGTTCCGACGCCGCTGACGTTCACTCCTCATCTGATACCCATGAAAAGAGGAATCCTGTCAACCGTGTATGGACAATTGATAAAAAGCGTGTCGCAGGATGAGGTGCAGGGCATATACAATGATTTTTATAAGAATGAGCCTTTCGTCCGCGTGCGCAAAGAGCTGCCGGAAACCCGTTGGGTGGCGCACTCGAATTACTGTGATGTATCCATTCGGATCGATACGCGGACGAATCGACTGATTATGATCGGCGCCATTGACAATCTGATGAAGGGCGCGGCCTCTCAAGCCGTGCAGAATATGAATATCATGCTGGGCATCGATGAAACCATGGGGTTGCCTAAGACACCCCTCATCCCATAGGAGGAATATATGAACGCCATAAAACCCGTTAAAGGCTTCAAAACAGCCGGCATGTTTTCCGGCATAAAAAAAGACCCTTCCAAGAAGGATCTGATGCTTATCTATTCCGAGGTTCCCGCTGTCGCTGCCGGGGTTTTTACGCTGAACCTGTCTGCAGCTGCCCCAGTGGTGCTGTCCAAGACACGGCTTTTGGCAGACCATCACCGGGCGGTCCTCGTTAACAGCGGAAATGCCAATGCCTGCACCGGGGAGCAGGGGGTAAATAATGCGGTGGAGGTCACCGCCTTGGTGGCTGACGCTTTGGGAATTTCCCAGGATTCGGTGCTGAATGCTTCTACCGGGATCATCGGTGTCCAGTTGCCCATGGAGCCGTTTAGAAATACTATCACACTGTTGGTGAATTCCCTTGAAGAAGCCTCTTCGATGAACGCCCCGGAAGCCATTATGACTACGGATACCTTTCCTAAAACGGCATGCCGCGAAATTATTCTGAGTGGAAAAACAGTAACACTTTCCGGGTTTGCCAAAGGCTCCGGCATGATTCATCCCAACATGGGCACCATGCTGGGCTTCATTATGACGGATGCGGCCATCGATAAACCCCTGCTGCAAAAGGCACTGAGCGATGCCACCGTGCTCAGCTTCAATCAGGTCAGTGTGGATGGTGATACCAGCACCAACGACTGCGCCATTGTATTGGCCAACGGTTTGGCGGAGAATCCGAAGATAACGCGCATTGATGAAGATTACGCCCTGTTTTCAATGACCTTGGCAGATCTTTGTATAGAGCTGGCCATGATGATCGCCAAGGATGGCGAAGGGGCCACCAAGATGCTGGAGGCCCATGTTTCCGGAGCAACCGATAACGCGGCCGCCCGAATTCTTTCCAAGTCTGTGATTGGGTCCAGTCTTGTAAAGGCAGCTTTTTTCGGGAACGACGCCAACTGGGGGCGGATTGTGTGTGCCCTGGGATACGCCGGGGTTCCTGTGGATCTTTCAACGGCGAAGGTTTCCTTGGTCAGCGAAGGCGGATTCCTTGCTGTATACAACCAGGGAGCCGGCATTGTATTCGATGAGGAGCTGGCGCTGAACGTTATGAAATGTCCCGTCGTGACCATCCAGATTGAATTGAAGGACGGAACCGGTTCCGGAACAGCTTGGGGGTGCGATCTGACGTATGACTATGTGAAGATCAACGGGGATTATCGGTCATAAAATAACGGCATCCTGTTGAGGATGCCGTTTTCTTCACGTTATGTCAGCTTCATCTTGATAATGCGATGGCTTTTTTCAGCGTAAACAACTTCAACCGCATGCTCCAGGCAGGTTTGATACCGCGAGGTAACAGAGGACAGGATTTCCGGCTCTCCTTCTATAACATACTCGAATTTCTCCAGGCTGAGCCTGAATTTTGCCTTTCGGAGGATTCCTTGTTTGCAGTTGAAGAATTCTGCTGAGATATCATCATAGGCAGGCTTTATTTTTGTCATGTAGATGAAGGCATCAAGCAGCAGTGCCACAGCACTTAAGGCCTTCGCTTCCCGGGGAAGCAGTAAAAAAACCACAAACAATAGGTTAAGGGGGATAACGACAGTCAGGATATAGTAATGGATCTCTGATATAAATTCCTTGCGGTCTTTGTCCGTAATCTTGACCTGGCTACATTTCAAGGTGCTTTCCTCCGCTATTTCCCTATATTATTGAGTTCAATCAGAACACAGTAATCATAAATGATATCGAACCCTTTTGCAACCGCATCATCAAGGAGCCGTTGGTCGTAGCTGCCCGGTTGAAACCACAGGAGCCGTATCCCCCGGTCATACATAGGTTGAAGCAAGGCCCTGCCCCTATCCGGCGACAGGACCATATTCACGCAGTCCGGTATTTGTGGAAGCTCCGCGGGTGTTGGATAGCAAGGGGCACCGTCGATTTCCTGATAAACAGGGTTCATGGGGTAGGTTCGGTATCCGGCACTCTTCAACCGATTGTAGATTCGGTGACCGAATTTGGAGGGATTCACATTGGCCCCAGCCACTGCCCAGATTTCACTTTCAAGAGCTTTCCTGATCAATGCCTTCATAAAGATGCCTCCGTATGGTATCGGATGAAGTCCTTCCCGGTGAAAGCCAGGAGCTCCGATTCGAGTTCTTTTATTTCAATACTGCCGTTGGCGAGGTCCACAAGCTGGGCAGACAACGTCTCAGCAGCCTCCGGCTCTATAAAAAACCGTAGCTCCACATGATCGGTGAATTCCGTTTCTATGCCTATGGCTTCAGACTGGGCCAGATATGCCTGAACGCGTCCCAACTGTGTATATTCCATAACCGTTCGGATATGCTGGAATTCTGCAACCGTATATCGGCTTGCCGCTGCTACAGCATCCCTTGCCGCCTGTCCATATGCTCGGACCAGGCCGCCGGTTCCAAGCTTTGTTCCACCAAAATAACGAACCACTACCACCATAGAGTTCTGCATACCGGCATGTTTAAGGGCTTCCAACACGGGAAGACCCGCCGTACCTCCCGGCTCACCATCATCACTGAATTTCTGAGCTCCGCTGGCAAGTATCCACGCCGGGACGTGATGGGTGGCATCCCAGTGGGATTTCCTGATCCGCTCCAGGTTTCCCACCGCCTCTTCCTCTGATTTAACCGGGATAAGATAGGTTATGAAGCGTGATTTCTGGATAATCAGTTCGGAAACCGATTCTTCCAGCACCGTGTCAAATCGTTTCATCCGAAAATCTCCGCTGTTCATCGATGTATGCACTCAGCTTACCGATTGCCGCATCATCCAGCTCCGCTTCAAACAGGATGCCGTCCTCCTGGTATTCGCTGCGGACAACGCTATACTGTTCATGAAGATATGAACTGAGTTCACCCTTTGAATAGGGGATCAGCACCCGGGTGCTCTGCCACGCGCTGAAAAGCTCGGCCCTCAGACGTGCCATGAGCGCGTCGATGCCTTGTCCGGTTTTTGCCGATATCTGCAGCATGTCGTCCCGCCGCTGGCTTTCGTGCCCCTCGGGCATGCGGTCTATCTTATTGAACAGATAAATCATCCGCTTGTCCTTGACCCCCAGCTCTGTCAGAACGGTTTCGGTAACCTGCATCTGCATGTGATGATTTTCATTGGAGATATCTACAACCTGAAGCAGAAGATCCGCTTCCGCAACCTCCTCCAGAGTAGCCTTAAACGCCTGTACCAGAGCATGGGGCAACTTGGATACGAACCCCACCGTATCGATGAGAATAAAATCCTTCCGGTCTTCCAGGCTAATCCGTCGATGGTTCGTGTCCAGGGTTGCGAAAAGCATGTCCTTTTCAAACACCTGTTTCTCCGCATCCGTGGTCTCCCCAAGGGTGAGCAGCCTGTTCATGACCGTTGATTTTCCTGCATTGGTATAGCCCACAAGAGCCACAACCGGGATATCGCTTTTCTGTCTTTTGCTGCGCTGGGTTTCCCGGATCTTTTTCTCGTCGTCAAGTTCTCGCATAAGGTCCGTAATCTTGTCCCGAATCCTTCGGCGATCCATTTCCAACTTTTGTTCTCCCGGTCCCCGGGTACCGATTCCACCGCCGGTTCTGGACATTGATATTCCAAGACCGGTAAGGCGCGGCAGGGAATAGCGAAGCTGGGCCAGCTCCACCTGAAGCCTGGCAGCGCTGGACCGGGCCCGTTGGGCAAAAATATCAAGTATAAGGGCAGTCCGATCGACGACCTTGCAGTCGATGGCTGCTTCAAGATTCCGTATCTGGGCACCGGAAAGCTCGTCGTTGAAGATAACAATCTCTGCTCCCTCCGTTTCTACCATGAGGCGCACTTCTTCAACCTTTCCTTTTCCGATATAGGTGGCGGCATCAATCGTCGGTCGGTTCTGAATAAGTCTGCCTCGCACTTCTGCTCCGGCTGCCGTGGCAAGTTCCGCCAGTTCGTCCATGGAATCTTCAATGGAGATTTCACTTCGGCCGCCGGTGTGCATCCCTACCAGCACCGCCCATTGTGCCTTGTCCTGATCCTGCATTCTTACATTTTCGTCCCGCATGTCCCGTCCTTTTTCTCTGTTTTATTCCTTTCATTGTAACATATCCTGCAACCCGCGTCAGCAAAGGCCTTGCTAACTCCCGAAACTACCCTTGCAATCTTCCCGGGAGTTTGTGATATAATAGGATGTTGTAGCTATGATTTCAATCCCGTAAGGGTTTAGGAGGATTACATGTTCAAAAAAACACGTCCGGCTGTCAGTCGTGACAGGACCGAAATTGCCGGGAAGCCCCCCCGTTCAAAAAAACGCCCCGGTAAGGCAATGCGTACCTTTAAAGGCGTGCTGTTCACGCTGCTGCTCGTGGGGCTTTTAGGATTTGGCATCACTTCCGGATACGTTTTCAAGGTCATCAGCGAAACCGATCCGATCAAAGAGTTCAATATCAGTGCCCTTTTGGATGAGAATTCCGTACTCGTGGATCAGAATGGCGATGTCATTGAGAATATCCATATCGACGGCCTCCGGAAGATTGTGAAGTACAAGGACATCAACCCCATATTGATCAAGGCCTACATCGCTGTAGAGGATAAGACCTTCCGGGATCACCATGGATTCAACTTTGTCCGTGTCGTGGGCGCCGTCCTTGAGGGAATAACCGAAGGGCATCGGACCGGCGGCACCAGCACCATCACCCAGCAGCTGGCCAGAAACTTGTATCTCAGTGATATCAAATCCCAGCGAAGCCTTTCGCGTAAAGTAAAAGAAGCCTACTATGCCGTTCAACTGGAAAGCAAGATGACCAAGGACCAGATCATCGAGGCCTACCTGAATACGATCTATCTCGGTTCCGGAACCAAGGGTGTTCAGGCTGCCGCCCAAACCTACTTTTCAAAGGATGCCAGCGAGCTGGGTCTGGTAGAATCCGCTCTTTTGGCGGGCATTCCAAAAAACCCTACAAAGAACTCCCCATTCATCACGGTTGAAAAGAGCAAGGTCAAGACAACCGACTTCATCATGGATGACTCGCATCCTACGCTTACGACAGTTTTCAATGAAACCTGTGTTCCACGCTATAAAACAGCGCTGAGGCTCATGTACGATAACGGATACATTTCCAAAAGCGAATACGAGGATGCCAAGGAAGCGGATCTGAAAACCTACCTGAACCCCGGCAAGGTCAAGACAGCTGACATTTCCAGCTACTTTACGGATCTGGCTAAACGAGAGGTTATTCAGGTTCTGATGGAACAAAAGGATCTGACAGAGGAGCAGGCAACCAATATGCTGTATGGCGGGGGCCTGAAGATCTATTCCACCGTTGACCTGCAGCTTCAAAAAAAGCTTGAAGCCGCATATGCGCCTGTCCCATTCACCAATAAGTTCGATGACAAGATGAAAAAAGCTGTATCCAGCTTTCAAAAAACCCATAAGCTTCAGGTGACCGGATCTGTTACCGCAGAAACCATCAAGCAGATGAGCACTATCGGGCTCCTGGACTCCACTGAAATTACCAAGGATACCTATAAGCCCGGGGAGGCCTCCGACGAGATAATCCTTCTGAAGGAAGCCTTGGAGAAGGACGGCCTTCTCTTCAAATCCAATCCGAAAATGCCTACCATTCTGGCCTATAAGGATTCCCTCAACAATATCGTCGCACTGAGCAAAACAAACCGTAAAACCGTCACCGATTCTGAAATACTGCTGAATTCCTACGATACCACGATAAATGCCGATGGCCAGCTGATCATAGGCAAGGACAACTATACCTTTGACGCCGCCGGCGACCTCGTTCTCTACTCTGACCGGATGTTCTCGTTCTATCGGGCATACGGGAAGAACAATGAGGTCAAGGACATCCTCGTAACCCTTAAAGACTGCTACAAATCCGATGAGAGCCGGGAGAAAGTCATCGGTGGCGGCGGAGCGTTCTACTCCAAAAAGGTTAATATTCCTGAAATGTTCATTTATAAGGGCGGAGCACTGAAGATTCCTTATGAATTCAAACATCTTGATGAAAACCGAGATATGATCATTTCAAAAGAATTCCTCAGCTCCAATCCGGACTTTTTCAAGAAGGACGGCAACGGCAATCTGATTGTCCCAAAGGATGATTTCTCCATAAGCAATACCGGAACCATCCAGCCCCAGAGTGCTACCGTAATCATGGATTATGCCAACGGTCAGATCAAAGCGCTGGTCGGCGGTCGAAACGTATCCGGACAGAAAATATACAACCGCGCCCTTCACCCAAGACAGCCGGGCTCCTCCATCAAGCCCATCGGCGTTTATCTGCCCGCCATTGACAAGGGCTATACGGCCGCCAGCGTGTTTGATGACAGCCCCCGTTATGAAGGGGGTAAACGCTGGCCAATCAACTGGTACGATAGCGGGGCCTACAAATATTGGGGTCTTATGACAATCCGTGAAGCCATCGAATGGTCCAATAACGTCGTCGCCGTCAAGACCGGCGAAGCAGTTGGCGTTGAAAGCTGCATCCCCTATCTTGAGAAAATGGGAATCACCTCAATTGATAAGGAAGGTGCTGTCAGCGATGTCAACCTTGCCGCTATCGCTCTGGGCGGGATGACAAAGGGAATCTCTCCCCTTGAAATGACCGGTGCCTATTCATGTATTGCCAACAAGGGCGTTTATATCAAACCCACCACGTTCACCAAGATTGAAGACGGCGAAGGAAAGACCATTTTTGAGCAGACCCCCTTCCAGGAGCGGGTTGTTGATGCAGATACGGCCTTCATCGTTCAGGATATGATGCGAAGCGGCGCCACCGGTGGATTGGCCAGCTCTGCGGCCTTTTCCCCAGGCAACGCCGGCATTCCTACCGCCGGCAAAACCGGGACAACCTCCAATAAATTCGATGCATGGTTCGTTGGCTTCACCCCCTACTATGCAGCCGCGGTATGGATTGGAAATGATGTGCAGATGGAGCTGTCTGATGGAAGTAAGATCAGCGCCCTGTTCTGGAAAGACGTGATGAAAGCGGCTCATGAAGGGCTGCCCCCTAAGGATTTCCCTGTCCCAAAAGATATGATCCGGGCATCTGTTGACACAACCTCCGGCAAACTTCCGTCCAGCCTGTCCAGCATGGATCCTCGGGGTACAGTGAAAAGTGAGTGGTTTGCACCGGGAACGGTTCCCACTGAGGTGGACGATGTTCACGTGACGGCTGAAATCTGTTCCGCCAGCGGCAAGCTTTCTACAGAGTTCTGCCCGCCTTCGCTGATTGAAACAAAGGTGTTCATCAAGCGTAAGGAGGCTTACGACCCCTCGAAAAATATGGAGGGTGGGAAATCCATCCCTGTGCGGGATCATCAATATGAGATACCATCGGCAACCTGCGATGTCCATGATGCTCAATCCCTTGATATTCCCAGTGTGTCCGGCCTTTTCTCAAATGTTCGGACAGAATCCTCCATCGATGGTTCTCGGATCCTGCTGGAACCCGCAGTTGCTCAGGCTTCGGATGGTTCATCCTGGAAGCTCCCCGTGGGAACCGCGATTACATCGGATGGCCGAATTAATCTTTCGGATGGAAATGTACTTTACGTTCATCTGATCAAGCTGGTCTATCCGGAGGGCGCTTCTCCACAGACACCGTAATAACCCATTGGGTCCGGAGCTTTTCCGGGCCCTGTTTTTATTGTAATTATTTCCAACTTTCTGTATAATGAGGGTGTCAATTATTTTTAAAGGAGGCCTACCATGAGTGAATCCACTATTCAACCCCCGCAAAACAACGACTTCGATCTTGAAAATACCACAACCGCAATTGCGGTGAAGCTTCAGAATTCACCTGAAATCATTGCCCTGAAAGAAAAGATCAACGTCAATCAGACCGAAAGCGTCATGCAGTTCGGCCAGGACACGGCAAAGGGAATATCCTCCTTTGCGGACCAGATCCTTCGCAGTATCAAGAGTGTCAATGTTGAAGACTCCGGCACTCTTTTGAAGCAGCTCAACAAGATTATGGACAAATTCGAAATTGCAGATTTTTCTGAAACCCAGGATACTCCCGGTTTCTTTGAGAGACTTTTCGGCAGCGGCAAGAAAACCATCGATACCTTGCTGGGAAAATACGAAAGCATGGGCAGTGAGGTGGATGCTGTCTATATCCAGCTCAAGAAATATGAACAGGAAATCAATCAGACAAACGGTACTTTGGAAGAGATGTTCAAAAAGAACGTAGACTATTACGAACAGCTGGAAAAATATATACTGGCAGGCAAGGCTGCCGCTGAAGAGATTCGAACCGTGATGATTCCCGAGCTGGAAAGCAAGGCCGCCGTATCTCAGGATCAGTTGGAATTCATCCATGTCGACAATGTGAAATCCGCTCTTGAGCTCCTGGAGCAGCGAGTTTTTGATCTTGAGCTGGCCAAAAGCGTTTCCCTTCAGAGCATGCCGCAGATAAAGATGATTCAACGGGGAAATCTGAATCTCGTTCGTAAAATCAATTCCGCTTTTATTGTCACCATTCCTATATTCAAACAGGGAATCACCCAAGCCATCGCCCTTAAACGTCAGGCGGTCCAGGCAGAAGCCATGGCTGCTCTGGATGAAAAGACCAATGAGCTGCTTCTGAAGAACGCTCAGAATACTGCCACTCAGTCTAAGCTCACTGCGCAGCTGTCTTCCAGCAGTTCCATCAAGACAGATATCCTTGAAGAGGCGTGGAAAACCATCGTGCAGGGCATCGAGGAGACCCAAGCCATTGAAAGTCAGGCACGGGCAGCCCGCGAGGATGGAAGCAGGCGCATTGCAGAGCTTCAGAATGACTTTCAGCAACGTTTTCAAAAAAAATAACGGTATTCAATAACGCCCCCGAACTGTAAAGCGGCCTCTTAGCAGATTTTACTCTGCCAGAGACCGCTTTTTTGTGGAGATTTCAATTACGCAACAGCAGGAAATCATCTGCGAAGATCGTATACCTTGATTCCTTCAATCGCCCTCGCAATGAGCGCTTCTGAATCAAGCAGTGCCTGCGATGCTTCAATGTCGGCGACCCTGGGCTTCGTAACCACCCGATCCGGCAGGAAAACCGTGCAGCAGTCCTCGAATGGAAGAATCGAGGTATCAAAGGTATCAATCCGTCTTGCTATTTCAATGATCTCTACCTTATCCAGAGCAATAAGCGGCCTGAACACCGGAATCTCCACGGCACTATTGGTAACCGTAAGCCCCTCCATTGTCTGAGAAGCCACCTGACCGATGCTTTCGCCGGTAATCAGAGCCTGACAGCCCCGGCCCTGTGCTACCCGCTCGGCAATCTGCATCATAAATCGCCGTGAAAGTATTGTCATTTCTTCCTCCGGACAGTGCTCCTGGATCGCACGCTGTACCTCCAGAAGATTCACGCTGTGAACACGCACATGCCCTGTATATAGAGTAAGCTTACGCGCCAGATCCAGCACCTTTTCCAAGGCTCTTTCACTGGTAAACGGGTAGCTGTGGAAATGGATCCCTTCAACGTGAACCCCTCTTCTTGCCATCATATAGCCCGCTACCGGGCTGTCTATGCCGCCGGAAAGAAGCAGCATGGCTTTACCCGCACTTTTATAGGGCATCCCGCCAACACCTTTTATGATTTGCGTGAACACATATGCCTTTTCCCGGATTTCAACCGTTACAGTGGTATCCGGATGGTGTACATCTACCGTGAGCTGAGGGAACGCTTCCAGCAGATCCCCACCTATTTCAGCACAGATCTCGGGAGATTTCATCGGAAAGCCTTTGTTTGCTCGTCGGCATTCCACCTTGAAGGTTTTCGCCCCGGTCTCTACGGTCAGCCGCAGCTGCTCAAGGGCCGCCTCACGTATCTGTTCCATCCTGGGCTCCACTGCAACCCCCGGAGAAAAGGATACAATGCCGAACACTCGGCTGAGTTCATCCTGAACTTCTACCAATTGTTCCATGGCACAGGATACCAACACCCTTCCATGGCGCTTGTCGACCTTACCGCCCAGGGGCTTGACCACGCTTTGAATGTTTCGGGTCAGCATGTTTTCGAATTGTGGCCTGTTGTTGCCTTTAAGGGCAATTTCCCCATATCTTACTAATATCAACGCTTCCATGATTCTCTCCTATTCATGATCTGTCCAATTTCCTTTACTGTTTCGGCCAGAATATCAAGCCCGGTCTCACACTCTCCATCAAAATCTGCTTTTGAAAAACTGAACCGTATGGCACTTTCCAATCGCGCCTCCGGGATCTCCATGGCCTGGAGCACCGTAGAGTAGGTTTTTTTCTTTGATGAGCAGGCCGATCCTGATGATACAAATACACCTTTGCTTTCCAGTGCGTGAAGGAGAACCTCCGAAAGGATACCTGGAAAGCTGAGATTGATGATATAAGGAACAGCACTTTCCAGTGTTCCGTTTAAGGAAAACTCAACACCACGGCTCTGCAGCCCCTTCAGGAACGCTGCTCGGAAGGGCACCGCCTTCTCCATGAAGCCGACCGGTTCAGCTTCGCGAACTGCCGCTGCGAGACCCGCTATCCCCGGCATATTCTCGGTACCGGGTCGCAGGTTGTTTTCCTGCCCCCCGCCAAACACAATTGGCTTGCATTTGACTCCTTCCCTTATGAACAGGGCACCAATGCCCTTGGGGCCATGGAGTTTATGTCCGCTGAGGCTCAGTGCATCGACCTTGACCTCTGTCAGGGATATCGGAACCTTTCCATACGCCTGCACCGCATCGGTATGAAACAGGATATCCTGTCCCGTTCCCTTAACTGCGCGGCAGAGGCCTGGGATATCCATGATGGCCCCGGTTTCGTTGTTTACCATCATGATGCTGACCATCACTGTATCCGGGCGGATTGCATCCAACACCGATTCAATTTCAACAACTCCCGTAGGGGCCGGTTTCACAAGGGTAATTTCGGCACCGTTGGCTTTTAAATGATCCAATGTTCTCAGCACCGCCGGGTGCTCAATCATGGTGGATACAATGTGCTTTCCCCGTCTGGAATTGGCATTGAAAAGCCCTGCCAACGCAAGATTGTCGGCCTCTGTGCCCCCTGCCGTGAAAAAGATCTCTTTTCCCTTAGCCTTAAGGGACTTGGCGACGGTCTGTCTGGCATCCTTCAGAACCCGTTCCGCCTCAATGCCCTTACGGTGCAGGGAGCTGGGATTCCCATAGTTCTCTGAAAGCATTTTCATAACCGTCTGGATTACTTCATCTGACGGCTTTGTTGTTGCGCTGTTGTCCCAATAAAAGTCGTTTATCATACCTGTATCTCCTGTCCGTGTGCACTGCTGCACAGACGCTGCTTCATTGAAGAAGCGGCCAAGGGCCGCTTCACTTTAGAACTTCAACAATTTGTAGCCTGTAATTCGAAGACAGATCATAGAAATGTTCCTTGACCTTAATCAACGGCCGCGTCAGATTATATCGGTTGACCATGACAATCTCTCCCACCTCGCCGGTATTCAGCTGAACCCGGTTTCCTACATAGAACTGGGATATCCTGCTGAGGAACAATTGCACGATCTCCGTATCAAGATGGGCCGAGGCTTCCTCCATGACAATTTCTGCCGCCCTGAAAGGCGAAACCTTGCTTTTATAGGATCGATTTGAGGTAATGGCGTCGAACACATCTGCAACTGCAACGACTCTGGCATACTCGTGTATCTTCTTTCCGGCGCTTCCATTGGGGTATCCGCCGCCGCTGATCCATTCGTGGTGCTCCAAAACTCCGAAAAGGACATCGAAATTGACTTCCTTGGATTCACAAAGGATTTCATATCCCCCCCGAGGATGGGTTTTAATCAGGTCGAACTCTTCAGTTGTCAGCTTTGCCGGCTTATTGATGATTTCCATAGGAATACGGCTCTTGCCGATATCGTGCAGCATACCTGCCAAAGCGAGATCCATCAGTTCATTCTGGGTATATCCCATCCATTTTCCAATCATGGAAGAAACCATTCCCACGTTAATCGAATGCTTGTATGTATACTCATCCGCCACTTCAATCATGCGGAGATTGCCCAGAATATTATTGTTGGTCAGCACTCGGGATACCAGCGGTGTTATGTTATCTTTCAGCTCCTCTAAGATTATCTGGTTGCCCATTCTTACATTTTGATATACATTTTTAAAGGAGTCGATTGTTTTCTTGAACTCCATGTTGAGCTGTTTGTCGAAAAGAATCATGTCATTCTCCAGCTCCTCATAGCGATCAGGGCTGGCAATATACACGGTTTCCACGCCGATATTTACTAGGCTTTCAAGATGCCGGTCGGTCAATCGGGTTCCACTGCCAAGAAACACGACTCCATTGCTGTTTATGATGTCCTCACCCAGATACATACCCGGCTTGCATTCACTTAGCTGCATCAGCTTCAAAAGAAGTTCCTCCATTTGTTGCAGACCCCTCGACGCACCCGGTCCGCAAGTACCCAGCAACACCTGCCAAACCATTATAACACACGGAAGATGTTTGGAAAATATACCAAACGCCCCATATTCCCGAAGGGAGATAACATGCTGATTCAGTCTGCCAGCGTTCCGATTGAATTCCTTGGCTTTCGCCGCCTAGTGCCTGTCTGCGAACATGAAACCCTTGGATTCTTAGATATAGAAACAACCGGACTCAACCGTCGAAAAGACCCTATCATACTGGTGGGATTGATGATCCTGGGACCGGAGGGAGGTACACTGCATCAATATTTCGCTCAAAATCTTCACGAGGAAAAGGAGATGCTCTGTGCACTGATGAATCAAATGATGGCGGATATCCCCCTGTTCACCTATAATGGGCGTGCCTTTGACATCCCTTATATCAACCAGCGTCTCCAACATCATGGCATTGCCAGTCGTATTCCCCCTGAGTGCTGTGTAGACCTGCTTCATTGGGCCAAGGCCGCCGTTCCTGATTCTCCCCGCCACACGCTTAAAACCATGGAAAAACACCTGGGTATCCACCGCAAGGATACGTTGTCCGGCGCAGATTGCGTGGAACAGTACCGCCAGTACCTGAATAACCCGGATCCTCAGCTGGCTATGGCTATCTGCAGACACAATTACGAGGATATCCTGCACATGGCCCCCCTGCTCCAGCTATATGACCTGCTGCCTTTGAGCTCTCCCCTTCGGTCTCTTCCTCTTTCCCTGCTCCTTGGTTCGGATCATTTCTGGGTTGACCGGCCCTCTTTGAAGAACGGTTTTCTTTCAATAAAGGGGAGCCGTCCTCATAGAAGCGGCCAGAGGCTTATAAACTATGCGGGCAGTGCTTCCTTGCAGCTTGGGGAAGGAATTCTTGAGGCCTCTTTGCCCGTTGTTGTGTTCCCACATCCCGAGCCGGAAAGCCTGTACATTGATTCCGACCGGATTCCCGGCTACATGCCCGCTCCGTTCAACCAGCTGTCTCTCCAGGATAAACTGAAAATGCTTATCCGCTCCGGCCATCGTTATATCCCGGAAAATCTATCGTCCTGCATATGCAGGCTCATGCAGCCGTAGTAACGTGATAACAATAAAAGACCCGTTCTCATTATAAGAACGGGTCTTTCTGGTGCCCAAGGGCGGAATCGAACCACCGACACGTGGATTTTCAGTCCACTGCTCTACCGACTGAGCTACTTGGGCATATAGGGTAAAAATGGTCGGGGTGACAGGATTCGAACCTGCGGCCCTCTGGTCCCAAACCAGATGCGCTACCAAGCTGCGCTACACCCCGAAATTGTTGTTCTTGAAAAGAGATGGCAGGGGAGACAGGACTCGAACCTGCGACACGCGGTTTTGGAGACCGCTGCTCTACCAACTGAGCTACACCCCTAAAAACATTGGTGGGCCTTCAGGGACTCGAACCCCGGACCAACCGGTTATGAGCCGGCCGCTCTAACCAACTGAGCTAAAGGC
>CAZYQI010000047.1:0-18992 GCA_964649745.1 uncultured Peptostreptococcaceae bacterium | reverse complement strand
TTGGGACATAATCCTTTATGTTATAACAGGACATTATCGCTTATCGTTCAGAATCGTACCCTTTGACAAGCATGCGCACTTTACAAAAGAATATTCGTATGCTATATTACCAAATTGTTCGAACCCTATCACAGAGAATCAGGAGGATTTCCCATGAGACAGCACTTTGCAGTACCGACAAAGATTCATTTCAATATTCAGTCAATTCAGTTGCTTCAAGAAATTGCAGGAACTCGGGCCTTTATCGTTTCAGATTCTGTCATGGATAAACTGGGTTATCTTCAGACGGCTATTCGTCACCTAAGCCAGGCCGGAATTCAATCTGTTAGCTTCACAGATGTGCGTCCTGATCCCGATATAAAAATAATTTCTGCCGGTGTAAAGCAATTTATTGAAAGCGAGGCCGATGTACTGGTCGCTCTCGGTGGCGGCTCCTCTATCGATGCCGCAAAAGGAATTTTGTACTTTGCCTCAAAACTGGATGCTCCCAACGGTGTAGCGTTCAAAAGACCGCTGTTTATAGCCATTCCCTCTACCAGTGGAACCGGTTCAGAGGTTACCAATTTTTCGGTGATTACCACGGATGACGGCAAGATGTGCCTCGTTGACGATTTTATCACCCCGGATATCGCCATTCTAGATTCTACCTGCTTACAACATGTTCCAAAACATATCATTGCCGACACCGGGCTTGATGTCTTGGTACATGCCATAGAAGCTTATGTTTCCAAGAAAGCGACCGATTTCACCGATGCTTTGGCGGAAAAGTCCGTCAAACTGATCTTCGAGAACTTAGAATCCCTCTACCATGACGCAGAAAATACCGTTGCAAGAGATCGGGTTCAAAATGCATCCTGCATGGCTGGTATGGCATTTACCAACTCAGGGCTAGGCATTACACACAGCCTGGCACATGCCCTGGGCGGCAGCTTCCATATTCCACATGGTCGCTCTAACGCTTTGATGCTTGCCGCTGTCATCGAATACAACGCCGAACTGACCGGTAGCGCTAATGGCTATGCCGCAGAGCGTTATGCAAAGCTGGCAGACCTGTTAAAGCTTCCTGCCAGAACACCTCGTGATGGCACAATCAGCTTTATCCGTGAGGTAAACAGGCTTAAGAAAGCCCTTGGTATTGAAGAGCATATTAAGAGTCTTGGCGTTGATTCGTCGGCGTTTGACAAAGCGCTTGACAGTATGACAGACTCCGCGTTATCGGATCAGTGTACGCCTACAAATCCCAAAACCCCCGCGAAGGATGACTTGCTCCAGATCTATCGCAGATGCTTTTAGTCCGTTACGTCTGAAGTACCCATTTCTGCTGCTTTTGCCAACTTAACAGGGCACCGAAGTGATTACGGAATGGTTATCTCTCCCCAAAGCTTTATTGGAGAGGAACCTCTTCAAGGACTGCCTGACGATCTCTTATTTTACGCCCCCATGAATATGAGATATTCCGGCGGAAAGCTGATGGCAAAGGGCTGAGGCAGCTTAATTACCTCCGCCTGCTGCTCCCTGCTTATCTCCCACTGTACGTGATAATCCTCGGCTCCCGTTGGATTGCTACCCAATTTAAGATAAAGGGTTGTTCTGAACGGTCCGGTACTTTCGCCGGCAATCCATGCCCTGTATGTATTTGCCCCCTGCAGATTATCGGTCAGACAAATATGGTTTGCACGTATTCCAGCAAAGCCTTCCGTTGCCCATGCCTTTGATATGGTCTTTGCTGTAATCCCCCAGGCGGGAATATAAAGTGTGTCTTCCCCCTGTTTTATGGCTTCTGCACTATTTTTGCAGCCAGTAATTTTTGCGCTTTCAATGGTCTTGGGTTGCCGAAACATTTCCTCCTTGGGACCGAAAGAATCAATACGCCCCTTATCCATTACCGCCAGGCTGTCACAGAGGCGGTAGACCTCCTCCCCACTGTGACTGACCAAGAGCACACTTCCCGTAAAATCTTTGAGATCTTCCAGCATCTCCTGAATCATATGCCCCCTCAGATGATCGTCAAGGGCTGAAAAAGGTTCGTCCAGCAGAAGAATTTCCGGCTCAATGGCCAATGCCCTTGCCAGCGCCACCCGTTGTTGCTGTCCTCCGGAAAGCTGTTCCGGAAAACGATGACCAAGATCCTTGAGGTGAAACCTATTCATCAAGGTATTGGCAACCTCGGTCTGGTGGTGGGGATGAACTGCGTCCAAGCCAAAGGTAATGTTCTGTTTCACGGTCATATGAGGAAAAAGAGCATAATTTTGAAATAGAAAACCGATCCTGCGCTCCCGGGGCGACAGATTCACACCTTTCTCAGAATCGTAGAGTGTTTTACCATTAACCGCAATTCGCCCCTGATCCGGCTTTACCAGACCGGAAATGCATCCAAGCAGCATGCTTTTCCCGGCGCCGGAGGCTCCCAGAATCCCAACACGCCGCTGGTCCGTTGTAAGGTCAATGGACAGCCTGAATTTGTGAAACTCCTTCCTTATTTCCAGCTGAAGTCCCATGCTACTGCCTCCCCGTTGGCTGTGGCTTTTTTTTCTGCCAGTTGCTCCAGTAATTCAGCATAAGGATGGAAAGCAGAGATATGCTGAAGACTGCAAACACCCAAAAGGAGGCTTCGCCCATTCGCCCGCTCTCTGCGGCGAAAAATATGGCCAACGGGATTGTTTGGGTCTTTCCCGGAATATTACCGGCAACCATCAAAGTTGCCCCGAATTCCCCCAGGGCCCTTGCGAAGGAAAGGGCTGTTGCAGCGGCAATTCCCGGCCACGCCAAGGGCACCGAAACCTTCCAAAACACCTTCCATTCTGATGCCCCCAAAGTACGGGCAGCATTCAGTACGTTTGGATCAATCTGTTCAAAGGCCCCTGCAGAGGTTCGGTACATGAGGGGAAAGGCCACAACAACCGCAGCAATTACTGCAGCAGACCATGAAAAGATGATTCGGATTCCAAACTGATTAAAAAACAACCCCACCGGTCCATGGACTCCGACAAGGACAAGAATTGCAAATCCTGCTACTGTAGGGGGCAAAACAAGGGGTAGGGTTAAGAAGCTGTCAACCAGCCCCTTCCCTCTTCCCTTATAGTTTGTGATCCACCAGGCGGCGCCAATGCCCAGAAAAAAAATGATGAAGGTTGCCAAACAGGCGACCTTTAAAGAAACCCAGGCTGGAGAAAGATCAAGGTTCATTATCATGCTCCTATAAAAGCTCAGTGTGCCAGGAAGGTGTATCCGTGGGCTTCAAAGATTGTCTTGGCCTTGTCTGAGCTTATGAAGCTAAGAAATGCTTCGGCTTCTTCCACGTGTTTGCTGCCTTTAAGTATCGCCCCCGGATAGACAATCGGAGAATGCGAAGCTTCATCAGCAATTGCGATTACCTTGATCTGATCCGACGCCTTTGTATCGGTGGCGTAAACAACACCTGCATCCGCATTGCCTGTGGAAACCCACGCCAACACTTCTCTTACATCTTTGGCATATACCGTTTTACTTTTAACCGCATCCAGAATCCCCAGGTTGGCGAAGGTCTCCTCGGCATATTTCCCGGCCGGAACACTCCCTGGCTCCCCTACAGCAAGCTTCTGAATAGCGTTCTGAGTCAGTTCTTTGAACCCCTCAATTTTAACGGTGCTGTCAGAGGGTACAATCAGAGCAAGCTGATTGCCAAGAACATTTCTTATGGTGTCATCCCTAAGCAGTCCCTTTTCTTTTAAGATGTCCACATCCCTTTTGCCGGCCGGCATGAACATATCAACCTCTGCTCCCTGCTCTATCTGCTGCCTCATGGAACCGGATGATCCGAAATTGAAGGTAATCTGAATCTCCGGATGCCCGGTGACATACAGATCGGCCACCTCAGGCAGACACTCCGTCAGGCTCTTTGCCGCTGAAACTGTTATGATTGTCGGTTTCTTTATGAGGGGCTCCTCTGCCCCTGCCGGCTTAGAACAGCCAGTGGCAATACTTAAAGACATCACAGCAATCATCAATAGTGCCAATCGTTTCATAATCCGCCTCCTAAGGTATGTGTCCCGTGCACCGAAGTACCGGAGAACCTTTTCTCTCCGTTATACATTCTACCATATAACGCTTTTTTCTGTATTGTTACTTGTCTCTAAATGGAAAAGGGTTCAAGATCGCCACAAGAGAGTATAATAACTATGAGGTGACTATGATGAAACTGGGCAGTAAATACTGGTTGGAATACGACGGCAAGAAAGTTTTTGGCAAAGGTCCGATTCAGCTGCTCATGGCAGTGGATACCCTTGGTTCCCTACGGAAGGCCGCCCTCTCTATGAATATGTCCTACACTCAGGCCTGGCATATGATTGCCGCCCTTGAAGATGCCCTCGGATATAAGGTTCTGGATAAGCGCATTGGCGGCTCTAAGGGGGGAAGCTCCACCCTTACACCGGCAGCCAGGGATCTCACGGATCGCTTTTTGGCCATGGAAAGCGACTTGAAGGAATATGAAAAGAAAATCTATTCAAAATATTTCTGATAACGGATTCCATGCCTTTTGCCATATATCTTTCACATCTGCGACAAACTTTTGCCACAATTTACTCCTATACTGAACTCAAGCTTAAGGCTAATCAGAAAAGGAGTGTGACATGTATGAAAAATCTCAGAACAATGGTGGCAATCGCAGGAGCAATCTGCATCCTGAGCCTTTCAGGAGCAGTATTCGCAGACACATTAAAAACTCCGGCAGCCCTTGCGGCCGAAGTAACCGGTAAAACAATTTCAGAGGTAACACAGGCCCGCCAAGCAGGGAAAACTTACGGGGCTCAAGCCGCTGAGGCAGGCAAGCTGGAAGAGTTCGAATCTCAGATGCTGGACATCAAAAAAGCCATCCTTGAACAACGGGTTCAAGAGGGACGCCTCACGCAGGTGCAGGCTGATGCCATTCTCAAATCATTGGAAGAGAACATGGCCAACTGCGACGGAACCAATCCTGGAAGCAGTCAGATCGGCAGAAAAATGGGTGCAGGCTTTGGCGGTGGCATGGGTATGGGCCAAGGGCTCCGTGACGGCAGTGGCGCTGGTCAAGGTGTGAATGGCGGTATGGGTTGCGGCTTCGGTGGCGGACGTAATATCTCTCAATAATCTGCACATCTGCGCGGCTGCCCTCTGGCAGCCGCGTTTCCAATTAACTCTCCAAATGTTCCTAGCTATAAATTCCGGTTAAAAAAAACCATAAAACCCTTTGCCACGGATGAAAACCGATGAAAGGCAATGGGTGTCAAATGAATCTGAGGAAGTTGTTTTGATATACCTTCATCCGTGGCTAAAGGTACATCAATGCACTTTTGAAAAGGAAGTGAATCTATGGCAACCAAACCCGAAGTAAAAAGAAAAGTCTGGCAAAGGCCCGCCGTTCAGTTTTTTTTCTTAGGCCTCGTAGCCCTTATAAGCCTTAACCGGTATTTTATCGCCAAAGGCTTCGAAATTCCCTGGGTCTCCAATGCTTCTCTTCATGCCATCTGCCCCTTTGGGGGCGTGGTATCCCTTTACCGCTTTTTTACAGTTGGAACCTTCGTTCAGAAAATCCACGAATCCTCCTTCGTTCTGATGACCATTGCATTCCTTCTTGCAATCGCCATGGGACCGGTGATCTGCGGCTGGGTTTGCCCCTTCGGTACTGTTCAGGAGTGGATCTCCAAAATAGGACGCAGGCTTTTCGGTAAACGCTTCAACACCTTCATTCCCAAGAAAGTTGATGGCATCCTCCGATATGTACGCTACATCGTGCTGTTCATGATTGTCTATAAAACCGCAACCACAGCAAAGCTGATGTTTCAGGATATCGACCCTTATTATGCTCTGTTCAACTTCTGGGCAGGGGATGTTACCCTAAAGGCCTTCGCAATCCTTGGTCTTGTTCTTATAGGTTCCCTTTTCGTAGAACGTCCCTGGTGCAAGTACCTGTGTCCCTATGGGGCCCTTTTGGGGATTTTCAACAAGATACGTCCTGTTTCAATTCGTAGATCTCCATCAACCTGCATTGATTGCAAGGCCTGTGATCGGGCCTGTCCTATGAACATCACTGTTTCTACTTTAGAAGCCGTACGGGACCATCAGTGCATCAGCTGCATGAAATGTACCTCCGAACAGGGATGCCCGATTGCGAACACCGTGGAACTCTCTACGAAGGGAGGCATGACCCGATGAAACTAAAATCCTCTCATGTGTCCCTGATCGTGTTGATTTGTGTTTTAGGCGGCATCGGTACTGCTGCCGCTCTGGGTCTATGGGCGACTACCACCGACAAGGTCCCCGGGGTCTATACCGAAGGGGAAGCTGCAGGCAAGGCTAATCCAGCGGATATCAAAGGCTCCTATACCTTTGGCGACATCGAGAAGGCTTTTGGGATTTCTGCAGACGTCCTTGCACAGGCATTTGAAATCCCAGAGCCCGAAAAAGCCGCAAGCTTTACCGTTAAGGACTTAGAAAGCATCTATGCGGATGATGCCGCAGCGGGAACAGAAATCGGCACAGGCTCCGTCCGGTATTTTGTCGCCCTTTACAAGGGCCTTCCCTTTGAAATAGACGAAGTCACTTATCTTCCCTCTGCTGCCGTCCAACTCCTGAAGGCTGATGCGCCTCTTTCTGAAGCACAAAAGACGGATCTGGACGGGATTGCACTGGGAGTAGCTGGAGATGCGGCTCCGATTCCACCGGTTATTCCCACGGAAAATCAACCCCCAGCCCTACCGGCAGAGCCTGCGGATGAGGAGAAGAACACTCCCAGCCCCACAGAACAAGAAAAGGTTGCCGGAACCGTTAAAGGCTCAACAACCTTCAACGATTTGATTGACTGGGGTTTATCTCCAGAGGAGATTCAGTCTGTCATCGGGACCCCTGCTCCCAGCGGTTCCATGACCATAAAAAGCTATTCTGAAGAAAAGGGTGTCGAATTCAGCACCTATAAGACCGCTTTTCAAGACCTGCTCGATACGCTGAACGAATAAAAGACAGGCTCATCTCAAACAGGATGTGATCCCTATTTGAAATGAGCCTGCTTTTTTATGCCTTTATGTACGCCAGCATCAAATCGAAATCCTCGGCCAGGGCTTGGAGATCCTCTTCATGCTCCACTTCATCCGACATAATCTGGAGAGCCATGTTGTAGGTCACCACATCCGCATCCTTGGTAGCCTCCATAATGGCCCGATAGACGCTGATGGCACACTGCTCCCCCTTAATATTCTGATCGATGATTTTCTTGACAAAGGGGTCCGTGGGTTCATCATACCCGCAGTTGGTAAATTCCAGCCACTTGCTCGGATGGGTCAGCGGGCTTCCTCCCAACTGAAGCAGCCTGTCTGCCACCATCATGGCGTGCCGCTGCTCATCCATGGCATGCTGATTCAACTCCGCGATGACCCCTTCCTTCATGGGCCCTTTTACTACCTTGGCCCCCACCCAGTACTGATAGTAAGCCAGCCATTCGTCCGCATAGGCCTTTTCCAGAAGTGCGATGATTTTCGTGACATCTCCGCCTGCAATTTCAATTGCTCTTTTTCCCATGATTGTCCTCCTTGTTTGCACCCGTTATGGTTATCCCCTGACCTTCATACCCAAAATCATCTCTTCCATTCAATACAAATGCTTCCTGTCTGCCCTTATGTCGTGGTCACAAATCCGATATCATTTCATATGAGGATAATTTTAGCGAGCATTCGCTTTCCATCTATGGTCTGAGTTATTCGATTTTTAAATATCAAAGCGCGTACTATTTAGTATCCTAATAGTGCGCGTCTTTTATTGCCCCTCATGCTATGATTTAATCGATACCTAACAGTTCTAAGGCTCCCGCTTTATTTACAGACACCACCCGAATGTTCTCACCTTTTAGTATTCGAATCGGAGGATTCTATGAAATCAGTCTATATGGATAACGGTGCCACCTCCTTTCCAAAAGCCCCCGGCGTTGTGGAGGCCATGGTGGAATTTATGACAAAAATCGGCTCCAATGTGAACCGTGGCGCCTATGACACCTCTCATACCGCAGAGAATATTGTGTTTGAAACCCGAGCCACCCTGGCGGATATTTTTGAAAATGACAAGCCGGAGCTCACTGTTTTCACCCGGAATATCACCGAGAGCATGAACGTGCTCCTTAAGGGGTATCTTAAGCCCGGCGACCATGTGATCACCAGCAGCATGGAGCACAATGCCGTGATGCGTCCCTTGCGTACCCTGGAGAAGCAAGGGGTTGTGGTTGAAACCGCCCCCTGCTCTGTTGAAGGGGATTTGGATCTGAATGCCTTTGAAGCCCTTATCGGACCCGAAACCCGCATGGTGGTGATGACCCATGCCTCCAACGTATGCGGCACCGTGCTGGAGCTTGAATCCGTTGGCGAGATTTGTCATCGTCATGGTATTCCCTTTATCATCGATGCCGCCCAAACCGCAGGGGTGCTCCCGGTTTCCATGAAAAAGACCCAGGCCAGCGCCATTGCCTTTACCGGGCACAAGAGCCTTTTGGGACCTCAGGGCATGGGAGGCTTTGTAATCCGAGAGGATTTTGTGCCCAGGGTTGCTTCCCTGATTGACGGAGGCACCGGCAGCAAATCGGATTCCGAGGAACAGCCGGAGTTCATGCCGGATAAATTTGAAAGCGGCACCCCCAACATTCCCGGCATCTACGGCCTCAACGCCGCATTGAAATTCATCCTGGACACCGGCATTGACGCCATACACGAAAAAGAAATGGCCCTGACCCATCATTTCCTTACCGGGCTGAAGGCCATGGATCATATCAAAATCATAGGGAAGCCAACCATTGAAGGCAGAACCGCCGTGGTATCCCTGGACTTCCCTCAGGAGGACAACGGTCTGGTGGCACACCATCTGGACGCCCATTTCGGCATCAAAACCCGATGTGGCATGCACTGTGCTCCCGCTGCCCACAAAACCCTGCGAACCTTTCCTCAGGGAACCGTTCGGTTCAGCCTGGGGTATTTCACCACGGTGGCTGAAGTGGATTATGTTCTTGAGGCCATTCGAAGCTGTAAGGGAATTTAGCAGTTGTTTATTCAACTCCCTAATAGAGGAATCACCCAAAGAAAGGACCGCCATGGTGAATACGACCACGGCGGTCCTTTTGCAGTGAGAGCTTCCGTCCCTGAACCATCAGAGGACACCTGTACTATTTATTCCGTTATACCTGAATCAGCAACTGCCGGTCAATTTGATTCCAATGTGTGATTTCCCGGCGATTCATCTTCTGTATCTCCCTGATAATCCCATCTGCTTCCGTTTGCAACGAATCCATAAATAGCCCTTCCTCTTCAACGGAGTCGCAGAAGGTCATTGTTCTGTAAATCTCCGCTTTGCGGGCTGCCTCCCGGGTGCTGGCGATATCCTTTGAAAACTCCCGAAGTACCCCTGAAAGGGACAGATCACTTATACGAATGTGCTTAAGCGTGCAGATGCCTTTTATTGCGGCCAAATCCTTTGAAACCTCGAAGCCACAGCGGTTAAGCTCCGCTGTCATGCGTTCCGTTTCAAGGGTGAGGGCATCGAACAGTGCTGAAAACCGGCGGTGCAGGGCTTTGGGATTCAGAGTCAGCCGGGCACACCGGGTCTGATAGTTCAGCCCCTTCAGATACAGTATATGCAGATTGGCATAATGCGCAGCAGATGCGCTGCAATAAAGCTGACGGTATTGGCAATCCATGGTATACACCTCCTCGTTTCCGACTCCTCTATGCTTTTGACCAAATGATCATTTCAATATCTTCACTCATTTTTCGTGCCTGAGAGGCCATGGAGGCGCTGGCGGATTCCGTAAGCAACGCAGCAATATGAATATCTGCCGTCACTCCCTTGGACAGCGCAAAGGAAATATTGGCAAAACGTGCTACCATCTTCGCAAATATATCCATGATTTTTCTCCGCTCTGATTTGCAGTCCATCAGGATCAAAGGGGCCACAACAATCTCCCGTACCCCGGTTTTAGCCAGTCTTTCTACTGCTGCGAAGCAGTCTGATTCTCTTTCCGTACAGCCCAGCTCCACCCAATTGAATTCCTCACTGCGGCTCACCTGATCCCAAATACCTGTTAAAAAGGGCTCTGTATACCTCAAGGGGGAGCCCTGTGTGATAATCAGCATTGCATCCTTCATCTTCATACCTCCTGTCCTTAAGTAGTTTCCAACGTTCAAAAAAATTTTTCTCACCCCAGGGAGAAAAAAAATAAAAGGCGCCTTATGCAAGGCGCCTGTGAAATGCAGATTAATGAAGCCATAGGTCTCAGATTAATCATCGCATAACACCTCCTTATCCGCGTAAGTGGTAACAGTGTTGTTCTTCAAGGCAGGTCTCCTGGCTCCAGATCATCAAGTTCGTGCGTCTTCCCATGCAAAAGCACAGTGACATTGGCAGAACTTTCCCTGTTACAGTGGCGGGACCGCGCCGGTATCACACCGGACTTCCCTATTAAGCCTTTTTTAAAAGGCACCCTGAATCGCTATTCAATTGTTTCAAATTCAGCATAGCAGACCTGTCTCTCTTTGACAACCCCGCTCATAAAAACTATCCATATCTTCCAAAACTATATAAAACGGCTCCGCTTCAGAAAAGAAGGGAGCCGCCAAGGACTGCTAAAGCCTCGATACGTAATCCTGATATCCAAACCGGCGATGCACCCGTATGCCCTCTTCCTCGTTGAAGGACGCAATACTGGGCAGGTTCACGCCGTTAAAGGTGTTGTTCTTCACCATGGTGTAATGGGCCATGTCACAGAAAACCAGCCGGTCTCCCGCCTTCAGCGGTGCATCGAAGGAATAATCCCCGGTGATGTCGCCGGAAAGACAGGTGTTGCCGCCAAGACGATAGGTATATGGCTTTTCTCCCGGCAGCCCGGCACCGATGATGTTGGGACGGTAGGGCATCTCCAGAACGTCCGGCATGTGGCAGGCTGCCGAGGCGTCCAGTATGGCGATATCCATGCCATTGTGCACCACATCCAGCACGGTGGAAACCAGGTACCCGGTGTTCAGGGCAATGGCCTCTCCCGGCTCCAGATAAATCTCAAGCCCGTACTTTTCCTTCATAAAGAGGATGGACGCCACCAGGGATTCAATGTCATAATCCTCCCGGGTAATGTGGTGCCCCCCTCCGAAGTTGAGCCATTTCATCTGCTCAAGGTACGGACCGAACTTTTCATCCACGATGGGAATGGTTCGGGCCAGGGCGTCGGAGTTCTGCTCACACAGGGTGTGAAAATGCAGGCCGTCGATGCCCTCCAGCTCCTCCGGGCGAAAATTGGAAAGCGTAATTCCCATACGGGAGTTGGGGGCACAGGGGTTGTAAAGATCTACCTCGATCTCGGAATACTCCGGGTTCACCCGCAGGCCGCACTGGATCCGCTTGTTGGGGTTTCCCTTTACGCGGTCCCTGTGTTTGGTCCACTGGGCAAAGGAGTTGAACACGATATGATCGGTGTAGCCCATCAGCTCCTCCAGCTCATGGTCCACAAAGGCCGGAGCATAGGCATGAACTTCCTTGCCCATTTCCTCATAGCCCAGTCGGGCCTCGTGGAGAGAGCTGGAGGTAACGCCCTTCAGATACTCCCCCACAATGGGAAGCATGGATGCCATGGAGAAGCCCTTTAAGGCCAGAAGAATATGACAGCCCGTGCGCTGCTGGACAGAATCCAATCGCTCAAGATTCCGTCTCAGCAGCCGTTCATCCACGATGTAGCAGGGGCTTGGGGTTTGATTGAAATCCAACTGCATGGCCGTGACCTAGTCAACCAGCACAGGAGAGAGATTCTCTTTCCAGGGCAGGCCGCATCGGTTCAGTTCCGCCATAAACGGATCCGGATCGAACTCTTCCACGTTGTAAACGCCGGGCTTCTTCCAAAGCCCCTTCAACAGCATCATGGCGCCGATCATAGCCGGTACCCCGGTGGTGTAGGAGATGGCTTGGGAGCCCACTTCCTTGTAGCACTCCTCATGGTCGCAGATGTTGTATACTTGATAGGTTTTGGGCTTACCGTCCTTGATACCCTGGAAGATACAACCGATATTGGTCTTGCCCTTGGTTCTGGGGCCCAGGGACGCCGGGTCCGGAAGAATGGCCTTCAGGAACTGCAGGGGCACAATTTCCCTGCCCTCGTACATGATGGGCTCGATGGAGGTCATACCGACGTTCTCAAGCACATTCAGGTGCGTGATGTACTTTTGGCCGAAGGTCATCCAGAAACGGATTTTTTGGATACCTTTCATATTGTTGGCAAGGGACTCCAGCTCCTCATGGTAGAGAAGGTACATGTCCTTCTGACCGATGCCTTCGAAGTTGTACTCCCGTTTGATCTCAAGGGGCTCTGTCTCGATAAACTCGCCCTTTTCCCAATAACGACCGTTGGCCGTGATTTCGCGAATATTGATCTCCGGGTTAAAATTGGTTGCGAATGGGTA
The DNA here is from genome assembly GCA_964649745.1 of uncultured Peptostreptococcaceae bacterium. Taxonomy (GTDB): domain Bacteria; phylum Bacillota; class Clostridia; order Peptostreptococcales; family Acidaminobacteraceae; genus CAZEHS01. Next base: position 6,561 of record CAZYQI010000047.1, on the reverse strand, counting down.
ACCGTGGTCCCCGCCGTTGGCGTCGAGGATATCGATGGTGTGAATTTCGTCGAAATGGTGCTTCATCGCGTGGGCGCAGAAAATTCCGGAAACCCCCGGATCGAAGCCGCAGCCGAGAATGGCTGTAAGACCAGCCTTCTCAAACCGCTCACGGTAAGCCCACTGCCATTTATATTCGAACTTTGCCGTATCCAGTGGCTCATAGTTGGCAGTGTCAAGATAATGGACCCCTGTGGCCAGGCACGCATCCATAATGGTGAGATCCTGGTACGGTAAAGCAACGTTGATTACGATTTCTGGTTGGAATTTTCTGATCAGTTCAATGACTTCCTCAGTTTTGTCCGCATCAACCTGGGCTGTCTGAATCTTGGTGCGCCCCCCGTCCAGCTTTTCCTTGAGTGCATCGCATTTTGACTGCGTTCTGCTGGCGATGCAGATTTCCTCAAATACCTCCGGGTTTTGACAACACTTGTGTACCACTACTTGGGCCACACCTCCAGCTCCAATGATAAGGGCTTTGGCCATTTGTCGACCTCCTTTAAATGTTTTTTTGCTGCAAAATTCATTATAGAGTAAACACAAACTATAATCAATAAAAGTTTCTGGAGCCCTTGAATCCATCAGTTGCCCAAGGGGGCAAGGCCGAAATGTGTCCCGCCTTCGGATTTGTGTTTTTTTGACAGTTTTCTATTGGATCGGGAACGTCAGGGTGAATACCGTGCCCTTGCCGATGTGGCTGTTCACGGTGACCGTCCCATTATGCAAGGCGATCAGTCTGGCCGCGATGGAAAGCCCCAGACCGGTACCGTGACTTTCCCTGGACGCGTCCCCCTGATAGAAGCGGTCCCATATATAAGGAAGCTCCTCTGGGGATATGCCCGCCCCTTGATCTTCTATGGTGACTGTCAGACGCTCCCCACCGCGTAAGGAAACCGTGACGGCGCTCTCTTTAGGAGAGTACTTGACCGCATTGTCCAGAAATATGATGAAGAGCTGACGAAGCCTGTCATAATCCCCAAGCACAGGGGGGACAGCCTCCTCCCCATGGAATACGATGTCAATGCCTTTCTCGTGAGCGATTTCCTGAATCCCTTTAACGGCATCTGTCATCACTTCAAAACTATTAACCGGTTCCAGATGAAGGCTGAGGGTCTCTGCCTGAAGCCTGGACAGGTCCAGAAGATCTCCTACCAGCCGCTCCAAGGCCCGGGTTTCGGCCTGGAGCCGCCCATAATAACGGGAAACCGACTCCGGCTCTGTAACCGTTCCATCTGCCAGGGCTTCCAGGGAGCCCTTGATCACCGTAAGGGGGGTTCTGAATTCATGGGACACATTGGCTACAAAATCCCGTCGGAGCTGCTCCAACCTTTCACTTTCGCTTATATCCTGGACCAGGGCCACTACCCCGGTAATCTCCTGATGATTGTCCGCAATGGGCGACAAGGTGAATTTAAGGTGCTTTCCTTTAAATACACGAACTGCCTGCGTGGAGGATTTTTCTGCCATCACCTGCTCCAGAGCTCCGTTCAGACCAAGCTTCTCGAAATCGGATTGAATGGCATCCTGAACGTCCACTCCTTGGTATTCCATTATTTCAATCAGCTTGGCATTGGTGCTCAAGAGATTCCTGTTGGCATCAAAGGATAGGATCCCTTCCGATATACTGGATATGATGTCGCTGAGCTTTCCTTTTTCCTGGTACAGAAGATCCATGGTGTTTCCCAGGTTTTCGGCCAGCTTGTCCAGAGAATCTCCCAGCTGCCCCAGCTCATCCTGCCGGGGGATGGCCGCTCTGGAATCGTAATCTCCCTCTGCCATGGCCATGGCCACCCGGTTCATTTCTTTAAGAGGTCTGGTAAAACGCTGGGAATAAGCCATTCCCAGTGCTACTGCCGCCAACAGGGCTGCTCCAAGACTGATCAGAAGAATCCTTACGGCACTATGGGTCATAAGGGCCACATCGGCCACCGGCGCATTGAGCAGCACCACCCCCATCACCTGAGAATCACTTCTCAAGATGGGCGTTCCTACGGTAATGGTTGCTTCATTATATAGACCACTGAAGCCTTCGCTTACGGAATCCTCCCCCTCCATGACGGTGGCAATTATCGCGGATGCTTCCGGGGGCAAGGGGGCTTTGCTGACAAACTGACTCTGATTTCCTCCCCCGATGCTGCCCATGCCCTTGCCTTCAATGACCCAAGGGTTCCCACTGGCATCCAGGATCCATACATCGGAGTCGGTCATGGTGTTGAGAAACCGCATGAAACCGCCCATGCCTCGAAAACCATTTCCACCTGGAACGGTTTCCGCCATAATTCCCGCAATGCTGTGGGCTCTGTTCAGCATGGTTGTTTTCCGACTTTCCACTGCATAGCTGTGAAACATGCGTATGAAGAAGGCTCCAAGAATCAGCATGGCAATCAGAACAATGGCAACGAACCCCGCCGTAAGCTGATAGGCAATCCGTTTCTTAAGCATGCTTCACCTCCAGCTTGTAGCCCACACCCCACACTGTCTTGATATCCCATCCGGCCTCTTCCTGACGGTTGAGCTTGGCTCGGATCCGCTTGATATGAGTGTCCACCGTACGGGCGTCACCGAAGTAGTCATAGCCCCAAACGCTGTTCAGGAGATTTTCTCGGGAAAATACCCTCCCAGGGTTTGATGCCATCAGCCAAAGGATTTCTATCTCTTTTTTTGTAAGACTCATGGTCTCGCCGTCCATCTTCACCTCATAGTCGGACATGGTGATCTCCAGTCCCGAAAGCTTTAGCACATCCTGGACTTGGGAATCCCCAATATCCATTCGCCGGAGTACCGCCCGTACTCTGGCCATCACCTCACCCGGACTGAAGGGCTTCACGATATAATCGTCCGCCCCGGTATCCAGACCCAGAATCCTGTCTCCATCTTCCCCCCGGGCCGTAATCATAATTATGGGCACATTGGATGTTTTCCGTATCTCCCGGCACACCTCAAAACCGTCCATGCGCGGCATCAGAACATCCAAGAGCAGAATAACAGGGGCATATGTCTGGAATTTCTCCAAAGCTTCTTCTCCATCCTTGGCCAGAATCGGGGTATACCCCTCCCGCTGAGCATAAGCTCCCAAAATATCCCTAATCCCTTCGTTATCATCCGCGATCACTATATTTTTATTTATCAAGGATACACCTCCACAATGCCTTATTCCTTAATAGAATTATATCACCCCTGTTGTGACGAAAGTGTGACATCCTCAATATGGGTTTCTATTGAGCCTGTCTATAGGACTGCGCTCACATTGACACCATATATGGTGTGATGTAGAATTATGGCAACAATATATAGGTATTAACCAGTAAAGGGATGGACAACTTATGATCATAAAAATCAGGAAAAGGGATGGCCGGGAGGTCCCCTTCAACATTGAAAAGATCGGAAATGCCATTTTCAAGGCCGCTGCCGCCACAGGGGGCAAGGATTATGGCACCTCGGTGGAGCTGGCGGAGCAAGTTGCCCACCATCTGGCAGAGGTTGGGGGAAACCGTGTTCCCAGTGTGGAAGAAATCCAGGACGCCGTGGAAAAAATCCTCATTGAAACCGGTCATGCCCGAACCGCCAAGGAGTTCATTCTATATCGGGCGGAGCGCACTCGGCTCCGAGAGATGAACACCCGCCTTATGAAGGTGTTTGAAGACCTTACCTTCAAGGATTCCCAAGAAAACGACATGAAGCGGGAAAATGCTAATATTGATGGCGATACCGCCATGGGCACCATGCTTCGCTACGGTTCCGAGGGGGCAAAGCAGTTTTATGAGATGTTCGTTCTAAAATCTCCCCATGCCCAAGCCCATAAGAATGGTGACATTCATATCCACGATCTGGACTTCCTCACCCTAACCACCACCTGCTGCCAGATCGACATCCTCCAGCTGTTCCAGGGGGGCTTCAGTACCGGCCACGGGTATCTGCGGGAACCCAATGACATCCAGAGCTATTCGGCTCTGGCCTGCATCGCCATACAGTCCAACCAAAACGACCAGCATGGCGGTCAAAGCATCCCCAACTTCGATTACGGCATGGCCCCCGGTGTTGCCAAAACCTTTATCCGGGTGTATCGGCAGAATCTCGATAAGGCACTTAACCTTCTGGGGGGGAAATCGGATTCAGAAGCCCTCGCCCGGAGCATTATGGACACCATTAAGACCGAGCACGGACTTACCCCTAAGCTGGATGCCCTGAACGCCTATCAGGATGCGGAGCAAAAGGTGCTTCGCCAGCACGGTCTTACGGAAGAGATCATTGAAACGCTGCAAAAGTTCACTGCCCAGCGTTCGCTGTCCGAAACCGACCGCAGCACCTACCAGGCCATGGAGGCCTTTGTACATAACCTCAATACCATGCACAGCCGGGCCGGAGCCCAAATCCCCTTCAGCTCCATCAACTACGGCACCGACACGTCTCCCGAGGGACGCATGGTGACAAAGAACCTGCTCCTGGCAACAGAATCCGGCCTAGGCAACGGCGAAACACCCATATTCCCCATTCATATCTTCAAGGTGAAGGAGGGCCTCAATTACAACCCTGAGGAGCCCAACTACGACCTCTTCCAGCTGGCCTGCCGGGTCAGCGCCAAGCGGCTGTTCCCCAACTTCAGCTTCCTAGACGCCCCCTTCAATAAAAAGTACTATGTGCCCGGAAAGCCCGAAACCGAAGTAGCTTACATGGGCTGCCGTACCCGTGTCATCGGAAATGCCAACGACGACAGTCGGGAAATCACCTACGGGCGGGGGAACCTCAGCTTCACCACCTTGAATCTCCCCCGTATTGCGCTGGAATCCGGTGGGAACCTGCCTGTATTTTATGATCTACTCGATGAACAGGTTGCCCTGATTGTGGATCAGCTTTACGAGCGCTATCTCATCCAGGCTGCAAAAAAAGTTAAGAATTTCCCCTTCCTTATGGGTCAGGGGATCTGGATGGATTCCGAGAAGCTGGGCTGGGAGGATGAAATCGGGGAGGTTCTCAAGCATGGCACCCTTTCCATGGGCTTTATCGGATTGGCCGAAACCCTGAAGGCCTTGATCGGAGGCCATCATGGCGAAGATTCAGAGGCTCAGGCTTTGGGGCTTGCCATTGTGGGCCGTCTCCGCCGGCATATGGATGAAGCCACCAAACACTATGGAATGAACTTCACCCTGATCGCAACCCCCGCGGAGGGAACTGCCGGCCGTTTTGTCGCCATGGACCGCAAGCGTTACGGGGCCCGTGAAGGCGTAACCGACCGCGAATACTACACCAACAGCTTCCATGTTCCTGTTTACCACAAAACAACCGCCTATAACAAAATCCAGCTGGAAGCCCCTTACCATGAGCTGACCAACGCAGGCCATATCACCTACGTGGAGCTGGACGGCGACCCCGCCAACAACCTGCAGGCCTTTGAAAAGGTTGTCCGAGCCATGAAGGAAAGCGGGATCGGCTACGGCTCCATCAATCATCCCATCGACCGGGACCCCATTTGCGGGTACACCGGCGTTATCGGCGAAACCTGCCCGGCATGCGGCCGCACGGAAGGCACTATGCGTTTCGAACGGATCCGCCGCATCACCGGCTACCTGGTAGGTACCCTGGACCGCTTCAACAATGCCAAACAGGCAGAAGAGCGGGACCGAGTGAAGCATATGTAGGTTAAAAGCGACGTGCTGAGTGTTTAGCGTTGAGCGTCAAGCGTTGAACCCCGAAATATACGAGCATTCAATGCTCCATCCCCCTCACGAGGGGGAACGACACGAAGTGACGAGGGGGAGTTGGTTCCACTTATTTGTCTTACTCCCACCGTCAGCTACGCTGCCACCTCCCTCGAGAGGGAGGTCAAACCACGCCACCTCATGTGACTTATAGTGTTAACAGCAAACCCCATTGCCTTTCATCTGCGTCCATCTGCGGCTAAGGGTATTGATCTTTGAAAAGGACCCCCTATGACGACCACTCTCCGTATTGCAGGCATAACTGAAGAATCCATTGTGGACGGTCCCGGCATACGCTTCGTGGTATTTGCTCAGGGGTGCCGCCACAATTGCCCCGGATGCCATAACCCACAGACCCATGCCATGGATGGCGGCACACTGATCTCTGTCAATGAGCTGCTGGACCGGATGCGGCAGAACCCTCTTCTGGACGGCATCACCCTCAGCGGCGGTGATCCCTTCGAGCAGGCCAAGGGCTTTCGGGAGCTGGCATCCAGAGCCCGGGAAGCGGGCTACCATGTGGTCACCTACACCGGGTACACCTATGAGCAGCTTAAGGAAAAAGCCGATTATCAGCCGGACTGGGCCGGTCTTCTGCGGAACACGGACCTGCTGATCGACGGCCCCTTTATAAAAGCCCTTCATGATCCGCTGTTGGTATTCCGTGGCTCACAAAATCAACGTATGGTAGATGTTGAATCAAGCCTGCTCACCGGAGCAATCCGTCTTGTTGCCGTATAAGAGGATACAAAGAGCCGTTCCTATAACCGTCTGATATGCTCCCCATAAGGTAGACAGATGAAATAACAAAAATCTGTTGCCGAAT
>CAZYQI010000046.1:0-19277 GCA_964649745.1 uncultured Peptostreptococcaceae bacterium | reverse complement strand
AAGCTCTCCAGCGCCGATGGTACTTGGACCGCAGGGTCCCGGGAGAGTAGGTCGTCGCCAGGTTTCTGAGAAGACATCCATTTGGGTGTCTTTTTCGTTGTGCCGTTCATTGCCGGGAAAGTCCCGGGAGGCCACGCTGTCTTCAACGCAATGACCAAATCGCAGATTTGGATTGGTTGAGCCCGCTTAGGCATAAGCGATCTGCACCAAATCATAGATTTGGGCAGCCTGCTCAAGTAGGTCGTTGCCAGGTTAATGAAAAGACATCCATTAGGGTGTCTTTTTCGTTTTTGTTTCTATATTTGATCATGTATACATGAACTCTGGAATCCAATATAGCAAGACTAAATTTGAAAGCAATTATCGTGGACACGTCACAGGGACTTTAAGCAAAGGGCAATATCGGGCTATTTGACAGGGAGATACATCTTAAAATGACTGATAAATGAATTATATCTTGCAAAAAAGCGAGAATTTCACGGATAACCAGGAGATTCAGAGAAGGCCTTGATACATTGACATACAGCGTTTTATTGGGTTAGAATGAGGTGAATCAGGTGATCGCCAAGCAGAAGATCATGGAGGAACTAATGGATTTGCTGGATCAGAAAAAAGAAAACAAGTCGTTGACGACGATTATATTTGAAAAGGTAAGAGAAGATATCCTTAATGATGTCTATGTAGATGGGGAGAAGATTGTTGAAGCAAAACTTGCAGAAGAGCTGGGGGTTAGCCGTACTCCTGTCAGAGAAGCGCTTAAGCAGCTGGAGCTGGACGGTCTTGTGGAGAGTATTCCGAACCGCGGTGTAATTGTAAAGGGCATAACGGAACAGGATATCGCCGATATTTATACCATCCGCATAGCCATTGAGGGCATTGCGGCCAACTGGTCTGTAAGCCGCATTTCTGATGAAGAAATTGCTTCCATGAAGGAAATATATGAGCTGATGGAATTCTATACAGCCAGAGGGGACACGGATAAGACCTTTGAATTGAACAGTCGTTTTCATGAAACGATCTATCGGGCGACCCGCAGCCGCTATATGGAGCACGTGCTGAAGGACTTCCAGATGTTCATAAAATCGACCCGAAGCAAGTCCCTTAAGTCAGCAGGCCGGTTGGAACAGGCACTGGGAGAGCATAAAGCCATCGTTGATGCATTCATAGACAGAGATAGTGATGCGGCTGTTTCGGCAGTGCTGATCCACGTAAACAATTCAAGAAAAAGCGCAGAGAATTTTTACCGCACGCATAAGTGATTTGAATAGATTGAGCATGTTAACCCCGTAACAATCGTACTTGTTTCGGGGTTTTTGTGATATGATAAATGGTGATTATCCACACATACGGGTAGGTGTCATTGTAAGGTTTAAAGAGACGAAGGACGCAAAAAATGTCGGATAGTATAGAAATGCATAGATTTTGAGAGGAGAATTTTTATGGAAGTAAAAGAAATGATAGAAGAAATTCTGCGCCTGAAGCGGGAGAAGAACGCTGTTATCCTGGCCCATAATTATCAGGTTCCCGAGGTGCAGGACATTGCAGATATTGTGGGAGATTCCCTTAAGCTTAGCCAGGAAGCAGCTGAAACAGAGGCAGATATGATCATATTCTGCGGTGTTCATTTTATGGCAGAAAGCGCGAAAATACTATCTCCCCAAAAGAAGGTAATCCTTCCCGTTCTTGAGGCTGGGTGCCCGATGGCGGATATGATAACAGCGCCGCTGCTGGAAGCTTTTAAAAAGGCACATCCCGGCATTCCGGTGGTTTGCTATGTAAATACCTCAGCCGCAGTGAAAGCCCTTTGTGACGTGAGCTGCACGTCTTCAAATGCGGTTAAAATTGTAAAAGGACTGGGCGCCGAAAAAATCCTGTTTGTTCCGGATAAGAATCTGGCGCACTATGTGCAACAACAGGTACCCGAGGTGGAGATTATCCCTTGGGACGGCTTCTGTATCACCCATGAGCGCATTGAATTTGAAGAAGTGGCCGAAGCGAGAGCAAAACATCCCGGCGCTCCCATGCTGGTGCATCCGGAGTGTAATCCGGTGATTGCGCAGGCTGCCGATTTTGTTGGAAGCACATCGCAGATCATTGCAGCAGTAAGGAACTCCGATGCCAGTGAGTTCATCATCGGAACGGAGATGGGAATTCTTCACACCCTTCGCAAGGAAAATCCAGGGAAGAAGTTTCACCTGCTTTCTCCGGCCCTGATCTGTTATAACATGAAAAAGACCACTCTGGAGGATGTTTATCTCGCACTCCGTGATGAACGGCACGAAATAAATCTGGATGAATCGTTGCGGATGGATGCGTATCGTTCTCTGGAACGAATGCTGTCATTAAGTTAGGAGATGCTTTAATGAGCAGATATCTTTGCGGATTCATCGCAAGTGACTGTCAGGAGCCGGTATTCGATGTGATCATCGTAGGCTCCGGGATAGCAGGTTTGTATACGGCTCTCAACTTATCCCGTGAGATCAGGGTCTTGCTTCTAACCAAGGACGCTCTTTCTGAGAACAACAGCAGCCTTGCTCAGGGGGGGATCGCCGCAGCCATGGAGGAAGACGACTTTCAGCTTCACATGATGGATACGCTGACGGCCGGCTGCTATCACAATGCTCCGGAAGCGGTCAAGATTGTGGTAGAAGAAGGCCGGGAGAATATCCTTCACTTGATTGAACTGGGCGTTCAGTTTGATCGGGACGATGCGGGGCAATTGGTCAATACCCGTGAAGGAGGGCACTCCCGGAGCCGGATTCTGCATGCAAAGGATGCAACCGGCCGTGAAATCATAAGAGCGCTTTCGGAAGAAGTAAAGACCCGCCCGAATATAACCATTCTTGAATATTCACAGGCCATAGATCTCATTACCAACGATGATGGATGCAAAGGAATCGTTGCCTGGCACGAAAACGAAGTTAAGGCGTTTCTGGCAGGATCTGTGGTGCTGGCCACAGGGGGAATCGGTCAGCTTTACCAGCATACCACCAATTCGGTCATCGCCTCCGGCGACGGCATCGCCATGGCCTATCGTGCAGGAGTGCGGATATCGGATATGGAATTCGTGCAGTTTCATCCTACGGCTCTCTATTCCCCCAATTACGATCGAAACTTTCTGATTTCCGAAGCAGTCAGGGGAGAGGGAGGCATCCTTCGCAACAGCAAGGGGGAAGCCTTTATGGAGCATCAGCATCCGTTGAAGGATCTGGCTCCCAGGGATATCGTGGCCAGGGCGATTCTCCATGAAATGTCTTTGGAAGGCAAGCCTTATGTGTATCTTGATGTGACGCATCTGGACCAAACGTACTTTCGGGAACGGTTCCCAAATATCTATGAGCGCTGCCTGTTGGAAGGCATTGATGTCAGCAAGGATTATATTCCCATATGCCCGGTGGAGCACTACATGATGGGTGGTGTTGAAAGCGGTGTGAAGGGTGAAACCTCCCTGAGGGGTCTTTATGCCTGTGGTGAAGTTGCCCGTACGGGCCTGCACGGAGCGAATCGATTAGCCAGCAACTCCCTTCTTGAGGCGATTGTGTTCGCCAAACGGATTGCGACAACCATCAATAGCACCCCATCCCCGTCCGGTATGGATGGCGCCGTCCGTGCTCAGGAGCCCTCTCTTCCGGAAATTGAGAATGTGGAGGCGATCATTGATGAAATCCAGCTCATTATGACAGAGAAGGTCTTTATATTCCGGGAATCCAGGGAGCTGAGAGAGGCTTTGGCGGAGCTGAACGTACTGGAAAAGGCTTTGGAGGATCGAAGACTTGACTCCTTCAGATCTGTCCAGGTTCGGAATATGCTGGTTGTCGGAAGGCTGATTGTGGAGGCGGCGCTGGCCCGCCATGAATCCTTGGGAAGCCATGTGATTGATGCCATACAGGAGGCAGACCATGCATGAGTGGATGCTGGACACGATAATTGAAAACAGCTTTCGAGAGGATATGCCCTTCTCCGATATGACCACCGATGCCCTGATCTGCGAATCGGTTCAGGCAGAGGCGATCCTTACCGTAAAATCATCCGGTGTAGTTGCGGGGCTTCCGGTAGCCGTGCGGGTTTTTAAAAAAATGGATTCAACCCTTCAGTGTGAACAGCTGGCAACCGACGGTGACTGGGTGGATCGCGGAGTGGTACTTCTTAAGGTTAGGGGAAGTGCGGCGTCCCTTCTAAAGGCTGAACGCACCGCTTTGAACCTGCTGCAGCGGATGAGCGGGATTGCAACAGCTTCAAGGTCTTATGCAGATGCAGTGAAAGATCTACCAGTACGGATTGTGGATACGCGGAAAACGACCCCCATGCTGCGGAATCTTGAAAAGTATGCCGTCCGTACCGGAGGCGCCTTCAATCATCGCTTCTCTCTTTCGGATGCGGTGATGATCAAGGACAATCATATTGCGGCAGCAGGGTCCATCACAGCCGCCGTAAATGCCGTAAGACAACGGATTCCTCACACCATGACCATTGAAGTGGAGGTCACGGATAAAGAGCAGCTTAACGAGGCCCTTTCGGCGAAGGCGGACATCATCATGCTGGACAATATGTCCCTTGAAGCGATGCGGGAAGCGGTGGCCATAGCCAAAGGGAAAGCGATTCTGGAGGCTTCAGGGGGCGTAACGTTGGAGACGGTGCGAGCGATTGCCCTGACCGGTGTGGACATCATATCGGTAGGTGCTCTGACCCATTCGGTGAAGAGTATGGATATCAGCATGGCGCTGATTTTGAGATAGTAGAAACAGGAAAGGCGGTCACCTTAGAGGTGCCGCCTTTCCTGTTTCATGAGCCACTTACTTCACTTCAAAACTGCAGTTCACAACTGCGGTGATTTCCTTGTCGATGGAGGAGGTGTCGTTGACGCCGTAATCGGAGATTTCATTGGAATAGCGCGGGGTGATCTGGAAAACCCCAACAGAGGCGGAGATCAGGTCCCCTGTGGTTTTGCCGGTTGCCTTAAGGATTCCCTCCGCTCGGGCTTTGGCATCCTTGGTAGCCAGCTCGATCATATTGATCTTCTTGTCAGCCAGCTTGGTGAAGAAATATTGAGGCGGCAGGGATTCAAAAGTAACGCCAAGGTTGATCAACTCTGTGGATATCCTTGATACTTCGGCAATCTTATCCACATCTCCGGACCGGATCTCCACTGTTTGTGTCAGGCGATAGCTTTCTATCACATTGGAGTACATGCCGTTGGGAAGGATCGTATTCATGGGGGTGGTCATCACGCTGGAGAAGGTAAGATCTTTTTCGGCAAAGCCTTTATCCACAAGAAAGGTCTTGACTTGATTAGCGCTGACCTCAAGCTCCTGATAAGCCACCTTAAGGTCAACGTTGGATGCACTGAAGGAACCGGACCAAACGGCATAATCTGATTTGATCTCTTCCTTGGCAGATCCCTTTACTTCAAGGGCGTTGCGTTCGCTCTTTATTGCCTTGAGTCCTCCGGTGAATACCACAGTTGAGGCAATCAGAGAAATCCCAAGGATCAGGGCCACTGCAACCCACGTCATGCTGCGATTCTGTTCCATAATCCACACCCTTTCGATTTTTATGTACAGCCTAATGTTATCATATGGGCAGTAATAAAGGCTTAAAACTCCCTTAATTTTCGCTCCCATCCTTTTCGGTGAAAGAGGGGCAAGGGGCTCCTGTGGATTGAAAAACCAACAGAGAGGGCATCAGTTGGGTTTTAAACCCGTAAAGTCGGCATCCGCGAGGGTGCTTGGGTTCCCATGTCACATAGAAATACTTGCATTTAAGGCAATTTACAGGTTTTTGGTCCATTATTCCGCTCCAATGTGTCGTAAGATGAGAGTTTCCGTTTGGTTACCCGTATTGACCGTACGGTCGCTTTTTTTAAAGTTATACACAATGTTAGTCACAGGCTGTTGATAACTTTTGGGGATATTCGTGTTCGATTCCTTCGCAGGACTCGATTCTTATCTTATTATAATATATAATTAGCGTAATATAGATTATAATGGGTAAAGAGAGCGATTGTTATTTAGAGGTAGCGTATGAATCTGGAATCAACCCGTCCCATAGGGGTATTTGACAGTGGGCTAGGTGGGCTTTCTGTCCTGGGGGACATAAGAAAATGGATGCCCGCTGAAAATCTGATATATTTTGGGGATTCTGCCCATGCGCCGTACGGCGTAAAAAGCCGTCAGCAGGTGAAACAACTGAGCATAACCATATGTGATTATCTGGTGGGCAAGGGCGTGAAGGCAATCGTGGTTGCCTGCAACACAGCCACCAGTGCGGCCATAAGCGATCTCAGAAAGCGTTATGATATTCCCATCATTGGAATGGAACCCGCGCTGAAGCCAGCTGTTGAACAAACGGAAACAGGGGTTGTAGCGGTGCTGGCCACGGCGTTAACCCTTAAAGAATCAAAGTTTCAGAGCCTTTTAGAGCAGTTCCGAACGGGGCGCAGAGTCCTTTCTATCCCCTGCCCGGAGCTGGTGTCCTTGGTGGAATCAGGAGTTTTGGAAGGCGAGGTTGCCGATGCTGCCGTTTTTGCCAGTCTTAAAGAGGTAGACAAGCAAAACCTTTCAGCGGTGGTGTTAGGATGCACCCATTATGTTTTTCTGAAACCGGTATTTGAAAAAATCTTAGGTCCGAAGATACGGCTCATCGATGGGAACCGCGGGACCGTGCTTCAGCTAAAGAAACTGTTAGAGAACAGGAACCAGCTGTCCCAATCGGTAGTTCAGGGGGATATCCGGATAGAAAATTCTGCCGGGGATCTCCTTGTAGAAAGATCGTGGACCATACTGGAACAATACAGCAGAATGGAGGAAAAGAATGATGCGCGAACTGATTAAAAGCATTCTGATGTTTTTCTGCCGGGACGTTGGAGAACTCAGTGTTGAAAAGGATGTAAGACCCGCGTTTTTAATACAGAGCAATATCATGCAGGTGACACATAAGCAGAGTCGCGGTGACAGATGAGGAAATAACTATGGCAGAATCGTTGTATCTGACAAAAGAGCATATCGCATCCAAGCTGACGGAGCTTATTGCCAGCGGAAAGCTGGACGGTGGAACAGAGAAGCTGGTGAGTCTTAGATTCGGAATCGGAATTGATAAACCCCTGGCGCCTAAGGAAATCGCCAGGGTTTTGAAGCGCCCGCAGAAAAAAATAAGACAGGAGATTGAAACAGCCGAAAGGCGGGTATTCAATCTCCTGAAGGATCAGGTCTGAAAACCCAGGGTGATGCATAATCTTGATGATTTCCGGACCGTTGTGTTATAATGGTAAAAATTAATATGAGCTTTGACGGGGTCAGTAGGTTTAGGAATCTATCCAGAGAGTCGGCGCAAGGTGAAAGCCGATAAGAGTCCTTTTTCGAATCCGCCCCTGAGCTTCCCGGAAAATACGGGCGGTTGGCATCCGATAACGTGCTGTGAGAGTGGATTCCATTGGAATCAATAAAGGTGGCAACGCGGGAACTTCCCGTCCTTTGAGGGCGCGGAAGTCTGTTTATTTTTTGAGACCGGGAGGGCGAAAACATGCTGGATATCAGACGATTGAGAACGGACATTCAGGAAGTGAAAGACAGGCTTAAGCTGCGCAGCGGTGAGTATGATGTGGACAGCGTGTTGGCTCTTGATGAGAAGCGTCGGGAGATCCTGCAAAAGGTAGAGCAGATGAAAAATCAGCAGAAGCTGGTTTCAAAGGATGTGCCCAGGTTGAAAAAAGAGGGCAAGGATGTTGAGCCCATTTTTGAAGAAATGCGCAAGCTGGGGGACGAGGTCAAAGCTCTTGACGATGAAGTGGCCGGCATCGATGAAGAAATTCGGACACGACTTCTCAACATCCCCAATACACCCCATCCGTCGACTCCGGTTGGCGAAACCGATGCGGAGAACCTGGTCTACCGCACCTGGGGAACCCCGAGGACCTTTGATTTTGAGCTAAAGGCCCATTGGGACATCGGCACAGACAACGATATTCTGGATTTTGAACGGGCCGGCAAGATTGCAGGTACCCGGTTCACTGTTCTGAAGGGCGCCGGTGCCCGCCTTGAGCGTGCCATTATTAACTTCATGCTGAACCTTCACACAGAGGAGCACGGCTATACGGAGATCTTTCCGCCCCTGATGGTGAACCGCGAGGCCATGACAGGCACAGGACAGCTTCCTAAATTCGAGGAGGATATGTTTTGGGTACCGGCGAAGGATTTCTTCCTTATCCCCACGGCGGAGGTGCCGGTGACCAACCTCTATATGAATGAGATATTGGAAGAAACAGTGCTTCCGATGTACCACACGGCATTTACACCCTGCTTTCGTAAAGAGGCCGGTTCCGCCGGGCGAGATACCCGGGGTCTGATCCGCCAGCATCAGTTCAACAAGGTGGAGCTGGTTAAGTTCACAAAACCGGAAACTTCTTATGAAGAGCTGGAGAGTCTGCTGTTGGCGGCAGAGGAAGTACTCAAACGTCTTGAAATACCCTACCGGGTTGTACAGCTCTGCGGGGGCGATCTGGGCTTCAGCTCGGCTAAGACCTATGATATCGAGGTGTGGATGCCAAGCTACAACCGGTACCTAGAAATTTCATCCTGCAGCAACTTCGAGGACTACCAGGCGCGAAGGGCCAACATACGGTACCGTGACGAGAGCAAGAAGGTTCAGCATGTGCATACATTGAATGGTTCAGGCCTTGCTGTTGGAAGAACCATGGCGGCCATTCTGGAAAATTATCAGAATGCTGACGGTTCTGTTACAATTCCAGAGGCTCTTAAGCCATACATGGGCGGACTTGAAAAAATAGGATAATGCGTTAAGCGTCCGGCGCTAAGTGGCGATCAAAGACAAAAAAGAAAGGGAGAGATCACCGCGTCCCACGGTTTCGCGTCATGACAAAGCCTGTCATTGCGAGCCGTAGGCGCGGCAATCTCTCCCTCGTTTAGTTTGCGGCGGGATATTTTTGTTGTTAACCGTTAAGCACGTTTAAATAGAATTCCTTCAACCGTCTCAGGCCTTCCTTGATGGAATCCATATCCGTTGCATAGGACATGCGGATGAAATCATCCATGCCAAAGGCCACACCGGGAACGAAGGCCACCTGACACTCATCCAGAAGACGGTTGCACAGTTCCACAGAGAAGCTGTCACCGTGAGGGAGCTTTTCCTTTATGGGCGAAAGGTCCATGAAGATATAGAAGGCTCCGTCCGGCTGAACGATTCGAAGGCCCTGAATTTCAGAAAGAAGAGTGACGATTTCATCCCGTCGGTTTCGGTATGTGTCAACCATAAGTTTCATTTCATCGGCGCTGTCGGTCAGAGCATGGAGTGCCGCATACTGTGAAATAGTGGACGGGTGGCTTACCAGATGTCCCTGAAGCATTCCCATGGCTGCGGCCAGCTCCTTGGAAGAGGCGGTGTACCCGATGCGCCAGCCGGTCATGGCTGCTGATTTGGCCATGCCGTTGATGATGATGGTGTTCTTCTTCACCTCGTCGGAAAGAGAAGCGATGCTGGTGAAGCTGTTCAGATAGCAGATGCGCTCATAAATTTCATCGGCGATGATGCAGATGTTGTGGGCTACGCAGAGCTCGGCGATGGCAGTCAGTTCATCCTTGGAATAGATGGCACCGGTAGGATTTGAGGGATTGGTCAGGATCAGTGCCTTGGTATGTTCAGTGATGGCACCCTTCAGCTCGGTGACCGTCATTTTGAAATTGTTTGTCAGCTGGGTGTCAACGAAAACCGGCGTGCCTCCGGTGAGCTTGACCATCTCGGGATAGCTGACCCAGTAGGGCTTTGGAATCAGAATTTCATCGCCGGGATCGGTGATGGCAATCAGCGCGTTGGTGATGGCGTGTTTGGCACCGCTGGTAACGACGATATCCTGGGGTGTGTACTCCAGTCCGTTTTCGACAGAAAGCTTTTCACAGATGGCTACCCTGAGTTCGTGAAGACCGGAAGCTGCGTCATAGCGTGTCTTATTGGCCTCAATTGCTTTTATTCCACCGGCTTTTGCCGCCACAGGGGTGTGGAAATCAGGTTCTCCAATACTGAGATTGATGATGGAAATGCCCTGTTTTTTCATTTCATTTACCTTGGTGCTGATGCCCAGGGTAAGGGATGGGGTTATCGCAGCGATTTTCTTTGCCAGCATGTCCTCTCTCCTTATCGTCTTGTTTTAAACAGCATAACAAATGAGTTGGCAATGGGCTATGCTTTTGGTAAGCTTTTTTTAAATAGCACTATTTATAAAGTTTACGATATGCCGTTGTCAGCTTTGATTTCCATAGATGGGGGTGATATGATGTCAATAGTAAAGATTGTCCTTATCCTTATTGTCATGCTTCCCGCAGGATTTATTATGATGCGGACTGCGGCAGATATACGCAAGGATGTCATACGGGATAAGAGAAAGGCCCGAGCCGAGATTACCCAGTCCAGGGGACGGCTAAGGGTTGTGAAACGATAGAGGATCGGAGTCATGATGTTCAACAGCAATCCATTCAAAAATAACCTGCAACAGGTGCTGGAGCCGGTAAAAATTTCATTTCACGTTCCCGGCCATAAATACGGACAGGCTCAGAGGGCTGCAAACTATCCCCATGAGCCTTATTTTCTGATGGACACAACAGAAATTCCGGGAACCGACAACCTCCACGAGCCGGAGGGCATCATAAAGGAAGCGCAGGAACGGGCAAGTGAATTTTATGGAAGCCGGGAAAGCTTTTTCCTGGTCAATGGCACTACCTCCGGAGTATTGGCCATGATATTGGCTGCCACAGAACCGGGGGATACCCTGCTTATGGCACGGGACTGCCATCAGAGCGCTTACCATGGGGCCTTCCTGGGGCAGGCAAGGCTTCGCTGGCTGGTTCCGCAGTACGATCCTCATACCCTGCTGAATTTGGGAATAAAGAAAGAGGATGTGGAGGCCGCCCTGATTCGTTTTCCTGAGACCAAGGCGGTTGTCATCACGTATCCTACCTATTTTGGCATATGCAGCGACATCAAGGGTATCGCAGAAGTCTGCAGGGCACACGGGGTGTTGCTGTTGGTAGATGAAGCCCACGGGGCCCATCTCAGATTGTCCCCGGAGCTGCCGGTGTCGGCACTGGATGTCGGGGCAGACGTTTGTGTTCAAAGCACCCACAAAACCCTGCCTGCATTGACCCAAAGTGCCATACTTCATATAGGGAGAGAAAGAGTGGATCGGGAAAAACTTCGCTGGATGCTGAGAATGGTTCAGACCAGCAGCCCATCCTACCTCCTGATGCAGTCACTGGATCAGGCGATATCCATTGCCTCGACCTCCGGAGCGGATGAAATGACACGGACCCTTCGCGCACTGGGCGCTTTCCGGAAAAGGGTGGAGGGAATACCAGGACTTTTGGTTCCTGGTAAGGAGTTGGTGGGCAAGGGTGGCGTCCATGCTCTGGATCTGACAAAGATCATTCTTAATCCCTGCGGGATGGGTATCTCAGGAGCAGAGTTATCCGAAGCCCTTCGGAAAGACTATGGAATACAGATGGAGCTATCGACAGCATGGCTTTCCCTGGGGATCGCATCCATCGGAAATACAGATGAAGACGTAGAGGCCTTGGGGGATGCTCTTGAGAGCCTGGCTTCAGACGGAGACCGAAAGCACCCCATAGAATTCATGGGAATCGTACCCCCGATGGCTCCGGAAGCTGTTATGAGTTGGCGCGAAGCCTTACAGGCAGAGAAACACGAGATAAAGCTGGAGGACTGCGCCGGTCATATCGCAGGGGTTATGATCACTCCGTATCCTCCGGGAATACCGGTGCTGATGCCCGGGGAGAGGGTCACGGCAGAGATTGTGGATTATCTGAAATGCTGCAGAGCAGAAGGAATATCCGTCATTGGTCTTCGGGGGCATTGGAACGAAACGATACAGGTGGTGAATGTGCATGAATAAGGGAAAGCTCATTATAATCGAAGGCGGGGATGGCAGCGGTAAAGCGACACAATCCTTCAAGCTGGTGGAACGGTTGAATTTGGAAGGAATTCCTGCCAGGCGTATCACCTTCCCCAATTATGACAGCCCGTCGTCCTCATTAATCAAAATGTATCTGGGGGGCGAGTTCGGCAACAGCCCGGAATCAGTCAATCCCTATGCGGCCTCTGTATTTTATACGGTGGACAGATTTGCTTCTTTTACAAAGGAATGGAAAGCGGATTATGAAAGTGGAGTCGTTATTATTGCAGACCGCTACACGACGAGCAATATGGTGCATCAGGGGGCCAAGATAGAGGATGTGGACGCAAGGCTGGCATTCTTCAAGTGGCTGAATGAGTTTGAATATGTGATGTTTGGCCTGCCAAAACCCGACGGGGTCGTTTTTCTGGATGTGCCTCCGGCTGTTTCAAGGCAGTGGATGGTAGATAGGACCAGCAAGATGGATGGGACGGACACCAAGGATATCCATGAAAGGGATCAGGAGCACCTGGAAAAGGCTTACCGGACCGCTGTTGAGTTGTGTGGACTGGAGAGATGGATCCGAGTTTCTGCGGTGGAGTCCGGTCGGCTTCTGGATGTAGACCAGATTCACAGCAGGGTATGGGAAGCCACTAGGATTCTTTTAACAGACTACGAAGGAGCCGGAGAATGAATTATCCCTTAGAGTGGCTGGGACATGAGAATATCCGAAGGATGCTCAGTGTGGCGTTGGAGCAGAACCGACTCAGCCATGGATATCTCTTCGATGGACCTGAAGGAATAGGCAAATCCAGCATGGCAGTCTGGATTGCGGCGCACCTCTTCTGCGAAGGAGAGAATAAACCCTGTGGCACCTGCCCGGGATGTACGCGGTTAAAGACAGACAATCATCCGGATATCATGATTTTGAAACCGGATGAAGGGAGTATCAAGAACGCTCAGGTAGAGGAGTTTCAAGAATTTCTGCGGATGAAGCCCTTTGCGGGAGCTGCGAAGGTGGGCATCATTGAAGATGCGGACACCATGACTCCCAGTGCACAGAACAGACTGCTTAAAACACTGGAAGAACCTGCTCCGGGAGTGGTGCTGTTCCTTATCGCGACGAATTTCAACCGAATGCTCCCGACGATACTTTCCCGCTGTCAGGTGCTGCGCTTCCAGAGCCTTGACAAGGGTGGGATTGCAAGTTACCTTGTGAATCACTATAATGTTGATAGGGTCCGCGCAGAGCATCTGGCGCTTCTGTCCGGGGGTTCCATGTCCGGAGCCCTGCAGGGTATGAATTCTGAAGCAGTTGGAGAAGCAGAAATTTTAGTCAGGGAATGGCTGGACTGTTTGTCTCAACGTAACAGCAGCCGGATGTTTGAGCTGGCGGATCGTTATGAAAAAACCATGGACTGGGAACAGGCCCTGGTATGGTTAATGCGGGCCCTTCACGAAGGATTGACAGAGGCATCGGGAAAGGGAGATGTCGGTGAGGTGAAGCGGGTTGCCAAGATGGGAAAACATGTGGAGGATGCGCTTAGAGCACTCCGGGAACAGGCCAACGAACGCATTGTCATAGATGTGATGCTGCTGAAGATGCAGGAGGATTATTATGGTTGAGGTTATTGGCGTTCGGTTCAAGAAGGCCGGCAAGGTTTATTATTTCGATCCCGATCAGATTACGATAGAAAAGGGCGACAGCGTGATTGTGGAGACTGCCAGAGGTGTTGAGTATGGCAGCGTGGTGGTAGGACCGAAAATGGTACCGGAATCGGAAATCATCCCACCGCTTAAAAAGGTGTTGAGGGTTGCTACAGCCGAAGACGATACCCACAATGAACAGAACCGCATCAAAGAAGCGGAAGCCATGGACACCTGTCTTAAAAAGATAGAAAAGCACGACTTGGGCATGAAGCTTATTGATGTGGAATACACCTTTGACAACAATAAGATCATTTTCTATTTCACGGCGGAAGGCAGAGTGGATTTCCGTGAACTGGTCAAGGATTTGGCGGCGGTTTTCAGAACCCGAATCGAGCTCCGGCAGATTGGGGTACGGGACGAAGCCAAGATGCTCAACGGCATCGGACCCTGCGGCCAGGGACTTTGCTGCGCCAACTGGCTTGGGGAATTCACACCGGTTTCCATCAAGATGGCAAAGGATCAGAGCCTGTCTCTGAATCCTACGAAGATATCGGGTATTTGCGGCAGACTTATGTGCTGTCTCAAGTATGAGCATGACGGATATCGCTATCTGATCCGAACCCTTCCCAAACATGGAGAGAAGATACAAACCCCTGACGGCCTGGCTCTGGTGCTGGAACCTCAGATTATTCAGGAACGGGTCAAGGTAAAGATGGTCATTAAGGACGGCACACCGGGGCAGGATCTGGTTCTCGGCGAAGAGATCCGCTTCTATAAAAGCGCGGAAATCACCCGAATGGGCAAGCATAAGGAAGAACCGGAAGAAGACGAGGAAACAGAAGTTTAAGCATACCGGGCGGCTGGGGGAAGTCCCCGGCCGCTTTTTTATAGGCAAGAGAAAGACATTTGCCACGGAGAGACACGGATTTACACGGAGGGAGAACGTTGATTAGGTAATCCGTGTTATCCGTGGCTATTATATCGGGGGTTTGTATGGAAGAAATATTACAAGAAGGGGAGCGCATCGATGATCTTCAGCTGGGCGGGCTTCGGATCATTCAGAACCCCAAGGGCTTTTGCTTTGGAATCGATGCGGTATTAGTCAGCAATTTCTGCGAGGTTCGCAAAGGGGACACGGTGGTGGATCTGGGAACCGGCACGGGCGTCATACCGCTCCTGGTCGCCGGGAAATCCGATGCAGGCAGGATCTTTGGATTTGAAATCCAGCCCGAGGTGGGCGACATGGCTCAGCGCAGTGTGAGGCTTAACCGTCTTGAGGAGCGGATAGAGATCATTACGGACTCGTTCCTGAACGCCAAAAAGCACCTTAAAGCGGGGTCTGCTCAGGTGGTGGTGTCGAATCCCCCTTATGTGGCCAGAGGGGCGGGAATACACAATCACGGGGATCTGAAGACCGGGTCCCGACATGAGGTTCACTGTACCTTTAACGAGGTGGCTGAAACAGCGGGAATGCTGCTTCAAAATGGAGGTCGTTTCTATCTGGTGCATCGTCCGGATCGGCTGGCAGACGTTATTGCAGCCTGCAGAGCAAATCGGTTGGAGCCCAAGGTGATACGGTTTGTACAACCAAAGCCGGATACCACACCCACTATGTTTCTTCTCAAATGCGTTAAGGGAGGCGGTTCGGAGCTGCGTTTTATGCCCCCCTTGGTCGTGTATAACAGTGACAATACCTATAGGGAGGAAATCTATGACATATATCGACTGGAATGTATCGATGTCTTTGACAAACGATGATTTTCTGGAACCGGGGCTTTACATCTGTCCCACCCCTATCGGAAATCTGGAGGACATCACCTTAAGGGTTCTGAAGTGTCTGGCCCTGGCAGATGCGGTAGCGGCGGAGGACACCCGCCACAGCATCAAGCTGCTGAATCATTATGGAATTAAAAAAAAGCTTATCAGTTATCATGAGCATAACCTAAAAAAAAGAGGTCCTGAAATTGTTGAAGAGATCCGGGGGGGAAAGGCCATTGCTCTGGTCAGCGACGCGGGCATGCCGGGAATTTCAGACCCGGGGGCGGATATTCTCCGCTTATGTCTGGAGGCAAACCTGCCGGTGGTGGTCCTTCCAGGACCCACGGCATCTGTAACGGCTCTGGTGGCCTCCGGGCTGCGGACGGATCGGTTCACATTTTGGGGATTTCCGGAGCGCCAGGGGGCACGAAGGAAAGAACAGATGGATGCCATGCTGAGTCAGGAAGGCACGGTTATTCTCTATGAATCCCCCCACCGCATTGAAGGAACCCTTAAGGACTTGCTGGAAGCAGGGGGAGAGCGCCCGGTGGTGCTGGCAAGAGAAATAACCAAGCGGTATGAAGAGTATCTGCGCGGCAGCCTGACCGAACTGATAGACCGACTGGCGGGGAGCCCGGTAAAGGGGGAGCTGGTTCTCCTCTTTGAAGGAACCCCGGGCTGGAATAAGCCGGAGGTTGATGCGGAAAGCCGCTTAAACGAGCTCGTTGAAGAAGGCTTGTCAAAAAAAGAAATTGCCAGGGTGCTGGCAAAGGAAACAGGAAAAAGCCGAAATGAAATTTATCAAACCCTGCTGAACAGAGAATGAAAAAAGCCTGCGCTTCTTTGAAGAAACGCAGGCTTTTGATTACTTACATATTTGCCATTTCGTCCAGGCACTCGGGGCAGATATTCTTGCCCTTCAGGTTTTTAACGCCTTTTGCCTGACCGCAGAAGATACATGCGGGTTCGTATTTCTTAAGGATGATAGTGTCTGCTTCAACAAAGATTTCAAGAGCATCCTTTTCACCGATGCTAAGGGTTCTTCTCAGTTCAATTGGGATTACAACACGACCCAATTCATCCACTTTTCTTACAATACCTGTTGATTTCATAATTAGCCTCCTGTAGTCAAAATCCGACAAATTTCGCTTAAGTTAATAATAGCAAGGGTGGCTATTATTGTCAATCGTTTATTATAAAATTTCAAACACATTTTATAAAAAGCTGATTTATGAATGCTTTGAGTGGAAAAGTCCAAAAATGATTTTTGAGGGTTAAGTATTTAATTGGGAAATGGGCAAAAATGTATGACGTTATATATAATCATTTTTCGACAATATTCGACAAAATAATGGGAGCAAGTTACAATAATAGAGGAAAAAAAGAGCCCTTCTCGTGAAGGGCTGTTGTAAATCATCAGTCAGTAATCTTGGTGTTCAGTTTATCCAAAAGGCGTTTAACCGTATTCAAAATGTGGAAGAAGGAGATCAGGATTTCCGTGATGCTCTGGTTATCTCGGATGGCCTGGGTAACCGCATCAGAGGTTTCGGCCAGATTTTCTACGGTGGGTCTGAAAACTTGCGATGCGTGGGATACTTCGGTGGTTATTTCCTGAACATTCTTAGTGATGAGAGGTACCTCGTGGAGGGTGGCATCCACCTGTTCACGATTTCTTTCAATCAGTTGGTTGACCTCTGAAAGGGTTTTAAACACCTTATGGAAAATCAGAACAAGATACCAGACCGCGGCGGTTGTTCCGGCCCATAGCACAAACATTCCCATGTCTTTAACGGTAAAGGTGATTTGCGAGCTCATAATCATCCTCCTTTTACGTGTCCCTTTTAATGTGTCAGTTCTTGGGGTATCCCACTCGGTACGTTTGCCCATTGATCTTAACGGTTCTGGCTTCTATCAGTAGAGAGCGATCCATCATGGAGATGATAAAATTGGGGTATGAAACCGCAAAAGGTGCACTTTCAATTCCGTCGATCACCTCAATGGCTGCAAATTGCCCAAAACCTTCGCTGTAGAATGAGATGGCGCTAACCTGTCCTTTGGGATGGTTCAGAATAGGCTGAGCCTGGCGGTGTTCGTCAAGATAATAAAAAGCGGATACTTCTTCAAAGGTTATTTCGATGGGGCTTGAGAGGCCGGTTGTTTCGGGCTTCAGCCACAAGGTGATCGTGTCCTGCTTAAGATTGATGTTCATGCCGTCTATGAGCGCCATTCCCATGGTGTCGAGGAAGGGGATCAATTTCGTTTGATTCATGGAGCCTCCGGTATCTGATTCACTGAGTTGTCCTGCAGGCGCGTATGCCTGACCTGTTATTAGATTTATCATATTCCGGGACGTTTGACAAGTATGACTGACGTTGACACCCGATTCGCTGAGTTTTATGATGAGTACAGGTACAATGCAGAAAAAGCGGAGGTGTATAATGCAGATACGTGATAAGGCGCTTGAACAGTGGCTGGAGGAATATCCGCAGCTGGAGGACATCCTTTCATATCGTGAAGTTGTCTGGCAATCCGATAACCTTCGTCCGGCACAGGGGGCGCTGTCAGTTTTGCCCTACGGGATGGATGAAATACAGGATGCGGCGCGGCGTTTGGAGCGATTCAGACCGCTAATACGAAGACTATTCCCTGAGACGGAATCGGCGAAGGGGCTAATTGAATCCGAGCTTAGCGAGATTCCGCAAATGGCTTCGGCCATGGGCTACTCCGGAAAGCTCCTCATAAAGCTGGACAGTGATCTGCCTATCGCCGGTTCGGTAAAGGCTAGGGGCGGCATTTATGAAATACTGAAGCTGGCGGAAACCATTGCCTGTAGAGAGCGGGGCTTTACACCGGATATGGATTATTCCCTGTTGGCGGATAAGAGCTACCGTGACGCCTTTGGACAATGGGAAGTGGTGGTAGGTTCCACCGGAAATCTGGGACTTAGTATTGGAATGATCAGTGCAAAGCTTGGTTTCAATGTAACGGTTCATATGTCTGCCGACGCCAAACAGTGGAAGAAAGAGATGCTTCGCACCAATGGGGTGACGGTTGTAGAGTATAAAGAAGATTACTCCAAGGCGGTGGAAGAGGGGCGCAAACAGGCAATGGCGAATTCCAAGGCCCACTTTGTAGATGATGAAAATTCCATGGATCTGTTTATGGGATACAGCGTTGCGGCCCTACGCCTTAAGGGACAGCTTGAGGGAATGGATCTCGTGCCGACTATGGAGAAACCCATGGACGTGTACCTGCCCTGCGGGGTGGGCGGAGCCCCCGGGGGGATTGCCTTCGGACTGAAGCATATCTTTGGCGATGCTGTCAGGTGTTGGCTGGTGGAGCCCACTCACGCTCCCTGCATGTTGATTGGCCTGATGACCGGAGAGCACGACCGGGTGTCGGTACAGGATTTCGGACTGGACAATCGCACGGATGCCGATGGACTTGCGGTAGGCAGGGCATCGAAGTTCGCGGGCAAGATCATTGAGCATTTGATATCCGGAGTTCTTACGGTGTCGGATGAGCGGCTGAATCCCTGGACCAGGCAGTTGTACAATGCCGAAGGACTTTTCATCGAACCCTCTGCCGCAGCCAGCTTTATCGGGCCGTTCAAGCGACCTGATGCTCTTTGCAGCCTGGTATGGGCAACCGGCGGGCGGCTGGTGCCACAGGAGATACGGGATAAGATACTTAAATAAAGAAAACCTTTAGCCACGGATAACACGGATTTTCACGGATGATTAATTGCCTTCCTCCGGGAGGAAGGTGGCAGCGAAGCTGACGGAAGGAGAATGTGAGACGTTAAACACGCATGCTCCCTCTGTCACTCCGTGACATCTCCCTCCCGGAGGGAGACGAATCTTTCCGTGGCTGATGTTTTACGTGTTTTACAGGACAAATCTGTCAAGCATTTTTGATTATGTCCCAAAATAGCCAAAACATTAGCACCAGCTTT
>CAZYQI010000045.1:0-22454 GCA_964649745.1 uncultured Peptostreptococcaceae bacterium | reverse complement strand
AGTAGGCCCTTATAGGGCTAAGCAAACCACCCGTTAGACGGGTGGTCCTGATTTGAGTAGACTAACAGGAGAACGCCAATGCCAAGAAAACCTCGGATTAATTATCCAGGAGCCTTGTATCATGTTATCTGCCGTGGAAATAATAAGGACTGGATATTCAAAACGGATACAGAAAAGCAGGCGTATAAAACCCTGATAGAGGACTACAAAAAACGGTATGATTTCAAGCTATACGGCTGGGTAATCCTATCCAATCATGCCCATATGATCATTGAAGTTGGCAGTGTTCCCTTGAGTAAAATCATGCAGGGAATTCAGCAGAATTACACTCAGTTGTACAACCGAACAAACAAAAGAACCGGCCATGTATTTGAGCAGCGGTATAAGGCGATACACTGCAATAAAGATAGCTACCTATTGATGCTGATCCGGTATATCCACCAGAATCCTGTTCGTATTAAGCTTGAAGAGGGTCTGAACTATCGGTGGAGCAGCCATCAGGACTACATCCATCAGAACAACAAGGGTCTTACGGATATCCAGTTTCCACTGAGCTTGTTTTCAGAGAAGCAAGCAAACGCCGTCCATCGCTATCTGGATTACATGGACGAGGATGAGGAAACAATCGGTACATTAAAACCAGGTGAGCTTGAAGAGGGAACAAAGGATCATCAGCCGGAAAAATCGGATAAGAAAATGATTAGAAAGACCTTAAGCGAGCTGATTGAAACGGTCGCCGAATTTCACGGCATAACAATCACTGAGCTGACAGGAAGAAGTCGCGTTCGCAGGTTTACAGATGCCAGAAAGGTATTAATGCTCATTGTGCAAGAGCATACGGTCATAACTCAGCGCGAAGTTGCAGACCGGTTGGAGCTTAGTACCGCGGCAGTATCGAAGCAGACAAATTCAGCAATGGGTGACGTGGCAATAAGGGTGCAGGTAAAAACACTGCTGAATAAGTGGATAAGTAGTGCCTGACCCCTAGGCGCTACTGAGCTGACAGGAAGAAGTCGCGTTCGCAGGTTTACAGATGCCAGAAAGGTATTAATGCTCATTGTGCAAGAGCATACGGTCATAACTCAGCGCGAAGTTGCAGACCGGTTGGAGCTTAGTACCGCGGCAGTATCGAAGCAGACAAATTCAGCAATGGGTGACGTGGCAATAAGGGTGCAGGTAAAAACACTGCTGAATAAGTGGATAAGTAGTGCCTGACCCCTAGGTGCTACAGATAGAGGTGAGCTATGAAAGCTGATTTTAAACAGGAAGAATTACAAAAGGCGCAGATTCTGGTATCCTCCATCATCGACAGCTGTGAAAGCATCCAACCCAAATTCGAGCAAGGATCTTCGCAGCACACTCTTCTTAAAAATAGGATAAGGGCCCTTCGAATTTCGCAAGCGATGATGTCCGATGACGACAGCGCCAAAAACTATTCAAAGGAAGAACTGGTAGAAGCCCTGGGGCCCATTTCCTCCATCATTAGCAAATGCGAAAAGGCCCGTCAAAAATCTGAGGCGGGTACGGCGAATTATACCCGGATGGAAAACATAATCAAGGCCATGGGCGTGGCGAAGACCTTGATTGAAGAGGAAGTGAACCTTTGCTTCAGGTAGGGGAGGCAACGGGGGCCAGGCACCACCTATCAACCTAATGGCTACATATGCTATATTGACGGCAGAATTATAAACTGCCGTTTTTTTATTGAGTAGACCAACAGGAGAACGTCAATGCCTGGAAAACCTCGGATCAATTATCTTGGAGCCTTGTATCATATTATCTGTCGTGGAAATAATAAAGACCGGATACTCAAAACGGATACTGAAAAGCAGGCGTATAATACCCTGACAGAGGACTACAAGAGTTTACCAACGTCCCTGGCGCTTATTAAAAAGTGCTGGGACGATTCATTTTATAGAGGTGTACTTATGACTCAATCGAAAGCTCCGCTCTCAATCATGCTTTTTTAAACCCAGTCGGATTGGGATAATTGGCATTATAGTGGGGAATACGATATACAATAAAGCGAAGCTCAAGGCATCCTTGGCTTCGCTTTTTATTGTAACAAGGGGGTTTTTATGTTTTCCACCATAGCTAAAGCTTTTTATCCACGGGTTGAGCCGGTGGATTTCTCTTAAATTAATAGCCCTTACTTCAGAAAGAATAAGGGGCCCCTAAGAGTATGAAGGTCTGTGGATCTCGTGATGCATCATGGAATAGGAGGTTGGCCGCATTAATTCCAAGAATTACAAAGTGCTCATTGAATTGCGGTGTGATCTTAACTATAATCAGAGCATAGAGCACACCCTTGATGGAGGCAGTATGACACGGATAGAATGGTTGATGGCACAAGTGAAAAGCTTGCAAAGCGCTGATGCTGACAGTTGGAAATCCTTTGATGCGGCTAAACTGTCACAGGAGCTCGGTATCGACCGATCAACGGTCAGCCGGTATCTCAATCAACTGGAATGTAAGGGTGTGCTGACCAAGCTCCCGGGCCGTCCTGTGCTGTTCATGGTGGGGTGTGGGATAAACGAGTCGGAAGAGTCCTGCCCTGTCCAGCAGGGTGATAAAAATGAGTTTGCTGCACTGGAACTTATCATAGGGGCGAAGGATACGCTGAGTGTGGCCGTTCAGCAGGCGAAGGCTGCCATTATGTATCCCCCAAGAGGGCTTCACACCCTGATTTTAGGGGAAACCGGCGTAGGAAAATCGATGTTCGCCGAATTGATGTACCGCTATGCCAAGGAAGGTGAGATGGTTAAGGATAAGTCTCCCTTCGTTAAGTTTAACTGTGCAGACTATGCTGAAAATCCTCAGCTGTTGGTGGCACAAATATTCGGCGTAAAGAAAGGCGCCTACACAGGGGCGGAACAGGATAAGGAAGGCCTGCTGAAAAAGGCGGACACAGGGGTTCTTTTTTTAGATGAGGTTCACAGGCTCTCTCATCAAGGGCAGGAAATGCTGTTTACGTTCATAGATAAGGGGCATTTCAGACGCTTGGGAGATTCGGAGAATCTACAGACGGCGGAGGTTCAGATAATTGCAGCCACTACTGAAGATCCGGCCTCATTTTTACTCAAGACCTTCACCAGGCGAATTCCCATGGTCATTACACTGCCGCCGCTTAATGAGCGTACCCTCAAAGAACGGTATGAGCTGGTTTGTACATTCATACGGGAGGAATCGAAAAGGGTTTCTAAATCCCTCTACATCACCCGTCATGCGTTAATATCCCTGCTGCTTTACCCCTGCCCCAATAATATCGGACAGCTTAGAAGCGATATACAGCTAGCCTGTGCCAAGGGATTTCTGGCCTACAAGTCAAAAAACAGGAACTACATTCTAATTAATAACGGCGATCTTCCGTTACATGTTGGGAAGGCGGTAATCGATCTTAAGAATCACCGAGAAACCATCGATCACCTGTTGAAAAGTCACGATGATTTGTTTAAGTTCAGCTTCGAGGAAGAAGCCCTGACCCTGGAATGGCCGGATGAGGGAAGTGGTTTCTTTTATGACCGGATTGAGAAGAAACTTAGCCAGTTGCGGGATTCAGGGGTAGACGATGACGAAATCCGACAAATTCTGGACATCGATATTGACCGGCATTTTCAAAAATACCTTGTCGATCTTCCGGCGCAGCAAATACGCTGCGAGCTGGAGAAAATCCTGGCCCCAGATGTGATTGATCTGGCCGCAGAGATGCTTCATCTTGCGGGAGAACGCCTGGGTAGGCAATACGATGACAAAATCCGTTTTGCCCTGGCCCTTCATCTGAACGGGTCAATTGAACGTATGCGAGGCGGGGGCAGAATTTTTCATCCAAAGCTTAACGTGATCCGCGTCTCGTACCCCAATGAATTTCTTGTGGCTATGGAGCTGGCAAAAATTGTAGACGAGCGGTTTTGCGTGGAGGTTACTCTGGATGAAATAGGCTATATCACCATGTTTCTGGCTGCACAGTTGGAGGTGAACCAGGATGAGGATGAGGCCAAGGTGGCCGTATTGGTTGCCATGCACGGAGTTTCTACGGCGTCCAGCATGGCCCAGGTGGCCAATCAACTGATTGGCGCCGAGTACGCGTATTCACTGGATATGCCCCTGACCATGAACGCCTTGGACATGTATGATGAAGCAAAAGAAACCATTCGGCGCATAAACCGTGGTAAAGGGGTTCTCTTTCTAGTGGATATGGGTTCACTTTCGAATTTTGGCGATCTGGTGCAAAAAGAAACGGGCATACAGGTTAAAACCATTGACCTGACCAGCACACTTATCGTTATTGAAGGGTGCAGGAAAGCGATGCTGGGCAGGGATCTGGAGGATATTGCAGAAAGCCTCGCAGCTGAACGCTGTAGCTACCAGACACAACAAAAAAACGATTCCGTTAAGCCTAAGTTGATTCTAACCACGTGCTTTACCGGCGAGGGCGCCGCCGAACGGCTTCAAAGCATGGTGATGCAAATGCTTAAGTGTGAAGGGTTCGCGGACGAAATCCGTGTTAAGACCATTACGGCCATGGAAAAAAGTGAGCTTCATTCGCGGCTTGTAAGGTATGGCGAGGCCCATGATATCATCGCAATTATTGGTACTGTCAGTGTAAAATTCGAGAATATTCCCTTTATATCCGCGGTTTCGTATTTGTCAGGGGAAGGAAAAGAAGCATTATTAAGCATTGTTAGAAAAGAAAGCTTATACCGCAGCATTTCTAAATCACTGAAGGAGCATATTGTAACCTGCGATGCTGATGACCTTGTCCTGAACGTGGGAAGACTTCTGCGGGGAATACTATCCGAAGCCAACCGCCAAATATCGGAGGAGGTCTTCACAGGGATGCTGCTCCATGTTTGTTTTCTGACAGACAGGCGACTTAAGAGGGAGGGTGTTATTCCCTTCGACATGGTGGATGCCTTCATAGAAACCAATAGAATGCTGTTTACTTTGATTAGAGACCGTGTTGCAGTATTTGCCGGATCATACGGTATCGTGATAGAGAAAGAAGAAATCGCTCATTTATGCCGGATGATTATCGAGAATGGTGACAATGTGTAAAGTGTGCAGTGTGCAAAATGTGTGCAAAAGCGTGCGGCCGATGAGGTGTGTGCTTTGCACACATTTTAATTTTATACATAAGTACAAAGAATGCCGGAGAGCCTTCCAAAATCACTGCTGGTCATGTAAAAAAAGCGTGGTGGTTTCCAGAGGATGTTTGGCATGAATTGTGCATAGTTAATCTGTGAAGGAGGGATTGCGTGAAGAAATTAGAACTCATCGTAAAGGGAGCGGCAGGTCTGCATGCCCGACCAGCAAGCCAAGTGGTTTTCGTTGCCCGCGGGTATGACTCGACCATAGACATTGAAAAATCAGAACGTCGAGTCAATGCAAAAAGCCTGATCAGCATTCTAAGCTTAGGAGCAGTTCAAGGAGACCAGGTAACGCTTTACATCGATGGAGCAGATGAAGAAATCGCGGCCATGGGCATGATGACATTGTTTGAGGATACGCTGATTCATGGTTAAAGACACCTGGTTACTGGGAGTAGATGGCGGAGGCAGCGGTACCCAAGCGATATTGGCCAACACAAGAAGCGGACAACGCTTTTATGCTGAAACCGGCGCAACAAACGCAAACAACCTGTCAGAAAACGTGGTTCAGCAGCGTTTGGAAACATTAGTTTCAAGCATTACCTGTCAGGCGGGAATTGGTGTTCACGATATAGGCGGCACGTGCTTCAGTGGTGCTGGAATCGACACCGCTGAAGATGAAGTACGAATGGGCAAGTGGTTAAAGGACATAGGATTGTCAGGCGAAATCCTTGTCTGCAATGATGCTTACGCGGCCCTGGTAGGCGGGAACTCCGGCAGGAAAGGGGCCATCATTATTTGCGGCACAGGTTCCATTGCTCTTGGCGTACACGGGCATGAGCAGATTCGTGTTGGCGGATGGGGAAACCTGATCAGTGATGAAGGCAGCGGATGGTATTTGGGAACAGAGGCCATTAGACAGGTGTTAAGAGCATATGACGGACGGGGCCCTAAGACGGTCTTGACAGAGTACCTTGCAGAAGTCCATCAGCTCCGAACACCGGAGGATATGATGACATGCCTGTATAGGAATGGAGGTGGGAAGGAACGTATTGCCTCATTAGCAACTTCAGTTTTAGCAGCAGCGGAATCTGGTGACTGTGTGGCGAAGGAAATCGTTTGCAGAGGAATTGCTGGGCTGGTGGATTTAACGGACGCACTGGTGAGCCGAATCGGAAATGATACATTCCCCTTGTGTTATGGGGGAAGCGTTCTTGTTAAGTCGACCTACTATCGCACGCGTTTTGAATCTGCAGCGCATCAAAAATATCCAAGTCTTAATTGTCACTTGCCCGATGCAGGGCCTCTGGAAGGGGCGCTGCGCATGTTAGAGGCATACCATGTTGAAAAGGGGTGTTAAAATGAATCGAATCATGTTAGTTTGCTGTGCGGGTATGTCTACATCCCTGCTCGTCAGCAAAATGAAGGCAGCAGCAGCACTTAAAAACATCGAGGCCGATATTTTTGCTGTTGGAGAGTCCGATGCGAAGAGGGAAACAAATGTTCAAGCGGTTCTCTTAGGGCCTCAGGTACGATTTTTACTAGGCAGAATGAAGGAAATCATGTCGGAACACGGCATTCCCGTTCAGGTGATTGATTCGATTCATTACGGCACAATCAATGGAGATGCGGTGTTAATGCAGGCGATTTCGATGATTGAAAAAAATAGTGATGGATCATGTATGGTAAATCAGGAGGTTTAGGATGATTGCTTTTCTGGAAAAATACTTGGTGCCGGTAGCGGCACGGTTCGGATCCCAGCGGCATATGGTTGCCGTCCGTGATGCCTTTGCGGTTACGATGCCTTTTGTTATTGCAGGTTCCTTTGCAGTACTCATCAATAACGCCCCTATTCCCGGATACACAGCCCTTATGGATCGCATATTTACCCCTGCGTGGACAAACATGGGTGGCAGTGTTTTTTGGGGAACAATGACAATCATTTCCCTTATGCTGGCGTTTTCAGTGGCGTATCACCTGGCCGAATCCTACAAGGTGGATGCTCTCAATGCAGGCATTCTTGGATTAGCATGTTTCACAGTACTGCTGCCCCAAACGGCCACCCTAACCAATGAGGCAGGTGTAAGCATTTCGGGGTACGGGTATATCAATTCCATCTTTGTGAATTCCCAGGGAATGTTTATTGCCATCTTGGTTGCCATTATCTCTACAGAAGTGTATGTGCGGCTTACAAGATCAGAAAAGCTTGTCATCAAAATGCCGGAAAACGTTCCTCCGGCGGTATCGAAATCCTTTGCAGCGCTATTTCCAACATTGATTGTACTGGGATTGTTCGGGACATTTTACGCAGTATTCGGCGCAATATCGGGTTCGGACGTCATTTCTGTCTTCAATCGCTACTTGGGCGCTCCGCTGCAGAATATGACAGACTCTCTGGGCGCGGCCATTCTGATTGCTTTCATGAACCATATTCTCTGGTTCTTCGGACTGCACGGATCCAACATTATCGGATCGGTTATTGAACCTCTGATGCTGCCCATACTGCAGGCCAACATGGACGCTGTGGCAGCCAACAAGGAAGCAGTTCACATTGTAACGAAATCCTTCTTTGATTCCTTTGTGTATCTTGGGGGTTCCGGTGCAACCATCAGCCTGCTGATTGCTGTGTTCATCGCAGGCAAACGAAAGCAAAACAGACTGATGGCAGAACTGGGAATAGGACCGGGGCTATTCAATATCAATGAAACGGTAATCTTTGGGTTCCCATTGATCTTGAATCCGCTGTTTGTCGTTCCGTTTATCCTGGGGCCAGTGGTCCTGACGGTAATCAGTTACTTTGCTTTAGATCTTAATTTAGTCCCGAAGACCATCGCCATGGTACCATGGACAACACCGCCGATTATCGGCGGATTCATCGCCGTTGGTTCATGGAAGGGCGCCGCATTGGCTCTTTTCAACCTGGTGCTGTCAGTGTTGATGTATATGCCCTTTGTCATTGCATCCGAAAGAATTGAAAACGAAAAAGAGAGCTCAGAAAATCTTAAAGCAATTAGTTGAGGGGTTAAAACTGTGAACATTGAAACGATTATTTTTCAGATAATTGCCAATAGCGGCGATGCAAAGAGTCTGGTTTTTGAAGCGATTCAGCTGGCAAAGACCGGCAGCGAAGAGGCCGCGTTGGCAAAGCTGACGCAGGCAGAGGAAAAACTTGGTGCAGCTCATCGCGAGCAAACGACACTGATTCAAGCGGAAGCCCAGGAAAATGGTGTCCCGGTATCGCTCCTGCTCATTCATGCTCAGGATCATCTGATGAACGCTATTCTGCTGAAGGATTTGGCCCGTGAACTAATTGAGCTGTACAGTCGCGTGACAAAATAAAGAATTGGCCTGTATACATGTGTATATGGGCCTCTCTCTTGTATCTGGAGGGGAGTTCCTATGAAGAACAAATTAGTTTTAACAGTAATAGGAGGGGGCAGCAGTTACACCCCTGAGCTGATAGACGGCATTATTCAGCGGCGTACAGAACTGCCGATCACCGAAATACGCCTGGTGGACATTGAAGAAGGACGGGAGAAGCTGGAGATTATTCAGAACCTTGCAACCCGTATGCTTAAGAAAGTTGGGATGAACTACGCCGTCGTCGCTACATGTGATCGCCCGTGGGCTTTGACAGGAGCGGATTATGTACTGACGCAGTTTCGAGTGGGCGGGCTAAAGGCGCGGGAGCGTGACGAAACGATTCCCTTAAGGTTCGATTCCATTGGTCAGGAAACAACCGGTGCCGGCGGAATGGCCAAGGCCCTGCGTACCATTCCCGTGGTTCTTGAAATATGCAAAGAGATGGAACAGTACTGTCCTGATGCCTGGCTTATAAATTTCACCAATCCGGCGGGGATGGTAACAGAGGCCGTACTAACCCATTCGCGGATAAAGACCATGGGACTTTGCAATGTACCCCTTCATATGCGTCATAATGTAGCAAGGCTTCTGGAGGTACCCAGTGAAATGATTGAAATAGATCTAATGGGGCTCAATCATTTGGTATGGGGCACCGCAGTGAGGTGTAAGGGGGTGGATGTTCTCGATCGCGTGCTTTCCCTTATGGCCTCGGATACGGGACAATCCATGAAGAACATTCCTGATCTGATGTGGGACGAAAAGCTCTTAAGGACCCTGGGCGCTGTTCCGTGTCCATATCACCGCTATTTCTACCTGCGTGACGAGATGCTGAAGGAAGAGAAAGAGGCGGTAGCATCAGGGAAAGGCAGCCGTGCCACCCAGGTCATGTCGGTGGAAAAAGAACTTTTTGAGGCCTATCGCGATACGAATCTGGATACGAAGCCAAAAGAACTGGAAAATCGCGGAGGAGCCTATTATTCGGATGCGGCTGTTTCATTGATCAGCGCCATTCATAATGACAAACGGGAAATCCATGTTGTCAATGTTATAAATCAAGGGGCCATCTCCAATCTTCCCGGCGACGCGGTTGTAGAGATCAAAGCTGTCATTGGAAAAGACGGGGCCAAAGGAATTGTTATGGGCGAAATGCCGCTTCAATTGGTAGGCCTTGCACAGCAAGTGAAGGCTTATGAGCGGTTAACAATCCGTGCTGCTGTGAATGGCAACCCCAATGATGCCGTTCTTGCGCTGATCAATCACCCGCTGGTAGGGGATGCTGAAAAAGCGTCATCAATTGTAACGGCAATTTATGCCGAGAATTTCGGGAGGCAGATATGAAAAAACTAGGTATATCCATTTACCCCAACGGCGATAACCGGCAGGCCGTCCTGGACTATCTGGGACTGGCAGCATCCTATGGTTTTAAGAGGGTTTTTACGTGCCTTATCTCTGCATCGGGGGGGAAAGCAGGGCTGATGGAAACCTTTGGCGAACTGGGCAATCATGCCAGGGGTTTGGGAATGGAGGTTGTGGCGGATGTAGACCCGCAGGTGTTTACCGATCTGGGTCTCACCATTGAGGACCTGTCGTTCTTCAAAGAAGCAGGGTTAAGCGGAATCCGTCTGGACATGGGTTTTTCCGGTGCAGAAGAAGCCATGATGTCCTATAACGCTCATGGGATCAAACTAGAGCTGAATGCATCTAATGGAACGCGCTACATCGACAATATTCTGTCGTTGTCGGCCAATAAGAGTCAGTTGCTGGGATGTCACAATTTCTATCCCCACCCGTATACAGGCCTCTCCCGGGAGCATTTTATAAAATGCAGCAAACAGTTCAAGGATTTGGGTATACGGACAGCGGCGTTTATCAGCAGTGCTGCTGCGGATCACGGCCCGTGGCCGGTAAACGAAGGGCTGTGCACGTTGGAGGAGCACCGGCGACTGCCGCTTACAACTCAGGCCAAGGATTTGTGGAATACCGGTGTCATCGACGACGTGATCATTGGAAATGCCTTTGCTTCGGAGGAAGAGCTTAAGGCGCTCAGCAAGCTAAACCCTGAGATTTTAACCCTGTGCGTTGAAGCGGTGGAAGATTTGGATGGGGTAGAGGAGGCCATTCTGTTCGATACCCTTCATTTTAATCGCGGAGACGTGTCGGACTATGTGGTGCGCTCTACGGAGAGCCGCGAGATATACAGGGATCACTTTTTTAAGCCCCGACATCTGAAGGATATCCAGAAGGGGGACGTTGTAATTGAAAGCAGCCTATACAAACGCTATGCAGGGGAGCTGCATCTGGCCAGGCTGCCTATGGCAAACTCCGGGAAAACCAATGTGGTCGGACGAATTACGGAGCACGAGGTATTTTTGGTGGATCAAATACAGCCGTGGCAAAAATTCAAGCTGACAGGGCTCTAACCGTGTTTGGAATAAAAGGAATCGGGAAGACGGTAGGAGAACAGGAGCTTAAAGATCACGTTATTCTGGTAGATGCAGGACGAATCGAGGCAATTCTACCGGAGGAGCAATGGCAAAGTCGGCCGGGGGGATTGGCGGTTGAGCACTGGATAGACCTTGAAGGTCTTGATCTCCTGCCAGGTTTTATTGATGTGCACGTTCACGGTTCCTCGGGAGCGGATGTAAGCGATGGAACCGTGGAGGCGCTTCGGACCATGTCCTACGGACTGGTGAAAACAGGGGTGACCCGCTTTGCTGCCACCACGGTTACCCTTTCCACTGATAAAACCAGACAAAGCCTTGGGAGCATTGCAGCAGCTATGGCGTGTCAGCAGACAGGTCCCTGGGGAGCGCGTATTCTGGGGGCCCATCTGGAGGGGCCGTTTTTAAGCCCAAGCCATAAGGGGGCTCATGACGGGTCCCTGATGCAGCCTCCGATCCTTGAGAAAATAGAAGCCTTCATGGACGGGTTTGAATCCACCGTGGTGATCATTACCCTGGCCCCGGAATGTCAGGGGGCACTGGAAAGCATAGAAGCACTGGCAAAACGGGGATATGTGGTGTCCCTGGGGCATAGCGGCTGTACCTTTGCAAAGGGTAAAGAGGCTGTGGAGGCAGGTGCAAGAAGCATCACCCATCTGTTCAACGCCATGAGCGGACTTCACCACCGTGATCCGGGGTTGGTTGGGGTTGGGCTTACTACGGATGTTTATACAGAGCTGATAGCAGACACGATACATGTACACCCCGCCTTGTATCAACTGGTTTGCAAGGCCAAAGGCAGCGAACGGCTGATCCTGATAACCGATGCCATGCGGGGACAATGCATGCGTGGGGGAACCTACAGCTTAGGCGGCCTCACTGTCATTGTAAATGAAAGCGGAGCCCGTATGGAGAACGGGGTACTGGCGGGGTCTGTACTGACACTGGATCAAGCACTGCGAAACATGACACAGCATACAGACTGCACCTTGACCGATCTGGCTAAAATGCTCTCGACGAATCCCGCGCGTCTTCTGGGCCGCAGCGACTTAGGTGAAATTGCACCTGGAAAACGGGCCGATCTTGTTGCCATAAATGCATCCAGGGAGGTAAAACGGGTCTGGATAGACGGAGTTGAACACCTGCTTTAGGTTGCAGAGATTAGGAAGGAGATACACCGTGCGCATTGTAATTGCGAAGGATTACCAGGCTCTCAGCAAAAAAGCGGCCCATATTATTGCAGGGCAGCTTATTATGAAGCCGGATTCGGTTTTAGGATTAGCCACAGGCTCAACCCCTTTAGGTACATACCAGACACTGGTCACCATGGTTGAAGACGGCCTTGCCAGCTTTTCACAGGCCCAAACCTTTAACCTGGATGAGTACTATGGCTTGGGCCCCCAGGACCCGCAAAGCTATTACTATTTTATGCAGCAAAACCTGTTTTCCAGGGTGGACATGCGCTCCAACTGCATCCATATCCCAGACGGCCTTGCTGGAGATGTGCAGATGGAGTGCCTGCGTTACGAAGAGCAGATTCGTCGCCACGGAGGTATTGACCTTCAGCTGCTGGGCATTGGCAGAAATGGACACATTGGATTCAACGAACCGGACTTGAAATTCGAGGCAATTACACATCTTGTTGCCCTGGACCAAGATACCATTGAAGCCAACGCCCGTTTTTTTGATGAACCCTCCCAGGTGCCGCGGCAGGCCATTTCAATGGGTATCAAGACCATTATGCATGCAAGGAAGATACTTCTTCTTGCCAGCGGGAAAGAGAAGGCCTCAACGGTGTATCAAATGGTTTATGGAGATATTCGGCCTGAGCTGCCGGCATCCGTACTGCAAATCCATCCGGACGTGACGATAATTGTTGATGAGGCTGCAGCAGAGGGGCTTGCCCAGATGCGTGGTACGGACACGTCTTATATTCGCATTGAATAGCAAAAGGAGTACATGATGAACGTACTAAAAGGTGTAGGAGCTTCCAGCGGCATCGCCCTGGGCTATGTTAAACTCGTAGCCCATTCAGCGGTGTTTGAAGTTAAATCCAAAGTGTCACCGGATGCGGAAAAGACGCGGCTTTCCAGTGCAACGGAAGCGGCTCGGGAACAAATAGCCGCGTTGGTGATTCAGGCCCGGGAAAAAATGGGGCAGTCAGAAGGCGCAATTTTTGAAGCGCACCTGATGATGCTTGATGATCCTGAGTTTGAAAGGGAAATCACTGCTCTGATTATGCAGGGCACTACGGCAGAACACGCAATAAGCGAAACGACAAAAGCCTTTGTTGCATTGTTTGAAGGAATTGATGATCCCTATCTAAAGGCCCGCGCCACTGATTTGAAAGATGTTTCCAACCGTATTATTAAAAACCTTCAAGGGCTATGGGAGGATACGTTGAGTGAAGCCCCCCGCAGCGGATTGCAGATTGTCTATGGAGAGGACCTTACCCCATCGGATACCATGAAACTGGACCCGGAATCGGTATGCGGTTTTGTAACAGCTCTGGGCAGCGTTACCTCTCATTCGGCCATTATGGCCAGAACGCTGGGCATACCTGCCGTCGTCTCCGCCGGCAACCTCTCTTCATGGCTGAAGGAAGGCATGTTACTTGGTATTGATGGCGACACCGGGGAGCTCTTCATTGATCCCCAAGGAGATGTTATGCAAGTCCTGCTTGAAAAAAAAATGGCTCAGCAGGCTGAAAAAGAAGCGCTGAACGCACAAAAAACCGGAATTACCAGAAGTGCAGATGGCAAACAGGTGGAGCTGGCCTGCAACATTGGGAATCCCAGGGATTTGAAATATGTACTGGAAAATGACGGAGAGGCGATCGGCCTTTACCGCAGTGAGTTTGTGTATATGGACCAGGAGAGTCCTCCCTCTGAAGCTGTTCAGTACGAGGCCTATAAGGCGGTGCTGAAAGGGATGGAGGGCAAGCCGGTGGTTATTCGAACACTCGATATTGGCGGCGACAAACAGATCGCTTATATGGACTTCCCCCAGGAAGAGAATCCCTTCCTGGGGTATCGGGCAATTCGCTATTGTCTTGAAAACCAACCGTTTTTTAAAACCCAGCTGCGGGCCTTGCTGCGTGCGGGGTATCACGGAAACTTGAAAATTATGGTTCCGATGATTTCCAGCGTGTCGGAGGTTCGGCAGGTGAAGGCTCTGCTTAAAGAATGTGAAGAGGAGTTAAAAGCCGAAGGAACGCTTTATGGGGAGCACTATGAACTAGGGATTATGATTGAAATTCCGTCAGCCGCCATTATTGCAGATCGGTTGGCGAAGGAAGTGGATTTTTTCAGCATTGGAACCAACGACTTGATCCAATACACCTTAGCTGCAGACCGTATGAACGGAAAAGTGGCCAACCTGTATACGCCGTTTCATCCTGCAGTCCTTCGGCTGATTCATCGTGTGATAACGGAAGGGCATAAGGCCGGTATCTGGGTGGGAATGTGCGGTGAAGCCGCAGGCCATCCCGGCATGATTCCACTGCTGCTGGGCATGGGCATCGATGAACTGAGCATGAACCCGTCAAAAATTCTGAGAGCACGGACACAAATCAGCACTGTGGATACATCCGTATGGGACAGAGCGTTGGCTTTCATACTGGATATGGATACACCGGAAGAAATTGAAGCAGCGCTGGAAGGCCTAACATACCACCGCGACTCGTTTTTGCAGACACATTTGAATGAATGATTGTGAAAGCTGCTGTAACAAAGGATAAAAAGAAGTGCCAGGAACAGGAAGTGCTAGAAATAGTTAATTTTGATAATGAAGGGCTTTCAACTGAATTCAAACAGTTGAGAAGTCCTTCTTTTGTTTTTGGGTATAGTGTGTTAGGATGTATACATCGAATCGATGTATACAAAGAGGTGAACCTATGTTTGAATTCCTGATATTAGGCTTTCTTTCCGAAGCACCAATGCATGGCTATGAATTGAAATTAAGACTGAACGCCTTGGCGGGGTATTATCGAAAGACCAGCGACGGGACGCTGTATCCTGCTATAAAAAGGCTGGTTTCTAAGGGCTTGGTGGTAGAAAGGCCAAAGGAAGATTCCCGGGGGAAATACCTGTTGGAAATCACCCCTGCGGGGCTTCAGTGGCTGAAGGAAAGGCTTGAAAATCCGGAAGAGGTGGATATCACCGACCGCAACCGATATTTCGGACTGTTGAATTTTCTTCACCTGGCATCGCGGGATAAGCAGATAGAGATACTTGAACGGAGAAGAGATTTTATCCTCAATCCAAAGCCTTTTAATTCGCCGGAAGACGTAAAGGGTAAGCCCGCTGGCGAAAGCATTTTTCGGGAAGGTATGCTTAAAATGGCTAAAGATATTCGCTTATCGGAGCTTGGTTGGCTGAAGGATACCATTGGATCAATGAAGAGCTAATCTCAATTGAAATCAAGGAGGCATTGAAACATGAACACCTATGACCTGTTTATACTCTTTACAGTGATGTTTGCAGCGACCATTACACCCGGGCCCGCGATGATCTATGCGATGGATTGTGGGGTAAGATACCGATTAAGAGACACAATTATAGCGGCAACGGCCATCTCCATCATGGCAATGAGCTATGGTGCGTTGGCGTTGTTTGGATTGGTGACGGCTATGATGCAAATGGGAGAACTGTTTACTGTGCTGAAAATTGCGGGAGGGCTGTATCTGGTTTATTGCGGTTGGCAAAGGTTCGCTGCGCCATATACGGAGATGGGCGACGGACGTTCCGGGAAGCCAAAGAAGAGCCCCATGGGACTCTTTATGGAAGCGCTGCTGCTGGGCGCGTCAAACCCCAAAGGGATCCTGTTTTTTGCCGCGCTTTTCCCGCAATTTATACCTCAGAACGCGGGGGACGCGAACATGCTGCCGATCCTTGTGATAACCTTTGCCACCAGCTTCCTCGGTCTTATGTTATATTCAGCAGGTGGTAAGCTTATGACGGAAGCCCTAAAAATCAGAAGGATACAAAAGGCATTTAACCTATTTGCCGGCAGCTTCTACTGTTGGTTCGGGCTGGGGCTTATTATGGACAATAAATAGGGAGTGCCTTGTATACGCAGTGGACAGGCACTACCTGACCTTTTGCGCAGTGGTTTATGATGTTGTAAAGTGAATGACAGAATTGGATGTTATCCTTGTAAGAAAAATGAGAAATTGCAGTCGTTGTATTCGATACTATCCGAAGGCGGGACAATAATATGCTAAAGCGAAGAATAGTCATGTATGGAAGTGTTTTCGTTTCCCAA
Organism: uncultured Peptostreptococcaceae bacterium; assembly: GCA_964649745.1. Taxonomy (GTDB): domain Bacteria; phylum Bacillota; class Clostridia; order Peptostreptococcales; family Acidaminobacteraceae; genus CAZEHS01. The sequence continues at coordinate 6,298 of CAZYQI010000045.1, read as the reverse complement.
ATTGTATTATCGATCCTGCTGAATGATCCGGTTAAAGCCGGGCTGATTGTCATCGGTATATTTATTCCGTGTTATGTTGCAGTTTCCGTGGGGAGACATAGGCGGCGCGTTGCCTTGCTGGATCAAGCGTGCGATCCGGATGCATTCATTTCTGCAACCCAAAAGCAACATGATATCACAGGGAAAAACAAACGCTTCAGCAATTATCTCAGGTTGGATCTATCCGCAGGGCATGCGACAGCCGGGCGTTTTGAAGAGACTCTGGTTATTCTTGATGGACTGGACGAACGCCTGTTTAGAAAGAAGCAGATCTTTCGGCATGCCGCAAATAATAATCGTTATGTTGCCCTGAGGGGTCTGGGAAGGCACGCAGAAGCGGACCTTTTATTTGAAGAGTCCATTTCTTCCGTGCAGTCACACCACAAAGCCATCAATAACGCCATCATCATGGCGCGATGTGACTATGAATACCATCAGAAGAATTATGAAGCATGCCATACCCAGATAGCACGGTTAAAGCAGATGTCTTTGTCAAAACGGCATGGGTTATATCTTTCTATAATGGAAGGGCGTCTGGCACTGGCAGAAGAGGTTCTGGAGATTGCCGCAGACCACTTTGGAAAAGTGGTCTCTGAGGGCAGTAAGCTCTATATTGCCAGGGAGGCAGAAAACCATTTGATGGGGCTGAAGGCTGTTTTGGGTAAGGAGTAAGTAGCACAAGAAAATGAGAGAAATCCCACATCAAGCTGGAATCGGGAATTACGCTGCGTGCACGATTAAAGAACATGATCCACGCTACCCGTGGAAGCGAAAGGGGTCAGGCGCTACCAATCCACCTATCAAAGCGGTATTCAAATCCAGTATCATTTTCTGTATGGTTAATAGCAACGGGTCAAGGTTGTGGAACTGTCACTGGTGTTTTTTCGGTGATTGAGCTTCGAGGCAGTATTGACAATCTACATATTTTCATTACAATGAAGATGTAAACATTTGAATGAAGACGTATTCAATGTGTTGAAAATTGATGAGGTGGGGTGGATGTTATGACGAAGGATAAAAAAATCTATTACGCGTATAATCCAATGCTCATACTATCCTATTTAACGAAAAAAAGAGAAGAGTCAACAATACTCACTAAAATTGCCTCAGAAGTTGGAATTAGTATCGGAAGCGCTCATAGCATTCTAAGGACGTATGAGGCGGAAGGGATTGTGTATTCCGAAAGAGTTGGGAAAAGTATATTGTACCGGATAAATAAATATCACCCAGTGGTAGTCCCATTTAGGGTTATGGACACTGTTATTGAGCTAAATCCTTTGGTTGAGACACTGAAAAGAAAAAGCAGAAAAATAATTCTGTATGGGAGTTGTTCCGTTGGTCAAGACACAAATCGAAGTGATATCGACTTGTTCGTATTGACCGACACGGATCAAAAAGACGATGTGTCGGATATGATCAACCGCTATACGGTTGACCGGCCAATTAATCCTGTGGTTGTGGATACCTTCGATATGATGGATATGGAGACGAATGATAAGTTTTTTTTAGATGAGATTATGAAAGGTAAGATTTTGTGGGAGGATTTATGGGAATAGTAGAAGACCTGATGAAAAAGGGCAAACTTAAAAGTGCCGTTTTTTCTGATGAAATGCTCCTTAAAGAGTACCAGGCTGGGCAAAGTGATTTAGAATCAGCTAAATCGAGTTTGTCACAAGGAAATTTCAAATGGGCGACGATACAAGCTTATTATGGTGTTTTTCATGGAATGAGAGCCCTTATATATAAGGAGGGGCTGCGAGAAGAAAGCCACAGTGCAATTAAGGCGGTATTAAGAGAGCGATATACGGGTGTGGGGCGCTTGTCGATTGAAACCTACAACACATTTGAACGGGGCATGAATCTTAGGGAAATGGCAGATTATAAAAATACATTTTCAGAAAGTGCCGCTCAAAAGCTTGTAGAGTCTGTTGAGAAAGCAATGATTGAAATTGAAGCTCTATTATGATTTCGCAGGGTTATTCAATGGTTACATCACAAATGAGAGTACGCCTATATTCCAAACCGTCCCTGCTTCTTCTGAATTACGGGGTAAAACCTCGTTTGGTCGATCATGAAACCGTGATTAAAATTATTGAAAAATAGTTTTAGGAGTTTACGAAACCGTTCAATGGGCTACCTGGCATAGAAATGATGAGACCAGCATTATTTTTGGTGACTATATCACGTTACTTACCACGCTAATCCTATCCTGTAATCTGAAAAAACAATACACAGATGAAATTTTAAGCTTGCTGACCGGTGTACTTCATGGTTATACAACGTTGCACCTGAGCTTTGCTCTTTCGAACCAAGAGCAAGCACAAATAGACCTAAACAATGCAATAAACACTGTGTTTTTAGGCATTCATCAAAAGTACCACACCGATTGAATAGAAGAAAACCGGCATGGTAACGGATGTTCATCAAATAAGCAGACAATGGATATAAAGCAAAAGGAGAATCGTCCCTGGCGGGTTTATAAACCCTATAGATCTGGACGATTTTAGGCATATAACGGTAAAAGGGCAAGCGGTTGCTTACCCTTTTACATAATGTGCAATACTGTTGTCTTAATCTTAGGCATGAAGTATGCAAAATAGCCATTGTTCTACAGGGGGCCTGATTTTTTTATCAACGGTCCAGTGAACTTCTTAAACGCTAAAGCTGCAAGCGTGTGCTATGCTGCATTCACATCAAAAAAGCTTCTTATCGCCTAAGATATTGATTCCTAATTCTTTTGCGAGGCTATTTTGTTTGAAAGGATTAACCTTTTGAACAACTCCGTCACGCTTAAAAAACGAGCCGGTGTTCTTAAACCAAAAGGTTGTACCGGCCATTTCGCATTGTTTGCGTATATCCAGAACCCACTCATAATCACATTCTCGGGCATCACGACCTGTTTCTCCTCCAACACTGACGTGTTCAATGCCGCCTAAATAGTGACTTAAATCAATCGAACCAAGCAATGGAGCGCAGGCAACAAAACGCCTTTTGATGGGGTATGATATAAACAGCGGCAGGCGATAGTCCGCGATTTCTTGATTTTCAACCGTGCACCCTATGTTTACATTATCATATCCATAACCCCAATCGGCAGGCAGTGAGACGTTGAAACGGTCAATCCGTTTGGTTAAAATTAAAAATTCAAGATCGGGGCGCCTTTTTATCATAGCCCACACCTCGGCACGCCATTCATCTGCCTCGGCGATAAAGAAATCAGAAGCGAAGCAAGTAGCCACAATTTTCCCGCTGGGTATCTTAGGCAGACATGCAGCGGATTTCGCGATTGGTTTGTAAAATTCCTCTGTTTTAACAATGGAATTCTGTCCATATCGTTTAGAGAATGGGCCATAAAAATAACAATATGTGCAACCGTCGCTCACTTTATAGCAGCCTGTCCATGGCTCCCAATTCATATCTTCACCCCTAGGAGTGCGTTATAAGGTTCTTAACAATTTCTACAGGGAACATGGTTCTCTCCGCCGTTTCCTCAATGCTTAGTCCTTGTGCTATAAAACGCTGTGCTACGCTGGCCATGCTTTCGGCCACTTCAACTATAAATTTATCATGGTCATAAAACCTTATAACACGCTGTCCCCACGGATATTCTTTAGATTTGTGAATAAATTCAATTCCTTCTGTGCTACAGATTTTATCCTGCCAGTAATTCAAATCTTCCACTTCAAAGTAAAGCTGAAAGTTGTTCGGCTGTACCTTGCCGGGCAAATCTTCCCCAACGAGTTCGGCGTAATTGGATTGCAGGGAAAGCCCTCTTTCAAAAGACACGTGTACGCCCAAATCCATAATAATCTTCTGTTCCATCACCGTTTCGTAAAAATGCTTTGCCTTCTCGACATCAGATACTGCAAGTAAAGTGCCTTGGTAGTGCATAGGATCACTCCTCCTTAGTTTTACTAAATTCTATATTAGAATTTGGCTATCTCGCTGTAAAAATCGGACATGTTATCCCGATATGCCTGGGGAGTGATACCGCAAATGGCCTTAAAATCATTGATGAAGTGAGGGGTATCGTAAAACCCGGTTTCCATAAAAACCTGTGTCAAGCTATAGTCGTGTCGCCTTAAAAGCCGTATGGACTTGTTTACACGTACAAGGCGAGAGAACGATTTCATACCCACCCCCATATATTCGTCAAAAAGTCGTCCCAGATGGCGCTCACTAAAAAAAACAGTGTGCGAAAGTTCTTTCACTGAAAGAATCCCTCCACTGGTTAGAATTAAATGATTTGCTTGTGAGAATTCCTGACGATAAAACGAACCTTTCAAGTGTGCCAGAAAGAGCCTGTCTATTTTAGCAATTAGGTTATGGATGCTTAATGACGTTTCCAGCTCATTTACTATCAGGCGGTTCAGTGCGGGATTAACATCTTCAAAGTCAATTATACAATCAGTTATTTCCTTTTGGGGCATTCCGCTAAAGGCATAATAACCCGCCGGTTGAAACTCTACAATAAACAAGAGTTTGAAATTGTTGGCGGACTTGCCGACATAGGAAGGTTTCGTGATGGGCCCGAACAAGTTGCCCTGGATCTTGCTATTAGAGCATGATAGCACAAGTGTAGCGCTCCCATGGGGTACTACAGCGTAATTATCTGACATCATCCCATCACTTGGGAAAGTAATCGTGTAATTGGAAATAAAATTTCTAAGCTCCGAATGGGGTTGAATGTATATAAAATCAACCCCTCGATAAAGTACACGGTTAAAATTCATGTAGTTCTTAATTGAGTCTTTTGTAAGCATAGCACGACCACCTCCCCTGTAACAGTTGAATTTCAAGTGGAATGGACTCAAATATAATTACACGACAATCTTAATTATGCTCTAAAAAAGGATTTAGTTAGTAATGATAGTATGATTTTACTTAATAAAAATTCTTTAAACAAGAAGAATTTGCTATATGAAAAGCAAGCCCAATGCTTCGGGTATTCGTCCACCACCCTTATGTAAGGGTTGACTGGTCAATTTTGGGCATGTAACAAACAACGACAAACAAAAAGAAGCGGAAGGGGTGTGACAATAACCCTGATGAATCATTCAATCTCAGGCTCGAATTGATAACAGAATCCGGCTGCAAGAGCATAAACTCTTTTGCGGCCGGGTTTTGATTCTATTTCTTGCAATCAATCCAATTCTCGCGTAAGTTAAAATCATGATTTAAATTAAACGAAGTTATGCGCATGTATATCAAACGAGAACTGGAGCAGGGGATTCGGATCAAAAAGAAATTGACCTGATTATCGAGAGGGACCAAATCCTGTATCCCATCGAAATCAAGAAGAGTGCAAGCCCCAAAGCCGATGCAGTCCGCCATTTCAAAGTATTGGAGAAGACGGGGAAGTTCGTAGGCATCGGATAAACTAGAAAAAGGCAATAAGGCAAATTAGCCGTTAATCCGATGAGCTCCATTCCAAGAAGGAGCGATGATTCACAGAAACGCAACCCTATCCGACATCTTCAAAATCTCTGCCCTTCAACTGGAGTAAAGTACCAGGGACGTTTCATTTATGAGAGGTGTTTATATGACACAACAACCCAAAGCTCCGCTCCCAATCATGCTTTTTGAAACCCAGTCGGACTGGGATTCTTGGCTGACGGAGAATCATGACACCCATAAAGGCCTGCGGCTGCGCATTGCCAAGAAAAAATCAGAGATGCGATCTGTTACCTATGCCGAGGCCTTGGAAACCGCCCTGTGCTATGGCTGGATTGACAGCAAGAAGGAAGCCTATGATTCGGACACCTTTCTTCAATGCTTTACACCCCGTAATCCTAGAAGCGTGTGGTCATTGATCAATCGTGAGAAGGTGGAGCAGCTGGTTGTGGGTGGCAGGATGAAACCCAGGGGCCTGGCAGCCGTTGAAGCGGCGAAGCGAACCGGGCAGTGGGATGCAGGCTATGCGTCACAGAAAACCATCACAGTCACGGAGGATTTTGCAGCGGCCCTGGATAAAAATCCGGCAGCCAGGGCTTTTTTTGAAACCCTGAATAGTACCAATCGGTATGCCTTTCTTTTCAGGATCCAGAATTCAAAGAAGCCGGAGACAAGGGCGAAGAATATCACAAGGTTTATCGCCATGCTGGAAAATGGAGAGACCTTTCACTGAACGCGGAAGGTTCCAGGCACTACTTATCCACCAATGGAACAAGAAAACCCCGAGTATTCAGTCGGGGTTTATCCATTGTGCGCCCGGCATGGGCGCACGCTTGTCGGTGAAAGTCCGATACGGGGGCTGGTA
>CAZYQI010000044.1:0-24265 GCA_964649745.1 uncultured Peptostreptococcaceae bacterium | reverse complement strand
TTGGGACATAATCCTTTATGTTATAACAGGACATTATCGCTTATCGTTCAGAAAACAAGGTTAAAATTCAGTGGATTCGTTGACAAATTATAATGAACATGGTACTTTAATGATAGATATTAGCACTCACAAAATGAGAGTGCTAACAGAAACGGGTGACGCTATGAAACCGGGGGAGCGAAAACTTCAAATTCTAAAGCTGATCATTGATGATTTCATTGATACGGCCCAACCTGTGGGCTCAAGGACCATCGCCAAGAAGTATGAACTCGGAATCAGCTCGGCTACTATCCGAAACGAAATGGCCGACCTTGAGGACCTGGGTTATCTGATTCAGCCCCACACATCGGCAGGCCGTGTGCCCTCAGAGCTGGGGTACCGTCTTTACGTGGACAGTCTGATGAAGCATATGGCATTGGAGCTGGATGAAAGGCAGGTGGTACGAAACCTGCTGGTACGAAAAATCATCCGGGTGGAAGATGTGGTACAGCAGGCTGCGGAGCTTTTAGCCAGCATGACACAGATGATAGCCGTTGTATCGCTTCCTCAGTTCAAAAAAACCAAGCTGGTGAATATGAAGCTGATCCGCATTAATGAGTCCAGTGTGCTCCTGATTCTGGTTTCAGATGCGGGGGTGTTCAAGAATATCCCCATGGAGCTGAGCGACCTGGAGCAGTATCATCTGGACCGCCTTTCCGATGGCCTCCTGGCGGCGCTGAAGGGCGCCACCATACAGGATATCAGCGTCAAGACCGTTATGAAGCTGAAAACACGTCTTCCGGAGTATGGGCCCTTCATAGACTATCTCATCCCGATTTTAAGGGATGCGCTCCGGGCTTTGGATGAAACAGAGGTTCGGATTGAGGGTACCGGATATATTTTCGATAAACCGGAATACAATGATATTGAAAAGGCCAGAACGTTCATGGAAACCCTTCAGGACAAGGATTCAATCATAAAGATATTCGATGATGTGACTCCCAGAGGGATTACGGTGAAAATTGGAAACGAAATAGGGCTTGAAGCACTTCGGGATGCCAGTATCGTCGCGGCAGGCTATCGGATCAATGAAGATACCTGCGGGCATATCGGCGTAATAGGGCCAACCCGAATCAATTACGGACACACCGTTACCGTTGTGGAATCCTTCAGGCAAACCCTGTCGGAAATCTTCTCCGGGATCAACTTATAAAAGGTGAGGGATATGTACAAAAAAAAGAAAACAGAGCAAGAGCCGGTGGCAGAAGAACAGGAGATTCTGAAGGGTGAGGCTTCGGCTGAAACAGTTGAGGATCAAGAAGCCCAGGCAATACCAGCGGATGATATTGAAAAGCTCAAGGCCGAGGCTGCTCAGTATAAGGACAATTACCTTCGGACCACCGCGGATTTTCAGAATTATAAAAGGCGAACCGAGAAAGAAAAGGCAGATATCTATAAATACGCAGAAGAAAAACTACTGGGAGAGTTACTTCCCATCGTAGATAACATAGAACGCGCCATGAGCCATGTTTCAGACGAGGAACAGGGCGGTCTGTCCGATGGGGTACGAATGATCCACAGAAGCCTTCTCGGTCTGCTGGAAAAGAACGGAGTAGAGGCAATATCGGCAGTGGGAGAAGCCTTCGACCCGGAGATTCACCACGCGGTTCAGATGGTGGCTTCCGAGGAGCACAGCCCACAGCACGTTGTTGAAGAGTACCAAAAGGGCTACCGTCTCAACGGCAAGGTGATCCGCCACAGCATGGTCAAAGTGGCAGAGTGAAATCCGCAGCAAGAGTTAAAACTCTTGCTGACATACGGCGAAGCCGGATGTGCAGGCATGCCTGCCAACGGATTTAGAGGGTGAAGCAAAGCGGAGCCCGAAGGGACCCGAAACCAAGATTTAAACCTCAGTGCAGGCATGCCTGCAAACGGATTTAGAGGGTGAAGCAAAGCGGAGCCCGAAGGGACCCGAAACCAAGATTTAAACCTCAGTGCAGGCATGCCTGCCAACGGATTTAGAGGGTGAAGCAAAGCGGAGCCCGAAGGGACCCGAAACCAAGATTTAAACCTCAGTGCAGGCATGCCTGCAAACGGATGTAGAGGATGAAGCGAGACGGAATCCGTAGGGACCCGCAAATCGTTAATCATAATAGATGGCATAACAATCGTATAACCACTAAGGAGGAAAACAATATGGCAAAAGTAATAGGTATCGACCTTGGAACAACCAATTCCTGTGTAGCAATTCTGGAGGGCGGCGAACCCGTCATCATCCCAAACGCAGAAGGTAACAGAACAACACCGTCCATTGTAGCATTTACAAAAACCGGTGAGCGCCTTGTGGGTGAAACCGCAAAACGACAGGCCATCACCAATCCGGACCGCACCATCGTCTCCATCAAGCGTGAAATGGGTACGGACCATAAGATTGTCATCGACGGTGTGACCCACACGCCCCAGGATATCTCCGCCATGGTTTTGGCAAAGCTGAAGGCCGATGCGGAAAGCTACCTGGGCGAAAAGGTTACGGAAGCGGTTATCACAGTACCGGCTTACTTCTCTGATGCCCAGCGTCAGGCAACAAAGGATGCCGGTCGTATCGCGGGCCTTGAAGTGAAACGAATCATCAACGAACCCACTGCCGCCTCCCTTTCCTACGGCCTTGACAAGCTGGCCCACCAGGAAAAAATCATGGTATTCGACCTTGGCGGCGGTACCTTCGACGTATCCATCCTTGAAATCGGCGACGGCGTATTTGAGGTTTTGGCAACCAACGGGAACAACCATCTGGGAGGCGACGATTTTGACATGGTCGTTATGCAGTGGTTGGCTGAAGAATTCAAAAAAGAAAGCGGCATCGACCTGCTGAAGGATAAGATGGCGGTTCAGCGCCTGAAGGAAGCAGCTGAGAAGGCAAAGAAAGAGCTTTCCTCCACCCAAACCACCAACATCAACCTGCCATTTATCACAGCTACTGCAGATGGCCCGGCTCACCTTAACCTGGATCTTTCAAGAGCCAAATTCGAGCAGCTGGTGGATCACCTGGTACAAAAGACTGTGGAGCCTACGCAAAAGGCCCTTAAGGATGCGGGGCTTCAGGCCAGCCAGATTGATCAGGTTATCCTGGTAGGCGGTTCTACCCGTACTCCGGCAGTACAAAACGTGGTTAAGAAAATCACTGGAAAAGAGCCTCACAAGGGGGTTAACCCCGATGAGTGCGTTGCCTTGGGCGCAGCCGTCCAAGCCGGCGTTCTTACCGGCGAAGTGAAAGACCTTCTGCTTCTTGACGTTACACCGCTTTCACTGGGTATTGAAACCCTGGGCAGCGTGTTCACAAAGCTGATTGAGCGCAATACGACGATCCCTACAAAGAAAAGCCAGGTGTTCTCCACTGCGGCAGACAATCAGACAGCTGTGGATATCCACGTGCTTCAGGGTGAGCGGCCCATGGCAGGAGACAATACCACTCTCGGTCGCTTCCAGTTGGATGGTATTCCCCCGGCGCGGAGGGGCATTCCTCAGGTTGAGGTTACCTTCGACATCGACGCCAACGGCATTGTGCACGTAAGTGCCAAGGATCTGGGCACCGGCAAGGAGCAGCACATCACCATTACCTCCTCAACTAATCTCAGCGAAGCAGAAATTCAGCGCAAGGTGAAGGAAGCGGAGCAGTTTGCGGAAGAGGACCAAAAGCGCAAGGATGGCGTTGAAGCCCACAATAAAGCGGAATCCATGGTTTATGAATGCGAGAAAGCCCTGGGCGAAGTAGGCGATGATGCAACCGAGCAGGAAAAATCCGCTGTTACTGAAAAAATCGAGGCTGTCAAAGCGGTTATGAACAGCGGCGATGCCGAAGTGATCAACAAAGCGGTAGAAGAACTCACCAATGCATTCCACCCCATTGCAGAAAAAATGTACAAAAAAGCCGCAGCCGAGCAACAGGCTCACGCCGAGCAGACAGGCTCTGCTGAAGGTCCCGGTAAAGACGGTGCAGTGGATGCCGACTACGAAGTTGTTGACTAATCGGGATATCTGAATTATCCTGAAATATGCAGAAGATCTCAGGCCGGAGGCAAGTGCACCTGGCCTGAGATGTATTAACCTCAAGGCTTTTTATGAAGCCTGTCAACACGCAAGAAAGGCGGTTATCCTTCCCCATGAGTACAAAACGGGATTATTATGAGGTTCTGGGGGTCAATAAAGACGCCAGTGACGATGAATTAAAGAAAGCATACCGAAAACTGGCAATGAAATACCACCCTGACCGCAATGCCGGGGGGGAAAAGGAGTCAGAAGCCAAGTTTAAGGAGATAAACGAAGCCTATGAAGTTCTCAGCGATTCTGAAAAGCGCAGGATGTACGACCAATTCGGACATGCGGGCGTCAACGGCCCTCAGGGTGGCGAAGGTGGCTTCGGCGGCGGATTTTCAGGCTTTGGAGGTTTTGAGGACATCTTTGGAGATATTTTCGGCGGTGGCTTCGGCGGTGCTTCAAGACGGCAAGGGCCCCGTAGAGGGGGCGATGTAAGGGTCAATATTACCCTTACCTTCATGGAAGCGGCCTTTGGCGTTTCCAAGCCCATTGAGATTTTAAGAACCGAAGAATGCGAAACCTGCAGCGGCTCCGGTGCAGAACCCGGAACAGGAACGAAGACCTGTAACCAGTGTAATGGAACCGGTGAAATTCGCTATGCGCAGCGAAGCCTTTTCGGGGAGACTATTTCTGTTCGCGAGTGCGACAGTTGCCGCGGCAAGGGAAAGGTCCATGAGAAGCCCTGTGGAACCTGTAAGGGCCATGGCATTGTCCGCAAGAAAAAGAAAATCGATATTAAGATCCCGGCCGGTGTAGAAAACGGCAATGTCATGACCCTCCGGAGCGAAGGGGATTTGGGCAGCAAAGGGGGCCCACGGGGGGATGTACAGGTAGTCCTTTCGGTTAAGCCTCATGAACTGTTTACCCGGGAAGGGAAAGACGTTCTGTGCGAGATACCCATCACCTTTGCCCAGGCAACCCTGGGAGATCAGATCACGGTGCCTACTCTGGATGGTAAAGTGAAATATGATGTTCCTTCGGGAACTCAGAGCGGAACGGTGTTCCGCCTGAAAGGAAAAGGGATTCAGGATATCAACGGATACGGCAAGGGGGACCTTTACGTAAAAGTGGTTGTGGAAATACCCAAGAAGCTCAACGACAAGCAAAAGAAACTTCTGAAGGAATTCTCCGATTCCATGGGGGCCGATACCCATGAAAAGCAGAAGGGATTTTTCGATAAGGTGAAAAACGCATTTGCATGATCTTGTCAGCCATCCTTTCCAAAGGATGGCTGATTCATTTAAAGGGTTTTTAAGTGCATATTGTAAGGGATATGGTACAATAGCTTAAGACCCTTTATATGGAGGCTCTCTATGCAGAGCATTGAACCGAAACCGGGGCAGGTCATAGAACTTGAACTGGCAAAATCAAAAGATGAAATGATGCAGTTCAGAACCTTGATTGAAGAGGCAAAGGGGGATATGGAATTCACCCTGCTGGCACCCATGTATAAGGCCATGCCCTACCCATTCAGGGACGATGAGATCGTTGACTTCATTTTTACCGTTCATGATGAGGAGAATACCCCGAGCACATTCACATTCAAGGCAAGAATTACAGAGCGGTTTAAAAAAGAAGATCTGACATACCTCAAGGTGGTGCGGATCTCCGGTGTTACCAAGCTGCAGCGTCGGGGGTATTATCGCCTCAATTATGTTGCGGATATGGAATATGAAGTGCTGCAGAGTGAAAATGACAGGGAGTCCTATACCCATAAGCGGATCATCACAAAGGATGTCAGTGCCGGAGGATTCTGCGGGATTGTTTCCGAACATCTTCAGGCCGGAAGCTTTATACGGCTGCATCTGGTTTTGGGCGACGACCGATTTCTGATTAATACCAAGATCATAAATACCAGCAGGTTTGAAGAAAGCGTCCTGCATAATGAAATCCGATGCATATTTTGCCCCTTAAGCTCCAAAGAAACCGGACGCCTTATTCATGCCATAAACAACATGCAGTCGGAATATATACGCCGTATGGCCGGAACCAGTCTGGAAGACCGGCTGAGAGCATATGGCCATGGGGATATGATGTTTTCCGAACGCAGGATCAGCAATGATTGGGTTGTGAAGTGGCTTGACTGGTCGGTGATTATCACGTGGGTTATCTCGTTCATTATCATGGCCAATACCATGCTGGCCATGCCTCAGCGGCCCAATACCATTGATAATTATTATGGTTACGTTGTCCGGCAGAGCTGGGATATGGAACGGATTCAGAACAATATCTATTTTCTGCTGGCGCTTTTTATCGTGTCCAGCATATCGCTTATTCTCAATTCAACGCGTATGAAGCGGGCGGGTGACCGTTACCGGGTAAGTCTTATGGTTATGGGTGTGGTGTCCCTGATGCTGATTTTGGCGTACCTGTTTTACTTCTAACCTCAGTATCGAAAGGAGCAAAGCCTATGAAATGGTTTGAAATCAGTATCACTACATCTACAGAGGCGGTTGAGGCCGTTTCTGAGATTCTTTATGAATCCGGTGTCACAGGGGTTGTTATTGAGGATCCCAACGATCCCATATTTTCCTCAAAAAGCTCAGGCGACTGGGATTATTTCGATCCCTCCGTTGTAAAATTCAGCTCGGATCATGCCGTTGTAAAAGGCTATCTTCAGGAATCGGAAGAGCTGAACGATCAGGTGGAGATGATCCGAGAGAAGGTCCGGGGCCTTGCTTCCCATGCCATTGATTTTGGCCCGGGTACGGTGAACAGTACCGAAATATTTGAAGAAGACTGGGCCAACGAATGGAGAAAATACTATAAACCCAAACGGGTGACCGAGCGGCTTACCGTAAAGCCTACCTGGGAACCCTATACGGCATCTGAAAACGAGATCGTGGTCGAAATGGATCCGGGAGGCGCCTTCGGGACCGGTACCCACGAGACGACGATGATGTGCATGAGTCAGCTGGATAAAACGGTCACCCCCGGATGCACGGTTTACGATATCGGCTGCGGCAGCGGCATTCTCGGCATCACAGCAGCCAAGCTTGGGGCAGGGAAGGTATTGGCAGTTGACAACGATCCGGCGGCAACCTCTGCAACCATAGAAAATGCAGAGGTCAACGGTGTTTCCGACAGAATGGAGATCATCAACGGAAACCTTCTGGACCAGGCCCACGGTCCTGCAGATGTGATTGTTGCAAATATCATTGCAGATGTGATCATTCACTTGTCCCGCCATATCCATCGCTTCATGCATACTGAGAGTGTATTCATTGCCTCCGGAATCCTGGCTGAAAAGAAAAAGGATGTTTTGACTGCTCTGGACATGAACGGACTTCAGGTTCTGGAAGTGCAGGAGATGGGGGAGTGGTGCGCTATCCGGTCCAAGCTGGCCCCGGATGCTTAAGCAGGTGAACCGATGAATCGATTTTTTATTCCCGGTGCAGCGCTGCTACCGGGCAGTACGGCAGAAATAACGGATGCGCAGGATATCCAGCATATTCATAAGGTGCTTCGCCTGAAGGCTGGGGATGTCATTGAGATAGCAAACGGAAACGGAGCGGAGGCCACCGCCGGGATCATTGCCATTGCAAAAACCGGGGTGACTGTTGAGATTCAGGAGGTATGTGATGCCCGCCGTGAATCCCCGCTGGAAATCGTGCTTTATCAGGGCCTTCCCAAGGGCCAGAAATTAGAAGTGATCTTTCAAAAAAATACGGAAATCGGGGTTTCGGCCTTTGTTCCGGTTATAACGGAGCGCTGTGTTGTACGAATCAACGACATGGCTGCGGAGAACAAGAAACGGGTCCGATGGCAGATGATCATCGACGAAGCCGCCAAGCAAAGCAAGCGGGGGAAGCTTCCCATGCTGCACCCGGTGGTGTCGTTGAAGGATGCAGTGGCTGATCTTTCCGGTTTTGACCTGATCCTGGTTCCCCACACAGGAGAAGGGACTGCACCATTGGGCGAGGTGCTGAAGAAGGGAAATCCAGGCCGCGTTGCGGTCTTTATAGGCCCGGAAGGCGGATTTTCTGACGAGGAGGCCGGAGAAATCGTAAAAGCCGGCGGGAAAGCGGTCACGTTGGGCCCCCGGATACTGAGAACCGAAACTGCGGGCTTTGTGACCAGCAGCATACTGCAATATGTTTTTGGCGACATGGGAGGAATGGATTCTTGAGAAAAGTGGCCTTTTACACCTTGGGCTGCAAGGTAAATCAATATGAAACCGAAGCCATGCGGGAGCTCTTTGTCAATCGGGGAGATGACGTGGTGGATTCCGATTCACCGGCAGATATCTACGTGATCAATACCTGCACAGTAACGGGGATGAGTGATAAAAAAAGCCGCCAGATCATACGACGCTTCAAACGCCAGAATCCGGAGGCGGTTATTGCGGTGGTGGGCTGCTACTCCCAGATCGCTCCGGCAGAGGTGATGGCCATCGAAGGGGTTAATCTGGTTATGGGCACCCATCAACGGGGGCGGATAGTGGAGTATCTGGAGGGGCTGGAGTATACGGATCAGCGGGAAGTGGTGACGGACATCGGGAAGATCCGTGAGTTCGAAGAGATGACAGTGGACCGCATAGAAGGCCGCACCCGTGCTTTTGTGAAGATTCAGGACGGTTGTGACCGCTATTGTTCGTATTGCATCATTCCTTACGCCAGGGGCCCTGTTCGGAGCCGAGAGGCACAGCGTGTTGTTGAAGAGGTCCAGCGCCTCGCCGATAAAGGCTTTGCGGAGGTTGTGCTCACAGGAATTCACGTGGCGTCCTATGGGAAGGATCTGAAAGGAACAACCCTCCTTGAGCTTATCGGGCGCATCAATGCACTTGAGAGCATTCACAGAATACGGCTGAGTTCACTGGAACCGACATTGATGACAGCAGAATTTGTCCACGCTCTTTCACTGAATGAAAAACTGTGCCCTCACTTTCACCTTTCCTTACAGAGTGGCTGCGATACCGTGCTTGAACGGATGAATCGGAAATATAAAACCTTGGAATATAAAGAGGCGGTGGCACGCATTCGGAGCCGTTGGCCTCTTGCGGCAATTACAACGGATATCATAGCCGGATTTCCCGGCGAAACAGATGACGAATTTGAGGCAACTTGCGCCTTTGTTTCGGAAATTGGTTTCGCTCAGGTGCATGTATTCAATTTTTCCCCTCGGGAAGGCACTCCTGCAGCCACCATGGCGGGGCAGGTACCGCCGGAAATACGCCAGGAACGGGTTGAACGGCTGATCGGGATTACAAATGCCCTTTCAAAGGAGTTCCTTAAGCGTTTTGTGGGAAAAACCCTGCGTATCATCGTAGAGTCCGCTTCTGAAAAAACTCGGCAGTCGGAAGGCTTGACCGACAATTATCTTCGTGTTCTCGTGGAGGACTGTATGTTGGAAGTCGGCACAGAACAGGATGTTCGGATCGGGTCGGTTTCGGGGGATGCGCTTTTAGGCGTTCTCTGTAAAGAAAAAGAATAGGGAGGCGTACTAATGGAGGACTGTATTTTTTGCAAGATTGGGAAGAAAGAGATTCCATCCACCGTGGTTTATGAGGATGAGCATCTGTTGGCGTTCAAGGATCTGAATCCGGTGGCGCCCGTTCATGTGCTCATCATACCCAAGATTCATATGAATTCGCTGAATGCGGTAACCCCGGATCACGGTATACTGATGGGACATTTGCTCAGCACGGTGAAAACCATCGCCAAGGAATGCGGAGTCCCGGAGGGGTACCGTTTGGTATCCAACTGTGGAATCGAGGCAGGGCAGACGGTTGAGCATCTGCATTTCCATCTTGTGGGCGGTCGCCCCATGCAGTGGCCTCCCGGTTAAAACACTTGCAAAGGATTTTGAAATACGTTATAATGTCAGGGTACTGTAGCTATTCTCCTCTGTGAATAGAGTAACTGTACTATTACCAGAGTGCATCATAACACGGAGGGAGGGGAACTGAATGTCTGGGATTAAAGTGGGAGAAAACGAATCCATTGACAGCGCTCTTCGCCGATTCAAGAGGGAAACTTCTCGCGCAGGCGTTCTCGCTGAAATCAGAAAGCGTGAACACTACGAAAAGCCAAGCGTAAAGCGTAAGAAAAAATCTGAAGCTGCTCGCAGAAAGCGCACTAAGAAGTTCTAGAAAGTCTTAGCTTGATGAGGTGAACCGATGTCCATTAAGGACCGTTTCATGGCGGATCTGAAAGTGGCCATGAGGGAAAAGAATACCCTGGTGAAAGACACGATTACCATGGCCCGAGCTGCTGTAAAGCAGATTGAAGTGGACCAGCGTATCGAGATGGACGACAGCGGTATCATTGAGATCATTGCCAAACAGATCAAACAGAAAAAAGGTGCCATTGAAGAGTTTGAAAAGGGTGGCAGAATTGATCTGGCAGAGCAGGCACGGGAGGAGATAACAGTCCTCACGGCGTATTTGCCGGAACCCCTGAGCGCAGAAGAGCTTAAAGCAATCATTCTGAAAGCGGTTCAGGAAACGGGAGCGACTACTGTAAAGGAAATGGGTAAGGTTGTATCGGCTGTGATGCCTCAGGTTGTAGGCAGAGCAGACGGGAAGGCCATATCCGAAATGGTTAAATCGCTCTTGTCATAGCACACAGCACCCATGCCGCCCGGCAAAATCCGGGCGGTTTTTTGTTTGTCACTAATTTGTTTGTCACTAAATAGAAGCATGAGATACAGGGTGAATCAATAGTGGTACGTGGCATGTACTAAACAATTACTAAATCAATTTCACAGTTGTTTTGTATACAATTATGTGTTAGCATAGGCATCGAAAGAGGCTTTAGATCCAGTGAATTCAAAGGTGAGGGGGAATTTTTGTGGGAATTAAGAATCGGTTGATCATCAGTTTTACAGGTATTCTGATTGTCGTAAGTCTTTGTCTTTCAGGTTATGGTTACTATAAGGCAACCCAGGGGATGGACGGTATTGAAAAACGTTTGCTGGAGAATCAGATTACAGCCGGTATAGCGGCTTCCAAGGTATACATAGAGAAGGAATATGGACAGCTTGTACTGGATCAAGGCAAACTTGTGGATGTTAACGGAAAAACCATTGATGGCGATTATTCGGTAGTAGACCGAATTTCAAAAGATATGGGGGTTGTAAGCACCCTCTTTGTTAAAACGGATGGCGATTTTAAACGGGTAACGACAACTGTCGTGAATGAATCCGGAGAACGGGCCGTGGGGACCTTTCTCGGAAAAGACAGCGCAGCCTTTGAAACCGTTTCAAAAGGAGAGTATTTTGTCGGGAAGGCAAAAATTCTCGATATGCCTCACGTTGCCGGCTACGAGCCTTTGAAGGACCAGAAGGGAGAGGTTATAGGGATTCTTTTCGTGGGTATTTCCCAGGAGGATGCCGATAAAATGATCGGCGAATATGCCGGAGAGCTGAAGCTGTGGATATCCATCATTTCTGTCATCTTTATCGCCCTGTCCATCGCCTCGGCCTATTGGATAGGCGGCAGTCTGGCCAATCCCATCATTGCAACGGTTGAACATGCAAGGAAACTGGAGAATCTGGATATAAGTCAGGATGTTCCGGCAGCTATTCTGAAAAGAACCGACGAAGTCGGTTCTCTGGCAAAAGCCCTTGATCATGTGACAAAAAACCTTAGAAGTGTTCTGACAAGCGTTTCAGAATCTGCACAGCAGGTATCGGATTCTGCCGAGGAAATCCGGGGAACGGCAGACCAATCGGCTGTTACTGCCAAAGAAATCGCCCGTACGGTGGAGGAGATTGCGCAAGGGGCCATGGATCAGGCTGCAAATACGGAGAAGGGATCCCAGCTGGCTATGGAATTGGGAACGTTGATGGACGCGGATGAACAGCAAATGGAAGCACTTTTAGAGGCATCGTCCCAGGTGACGGTGATTGTAAAAGAGAGCTTGCCGGTTATCCAGGATTTGATTTCAAAAACAGAGGAAATGACCGCTGAGACACAATTCGTTTATACTGAAATTGAGAAAACCAATGACAGCGCCCGAAAAATAGGGGATGCTAGCGGATTGATAGCATCAATTGCCAATCAGACCAATCTGTTGGCTCTTAATGCGGCCATTGAAGCAGCGCGGGCCGGTGAGCATGGGCGCGGATTCGCTGTGGTAGCGGAGGAAATAAAAAAACTCGCAGAACAATCCACGGAATCGACGAAGCAGATCGACGAGATTGTCAAGGCGCTTCAACAGAACTCACAGACCGCAGTGCTCAAAATGACTCAAGTCAACAGTACGCTTCAGGAACAGAACAAAACCGTTAAGATTACGGAAGAACGCTTTCGGGAAATCTCCCTTTCCAATCGGAATTCTGAAGTGGCGGTGTCCAATATGGGCGAATCCACGAACCAGATGGGGAGGAAGAAGGATGAGATTTTAGACGCTCTCCAGAACCTTTCGGCTATTGCACAGGAAAATGCAGCCGGAACAGAAGAAATGACGGCCTCTATTGAAATGCAATATGGTTCCAACGAAGCTATCGCCACAGCTACCAAGGGCCTTTC
Source organism: uncultured Peptostreptococcaceae bacterium (assembly GCA_964649745.1). Taxonomy (GTDB): domain Bacteria; phylum Bacillota; class Clostridia; order Peptostreptococcales; family Acidaminobacteraceae; genus CAZEHS01. Next base: position 11,718 of record CAZYQI010000044.1, on the reverse strand, counting down.
CGAGCTGGCCGGCGATCTCAGCAATCAGGTAAAACGATTTAAACTGTAGTGAATGAATTCCGGTAACCAAGGCCCGATGATGCTGTCGGGCCTTGGTTTTTTGAAGGATTCTTAATGGCAGCCATACAACTGTGGTAAAATAGAGTGTAAGACTCTCTCTTTGCATTTTCGGGAAACTGGAGGTTGCCTTTTGACAATAGAAACGGTGAAACGGATAGAGATAGACAATCTATCGGTTCTGCGAAATCTCTTCGGCAATTTGGATTGTAATATTCGCAAGATAGAGGAAGCCTTTGATGTGCAGATTAATTCCAGGGAAGGTGAGATAACCGTCAGCGGCCCGGTGGAGCGGGCTGAGGCAGTGGATAAGCTCCTTGGAGATTTAATTGTCCTTCTTAAATCCGGCGAGAAATTGGATGAACAAAAGGTGGATTATGCCATACAGCTGGGCCTGGACGGAAAAACAGGCAAGCTGTTGGAACTATTGGATCAGGTTATCTGTGTCACCAACAAGGGGCGCCTGATCAAACCCAAAACCGCAGGGCAGCAGATTTATTATCAATCCATTATGAAGCGGGATGTTACCTTCGGGATCGGACCTGCAGGAACCGGGAAAACATTCCTGGCAGTGGCTATGGCGGTACGGGCTTTCAAAAATCAGGAAGTGAGCCGTATCATCATAACCCGTCCGGCAGTAGAAGCCGGAGAAAACCTCGGGTTTTTGCCTGGAGATCTTCAAAGCAAGGTAGATCCTTATCTGCGACCGCTCTATGATGCCCTTCACGAGATACTGGGTGTGGATACCTACCTGATGTATAAGGAAAAAGGACTTATTGAGGTGGCTCCGTTGGCCTATATGCGGGGGCGTACCCTGGATAACGCCTTCATTATTCTGGATGAGGCACAAAACACGACGGTCAATCAGATGAAGATGTTCCTGACCCGTTTCGGTTATGGATCCAAGGTAGTGGTTAACGGCGACATTACCCAACAGGATCTGCCCGATGGAAGAAAAAGCGGCCTGGTCAATGCCATGGCTGTTCTGCAGGATGTTCAGGATATAGGGTTTGTAACCCTTACAGAACTGGATGTTGTGCGACACCAGCTGGTCAAGAAGATCATAACGGCCTATGAAGCCTTCGAAAAGAAAGAAAAACCCAACGTCACACATAAAAGGTGATGCAATGAGGAAGTATGGATGGAACACAGAAGGAGCAAAAAAATTCTTTTCTGTCAGGGTACAGGTGATCTTTTTTATGCTCATCTGCAGTTTCTGCGCCCTGGTTCTGTTTTCATTCAATCTGGATCAGGGGAAGCATCGCTATCACGCGGGAGATAAGACCCGTGAGGACCTTGTGGCTTCCCGGGCCATCCTTGACAGGTCCAGTACAGAGAATTTTCAAAGACAGGCGGTTGAGGCGGTTCTTCCGGTTGAGTACGTTGAACCGGTAATCCTGATTGAAGCGAAGAAAGAACTGGAAAGGTTGTTCGGCTTCGTAAGGCAGGCCATTGAGGCATATCCGGAAGATCCGGATCTTGCGGCTTCCCGACTGATGGAGGCGCCCCTTCCCGGGGGTATACACCTGGAGCAGGCGGAAGCGGATGCTTTGGCAGAAGCGGATGCCAAGGTCCTCAGTGCCCTTCAAGAGGATATTGCAGATCTTCTCAGTCAGAGCCTTGCCACCGGGGTTGCCCCGGGGCAGCTGGAGGCAGAGAAGACCAAGCTGTCCCGCACGGTGGAGACCCTTCGGGAGTATAAATCCACGATACGGTCCTTCGGAGGGAAGGCGGCTTCAGGACTCCTCCGGGCAAATCGTTTTGTCGACCAGAATGTAACCAATATCCGCAAGGAGGAAGCACGCAACGCCATAGAACCGGTGATGCTGGCAAAAGGAACGGTAATCGCCTCCTCGGGAACCGTTTTAAATACAGCCCATATTGAACTGCTTCGTGGAGCAGGAATGTTGGTTCAGGAATCCAGAGAACGGACTCTGCAGCTATTCGGGGCCGTTTTGGTCATACTGATTACGGTTACGTATATGACTGCCTACTTTTATACCCAAGGAGGTGCGATGCGCGAACTGCGCACGTGCTACCTAACCGGCATTCTGATGGTGCTGATGCTTGGCATCGCATTACTCGTCAAGGGAATTTCTCCCTGGTTGTACCCCTTCGGCTTGTTTCCCATGCTGGTGACCTTGCTGCTGGATTTCAGGACGGGCGCCATTTTAAATGCCTTTCTCTGCATCCTGATTGGGGTATTCTTTAAACTTGACCCCGGTATTATAGCTGCCTTTTGGTTTTCGGGTTTTTCATCGGCCATGGGCGTCCGTCGGGCAGAGCAGAGGAGCACGTTGTTCTTTTCAGGTATTACGGGAGCCATGGTAGGGATTGTACTGGTGTTTGGAACCGGTTTTGCTTATGGAACAGGCCTGCAGGAGCTTCTGCTTCAGGCAGGACTTGTTGCCGCTGCCGGAATTTTGAGCTCCATATTGCTTTTGGGATCCATGCCGGTTTGGGAAATCGGCTTTAAGGTACTTACCCCGATTACCCTGCTGGAACTGTCGAATCCCAATCATCCATTGCTTAAAAAGCTGCTTGTCGAGGCGCCGGGGACCTATCATCACAGCATTCTGGTAGGGAACCTCAGCGAATCTGCAGCCCATGCCGTAGGGGCCAATGCCCTCCTGGCCAGAGTTGGATCCTTCTATCATGATGTAGGCAAGGTTCAGATGCCCCACTATTTTATTGAAAATCAGATGGGTGGTTATAACCCCCACGAAACCCTGCCGCCGGACATCAGCGCAAAGATTATTCGGGAACATGTGGAGAACGGTCTGAAGCTGGCCACTGAATATCGGCTGCCAAAGGAAATAAAGGATATCATTGAGCAGCATCATGGCAGTGGCCTGATCCGATATTTTTTCCATAAAGCGTCTCAGGAAATGAACGGTGAACTGTTGAGTGCAGAGAATTATTCTTATTCGGGTAAAATACCCCGTACCCGTGAAGCGGCCATCATTATGTTGGCAGATTCTGTTGAAGCCGCGGTGAGAAGCCTTCCGGATATTCGGACACAGACGGTTAAAACCACCATATCAAAGGTGTTGGAGGAAAAACTCACCATGGGTCAGCTCTCCCTATGTCCACTGACATTTTCAGATCTGACCATCATTGCAGAACAATTTGAAACCATACTGGCCGGCGTTTATCATGAGCGGATTCGGTATCCGGAAACAGATTTAACACATCAGGAGGAAAAGGTTATTGGAACTGATATTCGATAATGAACAGACCCTCTATCCCGACGTTGGGTCTTTTGAAAGACTTATTGAGGCAGCGATCCGCACGAGTCTTGAGATGGAAAAAGTCACCACTGAACTTGAAATCAGTGTTTTGTTAGTCGATAATGCGGGTATCCGGGAAATAAACAGGGAGCACCGGCAACTGGACAGGCCGACAGATGTATTGTCATTCCCTCAATTCAACAGTAAGGATGAATTGATCGGAGCCCACTATGTGGCGCTGGGGGATATTGTCATATCCCTGGAGCGGGCCGGAGAGCAAGCCGAGGAATACGGCCATTCCATGGAACGGGAGATTGGGTTCCTTACAGTTCACAGCGTGCTCCATTTACTGGGCTATGACCACGACAACGAAGAGCGGACCAAGGAAATGCAGGCCCGTGAAAAGGCTATTTTGAACGCCATGCAGCTGACGAGGGAATAAGATGCCTGTACGCAAGATGATAGACAGCTTTAACTACGCGTTGGATGGCATGATCTATGCACTTCGAACCCAGCGTAATATGCGGATTCACTTCCTGATTGCTATCCTGCTGGTTCTGATGAGTATCAATTTTTCATTGAGCCGCTGGGAGATCATTGCGCTTACATTTTGCGTGACCATCGTATTCGTGACGGAAATGATCAATACGGCCATTGAGAGCGCCATTGATCTGTTCACCCGGGAATATCACGAGCTGGCCAAGATTGCGAAGAACGTATCTGCAGGAGCTGTTCTGATAGCGGCGATCAATGCCGTGCTGGTAGGGTATCTGGTTTTCATCGACAAACTGATGGCCCATTCCAAGCAGACGGTGCAAAGCATCCATACCATTACCACGCATCAAATCTTTGTGGTGCTGGTTCTCGTCATGATTGCCGTGATATTCGTAAAATTCCGCACCGGAGCCGACAGCTATTTTCGCGGGGGATTTCCCAGCGGCCATGTGGCCTTGGCTTTTTCAATGCTTACCTTCATCATCATGGAGTCCGGAAATACCATCGTGGCTCTTATGGCGGGGATGATTGCACTACTGGTGGCACAAAGCCGGTACGAGGCGCGGATTCACAATCTGTTCCAGATTGTTGCAGGGGCCATTTTAGGTGCCCTGCTGACCCTGCTGGCATATAAACTGATGTTTTTGAGATGAGGATGCCTATGAAAAAATATACGGTCCTTTTAGCGGTCCCTTTGCTGCTCTTTTTTCTGATCGGATGTGCCCAGGCAAAGCCCGTAGAGGTTCACCGCGACCCGGTCCCTGCTCCCGTTCAAGAGGTGCCTGAAGCTGTGGAGCCCCAGCAGCCGATGATAGGATCTTTGCTAAACGGGCTCCCTCTGGAAGAACCCCTGAAATCAAGACGCCCCATAGCTGTCATGTTGGACAATCATATCGGCGCCAGGCCTCAGGCCGGAATAGCCGAGGCAGATATCGTTGTGGAGGCCTTTGCAGAGGGCAAAATAACCCGATATATGGCTGTTTTTCAAAGTGCCGATCCTGAGATCATCGGTTCTGTCAGGAGCGCAAGACCGTATTTTGTTGATATGGCACTGGCCTATGATGCCTATTACGTGCATGCCGGCGGCAGTCCTCAGGCGCTATCCGATATTGTCAGAAAAGGTGTTGCAGATCTGGACTCCCTTCATGAAGGGAAGGCGACCTTTTGGCGCAAGGGCCATAAACGGGCGCCCCATAATCTGTATACCAGCCCACAGGCAGTGAGAGCGGCAGCGGCTGCACGGAAGTACCGCACCGAATGGAACGGTATCCCCCAGGTGTTCGCATATGAAGGCCTTCCCCAAGCCGGAACGCCATTTGCCGGTGTAGACCTGCTGTTCAAAGCTTCGGACAAAACGGACGCCACGGGCTACACGGCCAGCTTCAATGTTTCAGAAGAGAACAGACGGCTGGTGCGTTCGGTGAATGGAAGCCCCCATGGGGATGAAACCACAGGGGCTCCGATTTATGCAGAAAATCTTATTATCCAGATAGCCCGGCATCGTGCCATCGATTCAGAAGGCCGCCTGGACATCGACCTGATCGGCAGCGGCTCCGGCTTTTATTGTAATGCCGGCAACTATTGGCCCATCACATGGGAAAAGAGAAGCGGCGATGCCTTGACCGAGTATGCGCTGTCTGATGGGACCCCGCTGAAGATGAAACCGGGAAAGCTATGGATAGAAATATTCCCAACGAACAGACCGATTGAATTCAAGTAAAACAGACTCGACACAGGAGAGAATATGACACACGAACAATTGATTGAACAGGCAAATGAAGCCGTACAGTACGCATATGCACCCTACAGCCGCTATCGCGTAGGTGCTGCCCTTCTGACAGAAAAGGGAGACGTTTTTACCGGGGTGAACATTGAAAATGCCTCCTATGGAGCTACCATCTGTGCCGAGCGGGTGGCAATTTTCAAGGCGGTATCAGTAGGACAGCTGAAATTCAAGGCGATTGCCATCGTTACGGCTCAAGGAGACTTTCCAACCCCTTGCGGTATGTGTCGACAGGTGATGGCGGAATTTGGCGGCCCGGATATGGAGATCATTTTGAGCAACGAGGAAAAGACGGAAGTATACAGGCTGGAGGAGCTTCTTCCTCTCAGCTTTACAGGCATCAATTTAACAGAAGGAGTAAAAAATGCCCTTTAAATCAGGATTTGTAACAATTGTAGGTCGGCCAAACGTGGGGAAATCAACCCTGCTGAACCGCCTGGTAGGAGAAAAAATTGCCATTACCACAGACAAACCCCAAACCACCCGGAACCGGATTCAGGGGATCTACAACGATGACGACAGCCAGATTGTATTTTTGGATACACCCGGTATCCATAAACCCCGGCATAAGCTGGGAGAGTTCATGGTCGGCGCAGCTACCCAAACCTTTAATGAAGTGGATCTCATTCTTTTGATGATGGACGAATCCCTTGAAATAGGTCCTGGGGACCGGTATATCCTGGACATGATGGAGCATGTGAAAACTCCGGTGGTTTTGATCATCAACAAGGTGGACCTGATTGCGGCGGATCAGTTTAAAAAGCTATATGATACCTATGATGCCATGCCTTTTATCAAGGAGGTCATCGGTCTTTCCGCATTGGAGGATGAGAACGTGGAGCCCCTGATGAAGCGCATCAAGAGCTACATGGAGGAAGGGCCCGCCTATTTCCCCACTGATATGGTTACAGACCAGCCTGAGCGGGTTCTGGTGGCGGAGCTGATCCGTGAAAAGGCCCTTATGTATCTGGAAGAGGAGATTCCTCACGGCATCGCGGTGGAGATTGAACAGATGAAGCTTCGGCCCGATGGGCGCATTATTGACATCAGCGCTGTCATCGTATGTGAAAAGGAATCCCATAAGGGGATTGTCATCGGCAAACAGGGGCGAAAGCTCAAGGGCATTGGGAAAAGCGCCCGGGAGGATATGGAGGCACTGTTGGGTTCCAAGGTTTTTCTGGAGCTCCATGTGAAGGTACGCAGCGGATGGCGTGATAATGAAGGTTTGCTTAAAAATTACGGCTTCCGAAACGAGTAAGGGCATATGTACCTAGAAACCGACGCCATCGTTTTGGGCAGAAGAAAAATAACCGAATCCGATGTGAGCTTGGTCCTCTTCACACGAAAGGCGGGCAAGGTTCAGGTCATCGCCAACGGTGCACGAAACCCAAGGTCTCGTCTTATGTCGGTATCTCACCCCTTCGTTTACGGAGAATTTTCGCTGAACAAGGGAAAGGATACCTGGCGGTTGAACCAGGCTCAGATTACCGATTCCCATTACATTTTGCGTGAGAATCTCAACCGACTGGCTTTGGGAAGCTACCTTCTGGAGCTTACAGAGGCCGTAACTCAGGAAAATCAGACCAACAACAGGTTGTTTGATTTGCTAGTGGAAAGTTTATCGGTGATTAAAACCCTGGATGCGGGATATAATAGATTTAGGGCCGCATTTGAAATGAAGCTGTTCGTGCTCTGCGGGATAAGACCCCGACTGGACGCGTGTGTGGTAAGCGGAGAGCCATATAAGGGGGGCGATTGGTACTTCAGTGCAGAGGAGGGCGGTCTGGTATGCCCCGATTGTGCTGCGGGACTCGAATTGCTGGACGCGGACACGGTATTTGTCAGATGGCTGCGTTTTCTTATGGAAGCACCGATGAACACCATCATGGGTGCCCGTATCAGCCGATCTCTGGTGGAGAAGACACTTTGGATTAATCGGCGATATATTCGGGCACACCTGACGGATAAGCATTTCAACAGCCTTGAGTTATTAAAAAATACATCAGATAAAGGAGAATGACCCATGATAACACTGGAAATGATTGATGAGGTAAGGAAACGTGCGGATGTTTCATACAAGGAAGCAAAGGATGCCTTGGAAGCGGTGGGCGGAGATCCGGTAGAAGCCATTATCCTGCTGGAATCCAAGAAACACAAAGGCATTGGTGACAATGTCACTGAAATGGGAAACGAGATTCTGGAAACCCTTAAATCCCTTGTGAAAAAAGGAAACCTGACACGGATCACCCTTGAAAAAGAGGGCAAGTCTGCAGTGGACATTCCCATCGTGGCAGGGGCACTGGGGGCAGTGTTCTTCACTCCTGCAACGGTTGCGGCCATACTTGCATCCTTGGTGGCAGGCTACCAGCTGAAAATCGTCAAAGATGACGGCAGCATCATCGATATTAAGGACATGACAGAGGATACCATTCAAACCGTTAAAACCCGGGTGGATGAAATTAAAACCCGTCTCAGCAAAAGCAAGGATGAGGAAGAAGGGGAAGCCCTGAGCGAGGAAGAGGGAATCCAGGTTGAAATCAAGGATTCCGAAGAGAAACCGGAAGAGGGCAATGATCCCTATTGATGCGGATTGACGCACCTTCAATGGCTGTGGTAGAATGGTTCAAATGAATAATGCAGGCAGTGACGAAGAAGAGTAACGCAGCACATATGCAAAGAGAGAGCCGGGATTGCTGGAAACCGGTGCATGTGAAGGCGTGAAAGGCGCTTCAGAGCCTTATGCGACAAAGGGGATGCCTTCGGGCATCAACAAGGGTGGAACCGCGGAGTCTTTCGTCCCTTCATAGTGAAGGGACGGGAGACTCTATTTTTATTACCGTGACGGGCATAGCCACGGATAACACGGATTTACACGGAATTATCTTCCTTGCCTCCCTCCGGGAGGGAGGTGGCGGCTTAGCCGATGGTGGGAATAAGCGTGACGGGAACTGTGCAAATAGCCAACTCCCCCAGTCACTTCGTGACAGCCCCCTCTAAGAGGGAGCCAAGTCAAACCCTATCCGTGTCCATCCGTGTTATCCGTGGCAAAAGGTATTGAAAAAATGATCTTGAAGGGAGAATGCAAATGGCAGTTGAAAAGACGATGGAAAAGATTGTGGCGCTCAGTAAGAACAGAGGCTTTGTGTTTCCCGGCTCAGACATATACGGCGGCCTGGCCAACACATGGGACTATGCGAACCTTGGGGTGGAGCTGAAAAACAACGTTAAGAAGGCCTGGTGGAAGAAGTTTGTACAGGAATCTCCCTACAACGTCGGTGTGGATACCGCTATTCTCATGAATCCTCAGGTGTGGGTGGCTTCCGGCCACGTGGGCGGCTTCAACGACCCCCTGATGGACTGTAAGGCCTGCAAAACCCGTTACCGGGCGGATAAGCTCATTGAGGATCATTACAAAACCACCAGCGAGCCGGAAAATACAGCCGATGGCTGGAGCGTTGCGCAGATGGAAGCCTTCATCGCGGACAACAAGCTGCCATGCCCCAACTGCGGCAAGCATGATTTCACTCAGATCCGGCAGTTCAACCTGATGTTCAAGACCCACCAAGGGGTTGTGGAGGATTCCAGCACCACGGTGTACCTGCGGCCGGAAACCGCCCAAGGTATATTTGTGAACTTTAAAGCCGTTCAGCGGACCAGCCGCAAGAAGGTGCCCTTCGGTATCGGACAGATCGGTAAATCCTTCCGGAATGAAATAACCCCGGGAAACTTTACCTTCAGAACCCGTGAATTCGAGCAGATGGAATTAGAATTCTTCTGCAAGCCCGGCACAGATCTTGAATGGTTCGCCTACTGGAGAACCTTCTGTATGAACTGGCTGACAAGTTTGGGCGTGAGCGCTGAGAACGCCCGCTTTCGTGATCATGAAAAGGAAGAGCTCAGTCATTACTCCAATGCAACCACGGATATTGAATACCGCTTTCCATTCGGTTGGGGGGAGCTTTGGGGCATTGCAGACCGTACGGATTTCGACCTGAAGGCCCATATGAGCCAATCCGGAGAGGATCTTACCTACATCGATCCCATGACCAATGAACGGTACGTGCCCTATTGCGTGGAGCCTTCTCTGGGAGCGGACCGGGTGACGTTGGCCTTCCTGATTGACGCCTACGACGAAGAAGAGCTGGAAGACGGCACAACCCGTTCCGTAATGCGCTTCCATCCGGCCCTGGCTCCCTTCAAGGCGGCTATCCTGCCCCTGACCAAAAAACTCAGCGAACCGGCTACCGAGCTTTACCAAAAGCTGGCCAAACGCTTTATGGTGGACTATGACGACGCCGGCAGCATCGGCAAGCGTTATCGTCGCCATGATGAGATCGGAACACCCCTGTGCATCACCTTCGATTTCGATTCCCTGGAGGACAACTGCGTAACCGTTCGCGATCGTGACACCATGGAGCAGATTCGGATGCCTATGGATCAATTGATTGCTTATATTGACGGAAAATTGGAGTTCTAGACTGGATCAACCAAAAAATAAGTGAGCCTGGCATATCCGCTGGCTCACTTATTTTTGTTGTTTCTGATGAATACACTGGAAAAACTGCGTTCCGCAGACTTTTTTAACTTAACCTTCAGCTTGGACGCTTTTTTATGGGATGTACATCAGAAGAAATCTATGAATCTGCATGAAACTGTGCTAGACTGATATAGCATTATTATCCATTTGTGTTAAATGAGAGCTTTAACAATTCAAGAGGTGATTTAATGCTGGCCTTTCTAATCGGTTGGGTTGTTGGCGCATCAGTAAGGTCAATCCCTCTGATCCTATTCTTTCTGATTATTCGCAGCGTTCTTCAGCAGCGGCTTCAGGTGAGCTTACTGCGTATTCTCTATGGAATGATTTTTTTCAGCCTTCTGGTACCCGTCCCGTTGGCAACAGATTTCAGTATTACGAATTGTCTTCGCTGGGGATTTGTAACGGAGGTGATTTCTGATAATCCTGTCTTCTACGGATTTCAAGATTTGAATGTGGACAAATCCCTGGATCTGATCATCGCCCTGTGGCAATCCCAGGCTTCTGACCCGGTGATTGTTAATAAGCTTGCATTTATTAACGGATTCGCGACTCTTTGGATTTTGGGGGCCCTCTTATGCGGTTTGGTGAGTTTTTTATTGGCTCAGATTTCTGTTAAAGATTTGAAGGATACCCTGGAACCCTGTCTGGATATAGAAATCAACCGGGTTTTTAAGAGAACGCTGCTAGAAAACAAGGTGCGGAAATCAGTGGATTTATATCTGTCTCATAAATTGAAATCACCGGTGCTTATGAACACTTCCGACCCGGCAGTGGTTCTGCCTGTTTACATGGTAACGGCTTTAGACGAAAATGATCTGAGGTGGATTTTCTCCCATGAGATCAGTCATTTATTGAACCGCGATCTAATAATGAATGCCTTCTTAAATATGTTTCTTTGTGTTTTCTGGTTCAATCCCTTCGCGTGGATTGTTTATGCCTGCTGCCGTGAGGATTGGGAAATACGCTGTGACCATCGGGTGCTGAAGGGAGCGTCGTTGGCGGAAAGGGTAGCGTATGGCCGCTGCCTGGTAGCCTGTATGGAAGCCGGAAGAGACCAGTGGCCCGGAACAAGATTGGTAGCCATGACAATGGGGGAGCGGTCTGTAAAAGCTGTCCGAAGGCGGTTCAAATATATATCTGAGCCCAATTCTACACCTGAAATTCTAATGGATAACCTGTTTGTTTTGATCTACAGCTTAATGTTTTTAGCAACACCCCTCGACAGGCAGTACATTTATAATCAAAAGTATGAGTCCCCGCTGACATCGCCGGTATACAGCACATTTCAGCAGCTGAGCGTCAGCAAGGGCGTTTACATACGCACCTCCGATGGCCGCGCATTGAGGGCAACGAAGAAGGGCCGTGTAATGATGGTGGGAAAATCTCCGGCCTTGGGGAATTACATTGTGATGATGAACCATGATAACAACGTGGCTTTAATAGGAAATTGCGGAACCATCCATCTCCGGGAAGGGGATATGGTTGTAGAGGGGCAATTCATTGCCGACGCAGCGATGTGAGAGAAACCGCCTCCGGAGCAGCTTGCTCCGGAGGCGGTTTCTTGTGGTGCGCCCGGCATGGGCGCACGCTTGTCGGTGAAAGTCCGATACGGGGGC
>CAZYQI010000043.1:0-24561 GCA_964649745.1 uncultured Peptostreptococcaceae bacterium | reverse complement strand
CTATAAGCTTTTTTGAACCACCCGCATAGCGGGTGGTTTTCGTTTAATACAATAATAGCGCCGCACCCGTTCAAAAGGGTGCGGCGTTTCTTTTCCGTTCGGCACTTTCTCATTCCCGGAAACACGGCACAACAGGATCAGAAATTCATCACCGTCCCAGTGCCCGCAGCTCCGCTACCTTGCGCTCCAGTTCTTCACGAACCAGCTTCAACTCGATCTGGTTCCTTACCCGCGCAATCAGCTCGGTGGTATTGAAGGGCTTGCGGACATAATCGATGGCGCCGACCTCAAAGCCTCTCGCCACGCTTTCGCTGTCTGCCTTGGCTGTGAGAAAAATAATCGGTATGCCGACCCACTGATCCCTCTTTCGGATAGCCATACAGGTTTCAAAGCCGTCCATCTCAGGCATCATCACATCCAGCAGCACCAAATCAAACAAGACATTTTGCATCAGTTCCAAGGCGGTCTGTCCGTTATCCGCTACATAGATGTCATAGCCGGTCCTTTCAAGAACGCTTCCGGCAATTTCTAAATTCTCCGGAGTATCATCAACAATCAGTATTTTTATTTTGCTGTTGTCGATATTCATATCACCATGCCCTCCAGCCTTACTCAATATAAGGATATTGGATCCTTTGTCTCCGTTACCGGCTGAAGACGGACGTGCGGTTCCTCCCTGTCAGTTTCCCCTGATACATGGCTCCATCCGCCATCCTGATCAGTTCGTCCAATGCCAGGTCTTCGCTGCAGGTTGTCACGCCTAACGTTACTGTGATACCCATTTCTGCGCCATCTAAAACGAACCGCTCTTTGCAAATAGCTTTTCTCAGTTTCTCTGCTGCTGTAAATCCTCCTGCCAATGGCGTATTGGGCAAAAGAATCAGGAATTCCTCACCACCCCAACGTGCCGCGCTGTCTTGCTTTCTCAGCTTTGAGTTCAGGATAGCCGCCACTTTCTGAAGCACCACATCTCCACAGTTATGACCGTAATGGTCATTGACCTCTTTGAAGTGATCGACATCCGCCATAACCACAGAAAACGGCTGACGGCTCCGCTCAAATCGGACCAATTCCTGATTGAGCCGCTTGATCATCTCACGCCGATTCAACAGCTTTGTCAGCGGGTCCGTTGATGCGCTGATTTCAAGCGCCGTACAAACCTCTTCCAGGTGGGTGTTTTTTTCTTCAAGCTCCTGTCGGATGCATTTCAATTCAACATGAGTCTTCACTCGAGCCACCAACTCCGCCGCATTGAAAGGCTTTCGGATATAATCCACCGATCCCAGCTCAAATCCCTTGGCAATGCTTTCGCCATCTGCTTTTGCCGTCAGAAATATGATGGGGATTCCCCTGGACTTCTCGTCCTCCCGGATTTTTCTGCAAACATCATAGCCGTCCATATCCGGCATCATGATATCCAAAAGGATCAGGTCAAAGGGCACGGTTTCCAGCAATTCCAGGGCTGTCTGACCACTATCGGCCACATAGATGTCATAGTCCTTCTTTTCGAGGACGCTTCCGGCAATCTCCAGATTCTCCGGAGTATCATCGACAATCAAGATTTTGATCTGGCGGTTATCCATGATCACCACGGCACCTCCTCAGAGGATTGGACCGTTCCGTTGTCCAAGTTCTCGCTTCTCAGCTTATCCAGCAGGGCCGGATAGGCTTTCAACAGCTCGCGGATTTTTCCGGCATTGTAGCCCTTGGCGGAATCCATCAACGCGTTCCCATAAACCACCAGCGAATACACCCTGAATTTTTCTCCCACCGTTCCAAGTCGTTCCGCAAATTCCTTGATGTCGCTGATGCGATTGCCCCGGCTGCAGGTTTCCCACATTCCACGATAAAGCTCGTCCAGCAATTCCATCATCTTCGAATCAACCACGTTTGTAACGTTCTCAGGATCCACCATTTTCAGCAGCTGTTCGCGACTCTCCCTGCTGATGCCTCGCCCCGGGGCGGCTTTTTCAGCAGGAGCCTCCGGTTGCTGTTCTGCTGTCTGCAAATGAACGAGAATATCAGGAAGCGTCACTGTGAAAGTGCTCCCCGTTCCAGGCTCACTTTCCAGGGTTAGGGTTCCTCCCATGATTTCGACAAGCCTTTTCGATATGGATAGTCCCAAGCCTGTGCCACCATAGCGTTTTGTGCTCTGGCCATCCATCTGCTTGAATGCCTCGAAAATCACATCCTGCTGATCAGACGGGATACCTATTCCGGTATCACTGATAGCAATTTCCAGATCGATTTTTTTATCTGATTCCGTCCTCCGTTTTAAACGGACTGACAATTCAACTTTCCCCCGATCGGTAAATTTAACCGCATTCCCGATGAGGTTGAACAGTACCTGCCGCATACGCATATCGTCAAGCATCAGAACTTCCGGTATCTCCGGGTCGATATTGACCACCAGATCGATTCCTTTTGCCTGTGCATTCCACAGGAAAACGCTCTGTATCTCTTCAATCAGCTGACGAATATGGAATTGATCCAGATTTAGGACAATCTTGTCCACTTCAATCTTTGAAATATCCAGGATATCGTTGATAAGATTCATCAGGGTGTTTCCGGCCCTTTGTATGGAATTGAGATATCCCTTGCCCTTTTCCCCTTCCACCAGATCGTTCAGCAACGTTGTATAACCCATGATAGCGTTCATCGGCGTTCGGATTTCATGGCTGACATTGGCCAGGAATTCTCCCTTCAGGCGATTGGCGCTTTCTGCAGCCTCCTTGGACATCCGCAGCGCTTCCTGATTATTATTGATCTCTTCCAGCGTATCAACAAAGGTGTTGAAGCCCTGATTCAGTTCACCGATCTCATCCTTTCTGCTGGAGGGCAGACGGGTTTTCATATCGAAGGAGCCGTGCTTGATCTGGGCGAACTGATTGGTGACATTTTTCACCGGAATGACAAAGCTGATGGAAAAAACATATGCCGTTATGCCCACTACGATGAAACACAACAACAAAACCCCCAGAGTTGCGTGGGTGATAACCTGGGTTTTTTCCGTGATGTAGCTTTTGGACATGAAGCTGATGAGCCGCCAATTCGTATGATTGGATTTCTCATAGGTGACAACGCTGTCCTTTCCGTTGATATTCCAATTGAAGCTTCCACTGGGGCCCTGAGTCTTGGACAGGAAATCGCCGTTCACGACGGTTCCGACTCTTGAAAAGTCGTCATAATAGATGATGCGATCCTTCTCATCAACAATCATGAAACCTGTTCCTTTAACCGCATTCTTGTTGAATATCCGATACAGGGTATCCACATCATAATTAACCATGACCAAACCAATGGTTTTTTCCTTGTAGGACTCTTCATCAATTGTCTTCATCAGCTTCACAGCAGTAATGACCTTGTCTGTCTGAGAATTGAGGTTGACGTTGTCCTCGATCCCGGCCCAATAGATGGATGCTTCCGAGGCTTCCGCAGAGCTATAGAGCGCATCCAGCAGAGCATTGTCTATTTCTTTGATGTCCAGTGTGTCGCCCACATGATAGTGACTCCCTGCGGTGGTGAAAATATCGATGGAGATAAGACCCTTGATATTCTTATAATTGCTCAGAATATAACCGATCTTCGCCTGCGTGGCCAGATTGTCGTATCCGGACTTAACCGCGCTGGGATTCTTGATGGCGTTCTTGATGTCATCCACACCGGATACGTTGGCGATGAGGCTTTCGATTTCCTCGGCAATCATCTCAAGATGCTGATTTTTTTCGGACATCAGCAGCACAGTGAGCTGTTCGATTTCTTTGTTGATTACCTGGTTGGCCGTGTAATTGGATATCATGCCCAGAATGAGCAGGGGTATGATGCTCAGCAAGAGCAGATAGATGGCCATACGGGTTGTAATACTCATCCAAATGCCCTTAATATGCTTCAGCAGATCATCCGAAAATTTCATAAGCACATCTCCTGCCTTTTCCTAAGAAGATTGATCCCATGACGATCATTTTACGTTTGATGCATCCACTACAATTACATCCAACATGGTTTCCGCCGGCATTTTTTTCCCACTGAGCATCTCAATTGCATAATTGATTCCGGTATAGCCCTGAAGATAAGGTTGTTGATCGATGGTCGCCAACATCTGTCCTGAACGGATGGCGTCCTTTGCATCCGGGATGGCATCGAAGGCAGCCACCATGACATCGCTTTTTCCCACTGTCTTCAGATATTGAATAGCTCCCAAGCCCATCATATCGTTGGCGGCAAAGATGGCGCCGATATCCGGGTGCTTCTTAAACAGAGTCTCCGTCACATCTTTTGCCTCATCGATCTTCCAATTGGCTGTTTCAGAGGCCACTACCCGCACATTGGTGTTCTCGGCAAAAGCCCTCAGGGCTCCGGCTTTCCTCATCTGAGCATTGCTGGCATCCTGAATTCCCTCAATGATGACAACGTCCGTGGGTTTCTTGATCATGCTGCTGAGCCTGGAGGCAGAAAGATAGGAGGCCCGCTCGTTGTCCACGCTTATGAAGGGGACATCCTTCAATCCAAGTTTATCCGAAACTTCCCCGTTCAGCTTATTATCGATATTCACAATGACGATGCCTGAATCCTGGGCTTTCTTCAGAATGGGAATCAGTTCCTTGGAGTCCCCGGGAGCGATTACGATTGCGTCAACATCTTCCTGTATGAGCTCCTCAACAATGGCAATCTGCTGATCAATTGAGGTTTCCTGAGCGCCGGTCTTAACGGCCAATTCGATCCCGTTCTCTTTGGAAGCAGCCCTGGCGCCCTTTTCCATCTCAATAAAGAACGGATTCGTCAATGTCTTCATAACAAGCGCAATTTTAGCCTTATCCGTTGCCGCCGGAGGATTTTCAGATTCACTGTTTTGCGGGTTCGGGCTGAAGATTCCCGCTTGCTTATCCGTATCCGAACTGCACGCCGACACAAGCATCGCGGTAAACACGACCATCAATAGGATTATCAATTTTTTCATTCTCTCGCCCTCCTCTATTTGCTAGCGATCTTCCCGTATCCCTGTTTGAACTGCGCCAGCATGATTGGAAATTCGCTCAGAAGCTCGCGGATCCGGCCGGCGTTGTAGCCTTTTGCGGAGGACATCAGTTCCTCTGCATAAGTGGCCAGTGCCTTGCAAGGCCTGTTCTTTTCTATTTCAGTCAGGCGAGCGGCCAGTTCCCGCACGTCACTGATTCGATTCCCCTGGCTGCAGGTTCCCCATAACCCATCAATGAGCGGTTCCAATTCTTCTACAATCCGCTTGTCAACGCCCGGCTCCGGCCATCTCATTGTTGCCCCTGAGGTTTCGGGATTCCTGACCGGCAGGCCCTCCTGAAAAAGAACAGCCTTAACCGATTTCCCCACGCTAGGGTCAGAGGATTCCGAAGGGCTTTGTCTGTCGAAGACCACAACATCCGGAAGTACCAGAGTGAAGGTGCTTCCCAATCCGGGGTCGCTGATCAGAGTGATGCTCCCTCCCATAACCTCTGCCAATCGCTTTGAGATGGAAAGCCCCAGGCCGGTGCCGCCGTATTTCTTATTGCTTTGACCATCCATCTGCTTGAAGGGTTCAAATATGGATTTTTGCTGATCTTCCGGGATTCCAATGCCCGTATCCCGGATGGCTATTTTCAGAGTAATGATATCCGAGGATTCCGATGGATCCATCACAGAAGCAGCCACTTCGATCCCACCATTCCCCGTGAACTTTACAGCATTCCCTACCAGATTGAACACAATCTGTCGTATCCTGAGATCATCCAGCAGAAGCAATTCCGGGATTTCCGGATCAACTGCTACGTTCAATTCGATTCCTTTTGACTCCACGCTCCACATGAACACACTCTGTATCTCTTCCATCAGGTTTCGTATGCTGAACTGCCCTGTCTGGATTGCCATTTCCCCCACTTCCAGCTTAGAAATGTCCAAAATATCGTTGATCAGTTCCACCAATGTGTTTCCAGCCCTCTGAATCGAACGTATGTAGCGTTTTCCCTTTTCATCCTTTATCAGTTCGTTCAACAGAGCCGTATAACCCAGGATTGCATTCATCGGTGTTCGGATCTCGTGGGACATGCTGGCAATGAACTGGCTCTTCAATTCATTTGCATTTTCAGCATTTCGTCTGGATGCTTCCAGCTCAGCCTCAATCATTCTGCGTTCGTTGATATTGATATGCGTTCCCACCATGCGGACAGGCTTGCCGTTCGGATCCCATTCCACGACCTCGCCGCGATCCAGCACCCATATCCAGTTGCCGTTCTTATGCATCATCCGCGCTTCAATTTCGTAATAATCCAATTCCCCGTTAAAGTGCTGTTCCAAAAGCTCTGAGGACCGGTTCAGATCATCTGGGTGCGCCAGTCTGGCCCACGTATCAATGCTGATCGGTTCCAGTTCTGAAAGTGTGTAGCCCAAAATGCTGGCCCACTGTTCATTGAACACGGTTTCTCCAGTCTGAACTTTCCAGTCCCATAGGCCAATCTTACCCCCCTGAGTGGTTAGCCTCAGACGCAGCTCACTTTCCTTCAGAAGCTGCTCGGTTCTCAATTTTTCTGCAGCATCGTCCTTAATTGTCATTTTATGCGCCCCGCCCATCCTGTCCACCTCCCCGGGTCAGACATACTGCAATTGCCTCAGATTTGTACTATGAATACCCATCTTTGCAGGGTACTATCATTTTCACCGCATCTAATGGAAAACAGGATGCAACGGATTCCTTTCAGAATCACGGGTGAAATCCATTTGCATTACCGGTTGATTCCGATTATTTCAACTTACTCCGAACAGCCTCTACTATTTTGGGGTACCGGGCAACAAGGGAGCGAATATTTTTGGAATTGAACGTTCGGGCGGCTTCTTCAAGACTCGCCGCATAAGCAGCCAGGGTATCGGAGGTGAACTGCCGGGAAAGCTGTTCCAATTGCTTTGCCAGTTCTTTAACGTCATTGATACGATAATTTTTTGAACACTCCTGCCAGATGCCATCAAGAATGATTGCCATCGCGTCCACCAATTCTTCGGTTATGTCTTCTGGGAATGCATCTCCCAGATTCAGCCCCATGGCGATGTCATCCGCTCTTTCCATATGGAAAGGCATCTCCTGCCCTCCACCGATGCCTGCGTTAGCGCTGGGTACCCTTCCGCTTGGTACGGTGAACCGGAAAACACTTCCCTGACCCAAGGTACTGGATAAGGCCATCTCTCCTCCCATAAGCTGCACAAGTCTTCTTGCGATGGAGAGACCCAGGCCGGTGCCTCCGTATTTTTTTGTACTCTGTCCATCCTGCTGTTTGAACGGCTCGAAGATGGCTTCCTGCTGTTCCGGTGATATTCCCAAACCGGTGTCCCGTACCTCAAAGGTCAGGCTAATGCTGTCATCAGAACTTCCTGAGTCCTCCGACATCACCGCTATTTCAACATAGCCCTTTACCGTAAATTTAACGGCATTTCCGATCAGATTGAAAAGGATTTGGCGAACGCGGACATCATCGATGACAACTACCTCGGGAACCTCGGGCGCCACCCTGATGTCCAGCGAAAGCTCCTTGTTGAGCACATCAAAAGAAAAAAGATTCCTCATATCCAAAAGAAGATTTCGGATATCCACCGGCGCTGTCTGAATGTCCAACTTTCCAGCTTCTATTTTGGAAATATCCAGTATATCGCTGAGGATCCCTATCAACGCATTTCCTGCCCGCTGGATGGTTTCAATGTATTTAAGTCCTTGTTCATCCGATACGCTGTTTTTGAGAAGAGCAGTATATCCCAGCACGGCATTCATAGGTGTGCGGATTTCATGGGACATGTTGGCGATGAACTGGCTCTTCATCTCATTGGCCGCCTCTGCAGCCTTTTGCGATTCCACCAGCCGCATGTTGGCCTCGCCTAACTGACTGCCCATCCGGACAATATGATCCGCCGTTTCGCTGAATTCAATGACCGGGAATATCGGTGCCTCCTGATAGTAATTGCCACTCCCGATATTCTGAACCATGGCGTTGATATCTACCAGCGGCTTGGAAACCCGTGTGCTCATCCGCTTGGAATTCAATGCCAGTATGGAAAAAAACACCGTGTAGAAGACAATCAGACCCGCAATCATATACGTCCCTATGCGGAAAAGCGATGCTTTCAACTGTTCAATGGTAGAATAGATATTGCTTTCAGGTACAATGACAAGGAGCTTCCAGCCCGTGGACGGCACCGTAGACCAGGATACCGCCTTTTGACTGCCGTTCAGTGCAATGGAGGAGGCTCCGCTTTGGCTCTTCATTACCTCGTGCGCAAACTCCGACAGGCTCTCCCGTTTGTAAAGATTGAAAGCATCCGGTTTGAACGTATCCTGCATGATGGCTTGAGCATAGTCATGGTCTGTAACCTCGTTAAGTCCCCAGTCCGCTTCACCCTTTTGGGGCAGTGCCAGGATGGTGCCCTCCTTACCGATCAGTACACCATAGCCCTCCCAAGGGATATTGAGCTGCAAGATCTGATCAGCGATTGTTCCTACGGTTACATCCACGCCTACAACCCCTTCGAGGAAATCGCCGTTATAAACCGGCGCTATCGAGGAGGCCATCCATCCATGACCTGCCGGATCCAGATACGCGTCCGTCCAAACCACTTTTCGCTCCGGATTGTGACGGTTATCCGCCTCATAGTAGAAGTTGTACTCCGGGATGTTCATCTTGGCAGGGTATTGAGAACGTACATCAAAATAGGGATAAATGACATTCAGGGAATCAAAGCTGTTGAAGTAAATGGAAGCCGACAGTGGCTCCGTGGCGATGATATCCTTCATGACCCCTTCCAGAGCAAGGGCCCTGGCAGCCTTCATCCGTTCCTTTTCGCCGATATCGGAATATCCGCTATAGAAGACTGCTACACCGCCTTCCCTGCTGTCTCGGATCGTTGTATACATGCCCTCCGGCGAATAGGCTAATCGCTCTTCGTAACCGGGACTTAAGGCTGCATCTGTTTTCAGAGCCTTTTCGGCCTGCTTTCGGTACAGATTCGTGGCATTGGCCACGCTCTGGATTTCCTGCTGAATCGTGTTGGCTTCCTGCATTGCAATGTTGGCAATCCTTGAGGTGGATTCCTCCATCATGGAGCGGATCATTTCCTTTTGCGACCAATTGTTGGCGCCGAAGTATATCCCTATGAAGCCCAGCTCAATCAGAACCAGCGGTATGAGCGCGGTTCGAAGGAACGAATGCCATATCCATCTAAATACAGAAACCGGTGTGCTGCCGCGGTCGTTTTTCATAGCCACGCCTCCTGTTAAAAAAGCCGTCTGCTGCTGAACGCATTAGACGGCCCCACGCTGAAGCATCAGATGCTTCTCTATGGCTGTATAATCAGTCTGTATAATGATTTCCTTCGTTACCATTAATTATAATCGGTATGGCGCTTCCCAAGGAGTGCCCCACAGCACGGTTGCCCCGTGAAAAATTCACGATTTACCAACTATCGGAATCATCGGATCCGGAAATAAAAAATCACACCGTTGTCGGTGTGATGAGGGGTTCGCTGGGAACAGTGGGTCGTATCATTCCGCCAGCTTATTTTTAAGCGCAAAGACTGCCAGTTGTGTCCGATCCTTCAACATCAGCTTGGACAGCATCTCAGTGATGACATTGCGGAGACGGCCTTCGGCCAAGAACAATTCCTTGGCCATTTCCTCGCTGGTCTTCCCTTCAATCAGCATGCTGATGATCCTGATATCCCGCTCCGTAAGCACGACATCCATCTCATCAATCCTTACGATTGTCCGGTTTCCCTCATGACGCACCTTAATGCCAGATGCACTATTCGACAACCGTCTGGCGTCCTGATGAATAACCGACATTCCGGAGTGAACGCTCTTTATGGCAAGAATCAGTTCATCCTTGCTGATGCTTTTTAAAACATACCCATCTGCCCCGCTGCCCATGGCCTCTGCCACGTCGTCTTCCTCATGGGATGACGTGAGCATGAGCACCTTGATGTCCAGTCCTTCACTCTTTATTGTCCTGACCGCATCAATTCCGCTGCATTCCGGCATGTGCACATCCATCAGGATCACGTCCGCCTGATGCTTTTTCGCCTCAGATACAGCCTCACAACCGGTGCTCACCGCCGCCTGAACAGAGATGTCTCCACTGCCCTTCAGCATGTGCTCCAGTAGATCCCGGAATAATTGCTGATCATCTGCTATGATCACTTTGATCATTGCTGTCCTCCAACTCTCACCTATTGCCTCGCCGAATGTCGATAAACGCGTATGCCGCCCGGTTAATGCGCCTGATTTCATCTGCCAACTCTTGCCTTTGGTGTTCCATATCCCCCGGCGAAGATGTTTGCCCAAAATTCTCCAGTTGCTTTGCTAAGATGTAGCCCCGGTTCTGACTGAAAATAGAAATGGTTCCCTTCAACATGTGGGCATATCGCGTAACGGCATCCCGATCGTTGCTCTGAATTGCCGTTCCTATTTTACTGATCATGTCCTCGGATGCTGCCTCAAACTTTTGTGTAAGGATTTCAAAAAAATCTAAATCGAAATCGATTTTTTCATAGGTCGCCTTTATGTCGGCTTCAATCGCTGCAGAAGATGAGTAGGAATCCACATTCTCAAGATCCGGCGGAGTATTTTCCCCGCCGTCGGATTGGGACCCGATGTCTTTTAGAAAATTCTGAAGGTCCTCCAGTCCGAAGGGCTTGGTCAGAACACAGTCGAACAGCGCTCCAATGCCCGAGATATCAGCCGCAAGTCCCGTCCGACCGGAAAGAACAGCAATCTTGGTTCTGGTGTTCTTCTGGATATCAATTTCCCGTATTTTTTCTGCAGCCTCCTTCCCGCCCATAACAGGCATCTGGAGATCCAGCAGAACGCAGTCGAAATTGCCGTTTCTGAACATCTGAACCGCTTCGCTGCCATTCTCGCAAGCCGTATAAACATGACTGTGCTTGGACAGCATTTCGCAAATCAACATCCGGTTCAATTCATCATCTTCGGCGATAAGAATATTCAGCGATCCTTTCATTTCAAAACTCCTCAGCGTCAGGCATCATCACTCCATAATGGCTCGTAAGGATTGAACTGCAGGAATCCTGTTTTCACTGATACCCATCATGAATCGGTTTACACAGTCCTGAACCTGAATAATTCTATTGTTTATCAGACGCTCTCACCACACACATTCACCCGCTGATCGCCGGTGACGGTTTCCAACTCCCACAGGGTGATGCGTACAGCTGAATTGGCGGCCTCTCCTCCAGGATACACCACATCGTATCCCTTCAGTGAATCATTCGATTATTTCTATCAGAATGGCGTGTTTCTTTACGGACACAGAAATTCACTTTTTTAGCCGTGCTTCAGCATGGACAGCGCTGCATCCTCCGATAGAGGGCGGCTGAAGAAATACCCCTGTATCTGATCACAGTCCATCGCCTTCAACCGAGCCAGTTGTTGGGAGGTTTCAACCCCTTCAGCCACCACAGTCAGTCCCATCTGATGTGCCATGCCGATGACTGCCTTTACAATAATAGCTTCCCGATCCCCTTGCATCATCTCCTGAACAAAGGTTTTATCAATTTTGATGACATCAATCGGCAGATTCGTAAGATACGTCAGAGATGAATACCCCGTCCCGAAATCGTCTAGATAAATGGGTATTCCCAGATCCCGTATGGCCCGGATTCGGGGAACCACATCCTCCATAGACTCCAGCAGAGCGCTTTCGGTGATCTCTATCGCCAGGGTGTTTTGAGGGATATCCGCATTTTGGTAGGCAGCAAGCAACGTATCAACAAAATCCCGCTGCATGAGCTGCCTTGCCGAAACATTGCAGGATACAATGATATCCTTCCGCCCGGTTCGCCGAATGAAATGAAACACTTTTTTTAAGACCATCATTCCCAACTCAATGATGGCACCATTCTCTTCTGCCAGAGGAATAAAGCGGTCCGGTGATACCAATCCGTAAACCGGACTATTCCACCGCAATAACGCTTCATAGCCGCAGATGTCCCCTGTGAGGGTCTGCACACTGGGCTGATACTCCAGATAAAATTCATTTCTGGATACCGCTTTTCTCAGGTGCTGACTCATCTGTGTTCTTTCTGCGGACTCCCGCCCAAGAAGCGAATCATATCGGATTGAGGTATTCTTTCCAACTTCCTTTGCCTTGGACATCGCCAGTTCCACATGCTTCAACAGCGCCTCGGAGGTCTGGCCGTCCTGGGGATACCGTGCTATCCCAACGCTGCAGGTAATATACACAGGAGCATCCTTTATGGGTATCGGCTCCCGTACGGCAGCGACCAAATGATCGGCAAAGTTATTCTGATGACCGGTTCTACCTGCGTTTTTACGTATAAGAACGAATTCATCCCCTCCTATACGGGCTATTTCGGAGCTTTCTGCATCCAACCCGGAGAGGCGACCCGCAACCGTCTGGAGGATGATATCCCCCGCAGAATTTCCCATCAGATCGTTTATACGCTTCAGCTCGTCCAATCCTACGCAATACAGCGTCAGTTCTAAGCCGTTCTCCACTGCGGAGGACAGTAAGGATTCCAGTTTTTCTTGAATCCAGTAGACATTCGGCAGCCCTGTTAAGACATCAAAATAGGCCAGTTGGTGGAGCCTGAGTTCCTGCTGTTTCTGTTTGGACACATCTGCCAACGACCCTGCTGTGCGGATTACCCGGCCATCCATATCCTTGATGGCAATTCCCCTTATATGGACCCACCGGCTGTGATTCTGATGATCCTTCACTCGGAACTCCGATGAAAAGAAGGGCGTGTCAAATTTAAGGTGATCACTGTACGCTTTCAGTATCACGGGGATATCCTCCGGGATAATCAGCCCGTGGAGAGTATCCATGCTCCATGTTGCACCCCGATAAGTGTCTCCCAGAATCTCAAAGATGCGGTCAGAAATAAAGGATTCATTGGCACGACCATCCCAGTCCCATATCACGTCCCGGGAAGCGTCAGCAGCCAGCCGGTACCGATCCGCAATAACTGATACCTCATTCCGCGCGTTTTCCATATCTGCCATCCGTTGCTGGAGCTCTGTTTCCATAAACGATAAATTTGCATTTTGTTCTTCCAGGGCCTTATTTTTACGGCTCAGTTCCATCAAAAGTGCTTCTGTCTCGCTGATATCCGCACCCAATAATTCGATGTATTCATTCTTCCCCATGGAGGCGCTCACAGGATACCACCGGATTGCCATCTGCATCGGCTTGCGGAGCAAACGCAGATGCCTCCGGAAATTCGCTGAAATCTTGGCCGCCATCACAGTGCCCTTATGATAAAGCTGTAGAATTTTCATTTGGTCCACCTTCATTGCCGAGTCCGTTTCTTTACAATTTCAGCGATTCGATGTACTTCACGTTGATGAACAAACCCGTTGTTTCCATTTCCACTGATAATCAGAATGTAACCCTTTGCGCTTCTTCATACAGGGCAACCCCCTCGGCATCCGGGAGCAGGGGATCGAATCACGGAATGATCCTCCGGAATGCCTGAAAGCCCATGCCGGCGGCATGGGCGAACTGTCTCAGGGTCAATCCCTCTTATAATTTGAAATGCCCGACCAGCCCTTGAAGCTCTTGGGCCAGCTCTGAAAGCCCTTCGCTGGAATTGGACATCTCCTCCATGGAAGCAGATTGCTCTTCAATGGCTGCAGAGGCCTCCTCCGAGCTTGCGGCATTTTCCTCAGCAACCGCGGAAAGACTCTCCATGGTATTCTGCACCTCATTTTTCTTCTGGGCCATTTGGGCACCGGATTGTGTCAAAATTGAAACGGCTATTTCAGACTGTCGGATGGCCTCACTGATGTCTTTAAAGCTCATTTCAGCCTGCGCGACGCATTGGGACTGGGCCGCAACGATGGAATCAACTTTATTCATCATATCCAGAGCTCCCGAGGCATTGATCTTCACTTCCCGAACCATTTCATCAATAACCTTGGTGGATTGAGTGGACTGCTCTGCCAGCTTACGGATCTCATCCGCAACCACAGAAAACCCGCGGCCGTGTTCTCCTGCCCTGGCTGCTTCAATTGCCGCATTCAGTGCCAGAAGATTGGTTTGCTCTGCAATGGAGGTAATCAGGCTACTGGCGGCTCCAATCCGCTCGGAGCTTTCATGGGTCTGGGTGATATTCTTCATCATAGCCCCGGTGGCTGCATTGCTTTCATCCGTCTTTTCGGACAGCATGGCCGCCGTTTTCAACCCTTCATGAACCAGGGCTGTCACCTTGGCAGAAGCCTCTCCTACCGCCTGAAGGCTCTCCTGATTTCCCTCTATCAGCTTGCCCAGCTGCATCAGCTTTTCTGTTCCCTCCATGGTGCTCTGCGCTTGATCCGATGCCCCTTGAGCAATTTCGGTAATGGTTTTTGCCAGCTCTTCCGATGCAGAGGCAGACTGCTGGGAAGTGGCCGTCAGTTCTTCACTGGCAGCGGCAACCTGCTGGGATTCCTCGCTGATACGGCTCACTATATGCCGCAGCTGATCCTGCATATGGCTGTAGGATTTGGCCAAGGCCCCCAGCTCATCCTGGCGATTAATCGCCACGGTTCCGGTCAGATCTCCCTCTGCAATCCGCACGGAGGATTCAACCAACCGTTTCAGTGGATTGCTGATGCTTTGGGCTGAAAAATACCCGATAAGGATGCCCAGAACAGCCGCTACAGCTGCAAACATAACGGCTGCACCACGACTTTTTTTCATGGAGTCCAAAACGGTATCGAAGGTTGTCGCTATTCGTGTGTCGCGGAGTGCCTGATACTCCTGAACGGCAAGCACCAGGTCTGCCCCAATGGGAGCCAGGGTATTTGCGGCAAAGGCCATGGCCTCCTCTTTTTTACCGGCATCCAGCAGCGGCATAAGCCCTGTGTCAGCCTTCTCGTTATAAAGGGCATCCAGTTCTTTGACTTTTGCAGCCAGCCTTTTCCCCTCTTCGGTACGGGCGCTCTCCAGAAGCTCTGTCTCAATTTCCATATTAGCTTTGCCTAAATCGTGGAAATTTTCCAGAAGTTCCGGCTTTTGATACATGAAATACCCTCTTAAATTGGATATCTGCGCCTGAGAGTTAAGACTGAGAGCATACGTCATTTTCATCCGGGGAAATTCTTCTTCATAAAATGTGTTCAATTCCGCAGATGTGTGTTTTAGCTGAAACCATACCATACCAAAACCTATGGCTGAAATACTCACTACAGCCATAAAGAACAGGATCATTTTCGCTTTCAGTGATCTTTGCATTATGATGCCTCCAGTTGATGGTGTATTCAGCCATTACGCCGACATAGCGCATACTTCCTCGCTATCTAATAGCTTGTCCAGATCCAGTAAAATAACAATTTCCCCATCCAGCTTCCCTATACCTTGAACAAATGCGGCGGACGGCCCTTTTACGATTGCGGGGGCCGGCTCAATATCAGCTTCCGACAGCTTGATAACCCTGAATGCCTCATCCACGATAAAACCCCATACCGTTCCATTCACGTGACTGATAACGATTCGCGTTCTATCATCCGTTGGTTCTACGGGAATGCCGAAGAGTCGTTTCAGGTTTAAGATCGGAATGATTTCACCCCGAAGATTGATGACGCCCTCTAAATACGCCGGAACCTTTGGAACCTTTGTGACATCCCTGTACTTGGTGATGCTGCTGACATGCCGTATGTTCACAGCATATTTTTCATTGCCCAGAGTAAATATCACGAACTGAATGTCCGCCATTCGATGCCCTCCTTCTAAACTGTTCTGCTTCCTGCCCGTACTCCTCTAATCAATTGTAAGTCAGTATCTTCAGGCATCATACCGGAGAACATAAGGGCCACCCCCGAAAAACATCGTCAAAAAACCGCCTTCTGGGGCGGTTCAGAAAAAGGCGGCTTCCGTTTCAACTATTCTGTTTTCTGTAATCTCGAGGCAACATACCGGTATGTTCCCTGAAGAGCTTCGAAAAATGCTCGTCGTCCCTGTATCCCAAAAGCTCACCGACATCCTGAATGGAATGCATCGGATTCAAAAGGAGTACCAAAGCCTGATACATCTTAACCCTTACAATGTAATCCACCAGGGTTATTCCCGCCAGACGGCTGAAGGTTTGGCTGAGGTGATTCCGGTGAACAAACAGGGACTCTGCCACACTGCCGACCGTTTTGGAGTTTCCGTCCTGCATCAACACCAACTGTACCGTTCTGCGCACCAGATCATTCTGTACCGTTGGCAGCATAATATCACCATAGGCTCTTTCAGAAAACCGTATCATTCGCCGGAAGGCATCCTCTGCGTCGGGTTGGCGCAGAGCCCAACGCACCGCGGGATTGACAAAGACCTTTAGGTTGGCATGCAAAAACTCCATGGTAATAAACTGTATAAATAAGCAGACCCCGCACCGAATCCACTGATCATCATCGGATGTATCTACCCCATACTTCTTTTTCAGTGAATCAATGAAAAATCGGATATGGTTGTCTGTCAATGCCCTTCCGGAGGTAATTCGTTGGTAGATTTGCTTCGAAATCTGCTCCGGCGTCAGGATCACCTCGCTTCGCAGCAGCCGTTCCTCTGCCACCCGGCTCAGAACGGCTGACAGATCTCCGGCCGTTACCGGCTTCAGCAGGTAGTCAAACGCACCATATACCAGTCCCTTTCTGGCATATTCAAAATCGGCGTGATCGCTTTGGAGGATAACCGGGATATCCGGGTTGTTCTTTACAATCAGCTGCAGCAGGTCTAGTCCATCCATCACCGGCATCCGAATATCGGTGATTACCAGTCCGTACGCTTCGTTCCCCAGCAATTGAAGGGCTTCCTGACCATTTTTTGCCTCCCCCGCCACCGTGAACCGGCTGTGAGGATTCCATACAGATAACCGCTTTAGCGCCATGCGTGCGGCAGTCTGATCATCGACAATAAGCACCTTGATCTCTTCAGTCATGGTACATTTTCTCCTTCTCCCCAAGATGCATTTGAACATAAAGAGTGGCGCCTTTATTGGGCGCACCGGTTATCCACGCAGCTCCCCCCTGGCGCTCTGCGCATTTTCGAACGGTTGCCAGACCGATTCCGGCCCCTTCGTATTCCTCTGGCATATGCAGCTTATGGAAAATATCAAAAATCCGTTCTGCCTTTTCCGTCTCAAAGCCGATGCCATTATCCGCCATGGCAAAACAAACGGTATCACCCTCTGCCTTCCAGCTTATCCGAATAACAGTCTGAGGGCACGACCGTGTATATTTCAATGCATTGGATAACCCATTGGCGATAATCTGTCTGAACAGCATGGGATCCCCCCATATTGCCGGCAATTCAGGGGGCGCATAGATAACCACATCCCGTCCTGCGATCCCCGGCATCTGCTCGGCAATGACGGAGTGTATGGCATCCGCACTGCAGAAACACACATTCCTTGATTCCGCTTTGGAGACTACGGCATATTCCAACAGCCGCTGAATGAAGTGTATCATATCCCCGCAGATTTCACGTATACTGCCCAGCGTCTCTTTTACATCTACAGGAAGTCGGTCCCCATGATCATCCAATACGAATTGGCAATAGCTTTCAATTGACCGTACAGGAGATTTCAGATCGTGGGACACGGTATAAGAAAAATCCTCCAATTCTCTGACTGCCATTTCCAGTTCCCGGGTTCGGATTCCCACGCGGGCTTCTAATTCCTGATTTATCTTAACCAGTTCCATCCGTGAAAATTCCAATTCCGTGACATCCCGTATGATTCCAATGACCTTAACCTTACCTGCTGTATCCTCAACCAGTCGGGCATTGACCGACAAAACACGCTCTTTCCCCAATATATCAATCAGTGTGGTCAGTTCATTCTGAAGAAAGCCGTTCCGTCGCAGCTTATTCCGTATCTCTTCACTAAAGCGCCCTTTTCTGCCTAACATGGCTTCCCGCTTCACACCCAGGATCCGCTCCACGGAGGGCGAAATTTCCAGTGTTGTCCCATCCAGCTCGGATTCATAATAGATATCCTCAATGTTCTCGAAGATATGCTTGTATCGGTCTTTCTCCTCAATAATTCGAAGATCACTGGCCATTTTTTTTTGCAAAAGCGAGGCCATTTTACCGCCCATGCCAAGGAGAAACGCAAGAACCAGCCACCCAATAAAGAGAATATCCGCTGCAGGCCGCTCAAGGAACGATATCCCTTCCCGTCCCCCTAATAAAAAGGCTTCCGCCATCACCAGTAATCCAACGAATGCACAACCGGACAACAGGACTCCCAGCATGGCAATCCCGCTGCCTTTATAGGATTCATCCGTCGTCAATCCCAAGAAGCGCCGAACCCGCGACAACGTGAGAAACCCCTCCGCCACCACCAGTGAAACCAGTCCATATGCCGCTTCTTTAAACCCGAACAGCGCCGTTACCGAATCGGGAAATAATCCTGGGGACAGAAGCCGATATCCCAGCAGATATATTGGAATGATTGCAATCGAATAAAGTCCCTGTACCACTGACAAACGATAACGGAGCAACATACTGCCCGCTCCCCGTTTTTCCGCAGCCCAGCCATGTACATACAGAAAGGTCAGGGTTATGGCCAGGGTCACCAGATTACCCCCACCGTCATCGTAAAGCAAAAATGGAAACACAACATACAGGCCCCCCAGGGCGGTGAAAAGAGCCCCTCTGCGACCGTATGCAACAGCGGCTACTGTGGGAAATACCATGGACCATACAATTCCGTAGCTGACATCGGCAAGCTTAAATGAAAAAATGTATGCGGTTCCGGCCAGCCCAACCAAACCCAGTCCCGCTGCTATCCAGTCCTTTCGGTTAACCATCTGACACGCTTCCTCCGCTGCTTTTGGGCATCCTTCACGTTTATACGTGCTGATACCACAAAAATAAACGGTTTACACAAAGAAGAACCGCTCCGGCAATCCTTACGGCAGCAGTTCTTGCATTATTTTCGGATAGTATTGCAGCCTGAAAACCCGGTGTTACCATCCAAATACACCTGCGAAGTTCAAATCGCACATTGAAATCACCTGGCACTCTCAACACACACATCCACCCATCGACCGCCAGTGACGGCTTCCAGCTCCGACGGGGTGATCCGTACAGCTGAATTGGAGGCTCCTCCCGCAGGATACACCACCTCGTATACCTTCAAGGAATCATCCAAATAGATCTCCATGGCTGTTGTAAGGCCGAAAGGACATACCCCTCCCACCGGATGCCCCGTGACCGCCTCCACCTCATCAAAGCCGATCATTTTGGCCTTGGAGCCAAAGGCCGCCTTGCACTTTTTGTTGTCCAGCCGTGTATCTCCCTTTGCCACCAGAATGATGTCCTTTTCCGGAAGCCTTAGGGCCATGGTCTTGGCAATCATGCCTGGTTCAACGCCCAGAGCCTGGGCGGCCAGCTCCACCGTCGCTGTGCTGGTTTCGAACTCGGTGATGGTAAGGCTCAGTTTTTCCGCTTCAAAATGCTTCCTTACACTTTCAATACTCATTGGGTTCCTCCCTGATAAATATATCGGTATAGCTCCAGCTTGCCTTTAGAGACCTCTCCACATGGAAGATGATAGTGATGTGGCGATAGGCGTGGCTTTCTGTGATAGCGCTTCAGCTCCTCGCCGCAGTGGCTGCATTTCAAAACATAGTTGAACGCAACGGCTTCCTTTGCTTCCTTGCTGAGCTTAGAGGTGGTGGATATCCGGTATCCCAGCGTTTCATTCACCAGCCGTGCGGTCTTTTGAAATGCCTCCCCATGGTTTCCGCAGCCCGGCAAGGTGTGAATCACCTCATGCATGATGGTTTGCCTGATATCATCCAATGACCGGTGCCGATTCAGGTAGGTCATGATCTCAATATGATAGACCCCACTCCGTTCCCGCCTGCAGCGCCCAAAGAGGGTTTTGGCTCTGCTGTTGAAGCTTACAGAGGCAATTTCACCGGTTTGAAGCCCAAGGGCCCCAAGCTCTTCCCGGCAAACCTCCACCATTTTTTTTATGTCGTCTAGTCCAATGCTGTCCATGCGATCTCTCCATTTGCCCACATAATATGCTTTTACATGTATTGTACCACTTGATGCCCCTTGTGACGTCCCTCTGTGTGCGTCCATCTGCTCCATAAACGCAAAAAGCCTCTGCAACCGGCTTTTCATCGGCCACAGAGACTTTATGTTTTTTATTTCACAACTGAAAACTCTATAATCTTCTCTTAAATCCTTTTCCCATTGGAGTGGATCACCATACCTTCGCCCCGCGTATTCGGACAGCCTCCAGAGCCCCGTCGAAATTTTCCTTGTCCAGGATCATCAGATCCACCGGGGATATCTTATCCTCGGAGCCATCGCAAAATAGGTTGTGCGCCAGGTACAGCAATACCCGGTAGCCTGCACTGAACTCCTGCTCTTCCAAGCAGCTTTCAAAATCGATGCCACCTTCATCCACATACCCTCCCGCCTTGATGAACAACTCCTTATGCAGGCTCATCAGATAAAAGGCCGCTTCATATTCGTGACTCAGGGCTCCCGGCAGTTGGCCAGATTGCGCAGCCAGCTGGTTAAATCGGTTCTGTTGATCCGGTGTCAGCTTCAAGGATCGCTCCCCCTCCCCGTCCCTTCAGATAATTCCCTTAAGGATTTAATTCATGGATACCCCTGCTCTTATTCCTGCAAACAAGCTAGAGTATCCGCTTTTGGCAACGCCCTTCCAGAGGGCAACCCTCACACCGAGGCTTTACTGTGCAGTGCATCTTGGCGTGCCTGACAATCAGTGCGTGGAATTCGTTATAAACATACAACGTTCTGGGAACGGCCGACTCAATCATCTCCCGGAGCCCATCATAGGCTTTGGGAAGGTCGTAGCCGTAGCGTTGAAGGATTCTTCGGGTGTAGGCATCCACCACAAAAAAAGGTTTATCCAGGGCATAGGTCAGGATGGAATCCGCTGTTTCTCCACCGATACCCTTGATGGCCAAAAGCTGTCGTCGGAGTTCTTCGCCGTCTGCCTCCCGTACCCGGTGAATATCATAGCCGTACTCCCCATACCATTCCGTAAGGGACTTCAACCTCAAGGCCTTCTGGTTATGATAGCCGCTGCTCCGTATCTGGGCCGCCAACACCTCCGGCTCCGCAGCGAGAACATATTCCGGATTAAGATTCTCACCCATTTGGAGAAGTGCTTTCTCAACATTGCTCCACGCCGTGTTTTGCGTGAGGATAGCCCCAACCATCATCTCATAGGGGGTTCTGGCCGGCCACCACTGCTGCGTCCCATAGGCGGCATAAAGCCTGTTGTAAATTTCCACTAAATCGTTCATTTTATCCCCTTTTCATGGAGACTCCAGCGTACCCAAATCAAGCAGGAAGCATTATCCGTTGAGCGCTCAACCCATGCTTTCCACGCTTATCCTCAGCACGGTTCTCAGATTTTCAGGTGCCGTTTTTCTTGCATCCGACAGATAGATTTCACGGTGAGATTTTCCTATTCGCTTCAGTTGGTTGGAAACGCAAAAGGCTTCCATCGCCAGAAAGCTCTCCGGTTCACTGTCATAAGGGCCATTGTGAAGCATCTGCACGCAGAGCCCCTCTTCAATCGTAACAAGCTGAATCGCTTCTATCAGCTTGTTTTTCTTCTTTTCCGCCAACAACGGAAGGTTTCTGTGAACCCAGTCTTCCGTTACAAAATCAGGTTGCCGGATCATCAGGCTAAATGTAAAGTCATCCTTCACTTGAGAAACATCGCCGGAGGTACCCGCCTCTTTCAGCTTGGCCTTTCCAGCTTCCGTCAAATCCCATACCCCTTCAAGGGGGTAGACCGTGTACTCAAAAAAGCCCTCCGGCCCGCTATTGCTCTTGTCGGACATTCGCAGCCGATAAGCTGCTCCAAACAGCGCCTCGATATACTCTCCAAAAAAGGCCTCATTGGGGTTTCCCTGACCCTGCAGTACGAAATATTTCATAGGCGGAACGAGAACCCGTTCCGGTTGTGCTTTGGGCTGATAGAAAACTCTTTCATCTTTTTTCCAATCTGCTTTTTTATCCAAGCTATTGCTCATCAGGTTTTCTCCTTAATTTTGAGGCTATTCAAAATTACATACCCTTTTTAAGGGATGAGCCGATGGAGGTGTAGAAAAATACGACATCCGCTCTGCGAAACATTGGATTTGAATGAAAAATCCCTGGTGAATTTCCGCAAGGATACTTAACAGAAAACACAAGGGATACATGATCAGCAGGTATAACCGGATCCTAAATGCCCAGGGAGAGCTTTCACCTAATCATTCACCCGCATAAGAATTTTGGTTTTCAGTTCGCTTTCCTGCACTTCCATTGGCGAGTTGTAATAGAATTCAATGGCCACCCCGGTTGGGATCAGGCCCTTCTCAGCAATGAAGCTGCTCATGGCTTCATACAGCGGAACCATGGCAGAATAGGGCCCCATATGCATGGCGGTCACATAAGTCCCCTCCGGAATCTCTCCCGAAATAATCGCATCATTCCCTTGGGGCTTGGAATCACAAACAAATCCAATTTCAATATCAAGATCCGTCATGTCCATATTGTAATACACAACGAAAGCCGGACCCACAACCCCCGCACCGGTCTTGGCGGCGTGGTGCATAATTTCTCCGTAGGCTTGCCCCAGGGTGGCAGGCAGATTCTCAACCGCACTGCGCCTTCTAACCGTCAGAGTCGGGATGGATGGCTGCCTATTGACAGTGATTTCAACGTTCATGTAAGCTCCTCCTTAAACTGTTATTCCTGCATCTGCTACAAAATCGCAAGATGTTGTTACCCAATTGGGGTGGATACTAACATATCGTTATGATTACAAGAGAACTGCCTCTCTCGATTCATGACTTCAAAGCGTTCCAATACGCGCCCCCCGGAAGGCTTCCGCGTGACTCACTAATTAGAGGTGGTATTGTCTTAAAAATTTCTCAACATTATCGCTCTGATGGGGCAGATATTTGAGAGTTGGATCTACCCCAATGACATACGTAGCGCCGTCTGTACATTTGAGGTGCAAATAAAAGCCCTTGGCAAGAAACATCTTTTTCCGTTTGACCTGTTCTATCGAAGATGCCGGAATCGTCTGCACCCTCTCCCTGGTTAGGGTGGCATTTAAATACACCAGGGTTATGGCAGAACTGCTAAACCCCAGAAAACAAGGATTAACAGAGGTTTTTCCATTCACCTTGCAAATATCCGCTGCGAAATAGCCATCAAAATAGATTTCTTCTTCTGTTGTAAGCGTGGCAAAAATATCAACCATCGCTTTATAGGCGTTATCTTCAACGTAATCCATGCTATTGGCACCTGCCTTTCTAGTGATGAAGAAACCTGTCTGTACTTCCCACTATAACAAAATTTACTGAAACACCCCATACTTCTTATCCAGAATATCTCCTATTAACTTTGCCGGTTGTAAGCCAAAAGATCAAGAGTTTTGCCTTTTATAGCTTGACTCCGATTATGCCTCCATATGCTCTGCATAATCACTTTTGCAGCACTTGATAGAAAAAGTGTACTATCAGACCTGATACCAGTCTCTTCTGCACCCACAGTTCCGTTTACACTCTGCACGAACGTGTTTCAATTCACGCACATAGCGATTATTTGCAAAGTTTCAATCCACGCACCCGCACGGGGTGCGACGTCCAGCACTTCCCCCCAGCCCATGGTGATCATCCAGTTTCAATCCACGCACCCGCACGGGGTGCGACAATAGGACAAGCACTCCCTAAACTGCACTCAAAGTTTCAATCCACGCACCCGCACGGGGTGCGACACCGTCTTACTGATCACGCTGCATGCGCGCGATGTTTCAATCCACGCACCCGCACGGGGTGCGACGTTTCAGCGCATCTTTCTTGGACTGCCCGTACATGTTTCAATCCACGCACCCGCACGGGGTGCGACCCGGCGGCGTTGCCGGTGATCAAAAACAATCCGAGTGTTTCAATCCACGCACCCGCACGGGGTGCGACTAAAAGCGTTCGGCAGCGCCTCCATTCTGGGGGTGTTTCAATCCACGCACCCGCACGGGGTGCGACGTGCCGTTGGATGAGATTGCCGGTGGTACTGCCAAGTTTCAATCCACGCACCCGCACGGGGTGCGACGAGCGTCCGGGGCTGTCCTTATATTTTCATTGCTGTTTCAATCCACGCACCCGCACGGGGTGCGACGGTGGACAATAACCTCAATTCCATAGACAAATTCAGTTTCAATCCACGCACCCGCACGGGGTGCGACCCAAAGGCACCACCTTTTATCGCATCACCGTCACAGTTTCAATCCACGCACCCGCACGGGGTGCGACGCAGCGGTTTACGCGCCGAGTTGGTTGGGGATCTGTTTCAATCCACGCACCCGCACGGGGTGCGACCTGGCTAGTTGCTCATCAGGAGCTACAATATTATTGTTTCAATCCACGCACCCGCACGGGGTGCGACGATGATACCGCATCCCGAACGGTGATGTAATTCTGTTTCAATCCACGCACCCGCACGGGGTGCGACGACACTAAAAAGCAGTACGCCGCAGACCCCCATGTCCCTTTTGGAAACCACCGGCCATGAAAATGGTGACGAA
>CAZYQI010000042.1:0-24728 GCA_964649745.1 uncultured Peptostreptococcaceae bacterium | reverse complement strand
TGTTTGCAAGGGGTTACAAGCTTTTTTTCTCTTCAAAGTGTCAAAGACGGGATTACATCCCTATCATACGACTGAGGAAACGGGCTGTCAAGGAGAATTTAGCACTCGCAATACACGAGTGCTAACAAACGATTCTTTATTAGATTTTATTGCCTGGGAGACGGAATCGGAGTATCGTGAAAGAGGTCAATGGTGCAGGAATACCTAATTTAGGGGGTAATGGTATGCAGTTTTTAGTAACCGGTTATGACGGTCATGACGAAAAAGCTTTGGAGCGAAGGCTTGGGGCCCGTGAGGCTCATTTGAAGGGTGTGGAAGAGGCAGCTGCAAGGGGAGAGCATCTCTATGGCGCGGCTCTCTTGAACGATGAAGGAAAGATGGTGGGCTCCTTCCTGGTGGTGGATTATCCGAATAGGGAGGAACTGGATGCTTGGCTGAAGCGGGAGCCCTATATTTTGGGAAATGTGTGGGAAAGAGTTGAAATTACGCCCTGCAAGGTTGCTCCAACCTTTATGAGGTGACGTTTTTTTTAACACATTGAATGCAATGCGATTTTTCGGAGTGAAACACGGGTATCTGTGAAATATGCCAAACGCATTCATAAAGACAGCAGATACTTATGACAAGGTGGATGACAGAATGAATGACAGCATAGCGGAAAATGATGCCTCTGATACGGTGCTGGATACACGGAATCAACTGGCCGCTGTTTTGGAAAGCCTGCCCTATTATTTTTGGATAAAGGATCTTAAGGGTCGTTTTATTGCAGTCAGCAGTGAAATTGAAAAGAATTCGCCCATGTGTCCCCAGGGCATCATTGGAAAGACGGTATATGACATCTTTCCTTCTGCTGTGGCAGCAAGATACGCAGAGAATGACCGCGTGGTTCTCGAAACGGAGACAGCTTTGACAGCTGAAGACAGCTTCCTTATAGGAAATCTGTTAGAGCGGATCGAAACCTTCACGGCTCCAATGCGGAATTCGGACGGGAAGATAGTCGGAACAATCGGTGTTGCCAAGGTGACGACGGAGCCTCATAAACTGGAACAAGCCCTGCAGGGACAGAAACGGTTTTTGAAATCCATGATGAATGCCATTCCGGATCTTATCTTCTACAAGGATACGGAGGGTGTCTATTTGGGTTGCAATAAGGCTTTTTCTGAAAAATTCATCGGGCTCAGTGAAGAGGAGATTGTTGGCAGGACAGATCTTGATTTTGTAAAGGACCAGGAGCTGGCAAATTTTTTCAGACGGAAGGACCGGGAGATGCTGGCAGCCGGCGTTCCAACTGTCAATGAAGAAACCATCACCTTAGTTGACGGAGCGGTCATTGACATTGAAACAATGAAGACCCCCTTTTTTGATGAAGAGGGGTGTATAAGCGGTCTGATTGGGGTTTCCCGTGACATTACTGCCCGAAAGCAGGTGGAACGGGAGCTGGAGCAGGCCAAGCTGTCCGCTGAGGCCGCCAATGTCATGAAGGGACAGTTTCTGGCCAATATGTCCCACGAAATCCGAACCCCGCTGAATGGTATTCTGGGTTTTCTTGAAATGCTGAATCAGACTTCCCTGTCTGAAACCCAGTCTGATTATGTTCAGGACGCAAAAAACGCCTCAGAGATTCTGTTGAATCTGATCAATGATATCCTTGATTTTTCAAAAATTGAAGCCGGTAGAATGGTTCTGGAAAACAAGCGATTTGCCTTGCGCAAGGAAATTGAAAATGTTATAGGCATTATGAGCCCCAAGGCGGAAAACGGCCTCGATCTGGAGCTGGCATTGGAGGACAACCTTCCCCATGCGGTCGTAGGGGATTCCTCCCGATTGAAACAGGTATTGCTGAACCTTATTGGAAATGCGATGAAATTTACCGAAAGAGGATTTGTGCGACTGTCTGTTGAACGGATTCATTTGAATGAGGACGGGGTTGTTCTTCATTTCAGGGTGAGCGACAGCGGTATCGGGATTCGGGAAGAACAGATGAGCAGGCTTTTTCAGCCCTTTGTTCAGGCAGATGCCACCACAAACAGGAAGTACGGAGGAACAGGGCTGGGACTTTCCATCGTCCGTGAACTGGTTGCGCTGATGGGCGGAGAGATTTGGGCAGAAAGCAAGGTTGGTGTGGGCTCTGTATTTCACTTCATCGTCCGATTTCAGTCGGCTTCTGAATTGCCCCAGGGAGAAGATGCCGAGCATATGCCGTTGCCCCTGGAAGCCGGTGAAGCGCCACGGCTAAAGCGGATTCCCAGGATACTGCTGGCGGAGGACAATATGATAAACGCCAAGCTGATTATGGTGATGCTGGAGTATAAGGATCTTAAATGCGACGTGGCCAGTGATGGAAACGAAGCAGTGAAAAAATTCAGAGAGAAGGATTATGACCTGATCCTGATGGACTGCCAGATGCCAGGGATGGATGGTTATGAGGCAGCCAGTGTTATCCGTAGAGAACAGAAAGGTCGATTGAGGCCTGCGATTATCGCCATGACGGCTCATGCCATGGCAGGTGACCGGGATCAATGTCTGGCGGCCGGAATGGACGACTACCTCAGCAAGCCCATCAGTATGACGGCCTTCTACGGCCTGCTGGATAAGTACCTTGCGGATTGTAGAGCATAAGTGTAATTGACGGCCTAAATCGGTCGTGATAGAATGAGGCGAAGTGAATAACCTTACAGGTGCTGAAGTTTAGCTTAAAAAGGGAAGCGGGTTAGAATCCCGCGCGGTCCCGCCGCTGTTAGAGAAGAGCCGTATGTGAGATGCCACTGGGAAACCGGGAAGGCGTATACGGTGATGAGGCTCAAGCCAGAAGACCTGCCTGTAAACAAACGCCATTTCTCTACGAGTGATAGGGGGTGTTCTGCATGAATCCATGTGCCAATAGCGGATTTGCATAACCCTCAGCCGGTATTTTCGGTTTGAGGGTTTTACAAATTATACGTCTAGGAGGATTTATGAATCGCAAAATGCAAATAACGGTTGGGATCGCACTGATGGTGGTGATGATGCCGGCTTCCGCCGCAGGCATGCACATTATGGAGGGTTTTTTACCGCCGGGCTGGGCAATTTCCTGGGGAGTAATCACTATTCCATTCGTGATACTGGGGTACTTTTCGATACAAAAGCGTGTGAAGGAGCATCCAAAGCTAAAGATGCTGCTGGCCTTGGTGGGCGCCTTTGCTTTTGTGCTCTCCGCACTGAAGATTCCCTCTGTAACAGGAAGCTGCTCACACCCCACCGGGGTAGGTCTGGGGGCTATTCTGTTCGGACCGACAACCATGAGTGTGCTGGGCCTCATTGTGCTGGTGTTTCAGGCGCTTCTGCTGGCCCATGGAGGGCTTACGACCCTAGGTGCCAATACCTTTTCCATGGCGGTGGTAGGCCCCTTTGCAGCTTATGGGGTGTATCATCTGGTGAAACGGTCGGGGGGGCCACAGTGGCTCAGTGTTTTTTTGGCGGCCTTCATGGGGGATCTTTTGACCTATGTCACCACGTCGGTGCAGCTGGCCCTGGCCTTTCCGGCGGAAACGGGAGGTATGATGGCCTCCCTTGCAAAATTCTCCGGGATATTTGCCATGACCCAGCTTCCGCTGGCTGTCAGCGAGGGGATATTGACGGTTATTGTATTTAACGCCATTGCCGCGTATAACCACGAAGGTCTTGAAGCCTTGAAATTTTTCTCAGGAAAGGAGAAACGCCATGAAGCCTAATCCTGGGAATACAGAGTACGTTCCCTTTAAAGGGAAAACAACGGTTTTGCTGATCATACTGGTGGTAGTTCTGGCTCTTGTGCCGATGTTTTTAGTGAAAGATGCCGAATTCGGCGGAGCGGACGGCGAAGCGGAAGTGGCCATAACGGAGATCAGCCCGGATTATGTTCCATGGTTTCAACCGTTGTGGGAGCCCCCCAGCGGGGAGATAGAAAGCCTGTTCTTTTCCTCACAGGCGGCCATCGGCGCAGGTATTATCGGCTATGCATTGGGACTTTGGAAGGGACGAAGGGAAAAGGCTGACGAGAAAAAATGATCCATATTGATCACTATGCGTATCTGTCAAAATTGAAAGCAATCGATCCCGTACAAAAGATGGCCTTTACGATCATCCCGTTAATGGTCTGTATTGCTCTGAGCAATCCCTGGGTGTCGGTGGTGGTGATTGGTGTGATGATGGGGTATTCTGTCCGTTTGGGCGGGATACCTCCGGCCTTTTTTATTCGCCTGATGCTTGTTCCGATGGTGTTTTTACTGATCGGTATCCTGACGGTGCTTATCAACGGTTATTCGGATCCCCAGGGCTTGCTGGTGGCCATACCGGTGATGGGCCACTGGCTGGGGGTTTCCCAGCAGAGTCTGGAGCTGGCGGGGAACCTTTTTTTCAAGGCATTGGGGGCGACTGCGTGCCTTTATGCCCTTTCGTTGACGACTCCCATGGTGGCAGTATTATCCACGCTTCGGAAGCTGGGATTGCCGGTGCTGATCACCGATCTGATGGGGCTGATCTACCGCTTTATTTTTGTGCTGATGGAGGCATCGGCATCCATTATGACAGCCCAGCACGCGCGGCTAGGCTATTCCACGGCGGGTACGGCGTACCGGTCCTTCGGCACCATGCTGACCATGCTGCTGGTGAAGGCTCTGAAAAGGTCGGATGAGCTTTACACGGCGCTGGAATCCAGAGGGTATCAGGGTGAGCTGACGGTACTGGAAGAGGATTACGTAAAAAGCCCCGGACTGGTATGGGCCACGGTGGGCCTTAATGTGGCACTGATCGGAATATGGGTTTGGAGCCGATAGAGGCTAGACCTCCCTCTTGGCCGTTACGGCATAAGCGATGTGCAACAAATCACAGATTTGTGCACCCTGCTTAACGGAGGTGGCACCGAAGGTGACGGTGGGAGTTGTTACGCGCTTACTCCCCCTTGCCGCTTCGCGTCCGTTCCCCCTCAAGAGGGGGATGGAGCCACTGCCAATCGTCACCATTTTCATGGCCGGTGGTTTCCAAAAGGGACATGGGGGTCTGCGGCTAAGGGCCTTAATGGCATTGGGACTTTATCACCTTTTTAGAATGACAGACAAAAGACAGAGGCAGGTAGCATAGTGTCAAATCCCATCATTGAAGTCAACAACTTAACATACAGGTACCCCGACGGCACCCAGGCCTTGAACGGCATCACCTTGAATGTGGAGAAGGGGGAGACCACGGCCTTTCTCGGCGGCAACGGGGCGGGTAAATCCACCCTGCTGCTCTGTATGAACGGTATTCTAAGGCCGGCATCCGGTACGCTTTCCCTGGAAGGTGAACCTTATGCCTACTCGGCATCGGCCCTGCTCACTCTTCGGAGGAAGGTTGGCATCGTGTTTCAGGATTCTGACAACCAGCTGTTTTCGGCCAACGTGTATCAGGATATCTCCTTTGGACCCATGAATCTGAAGCTTCCGTTGGAAGTGGTTCGGGAGAGGGTGGCCTGGGCCATGGAGGTTACCGGGGTGACGGAGCTGAAGGACCGTCCCACCCACGCCCTGAGCTTCGGACAGAAGAAACGGGTGGCCATTGCCGGGGTGCTGGCCATGAAGCCGGAGGTCATGATATTCGATGAGCCCACTGCTGGGCTGGACCCTTCCGGGGTCAGTGAGATCATGCACCTTCTCAGAAAAACTCAGGATGAGCTGGGCATCTCCATCATCCTGTCCACCCACGATATCGATATCGTTCCCCTGTATTGCGACAAGGCCTATGTGATGCATAAGGGATCCCTGGTTCTCCAGGGCACACCGGCAGAGGTGTTTTCAGAGAAGGAAACCATGCGTAATGTGGGCCTCCGGCTTCCCCGCATCGGACATCTGATGGATATCCTCCAAAACCAGGATGATTTCGAACTGGGCGATGCGGCGTACACCATTGCGGAGGCACGGAAGTCCCTGGTGAACTGGCGGGAGCAGGGGAAAGGATAAAGAAGAGGCAGTTCGCATGATGCGAACTGCCTCTTTTCGATTATCACACTCTTTATGGTGTTCTCTGCAAAGATTTATCGTGCAAAATGTCCGACGATTGCTTCTGTTACCGTTCGGGCAAAGGCTGCCTGCCCCGTAGGATCCGTCAGCTTCTCAAAGTCGCCGGGATTGGGTACGAAGCCTGCTTCCAAAAGGATTGAGGGAGTCCAGGTGCCCCGGGTCACATAGAAATTTTTGTCATGGACCCCCTTGCTGGGCATGCTCAGGCTATTGATCACGGCATCGTGGATGCGCTGGGTGATCCCCTGGGCAAAATCCTCCCGGTAATAGGCGGAGAATCCGGATATCTTGGAAATGTCCACATTGTTGTCCATGCTGTTGGCATGGATGGAGATAAACAGATCGGGCCGCGCGTTACGGGACTGGGTCAGCCGTTGATCCAACGTCAGCTCCACGTCCGTGGTCCGGGTCATCAGGACGGTGGCGCCATTTCGAACCAGCTCGGTCTGAAGGGCCAGGGCATTGTTGAGATTAATGGTTTTTTCTGCATAGGCGTATCCCAGGGGTCCGGTGGCGCCGGAATCATTTCCCCCATGACCGGGGTCCAGCATGACGGTTATCCCACTCAGGGGCAGGTCGCCGCCGGTGATGCGCACCGGTTTCTTAAGGTTCAACAGGATTCCCGTAGGGGTCTTAATGACTGCAAACCCATCAATGGCTTTGGAATCCTTCAGTGTGATCAGATAGTCCAGCCCGCCGGCAGTTGGGCCGGAGGTAACTCCCGAGATGGCGGAGTCCCCAGGGATCACAGGAGCAGGCCCGGATTTGGCCAGGGCAATGGAGAGCTTGATCACATTGCCGTTTTGGACTGCTGTGGCTGCTGCCGGGGTGCTGATATCAACCTGAAGGGTTTCCCATTTGGCTCCGGAGCCATAGGTAACGGTCTTTATAACAGGATTAAGGGGCTCAGTGGTGGCATAGGTACGTACCCCGCTGCGACTTACCCATTTGCCCGATGAGAGCTTGATGTAGTTTCCCGTCATGGCGGAGACAGAGTCCACCATGCCGTTGTACAGCTCGGAGGAAGCTCCGTCAGAGCTGCTGGGCTTGTCATAGGTGTTGATTACGTCCTGGGTAGCAATGGCGTTCAAGGGGGCACCGGGCATGATGACGCCTACTGTGGCAGGGGCTTTACGGGTCTTTGTCGTTTTCCCCAGCTTCATTGTGTAAACCGGCGATCCCAGGTCCACCACCCTGGCCTTCCCGCTGTATACCGGGAGGGTGTAGCTGCAGGTGAAGGTGGTGACATAAAGTCCCTTGCCCGGAGCTTTTGTGGCGGCCGGGGCCATGGCATAGCTTTTGCCGCCGATGGCTGCGGTGACGGTGGAACCGATGGGAGCCTTACAGGACAAGGTTATCTTTTCCCCGGGAGCCCGGTAGTCCTGGGCCTGAGGAAACGC
Organism: uncultured Peptostreptococcaceae bacterium; assembly: GCA_964649745.1. GTDB lineage: Bacteria > Bacillota > Clostridia > Peptostreptococcales > Acidaminobacteraceae > CAZEHS01. The sequence continues at coordinate 17,317 of CAZYQI010000042.1, read as the reverse complement.
AGACTCTGCGGGGATCTCTGCCGCGCTCATATTGGGGGCGGAGGAAGCCACGGATGCCGTCGGTCGTGTGATGGTTCGGGTAACGGAGGAGGAGCCCTGTGTCAGTGTGAAGGTGTTCACTCCGGCATTCAGAGGTACCAGTACCCCAAAGTACCCCTTGGAGGACCTGTTTTCAACCGGGACTCCGTTCAGAAAGAGAGGCATGGCGGGATCGGAGGCGCCGTTGAGGTAGTAGCTGGCAAGGGAGGACTTGATATTGTCGGAGGGACGGCCCACAACCAAGGGAACTGCCGGAGTGGCCGTTGAAGGCTGAATGGCGGGGGCTGTGGAGGGGGTCGTAACGGGTGAAGGGATTTGGGGAACGGAAGCGGTTCCGGAACCGGCGTAGTAGCTCTTTATTGCTGAGCTGAGGGCGGTATTGCCGGCCAGGGCCTTGTAGTTGTAGAAGATGCTGCCCTTCACCTCTGGGAACTGGGCATTGAGGTTCAGCTGACGGGTAATTTCAGCAGTTCCGGCCCAAGGGCTGGATGCATCCGAGTTGCCGGAGCGATAAGCCGCGTGCCCCACGTATAAATCCACGCCGGTTCCGGCTACAGCGTTCTTCCACCAGGTAATCAGCTTGCTGTAGTCGGCCACATCAAAGCCGATATTCCAGTAGAGCTGAGGGGCGATATAGTCGATGCTGCCGGCCTTAATCCAGGCCAGGGAGTCCGCGTAGTGATCGTAATAGGACTGGAGACCGCGGGTATCGCTGCCCAGAGGATTGGTCCTGCTGTTGGCCCAAATGCCGAAGGGGCTGATGCCGAAGCGGGCGGAGGGGTTCGCTGCATGAATCGCTTTTGAAAGGTCCCGTACCAGGGTGTTCACGTTGTCCCTGCGCCAGTCGTCAATATTGGCGAAGCCTTTGCCGTATTTGGAATAGGTGGCGGCATCGCTGAAATCCTTGCCGGGGTAAAAATAATCGTCAAAATGGACACCGTCTACCCCGTAGCGGGTGACCAGTTCAAGGGAGCTGTCAATGACCAGCTGCCGCACTTCCGGGATGCCGGGATTGAAATAGAAATTGCCGTCGGTATGCTTCACCGTCCACTCCGGATGCAAACGTGCAGGGTGGGTGGAAGCCAGTTGCTTAAGCTCCTGAGCGGGTTCTGCAGCTGTCTTTTTGGTGATGCGGTAAGGGTTTACCCAGGCGTGGAGCTGAATGCCCCGTTTGTGGGCTTCTTCCACCCAAAAGGAAAGAGGATCGAAACCGTTGTCGGGGGCAGTTCCCTGCTTGCCGGTAAGGTATTTGGACCAGGGGAAATAATCCGATTTGTAGAGGGCATCTGCGGCAGGGCGAACCTGAAGGAATACCGCATTCAGACCCAGGGACTGGGCCTTATCCAAAGCATTCAGGGCCTCGGTCCTCAATTGGTCGGGATTTGCAGTGGGCTTTGAGGGATAGTCGATGTTCAGGACCGTGGCCACCCACATGCCGCGCATCTCCGAACTTTGAGGATACGGTGAATCGCCGTGTACAACAAGGGAGGAAAGCATGGCTGCAATCAGCAGCAGGCAAAGAAGTTTTCTGGTTTTTATTTTCATGGAGGGCTCCTTATTGAGAAAATGGATTTGGAAACTCAATTCCATTTTACACGACAACGGTCCCTTGGAGGTCACTCTTAAGGGATTTATCATAGAACCGTAAAGGTTCTGTAATATACAAAAATACCCCCGCCGAATATTTAAAAGAAGGTCTTAAAAGTCCGGGAATCATGTCAAAATACCCTTAGCCACGGATTACACGGATTTTCACAGATTATTTATTCAGGTTACCTGAAAAACGAAATGAACCCTTCCATCCGATGGCTGGGTTAAGGTTTCAGAAGAGCTTCCAGAATAAGACTCCGTTCATAGAGATCAAACTGTTCGACTGCCCGTACCCGATTTTCTTTGGAATTGAACACTGCGATGTTAAGGCCTCGGTAATTGAAGGAATAGTCGAACCCGTCAATCAGAATCTGGGCTTTCGGAAGCCCGGATTGGACCCCTGCGCTGATCAGATGGAAGGTTTCGGGGAGTGTGATGCCATTTAACAATTGTCCCTTTTCCAGCACAACATCAATCCGGTAGGGGCTTCTCTTTTCCAGAAGAACGGTGCCGTTTCCGGTAAAAAGAGCCACATAGCTGTTTCCCCAGAAGCCCTCCGGAAGCATTTTCAGGCCGAAACGGCGAAGGAGCGCTGTTTCGGCAGGCAGCCAGCCAACGGATGCATCGTCGTTGACAGATACGACAACAATATCCTCCGGTTGAACTCCCTCAAGGAGACGAATCAGCTGCTGCGGCGTGTTGATTACAGGACCGGAGCCGGTGCGGAGCAGGTCTTTAAACCGTGTGTTCATTGCTTCGGCCAGAACAGCGGTAAGCTTGTTGGCTCCATTGATATTGAGGTGGTTATTGCCGATGTCCGTAAGCTCGTCCATAAAATCCTGAGGCTGTAAGTCCAGGCGGTGACGGGTATCGGTGCGGTTGAAGTCCAGAAAGGTTACCCCCATGGAATCCAGTTTTTTTGCCACGTTGGAGGCCCAAGGGTCGTAACCGGAGTTTCTGTTGTATGCATCAAGCAGGGGGAGCTGGATAAATACAGGCTCTGCTCCGGATGCCCGGCAAAGGGCAATCATATCGCTTACATAGTCCCAGGACCGCTGGGGGACGGGAGGTAGCTTTTCATGTTCAACCAACTGAAGCTTTGCATAGGTGGCGGGCGTCATCAGTGAGGATTGCGGGGTAAAGCCGTTGTAATATCGGTTTCTGTCCAGGGTTGCTCCGTCGTACTGATAAAGCAGATTCCGATGAATGGTATCGGGATTCTTCCAACTCCCATGGTTGCCGATCACGGGGAAGGCTGCTTCAAAGTACTGCACCTCGGGAAGCAGATCATGAACACAGGCGGCCCGAACATCCAGAGATCTCATGGCACTGATCTGCTCATACGCAAACTGCTCACGGCCCGGAATAATTTCAGGCTGGCCGAGGAAGAAAGAGTCGATCAGTACAACCCGCGGTTTTGCAAAATGAAGTGCATCCTCAAGGGCATAGCGGGTAAGGCCCAAGGTTTGAGCAGGTCCTGCCAGGGTGTAAACCGAGGCGTTCAGCCGGTTGGACAGCATCAGGGTGTTGATGTCACACTGACTGTGAGAATTGCCGACAATCAGAACATCCACGGGATTTTTGGCGGCAAAGCGATAGAATTCATCCGTTACGCCGGTTATGACAGCCCGATTTGCAAAGTAAACGGAGGACCAGCTTAAAAGCGCCACCAGCCCTACGCAGGAAACGATAATCTTGAAAGCTCTAGAAAGCATAATAGATAAATTGACTGGCTTCATGATGACCATACACTCCCATCAGGATCAGGATAAAAAACATGGTATAGAACAGGGATAGTCTCAGTATGAAGGGCGTTGGCCGGGGGGGTACTGCCTGTGGTATGAAATGGCGGCAGGCTTCAATGACCATAAGGGTTAAGATGCCGAACACGGCAACGGGGAGGTCAATGGCGGAGAGTCCCAAAGACTCCGCTCGAAAAACAGAGGAGCCTGAAAAAATACGGGATATGACTTGGAAGGCATCCGGAAGGGTGGGGGCTCTGAAAAAAATCCAGCTAAAGCAGATCAACGTAAAAGTAAAGCAGATACGGAATCCCGCAATCACCGGATTACCAGGATACAACGCATCCAGTCGCCTATATGCTCCCTCCAGCCAATAGCGTTCCACAACCAGATAAAGGCCATTGAGCATCCCCCAGATGATAAAGGTGAAGGAGGCCCCGTGCCACACCCCGCTGATAATGAAAACAATAAGCAGGTTTAAAGCCGTACGGGCTTCGCCGCCCTTGCTCCCCCCCAGAGGAATATACAGATAGTCTTTAAACCATGTTGAGAGGGATATATGCCACCGTCGCCAGAATTCCCCCACGGATCGCGAAAGATAAGGACGATCGAAATTCTTCATCAGATCAAAGTCCAATATCCGCGCTGTTCCAATGGCGATATCGGAGTATCCCGAGAAATCGCAATAAATCTGGAAGGCAAAAAAGACCGTGGCAAGGACCAGTTCCAAGCCCGTATGACCGGGTATGTCGCCGTAGACGGTGTTTACCGCAACGGCCAGGCGGTCTGCGATGACTACTTTTTTGATCAAGCCGGTCATGATCAACTGAAGTCCTGGCCACAGGTTATTCCACCGGAAGCGCTTCACTTCATGGAACTGAGGCATCAGCCGGGTGGAGCGCTCAATGGGGCCGGCTACAAGCTGAGGGAAAAACGATACGTACAAGGCAAAAATACCGAAATGATACTCCGGTTCCCGTTTGCCCATATAGACGTCCAAGGTGTAACTCAGTGTCTGGAAGGTGAAGAAAGAAATGCCCACCGGAAGCAAAAGGCTGTGATAGGGCAGCACAGGCCCGTTTCCCAGCCAATGGCCGATGCTGTTGAAGGTCTCCACCGCAAAATTGTAGTATTTGAACAGAAAAAGCATCCCCAGGCTTCCGCCCAGTCCTAAGAAAAGCGCCAGCCTGCGGCTCTTGGGTGTTCGCGCCCGGTGTATGCATATGGCAGAAATGTAATTAATTGCAGTGGAAAGAAGAATCAGAACACCGTATTTTACGTTCCAGCTCATGTAAAAAAAATAACTGACAGCCAGAAGGAAGAACCAGCGGACACGGTGCGGCAACAGAAAATAGAGCGGTGTGACAAATAAAAAGAACCAAAAGAACTCCATTGTGTTAAAGAGCATATTTATCTCCGAAGGCTAAGTATTATGAGGGTGTTATAATGGTATCTTATAACAATTCCTGACAAAAGTGTACCTATATATAAGAGCTTTGGTGCAATTTAGTCTGAAAATGATAAAAACCCGCTCACTGCTGCATTTTGAGCAGAGGAACGGGTTTCGTTACAGGATCAATCAGCAGCAGGATAGAGGGAGGCTGTCGAAGATAATCTCCGTTTCCAAATCCTGTTCAATCTGGCCGATGGCATCGCTGATGGATGCCGATCTGAAGACGCCGTGGGTACAGTGGGGTTCCGCGATGCCCCTGTTGATATGGAAGGAAAGCCCCTCGTTCATGACGAAATGCATGGTCCGACATGTGTAATGCCTGCTCAGTTCCTTCATCCGTACCGCAATCTGATCAATATCCTCAGGGGCAAAGGAGTCATTATACCGGGAGGCATAATGGAAAACCAGACAGTAATCAGAGCCTTCCGCCAGATGTTCCCGAAGCAGATTCTCCAGGTGGCTGATATAGGTGTGTGTGAAGCCGGCAGTGCTCTTTTTCAGAGTAATCAGAACGATTTGCGGGTTGAAGAATTCCAGGCTGAAGTAGTTGCCGGGGTGCTGGACTGTTGCCTGATTCAATGCGCATTCCGCCTTTCTGTGTATTTGTTACCAGTATACTATCTGGCGGCATGCATATAAATACGCTTTATTGAATTAAAGCGTCAGTTTGAAGAAAAACCCTCTGTGCTACGCAACTTTGAACTCCCGGTTGGAGAAAATAACGAACAGGTCTTCCGCAGAAATTCAAACTCGCTTCGCTTAAACAGTGAATTTCTAACGGCTACAGCCCTTGTTCTATTTTCTTGCCAACCTCCGTTAGGTTGCTCCGCACAGAGGATTTTTCTTCGAGGTAGTCTTTTTCATCAGTCAGACGCTTTATTGCATTAGAGGGTTTATTTTGAGCCCTGTTCCAACAGGATATCCTTGATCTTCATCAGGCGAATGATATTGCCCCGCTCATTCTCATCCAGCTTCATGGCGATGGAGCGGATGGTTTCACTCAACTGGGGGATTACCACATACTCCAGAGCGTTGACCCGACGTCGGGTCCGTTCTATTTCCAAGGCCATCAGCTGAGTCGATTTCTCCACCTCTGCCAGCTTGAGGAGCTCCGGCAGTATTCCCGCCAGGATACGGATCCCGTCATCCAAATCCCCGGAGGTTGTCAGGAATCCATAGGGGTGATTGTCACCGGGATCACTGCTTCGGGTAACTGCGCTGTATAGCGGCACCTTGACGGACATCACGTTGCGGAGGGTGGCTGTAAGGGACAGCTCCTGTCGGGGCGCCATCAGGGCCTGTTCCACAAGCTGCGGCCCCATGGAACCGGCAGCAAACCGCAGGGAAGCATAGGACTCCGATACGGCAGCCTCCACATGGATGCGCAGACGCCGATTCTGGTGCATCTGATCCATGAACTGCTTCATCAGCTCATCCCGCTTGTCCTTCAGCAGATGATGGCCCCGCCGGGCAGTTTTCAGTTTTCGTTTAAGCCGTGTAAGCTCCATTCGGGTGGGATTAACGTGAAGCATCGCCATGGCAGGCCTCCATAAGGATCAGCAGAAAGGACGGTAAAATCGGAGCGGTCAGGTATCGGATGAATCGGTATCCGTGGGGTAATATCGGTCCACATAGTCGGGTTTTATACGTTTAAGCTCGGATTTCGGGAGTATTTTCAGCAGCTGCCAGCCGAGATTAAGCGTTTCTTCAATAGAACGGTCTGTTGAATACCCCTGAGAAACATACTGTTTCTCAAAGGCCTCAGAGAAGGAGGCGTAGAGGAGGTCCGTAGAGGTGAGGGCGGCCTCCCCCAGAATGGTCATCAGCTCCTTTGCTTCCTTTCCACGGGCGTAAGCCGCAAAAAGCTGGTTCATGGTCCCGGCATGATCCTCCCGGGTCTTCCCGGCACCGATGCCCTTGTCCTTAAGACGCGACAGGGAAGGGAGCACGTCGATGGGAGGAGCTGTGCCCTTGCGGTGCAGATCACGGGACAGCAGGATCTGTCCCTCTGTAATGTAACCGGTGAGGTCGGGGATGGGATGGGTTAGGTCATCCTCCGGCATGGTAAGGATGGGAATCAGCGTAATGGACCCGGTACTGTCCAGTCTTCGGCCTGCCCGTTCATACATAGTGGCAAGATCGGTATAAAGGTAACCGGGGTAACCCCTGCGGCCGGGAACTTCCTTCCTTGCGGCGGACACCTCCCGCAGGGCTTCAGCGTAATTGGTCAGGTCTGTCACGATGACGAGAACATGCATGCCCTGGTCGAAGGCCAGGTATTCCGCTGCCGTAAGAGCCATGCGGGGGGCGGCGATACGTTCGATGGCGGGATCGCTGGCAAGATTCATGAAGAGCGCTGCCCGGTTGATGGCACCGGTGCGATTGAAGTCGGATATGAAGAAATCGGCCTCCTCGAAGGTGATGCCAACCGCAGCAAATACCACGGCAAACCGCTCGTCACTGCCGAGAACTCTGGCCTGACGGGCAATCTGAGCGGCCAGCTGGGCGTGAGGAAGACCGGAGCCTGAGAAAATGGGAAGCTTTTGGCCACGGACAAGGGTATTCAGGCCGTCGATGGCGGAGACACCGGTTTGAATGAATTCCGAGGGATAATCCCTGGCAGCGGGGTTCATAGGGGTGCCGTTGATGTCCCGGTACTCCACTGCCAGTATTTCCGGCCCTCCGTCAATGGGCTGCCCCATGCCGCTGAACACCCGGCCCAGCATATCCGTCGATACACCGAACTCAAGGCTTCGCCCCCAGAAACGAACCTTGCTTTGGGCCAGGTTGATGCCTGCAGAGCTCTCGAACAGCTGAACAAGCGCGTTTGAACCATTTATTTCCAACACCTTGCAGCGCCTAAGCTCGCCGCTGGGCAGCTCAATTTCGCCCAGTTCCCCGTAGGTGACCCCTTCTACCTGCCGCACCAGCATCAGCGGACCGGCAACCTCCTCGATCGTACGGTATTCACGTATCATAGGGACTGGCCTCCTTCCGCTGTCAAACGGGATATTTCATCCCGCAGGGCTTCGGCAATGTCGGTGTATGTGCCTGTATAATCTGAAACGTCCTTGGCCCGGCCGATCCGTTCCCTGGCGGGGATGGCGAAGAGCGCCTCCATATCGGCCCCATGCTGAAGGGCGGTCTTTCCCAGGTCGTTGTAAAGAAGAATCAGACTCAGAAGCCGATACTGCTTGTCAAAGGAAGAATAGGCATCGGTTTCGGAGAAGGCGTTCTGCTGAAGAAAGTCCTCCCGGAGCATACGGGCGGTTTCAAGCGTCAGCCGGTCTTCCGGTGAAAGGGCATCAATCCCCACCAGCCGGACAATTTCGTCCAGTTCGGATTCTGACTGAAGCAAATTCATTGCGGTATCCCGCTGCGTACGGAAATTCGTGTGTACATTGGCTGCGTACCAGGGAGTGAGCTGGTCCCAGTACAGGGAATAGCTGGTCAGCCAGTTGATGGCGGGAAAATGGCGGCGGTAGGCCAGGGAGCTGTCGAGACCCCAGAAAACCTTTACGATCCGAAGGGTGGCCTGGGACACAGGCTCCGAGATGTCACCACCGGGAGGGGATACGGCGCCTACCGCAGTAAGGGATCCCTCTCTGCCGTCGCTGCCCATACAGATGACCCGGCCGGACCGTTCGTAGAACTGAGCCAGTCGGGAGGACAGATAAGCGGGATAGCCTTCATCCCCCGGCATCTCTTCCAGCCGGCCGGACATTTCCCGGAGGGCTTCCGCCCAGCGGGAGGTGGAGTCGGCGATGACAGCCACCGCGTAGCCCATGTCCCGAAAATACTCGGCGATGGTGATTCCGGTGTAAACCGAGGCTTCTCTGGCCGCCACCGGCATGTCCGATGTGTTGGCAATCATCACGGTGCGGGTCATAAGGCTTTCGCCGGTCCGAGGGTCCTTAAGCTCCGGAAATTCCCGAAGAACATCGGTCATCTCATTGCCCCGTTCGCCGCAGCCGATATACACGACCACATCCACGTCGGACCACTTGGCCAGCTGATGCTGTACCACTGTCTTGCCGCTTCCGAAGGGGCCCGGCACGCCGGCGGTGCCCCCTTTGGCGATGGGGAAGAGGGTATCGATGATTCGCTGCCCGGTCATCATGGGTACCGAAGGAGGAAGCTTTTTAACGAAGGGGCGGCCCTTTCGCACAGGCCATTTCTGAAGCATGGTAACGGGATGACTTTCTCCATTTTCAAGCCGCAGGGTGCAAATGGCGTCCAGAACGGTGAAATCCCCTTCGGCAATGGTTTCCACGGTGCCGCAGATGCCCTGAGGAACCAGGATGCGGTGTTCAACGGGAAGCGTTTCCTGAACCCGACCCAGGATATCCCCGGAAACCAGGGAGTCCCCCGGCGCTGCCGCAGGGATAAAGTGCCAGCGGTGCTGACGGTCCAGAGCGGGAATGGATACCCCCTTGGGAATGGTGCTGCCGTAAGCGGCCCGTATGGCCTCCAAGGGACGCTGGATCCCGTCGTAGATGGTGCCGATCATGCCGGGTCCCAGCTCGACGGAAAGGGGGGCTCCGGTGCTCTCCACCAGGCTCCCTGGGCCAAGGCCTGCCGTCTCCTCATACACCTGGATGGAGGCCCGGTCCTTACGCATTTCGATTATTTCGCCGATCAGTCCGCGGTCTCCAACCCGGACCACGTCGAACATATTTGCGTCCTGCAAGCCTTCGGCCACTACCAGGGGCCCGGAAACCTTAACAATTTTTCCCGAATTCATGAGGAGACCTCCTCTTTCTCTTTAAGGAGATTCATCCCGACGGCTTTTTCCATCAGGGCGTCGATTTGGGAAAGTGCCAAACCGGAGGACCCCGAGGCAGCCGGGACAAGGATTATGGAAGGGGCCGTGCGATTCTGGTACAGCAGGATATCGGCCTGCAGAGCCTCGGCCAGGGCTTCGGTGATGAAAATCACCGCAGTGCTCTGTTTTGCCAACCCATGGAGCAGCTCTCTTGCAGCTTCGGGGCTGGAAACCCCATAGGCATCGAAGCCGATGGCGATGAAGGGCAGAGCGCTTTCGGGGTCTCCGATGAAAGCAAGGTTAGACATAATGATCACGGATCCTTTCCAGTATCCTGTGGGGTTCGTATCCGGAAAGCAGACCGGAAAAAATCATCCGCAGATTGATAAGCTCAAATTCCTTGGCGGCCAGATAAGCAGCAACCGGTTGTATACCAAACGCTACGTTCCGGGCGGATTTAAGGTGTGTCACCAGTACGTTGTCGCAGGCCAGATCCAAGCTGTACAGAGGAGCGTTTCCGCTCAGCCCGGCGGTGCCCCGGGAAGCGGCTTTCTCAAGAGGGGTCCCGGAATAGGCGTCTGTGATGGCCGCTTCAGAGATGGTGTGCCGGAAGGAATCCAAGGGGATGAGGCCCCCGGGGATAAGGGTCTGGCGGAGGAATGCCGTGCTTTTTTCCATCCTTCTTCCCCGTACAAGGATTTTAAGATTGGCAGCATCGACAGTGAGATGCACATAGTCCTTAAGAAAGCTGTCTCCGAGGTCAAGGGAAAGCGCCAGCATATCTCTTAAGCAGGCCTTGTCCAGGGCGATATCCATAAGCAGAGAGTCCCCCGTCCGCCCCAGGATTTCATAAGCCTCTTCCGCTGCCCGACACATCCCCTCCGGGAGTTCCTTAAGCTTCCTCTCCTGCAAAAGATAACGGAGCCTTTCCGGTGGGATTCTGCCGCAGTTTAGAAGAGGGGGCTGGATCTTTGCGGAGGGACTGTTGGATTTAAGCAAGGCCTTCACGTTGTGCATGTCATAGCGGATTCGGAAAACATCCACGAGACGACGATCGGGAAGCATGGTGTCGATGGCGTCGAAAACACGGGATCTTTCCGATGACAGCATGTTTTCCAGCGTACTAAGATTTACCGGCGCTTCTGACTGATATCCGCATTCCGAGAGGATTTTGCGGGCGGAATCCTCACCTTTTGCCTCAAGAAGCCTTGCGGCGCGGTCCCTGTTGAGCAGGAATCCTTCCAGAACCCGTATCCGCCCGGTTGCATAAAGATAATCGCTGTCATGGATTCCTTTCAATGGCCATCATCCCTTTCTCCCTCATTGAACAGGAATTTTGCGGTCTCGCAGATCAGGGTATTCCTTGCACGTTTAATGAGAGATTCCCATGTACAGTTGGTTTCAATAAGCCCGGACCGTAGGATAAGGCCTCCGGAAGCGGAGTGAATATCCCCGGAAAGAACGAGTTCTCCAAGGATGCCGCTTTCCTCAAGCAGGTGGTTGGCTTCAACAACCAGGTCGGTTCCATAGGTTTCGCGGTCCGCGGCATTCAGCATGATTTCTTCACTGCCGGTTATGGCGCCCTTCACAGCTTGGCGGACAAGAAATGCAAGATAGTCTTCGGGGGGCAAAGTATTGAGCCGGCCAAGTGCCTCGGAGAAAACAGCTGAAACCAGCTCCTGCTTTACGGAAAGCAGCATTTTTCCAGCCGCCAGCTGGGCAGCTGAAAGCGATTGACGGATCAGAGCTTCTGCCTGGACATCACCGGAGGCGAGAAGTTGCCGGTATCGTTCATCCGCTGCGTTCCCATAGTGAATCCGCTTCAGACGGGCATCCTCCAGAGCATGGGCCAGAAGTGCATCGGCTTCCGCCTGGGAATCCTTGAGAATATGGTCGGTTATTCGGTCAAGGCCTTCCATGTGTGGCCCTCCTTTAAACGGTAATGCCGTTCAGCATGAGGAATGAAATCAGCAGTGAAAGCACGGCGTAGGTTTCTACCATGGCAGGGTATGTCATTCCCTTGGCAATTTCCTCCGGGCGCCGGGCGATGATGCCTATGGAGGCAACCGATGCCCTGGCCTGGGCGATGGCGGAGTAATAGCCCACAATGGCGATGGGAAGAGCCGAGATAAAGATCATGAAGCCCTGCTGCAGGGTTAATTCAACCAATTGACCAGCCAAAAGCCCGATCTTGCTCATGATCAGAAAGGCAATCAGCAGGCCATAAATTCCCTGTGTTCCCGGAAGCGCTTGGAGTAACAGTGTCTGACCGAACTTGGCGGGATCTTCGGTCAGCACCCCTGCCGCTGCCTCGCCGGCCATTCCCACGCCAATTGCCGAGCCCGTGCCTGCCAGCAGCGCTGCCAGTGCAGCCCCCAGCATGGCCAGGGTGGTGCCGTTGAAAATGGATGCGGTCCATTCCATGATTCACTCCTCCTTTGTTATCGTTACGAACATGGTTTCCATGGAAAACGGGGCGAAGGGCTTTCCGCCGCTTTCATAAAATTTGCTGAAAAACTCCACATACTGAAGGCGGCTGGCATGAACGTATGCTCCCACCAGATTGATGGCCAGATTGAAGGCGTGTCCGAACAGAAAAATCACAATCAAGGCGATAATCCCCCCCAGAGAATTTCCGCCGATGGTTCCCATGGAGTTGATGACGCTGGCGATGACGCCGGAGGCCAGTCCGAGAGCCAAAAGCCGTGAATAGGAGAGGACATCGGACAGATATCCCGTAACCTTATACAGGGACAAAATGCCGGAAAAGATGCGTTTGATGGGATTCTTTTCACTGCGGCCTGCGGTGAGGATGACACCTGCGGCACCGACGGCGGCGGCCTGGAGCCCCACTGGAAATTTCAGAAAAGCCATCACCAGGCCTAAAAGTATCAGATACCAAAGCCCCTCATCCAGCAAGGCATCCAGCCATTTTCCCGTACGGATCTTACGCACTGCGGAAAGCCCGAGGCCAGAGAGGATCTGGATTCCTCCCAGAGCAAAGGATAAGGCCAGCACTTCCATGGGCTGTTTCAGGGGGTCCACCAGCAGGGGGCGGATGGTTACCGGTTTTCCTGTCAGCATTTCCGATACGGCGGGAACGATATCCCCGAACCAGCTTCCGAAGAGGATTCCCCATATCATTGTGGAAATGCCGCAGTAAAGGACCAGACGGAACAGCTGCTTAAGGAATCCGTCCTGCCTAAGCTGCCTCAGAGCCCAAAGGGATACGAGGGCGAGAATCATCCCGTAGGCGGCATCGGAGACCATCATCCCGAAAAAGATAAAAAAGAATGGGGCCATGAAAGGCGTAGGATCGATGACGCTGCCGTATCGGGGGGTCCCGTACAGATTTGAAATGATACTGAAGGGGGATGTGAGACCGGAATTCCTGAACATCACCGGGGGTTCCTCCTCAGGGGAGGGAGAGGTGAATTCAAAGGCACAGCCCAGGGCATCCAACTCCCTTATAACGGCGCTCACCTGTTCATCCGGCACCCAGCCTTCCAGAATAACGGTTCTGGAGGAAAGGAGAAGGCGGCTGTGTACATCTTCACGATGAATCCGGACGGAAAGGGCGTCAAAACAAAGCTCCAGATCCTGCTGAAAGCTTCTGAAATCCTGAAGCTGGCGGATAAGTCGGTTCTGGTTTTCGGTTATCTGATCAAGCCGACGGTTGCATTGGAGAAGATTAGCCTGGGCAGTTCCCTTAAAATCACTGAATCGGGCAGCTGTAAACCCGGCATCCTTAAGGATTTCGGCAATGCTGGCCTCCCCGGACCGGTGGTAAAGCAGGCATAGATAATGCTGCCCCTGGTCGGAGCTGACGAAGGAGATGAACGCCTCCGGGGCTTTCTCGGACATCTGCTTTTGAAGTGCCTCCGTGTCGGTGGCGGCGGGGCAGGAGCCGAACAAAACAGCCGTTCGCCCAGTGCTTGCCGCATCCAGGGGAATGTCCAGAGGCAGCCACGGCAGAAGGGTGGTCCTGCGCATCTGAATACCCTCGGTTTCCGCCTTGCAGACGTCCAGCTCTTTTGTGATAAGGTTGATAGAATCCGCTATCCCGACGATTTTCAGTATCCGGTCTTCGTCATCCAGCTCGCGGAATGCTACCGGCCTCAGGGGAGCGAACAGGCTCTTCCTTTCGCGCCCGCAGAAAAGGGAGAGGCTTTCCAATGCCGCCTTTATCCGACTCAGCTGCTCCGAGGCATCGGAAGAAAGGCCGGGTTCCCGGTGACATAGGTCTGTTTCCGGGAAATCCGGGGACTCGGTGATTTCCACGCATCCCATAAGCATCAGCCGTTTAAGCAGTGTATCCCGCCGGGTATGAGGGATAACGGCGTGCAGTCGTTTCATTGGGATCATTGACATCAGCCATTCACTATCCTTTCCACAACCATACGGACGGCGTCCGGAATCCGGTCATGCGCCGCACTGCGGAGGGTTTGGCATTCCAGGGCAGTTCGGACGGACACTTGGCCGGCTGCTTCCACAGAGCGCTGCCGACTTTCCTCCATCAGGGCGTCAACAGTTTCTTCAGCCTTTGCTTCAGCAGCCAGAAGGATTTGCCTGCCCTCCGCCTCCGCCTCGGCCAGAAGCTTCCGGGCCTCTGCAGCAGCTGCCGCAAGACGTGCATCAGCATTTTTTTCTGCGTTCATAACGGTATTCAGGGCATCTGAAGCCATGGGAATTCACCTCGCTTACTCGCATAGACAGATATGATGGGATCGGAGTTCATTATCCCTATTCATACCCCGAAAAAACCATGGGGCCACATTTTCCAAAAATGAAAAAGAGGATCAGGTCCTGTAAATCACAGAACATAATCCTCTCATGGGCAATGCGATGGGTTGTTGCTTGATATGCGGTGTCGAATGGAGAGAGCGGCTATGCCACCTCAACTCCGGAATAGGGAATCATCCCGTCCATCAGCTGATTCAATTTCCAACGGGTCTCTGCTGTGACCGGCATCATGGGCAGCCTCAGCTCCTCCGAGCGGATTAGACCCAATTTGTTCAAGCAATGCTTAAGGGGGGCGGGGTTTGGTTCTTCGAAAAGTGCGGGGATGAACCGCATAAGGCCACGCCATATATGGAAGGCTTCCTGGTGGCGGTTTTCCCTGATAAGGGTGTAAAGGGTGATAAAATCCCCTGTTTCCAGGTGGGCAGAGGCCAGTATGCCGCCGTGAGCGCCGTGAAGCAGGGCAGTGTAGAGGAAAGCATCCTCTCCGCACATGATGGAGAAGTCCTCGGGGGGGTTAAGAAGCAGCTCGGTGGTCTGGCTGATATTGCCGCTGGCGTCCTTGACGCCGACAATGTTCCGCAGCTCGGCCAGACGACGGATTGTATCATTTTCAACGGGGCGCCCTGTCCGGTAGGGTATATTGTAAACCAGGATGTCCAGATCGGTGCTTTCGGAAAGCGAACGGAAATGTTCATAGATTCCCCGCTGGTCCGGACGGTTGTAATAGGGGCTTACTGAAAGAAAACCCTGTATCCCTGAATTTTCAAGAGATTTAAGCTTCTCTACCACCGATTGCGTGCAGTTTCCTCCAACCCCGGCATAAATCGGGACCCTTCCATTGACATGGGCAACTGTTTCATGGATCAGGCGCTGGGATTCGGATGCCGACATGGTGGGGGCTTCTCCGGTAGTACCCAGGGGTACGAGTCCTTGGATGCCTTTACCGATATAGATGTCAATCATACGCCGGTAGGATGCCATATCCGGTTTATCGTCGATAAATGGAGTGATGATGGGGAGCCATATGCCTTCGGGTTTCATAAAGACCTCCGGTAGATTTACTAGTTCCAGTATATTCTAATGATATGCGCTTAAAAATGCGTAATCAGTGATTTAGTATGCTAAAAGTGCTATGATGATCTTAAACAGTATGATGTCAGGAGGTGTGGGAGTGAGCAACTGGGAAGAGGCCCAAGGCGTGCGTCGCGGATTCCTGTATGACAGCTTCAGGATTTTCCATATTAAGGACAGGCGGGATACGGAATTCGAATTCCACAGCCATGTGTTCCACAAACTGATTCTCTTTCTGAACGGTTCCGTTCGTTACAATATAGAAGGGCAGACATACGCCCTGGAACCCTGGGATATTCTGCTGATCAGCGACAACGAAATTCATCGCCCATTGATCGACGGCAAACAGGAATATGAACGGGTCATCATATGGGTCCACGATGCCACATTGAGGCAGTTGAGCCAGCAGGGAGATTTTCTGGGCCGCTGCTTCGAGCTGGCCAAGGACCGAAAAAACAGTCGCGTTGCCGGAGCCGGTCTGATCATGCCTGAAATCAAACCTCTGGTGAAGCAGCTTATCGCCTCCTGTCAGGACAGGGAATTCGGCTCAGCAGCCCTGCAGCAGGCGCTGCTGGTGCAGCTGATGGTCCTGGTGAACCGGATCACGATGAATCCGCAGCTGGTGGCCACGGTGGAGCGGGACAGTCAGGATCCTCGCATACCGGTTCTGCTGGACTACATCAACGCCCATTTAGGTGAGGACCTGTCCATCCAGGTGCTTTCAGAAAAATTCTACTTCAGCCGATTCTATCTGATGCACCAATTCAAGGCGCAGACCGGATTCACCCTGCACCAATACATACTCAAGAAACGGCTGAATCTTGCCAACACACTGTTTCAACAGGGGCAGTCCCTTACCGCCGCCTCCCATGAAGCAGGTTTTTCTGAGTATTCCAGCTTCCTCCGGGCGTTTCAGAAGCAATTCGGCATGTCGCCACGGGCATATCACAAGCAGGGTGGATTTGACTTCAACCGCGATCAGGCGGAGTAAACGTGGGTGGTGGGAAAAATTAATGTAAATATGAATAGACAAACCGCGGAATTGTTTAAATATTAATACATTCAGCGGTTTCTAAATCTAATACCCTAACAGGTTGTGGGTATGAAAAACCGGCATCTGCGGGTCTTAAAAGGTATCTTGTAGCTCATTGAGTAGATAGCGAAATGAGGTCAAGCCGAAAGGTAAGGCTTCTGTAATGTTCCGGGAAGAACATACCTGTTAAAGCTTCAGAACTGGACACCGGAGTCAGTCAATAGGAAGGGATGGGAGAAAGGGGTGTGCTAAATAAGCGCATCCCTTTTTCGTGGAGAAAGAAAGGGTGTCGGTTTAAGCTATACTCTTTGTTATTTTTTCAGGCGACGTAGACCCCCCCCGGGTCCAAAAAAACGAAAAATTCCTGGACATAGGAAAAACGGAGTAGTAGGGTCGTCAAAACACCTCCGCGCGCGCGTGAGGAAATTTTTTTAGGATTTTTGCGTGTGTTCACAGCCCAAAACAGAAAAAACCAGCCAGTTCCCAAAATGGTGGAAGTGGCTGGAATCATATGGTTGAAAGGGTTTGACTTATAGGAAGGTGATTCTTTGAAGAAGAGCTGAATAGGTTTAAAAAAGGGAGGGGTTTTTAGGAAAAAAGGGGGCGATTTATGGCGTAAAAGGGGTTGAAATATGGCGGTTTTAAAGTGGAACATAAAACGGCAGTGAAGATTTTGACTACCGAAATATTGGGAGTCTACCAATCTAAAGTGAATGAAATAGCACGCATTAGTGTGTGTCAAAAGGCATTGGATACAATGTTCAGCCATACTGATGTAATTCAGACGGAAAGTAGGAATTAGGCTGAAATCTTCCGATACTCATTCGGGGGAGTGTAAAATAGATTGTGCTTTTGTCAGAAACCCGATTGGGCTGTAGAAT
>CAZYQI010000041.1:0-25297 GCA_964649745.1 uncultured Peptostreptococcaceae bacterium | reverse complement strand
AACTTATTAATACCCGCAACTCATTTTCATAACCGGTGGTTTCCCAACGGGACATAGGGGTCTGCGGCAAAGGGTTTATCACCACACTTTTAGATCTTTCCCAGTTCTTCCTCCGTCAGCTCTCGGTATTCTCCGGGCTCAAGCTTTGGGTCCAGCATCAGGGTGCCCATGTTCATCCGTTTAAGATAAACCACTTCACACCCTACATGATGCATCATCCGTTTCACTTGATGGAACCGGCCTTCATAGATGGTGAGAAGCACCTCGTGCCAATCCCCCTCTACAGGCTCTACCTGAGCAGGAGAGGTTACAAACCCTTCCTCCAGGGCAATCCCCTGCTCCAGCTTCAAAACCCCTTCAGGGGCCAGGGGGAGGTCCAGAGTGACCTTATAGGTTTTAGGAACCTTCTTCTTGGGTGCCAAAAGTCGGTGAGCCAGGTCCCCGTCATTGGTAAGCAGCAGCAAGCCCTCTGTATCTTTATCCAATCGCCCCACCGGAAACAGCGCCATGCCGCTGTACGGCGCTTCCAGCAGATCCATCACCGTCCCGTCCCGGGAATCCTCCGTTGCACTGAGGAGCCCTGAAGGCTTATTCAGCATCAGGCATAGGGTGGCCTTGTACGCCACCGGCAGCCCTACCCAGGTAACCGTGTCCTTATCCGTGTCAATCTGCATCCCCGGGTCCTTGGCAATCTGCCCATTCACCGACGCAAAGCGCTTTTTCACTCCCACTTTGATTTCACTGCGGCTCCCCAGTCCCATATTGGAAAGCATCTTATCCAAACGCATTTTAGCCATGCCATTCCCCTTTCAAAACTACACTCAAGAATCCATTTCCGTGTGAATCCGTGTTATCCGTGGCTATTATTCCATACTTTTCAATCCTGACGACGCCAGGATGCCGGATAGTGGTTCTTTAAAAAACCGTCCATGCCCTTGGCCCAACCGAGAGGATATCCGCTTACCGTTATCAGAATCCAACCTTTGGGGGCATTCCTATGAACTGTTTCTCCTTTTATATAACGTATGAGATCGGGATCCTCCGGTGAAAAATCCAAGGTCTGAGAAAATTCCGAAGGGGTCAGACCCATGGCCAGGGCTTGCGAGGGCTCGAATCTGTTTTTTTGGATACTGCCCAGCAGCCAGCCCTCTCTTAATATCCGGATTCCGGCAAGATCAATGTCATGGGAGGGAACCAGCATAAGACGTTCGTCCAGCTGACGATAAACACCCTCCCCCTTCCAACCGGGCATATACCGATCTGCAAACGCCTGAAATGCTTCCGGGGCATTTCCTTGAGAGATCTGCCGCCTTTTGGGAACCGCCTCTTTGCCGTTTCTTTTCAAGCGGGCCACAAAGTGCCCTTCCCCCTGAACCATATGAGGCCAAAGCCGGTACATGGCAGTGGGTTTTTCCCCTTCCTGCCCGGAAAAACCGGGAGATGCCCCGGGCAACGGACCAGAATCCTGGTCGAAGTCCAGATTATCTTTTAGAAACCCGAATACCGCGTCCTCATTTTCATGTCGGTTGTAGGTGCAGGTAGAATACACCAAATGCCCCTCCGGGGCCACCATCACAGCGGCGGCTTCCAGAATCGGCTTCTGCATACCGTAATACTCTTCCTGCTTATCTGCGCTCCAAAGCTTTATGGAGCCTTCCATCTTCCTGAACATCCCCTCCCCTGAACAGGGGGCGTCCACCAGGACCCGATCTATCTTGCCGGAAAGGCGCCCCGCCAGCTTAAGCGGATTTTCACAAAGGACAATGGCATTCCTTATGCCGCTTACTTCAACATTATGCAGCAAGGCCTTGGCGCGGGTTGCACTGAGGTCGTTGGTAAACAGCAGCCCTTGATTCCGCATCCGTGCACCGATCTGGCACGTTTTCCCCCCCGGTGCAGCACAGGTATCCATAACGGTTTCTCCCGGTTGCGGATCCAGCAGCACCACCGGCGCCATGGCCGAGGGCTCCTGAATATAGTAAAGTCCGGCGTGATAATAGGGATGCTTCGCCGGCCGGTCCCCCTCATCATAGTAGAAGCCTTCCGGCACCCAAGGGATAGGGCGCAGCCTGAATGGTGACAGCTCCAGAAAACGGTCTACGGATATCTTTAGTGTATTGATCCTTAATCCGAAAAGGGGGGGCATCTCCAGAGCTTCTCTGAATTCTGGGTATTTCTCTCCCAGCAGGTTTTCCATGCGTTCTTCGAAAATAGCAGGCAATTTCATTAAAAACCCTCACTTTTGTGAACAATGCCAATTTTGACGTTTAAATTTAGTCATTTTTGAGTATGAATAAATAGATGCGAATGGTGGTGATATGGGATTACTTGTTCTATAATAGCATATAGGGTTTGTAACTGTCATATCCCAATAACAGGATTACAGGAGGAGAAATCATGGCATTAGTAACCACAAAGGAAATGTTCAGCAAGGCATATGCGGGCGGATATGCAATCGGCGCATTCAATGTAAACAATATGGAAATCATCCAGGGCATCGTAGAGGCCGCTGCAGAGGTAAAATCCCCGCTGATTCTTCAGGTATCCGCCGGGGCCCGTAAGTATGCCAACTCCGTCTATCTGCGCAAGCTTATCGAAGCCGCTGTTGAAACCAGTGGTCTGGACATCGCCCTGCATCTTGATCACGGCGATACGGTAGAGCTCTGTAAGCAGTGCATCGACGATGGCTTCACTTCTGTCATGATCGATGCCTCCCACCATCCATTCGAAGAAAATATTGCCATCACCAAGGAAGTGGTTGAATACGCTCACGCCCGTGGCGTTGTTGTAGAAGCAGAGCTGGGCCGTCTTGCCGGTGTTGAAGATGCCGTCAACGTCAGCGCTGCCGACGCAACCTATACCGACCCCGCACAGGCGGTTGAATTTGTACAGCGCACCGGCGTCGATTCCCTGGCCATCGCCATCGGCACGAGCCATGGCGCATACAAGTTCAAAGGGGAGCCCAAGCTGGATTTTGAGCGCCTTAAGAAAATCACCGAGCTTCTTCCAAACTACCCCTTGGTGCTCCACGGCGCATCCACTGTACTGCCCGAATTCGTTGCCCGATGCAACCAATACGGCGGGAACATCCCCGGTGCCCAAGGGGTTCCCGAGGAAATGCTCCGTGAAGCCGCAACGTACGGTGTTTGCAAGATCAACATCGATACTGACCTGCGCCTGGCAATGACAGCTGAAATCCGCAGAGTATTTGTTGAGAGCCCTGCAGAATTCGATCCCCGTAAGTACCTGGGACCGGCCCGCACAGCCATCAAGGAAATGGTTAAGCATAAAATTGTCGATGTTCTCGGCTGCAACGAAAAATAGAATCAGTCAATTGAAAGCCGGTACAGGACCTTCCTGTACCGGCTTTATTTGTTCAGCCCTCATTCATCCTCAGCATTTCCATCTTCCTCAACCGCGGCTTCCTGGGGCTCCTCCTCAACGGATAAATCCAACAGGGATTCATGCTCCTTGATTCGGATGATGTTGGCCACGATAATCAGGGTAGCCCCGGTACCGAAGGCAAAGGCCCCCAGAAAGAATTTTCCCATCAAAGGCAGAGGTATGTCCCCGCCGAAAAAAAAGCCAACCAGACTCACTATAAGCAAGCCTAAACCCGTTCGTTTGATCCTTTTGCTGTTCATTGACCTTCTCCGCCAAATTCAATCATTTTGTGTAAAATGGAATTACAGTACGACAGCTCATTTCGGATCCGTTCTTTCTCAAGCCGCACCTCCTGCATAAGGCCTTCATTCACCTTCAGATGGGTCTGAACCTGGTCAAGTTCGGTCATTTTTTCTTCCAGCTTGCCTCTATATACATTCATCGCCCGATTCAACGTTTCCATTTCCTGAGGATTGAGCATTTTATTAACCCGTTCCATGTGCACCCTCTCCCGCTTTATAAATAACGAATACCATCAAACGCCCATTTCAGACAAGCCCTCTTCAACGTATTCCTTAATCCACATCAGCACTGAAACATCATCCAGGGGGACATCCCCCAATGCCTCACGCATTTCCCGGGTGTCTACAGAGAAGGAACATTCATCAACGGTGTGAAGATACCGTAAATCCCCCTGAGGATTTGCCATCACCATGGCCATGATTGTATCCGCCATATTTCCCAAGGGTACACGGTCGATATGGCTGCGTTTGAACTCTGCGCATAGCTCAGTACCCACGCCTACCTCTGATACCAGCTTAAAGGCGCCGGCGCATTGCTCCGCATTGGCTTTGAACATAGGAATACCGAGGCCGACCTTCCTGGTGGTCCGGGAGGTGTAGAACGGATCCACAACTTTACCGAGGGTTTCGGCGCTCATCCCCCTGCCGTTATCCTTAACTGTGATGCGCAGGGTGTCCTTAACCGAGTTTTCTTCAACGATGATTTCAATCAGGCTGGCACCGGCCGATACCGAGTTTTGCCCAATATCCAGGATATGCAGCGACAGTTCTTTCATACCAAACGCCCTCCGAGAACTTTAAATATCGCAGGTATAGTCAACTCCTCAATTTCCAGACTATGGTCCGCTTCGGCAATGTCGGCCAGGGTGTGTGCATCGGAGTTGTAGAGAATGTTTGAGTCCGGAGACAGCCCAACAGGGATTTTCGTGCACATCCGCGAAATTTCAACCCAGGGGAATTCCGGTTCTGACGGCATGAAACCCAGCATATAAAGAAGACTGTTGGCATTGCGGTCCAAATGGCAGGGTATGGCAACGCCCCCCCGTCTCCGAACCAGCCTCACTGCCTCATCGAGACTTACATCCATTGAACTCAGCAGACTCCATGGATATTCCCCCACCACATCATCTTCCACATTGTAAAGATATTGATGCCCGAAACGTTCCGGCCGGTTGGATATGCGAAGCCTCAGGGGGTCTATGCGGTCCTCAAAGGCCTGCGCGTCTTCAAGGCTGAGAAAGAGGCAAAGCAGATGCACCTCTTCCCGTGTCTGAAGCTCCATTCCTGGAATGACAAGCAGACCGGCAGCTTTGCCGGCTTCTAGGAAAGGCTTAACATTTCCTATGCTGTTATGATCAGTGACCGCAATTGCATTAAGTCCTTTAATGATCGCCATGTTAATAACATTCCACGGAGACATATCATCCTCTGCACAGGGTGAAAGACCCGTATGGACATGAAAATCATAAAAGCATTTCATTTTCTAAGACCCGCCTCATAGCACAGGCTGAAAATCCCATAAGCATCCGTATCCGCTGCCAAAACAGCCACCGACTGTTCCCGGGCTTTATCCAGCGTTGCTTCCTCCACATCAATCCCTTCGGGGACGATCACACATCCCATATCCAGCAGAGCCGCCACGGCCACTACATTCATATGGGTCTGAACGGTGATCCATACATCCCCTTCGCCGCCGTTAGCCATGACCCAGCTCAGCAGGTCACAGCATTTGATTCCGGTGATTTCTCTTTCTGGATTTTCCGGAGCAACAAGAACAGAAATGCCCGGTTGGTTTATCAGATCATTTAGTTTCATAAGATCCCCTCGGTTTATAGTTTCTTACAACACAGCATTCCAACAACGCCGTTCCCTGGACTATATCCTCTGCCAACGCCCGGCAGGTGGGAGATCCACAGGCACCGCAATCGATCTGAGGGAGGTAACGCATTGTCTCCTCAATCTTCGACATCTTCTCCATGGCTTTCCGAAAATCGACATCCAGCTTCATAACCTGTCTGGCTTCGATTTCTTGATTGAACGCGATCCCGGCCGAATCGTAGATGGCCTCCAGTTCGTCCATGGGTTGACGCAGATCCTTTGAAAGGGCAATCTCTGATCGGCCCAGCTTTGCAATTCGACTTTTGGCGATAAACGCGTTTTCAACATTCAGCGGACCGCCGACACACCCGGTTACGCAAGCGTACCCTTCGAAAAAGTCGATGCCCGGCAGCTTTCCCAGTTCAATTTTGTCCAGGATCTTGATGACCTCCTGGATTCCGTCAACGCCCAGGTAATTATCCAGCCCCAGGGCGTAGCTCTGACCGGAAACACGGCCCCACCCGATGCCAAACGCAGACCCTTTTCGCAACTCCTTAAGATTGTCCGTTGTTTCTTCAACGGCCTTCAGAAGCTTGGCGAATATCTTGTTGATGGCAATGACTCCGTCAACCGCGCTCTGTTCAATGCCGATGGGCATTTGAACGCTGGTAATTTTCGCCGGACACTGACTGATGAAAAACACACCGATCTCTTCCTCCGAACAGCCGGTTTCAGCCATGGCCTTTTGCCGTGCAAGCCTGGCGGCAACCTCCATAGGCGCCTCCACCGGCATTATGTTGTCCAAAAGTGACGGATAACGGATCTGGATTAGTCGGATGATCGCCGGACAGGCTGTGGAAATAAGGGGGCGGTTCTCTCGATTCTCTTTGAGATATCTTGCCTGCTTGGCTGTAACGCAGTCAGCGGCAAAAGCTGAATCATAGACATCATCGAAGCCCAGTTTAAGAAAGCCGTTCAGTATACGGTTCGGCTCAAAATTCAGGGGAAACTGCCCATAGATGGCTATGGACGGTATGGCAATGGTATATTTATAGGGTTTTATGCTTTCAAGATCCTCTGTCAACGCCCCTTTGGCGTGATAGGGACAAACCTTGATGCATTCACCGCAGTCGGTACATCGGTCATTGATGATGCGCGCCTTGCTGTCAATAACCCTGATTGCCTGAGTGGGGCAACGATCCAGGCAATTGGTACAGCCGCAACATAATGCCTTATCCAGAATCACGGAATGCCAATACTGTTGCATTTTACGCCTCCGCTACATATTCAGAGTCATTTTAACACAGGTATATTCGTTAACTTTTGAATCCAGCTGAAACACATCGGAACATTTCTTCATATTGGGCAAGCCCATTCCCGCTCCGAATCCCAGCTCTCTAACCGCACTGGATGCAGTAGAATATCCAGACTTCATCGCAAGATCAATATCGGCGATACCGGGGCCGCGGTCCTTGGCAACAATTTCAATCCGATCGCTGCATACGTTCACGGATATCTGGCCTCCCAGTGAATGAATGGCGATATTTATCTCCGCTTCGTAGGTACAGATGGCTACTCTTCTGATCAACGCATTATCTGTTCCCAACTGCCGCAGAAATTTTTTGATATTACTGGAGGCTTCTCCCGCACTGGAAAAATCCTCCGCGGAGATTTCATACTCCACTTGCATGCACATTGCTTCGCTCATAGTTTTCCTCAGACGTTCACAACCCCAAGACCGCTTTGGAAAAGGATCCCGGAGGCTGCAAAGAGTGTATGTCGGGTGGACAGTACTACTATATCATTTTCAATCG
Organism: uncultured Peptostreptococcaceae bacterium; assembly: GCA_964649745.1. Classification (GTDB taxonomy): domain Bacteria; phylum Bacillota; class Clostridia; order Peptostreptococcales; family Acidaminobacteraceae; genus CAZEHS01. Next base: position 17,979 of record CAZYQI010000041.1, on the reverse strand, counting down.
CCAAATCCACTACCTCCTGATTTGGTTTCTTTCCACGCACAAATGCAATAACCTTAAGATCGAGCATCTCGGCAGTACGGATAACCTGCGCATTGTTCAGCCCCGTAAGGAGGATGGTTTCGCCCTCGACATAGGCCAGAACATCGCTCATCAGATCCGAGCTGAATCCGAATTTGATATTCTGATCAAGTTTGTCAGCGCCCACTATGACTTCTCCGTCAATCAACCTGACAATTTCACTGAGTTGCATAAATGCCTCCCGACTGTTCTGTGGTTAAACTATTCACAATTTTCCCCTTCATTATAGCATGCACGGTTTCGTTTATAAAGGGATTTCAGGGATGACACTTCACTAATTGAAAGTACGGACCCCAAACAGTTGTTAAGACTTTAACCTCCTCAGGAAACAGCATCAGCCCACCGGTATAAGCCGGCGGGCTGAATGGGTAAACTCTTTTAAGCTTTGATAATTGCCTTGAAGGAGCACTTCTCCATGCAGGCGCCACACTTGACGCACTTGGACTGATCAATGGTATGCTTTTCTTTTCGTTCCCCGCTGATACAGACAACTGGGCACACCTTTGTGCACACGGTACAGCCCACACACTTATCTGTGATCTGGTAGCTCAGCAGGCTCTTACATACCCCAGCCGGACACCGTTTCTCGTTGACATGGGCCTCATACTCGTGGCGGAAATAGTGAAGAGTTGAAAGTACGGGGTTTGGAGCCGTTTGTCCAAGACCGCACAGGGCGCTGTCCTTGATGGAATGGGCCAGACTCTCCAGCTTGTCCAGATCGGCCAGAGTGCCTTTTCCTTCTGTGATTTTATCAAGGATCTCCAGCATGCGCTTGGTACCTTCGCGGCAGGGGGTACATTTGCCGCAGGACTCGTCCACCGTGAAGTCCAGGAAGAATCGGGCGATATCCACCATGCAGTTGTCTTCGTCCATAACGATCATACCGCCGGATCCCATCATGGAGCCCAGGGAGATGAGGTTGTCGTAATCGATGGGCGTATCTAGGTGCGCATCGGTGATGCAGCCGCCGGAGGGGCCACCGGTTTGTACGGCTTTGAATTTCCTGCCGTTGGGGATGCCGCCGCCGATATCGAAGATTACTTCACGGAGGGTTGTTCCCATGGGAATTTCCAGAAGACCGGTGTTGTTGATCTTGCCACCCAGTGCAAACACCTTGGTGCCCTTGGATTTTTCCGTACCGATGCTGGCGAACCATTCCGCGCCGTTCAGGATAATCTGCGGGATATTGGCATAGGTTTCAACGTTGTTGAGCAGGGTCGGCTTTTTCCAGATCCCTTTAATCGCCGGGAACGGAGGACGGGGTCTCGGCATGCCGCGCTCCCCTTCGATGGATGCAATCAGGGCCGTTTCTTCGCCGCATACGAATGCGCCGGCGCCCAGACGGATTTCAAGATCGAATTCGAAGTCGGTTCCGAAAATCCCTTTGCCCAACAGACCCATTTCACGGGCTTGCTCGATGGCAATCTCAAGGCGATGAACCGCAATAGGATACTCCGCACGGACATACACGTAGCCCTTCTCCGCTCCTACCGCATAAGCGGCGATGGCCATGGCTTCGATAATGGCATGGGGGTCCCCCTCCAAAACGGAACGGTCCATAAATGCACCCGGGTCCCCTTCGTCGGCGTTACAGGCGACATATTTCTGGTCATCCTGGGCATTTGCTGTGAACTGCCATTTGAGACCGGTGGGGAATCCGCCGCCTCCACGGCCACGGAGACCGGACTTCAGCACGGTGTCGATAACCTGCTCGCGGCTCATTTCCAAAAGTGCTTTACCAAGAGCTCGGTAACCGTCGAAGGCAATATACTCTTCGATTTTCTCCGGATTGATGATGCCGCAGTTACGGAGAGCTACCCGCTGCTGCTTCTTGTAGAAATCCACATCATTGATGGAGGTTGCCTGTCCGGGAGGAGTTGTACCTGTTTTGTAGGTAAGATCCGCTACAATACGGCCTTTAAGAAGGTGTTCCTCGGTGATCCGGGGGATATCCTCTGCCTTTACATGGCTGTAGAAGGTTCCTTCCGGGTATACGACGACGATGGGGCCGGCTTCACACAGACCAAAGCAGCCTGTACGCACCAGCTTCACTTCTCCCGCCAGGCCATGCTTCTTCAGTTCCTCATTAAAAATCTCTTCAATTTTCAGGGATCCGGAGGACGTGCATCCTGTGCCGCCGCAGATCAGTACGTGCGCTCTTGCAAGTTCCATATCGGCTCTACGCCTCCTTCTCTATTTTGTTTGAGCTCCGATTGTATATTCGGCTACGATGTTGCCGTTGACGATATGCTCGGAAATAACGCGGCGTGCCTTCGCTTCGTTCATTTCCACGTAGGTCACTTTTTCCTGACCCTCGCAGTATACTTCGAAAATCGGCTCCAGACGGCATACGCCGATACAGCCGGTTTGCGTCACTTCAACATCGGCCAGATGACGTTTATCAACTTCTTCAAGCAGGGCCTTCATTACCGGACGGGCCCCTGCACTGATTCCGCAGGTTGCCATACCGACAACGATACGGGTGCCTTTGCGGTCTTTACGGATATCAACCTTCTTCAACGCTTCTTCGCGGATCTTTGCCAATTCATCAAGGGATTTCATAGGAAGCCTCCTCTTTGGGATAGCTGCCAGCTAAAAACTGCAAGGGATCTCGTAGTCATTAGCTGTGAGCTATAGTCTAGTATTTTGCAAGAATCGTCGTTATATCCTTATCGGTGATACGGCCGTATACGTCTTCATTCACCGTCATGACCGGGGCAAGACCGCATGCACCGATGCAACGGGTAGCCAGAAGTGTATATTTGCCGTCGGCAGATGTTGAACCCACCTTCAGTTTCAGCTCTGTTCCGATCTTGTCGATAATGGCCTGAGCCCCCCGAACATAGCAGGCTGTTCCCATACATACGCTGACTGTGTAATCGCCGGCAGGAACCAGAGTAAACTGGCTGTAAAATGTAACAACTCCATATATTTCTGCCAAGGGGATATTCAGCTTCTCGCTAATCACCTTCTGTACTTCCAGAGGGAGTGCGCCAAAAATCTTCTGTCCTTCCTGAAGCACTGGCATCAGCGCTCCGGGTCTGTCTTTGTTATCGGCAATGTACTGATTCAGCTTGTCAAAGTTTTCCTGTGCAAGGATATCCTTCGCCATCTTTTTGCCTCCTTCACGCAAAGCGTTCGTACGCTTCTGGATTTTCCGCCACGGCGGTTATTGGATGGCCCGGGGCTCCGGAGAACCCCGGGCCAATGATCAATGTCGTTTATTTGGAATACTTCTCCCGGTGGTGATAGTGGGTGTGAAGCAGCTCGTGGGATTTATGCCCCAATGGCTTGCCCAGGAAGTCTTCATAAAGCTTGGCAATCTGAGTATTCTTATGGGATTTCCGCTGAGGCATAACGCAGTCTTCCTCATAAAGTGCCTTGGCCCGCTCTTTACGAATGTCCATGGTCATTTTAATCTGAGCAGGAACCTGAGGCTGACCGCCGCCTGTTACGCAGCCGCCGTCGCAGCCCATCACTTCAATGAAGTGATAGTCCGCTTCTCCAGCCTTGATTCGATCCAACAGGGCCTTGGCGTTGCCGGTGCTGTGGGCGATGGCAACCTTCACATCCAGACCGCCAATCGTCACAGTGGCTTCCTTGACGCCTTCGATTCCCCGTACCGCCTGATATTCGATATTGCTCATATCGCCATTGGTAAGGATATCAGCAACTGTACGAAGCGCCGCTTCCATAACACCGCCGGTAGCTCCGAAGATAACAGCCGCTCCTGTGTATTCGCCAACAAGAGCCGGGTCAAATTTCTCATCCGGCAGGTTCCTGAAATCGATACGCGCCTGCTTGATCAGCTTGCCCAATTCTCTGGTTGTCAGTACGGCGTCTACGTCACGGAGACCGTTGACTTCCATTTCAGGACGCTCGCATTCCGATTTCTTCGATACGCAAGGCATGATGGAGACAACGAACATCTTCTTCGCGTCGATGCCGGCTTTTTCAGCATAGTAGGATTTAAGGATGGCACCCATCATCTGGTGCGGTGATTTGCAGGATGAGAGGTTATCAAGAAACTCCGGATAATAGAATTCGCAGAATCGGATCCAGCCCGGGGAGCAGGAGGTGATCATCGGTAGCTTTCCGCCGTTTTGGATGCGGTGAAGCAGTTCGCTGCCCTCTTCCATGATGGTGAGGTCCGCTGCAAAGTTGGTGTCGAAGACATTGTTAAAGCCAATACGTCGAAGTGCAGCCACCATCTTGCCCGTTACCCGGGTACCGATGGGGAATCCGAATTCTTCGCCAAGTCCGGCCCGTACAGCCGGAGCTGTCTGTGCGATAACATACGTATCAGGATCCTCAAGAGCCTCCCACACACGGTCGATATCGCTCTTTTCGGTAAGTGCGCCTACAGGACATACGTTGATACATTGTCCGCAGTAGATGCAGGGAACATCTTTCATGCTCATTTCAAAAGCAGGGCTCACGGTTGTGTGGAAGCCGCGCTGTGTGAAATCGAGAATGCCTACCTTTTGTGTCTTCTTGCATACGTTTACACAGCGGCCGCAAAGGATGCATTTGCTGGAATCACGTACGATTGAAGGGGAAAGATTGTCCAGATGAGGCTCTCGCATGGCGCCCTCGAAAGATACATCCGTAATTCCCAATTCCTCTGAAAGCGTTTGCAGCTCGCAGTTAGTATTGCGGAAACACGCCAGACAATCGCGGTTGTGGTTTGCCAGGATCAGTTCAACTGTTGTCTTAACGGATTCTCTGACTCTTTTGGTGTTGGTTTTAATAACCATGCCGTCCCGAACCGGAAGTACACACGAAGCCTGAAGCGCACGGGCACCTTCAACTTCTACTACACAGACCCGACAGGCACCCACTTCATTGGTTTCCTTCAGGAAACAAAGGGTTGGGATGTTGATACCGGCCTGACGTGCAGCGTCGAGCACTGTAGCACTGCTCGGTACTTCAATCTGAACACCGTTGATCGTAACCTTTACCTTTTCCAATGTCTCACACCTCTCCTTTTGGGCATCTTTTTTGATGAACAATTCAACAAGCTCTAATCCTGCCGTTCAGACAAAATACGAAATTTAGCCATAAGTCTGAAAATACAGAATATTGTGTGTTGTTAAATTATTATCCATCTGATGTCTCATTACCTCATAACCCAACATGATTATAACATCGGATATAGCGAAATCAATAATCTTTTTTTTACGCATCGACCGATTTTACCATTAAAATACTTTCATTTACGTATTATTGTTAACTTTTTATCAACCACCCTTAAAGCCTTATTCTGACTTATGCCTTCATTTATTTCCCCTGTGATTCTCCTGTATACCCATCGTTAAACATTTTACAGTTCCATTCTACGCAACAGAATTACAGTCAACTCAAACTTTGATTATTGCCTGCTATTTTTGGATACACGTGTACGTTATAAAATTAACAATGTGGCGCTTTATTCTTTTTAGTGATTATTATAACAGGATGATATTTATGCATTTATTTACATATACTGTAGTTTAATCCCCGGTACTTTGTTTACAGGTAAAAAAGAGCCCCCGAAGGATCTCGGAGGCTTTCTTTACGCGGATGTGTCCATTGTCTTTTTACCATGCCTCAGCAAAGGCCGAATTTGTGTATATTTCTTCCAAGCCCCGTTTGTGCCCTGACTCCATTTTTGAAAGTTCCAAGAAGATCTCTTTTTGCTCCCCATCCATGCTGGCTTCTGCAAAGGCCTTGTACATCATCATGGCTTCTTCTTCCTTCTTCATGGCCAGAGCGATGGCCTCTGTGAAATTCATTTCCATCGAGAGCTTTGGACTTTCAACCGTCTGGGAAACCATATGATCCTTTGTTTCATCAAAGCGAAGCCCTGAACCGGCGGTTAAATATTCTTCCAGCAAAACCTTGTGCTTCAGTTCCTCCTTGGCCAAATCGGAAAAGGTCTTTTTAAGAACCGTATCTGCCACCCTTTCAGCCGCGTGCTTATAAAAAGCATACGCCTCCAGCTCGTTTTCAACTGCTACCTTCAGAATGCCGGTGTATTGATCCGTTGCCATGGTCCACACTCCTTCTGATCAGTGACGGCATCAGGCCGCTTTGGTTTCCTGCTTCTTTCCCTGCTTGTAAACATACCAATAGTACGCCCCTACCAGTACCCCTCCGCCGACGATATTCCCCAGGGTTACCGGCAATTCATTGTTAATGAAGAAAGAAGACCATGTGAGATGGTCCAGCTTTTCCGGTGTAACGCCGTACTGTGCTGCGGCCTCAACCCATTTGGGATTGGATTTGGCCATAATTCCCGCGGGAATGTAGTACATGTTGGCCACACAGTGCTCGAAGCCGGAGGTGATGAACAGCCAGATGGGGAAGAAGATGGCCAGGAGCTTTCCCGTAATATCCTTAGCTGCAAAGGACATCCATACCGCAAGACATACCAGCCAGTTACACATGACGCCCAGCCAGAAGGCGGACATAAATGGAAGCGTTGTCTTATAAACCGCTATCTTAATGGTCATGGCCCCCAGAACACTATCCCCGCTGTTGAACAGTCCGGACTGAACCATCATATATGCCAGGAATACACTGCCCACCAGGTTGCCGATCCATACCAGCACCCAGTTGATCAGCATTTGTCTCAGGGTAACCTGCTTATCCAGCACGGCTCCCAGTATAAGGGTTTGCCCCGTGAACATTTCGGCCCCGGCCACGACGACCAGCATGAGACCCGTGCCGAAGATAGAACCTGCCAGAACCTTGCCCAAGCCATAGGTTTCCGGCTTGGCAAACAGATTAAAGGCGGCCATGTTGGACCCTTCTGATGCGAAAGCTATGAATGCGCCGGCGAGGATTGCCAGCAAAAATTCCTTGAAATACGGTGTGGATACCTTCTTGACGCACACCGCCATGGCCACATCCACAATCTCCGGCGGTGCAAAGAAATTTTTCTTGTCCATAGTTCCTCCATGATAATTCTTCATAATCATAATCCAAGCCCGTGCACGAATAAACCCTTAGCCGCAGACCCCCATGTCCCTTTTGGAAGCCACCGCCCATGAAAATGGTAATGATCGGCAGTGGCTCCATCCCCCTCTTGAGGGGGAACGGACGCGAAGCGGCAAGGGGGAGTAAGCGCGTAACAACTCCCACCGTCACCTTCGGTGCCACCTCCGTTAAGCAGGGTGCACAAATCTTTGATTTGTTGCACATCGCTTATGCCGTTACGGCCAATGAGGGAGGTCTAGCAGTAGTGCATTTTTAGGGTAGATGAAACCTGATGAAAACCGATGAGAGTTGATTAGCGGAAATCAATTGCAGAGGATCCGCCAGGGTTCTGTGTATACATTGCATCGCCGGCCTCTCAGGAAGCCCACTACGGTAATGCCCAGTTTTTCAGCTTCCCGGAGGGCCATATCGGTGGGCGCTGAACGGGAGGCTACGATGGGAAACCCGGCTCGGGCAGACTTGATCAGTATTTCGGAAGAAACTCTTCCACTGGTCAGCAGAATCTTCTCCTCCAGTGCAACACCATGGATCAAGGCCTGGCCAATGAGCTTATCCACCGCATTATGCCGTCCGATATCCTCCTTCAGCATCAGGATTTCCGTCGCCGAACACACCGCACAGCTGTGGACCCCACCGGTTGCCTTGAATACCTTAGATGCGCCGTTGAAATCCGCCATCAGCGATGCGAGGGTATCAAACCTCACCCGGAAGCCTGATTCACACCGCGTCAGGGTAGCGGCATCGAGAGCCCTGGAAAATGTAACCCCCTTGGCACATCCGGAGGTCAGGGTGCGTTTTCCGTGAAGCTGAACAGCCAGAGGGTTGGAGTCCTTCAGGGTAATCCACCCATGACCCTTTTCCTCATCGATGGTCAACCCACTTATGTCCTCGTATCCCTTGATCATCCCTTCGCTCTTCAGGAATCCGCAGGCCAGATGCTCCAGTGAATCCGGGGAACACATCAGCGTCACCCACTCGACTCCTTCCAAATACAAGGTCAGTGGGTATTCTACGACAACGTCATCCTCAACCTCTTCAGTCCTGCCATGATCCAGCTGCATGATCCGCATACCCCTGATCATCGGTCCGCCCCCCTTGCTCCAGCTTATGAAAGCGTTCCAGATCTTCGATTGTGTTGATATTATCGAACATCAACCAATCCGGACTGTACCTCAGCGCTACCTTTTCCGGTACATAATAGGTGTTTGCACGATCCAGAAGCGCGGTCATCTTCCTTTTTCCATCGTCCAGCAGCGAGCCGATGCAAAGAGCCAAGCCTTTGGAATAGAGGGCATTCATGGGTTCGAGCATATCCTTTACCCGGGTTACCACGGCCTCGTTTCCCGGATGTGACCGTTGGCATTCGAGCATGTACCGGATATAGGATTCGCGGATACCAGGCATATCGCAGGCAGTAAGGTAGCACGTCTCAAAGGATGCGGCCATAAGCCCCGCATGAAGCCCTCCCAAGGGACCAGCCTCCGGAAGTATATCCGAAACCACCCTGCACCCCCGGTTCCGATGGATTTCCGGGGTGTTGCTGACAATGACCGTTTCCTGAAAAACCGGCTCAAGAAGCTTAAGCAGGTAATCCATCAGGTACTCCCCGTTGTACTCAAGGAGCTGTTTGTCAAAGCCCAGTCGGCTAGACTTCCCTCCGGCCAGGATGATGGCAGTTCCAGGATATCGTTTAGTTGACATCATGGCTCCGATTTCCTTTCTCTTGTCCGATACCGATAACATCTTAACCGCGCAGCGTCTGTAAAACGTCACTGCTTGATTTTTTCAATGCGTACTGCACACACCTTCAATTCTGAAACATTGGATATAGGGTCCAGTGCGCTGTTTGTCAACCGGTTGGCGGCTCCCTCCGCATAATGGAAGGGCATGAATACCGTGTTTCCGCTGATGTCGTCGCTGACACGGGCCTGAACCTCCACGCTTCCCCTGCGGGAGGTGACACGAACCCTTTCACCGTCAGTAATCCCGGCTGTACCGGCACTCTCCCGGGATAGTTCAATGAAGCTTTCCCCAGCCAGTTGATTGAGTCCGTCCACTCGGCCGGTCATGCTTCGGGTGTGATAGTGGTATAGAACACGGCCCGTGGTCAGAACAAAGGGAAACGCCTCATCCGCCGTTTCAACCGGCCCGGTGTGCTCTGAGGCAATGAATGCAGCCATGCCGCGGGCGAACCGGCCTTTATGAAGCGTGACGGTTCCTGGGTGTTCCGGGGTTGGACATGGCCAATGGAGCCCCTGCTCCTCCAGACGGCCATACGTTATACCGCCATAGGATGGTGTCAGAGATGCGATCTCGGCCATAACTCCTTGGGCTGTAAGCCGTTCCTGAGGGTAACCGATACGGTTCATCAGCTCTTGAAAGATCTCCAGATCGGATTTCGCTTCTCCGGGAGGGTTGACGGCCTTTCGTACCCGCTGAATACGGCGCTCCGTATTGGTGAAGGTTCCGTCTTTCTCTGCAAAACAAGCCACAGGCAACACCACGTCGGCCAGGGCAGCGGTCTCCGTCAGGAAGATGTCCTGCACCACAAGAAAATCGAGAGCCTTCAACGCATGCTCCACATGGGCGGTGTCCGGGTCCGATACGATGGGGTTTTCTCCCATGATGTAAAGCAGTTTGATTACCCCTTCCAGTGCCCCCTCCATGATCCGAGGCACTGTTCTGCCCTCCTGATCGGAAAGGCTTTCTGCATTCCAAGCTTTTTTGAATTTTTCCCTTACTACCGGATCGGTGACCTTTTGATAGCCGGGATATACGTTGGGCAGGCCTCCTACATCGCAAGCCCCCTGAACGTTGTTTTGGCCGCGAAGGGGATTCACCCCGGCATTCTCGATTCCAAGATTGCCGCACAGCAGGGCGAGATTTGAAATGGCCATGACATTACGGGTTCCGGTTGAATGCTGTGTGATGCCCATGGTGTAATAGATGCCGGCTTTTTCTACGCCCGCGTACATTCTGGCCGCAGCGGTGATGTCTTCCGCTGAAACACCGCAGATTTCCGACGCCACCTCCGGCGTATATTTTTCCACCAGAGCAGCCAAGGTGTCAAATCCTTCAACCCGCTCAGCCACATAATCCTTATCATAGAGCTCTTCTTGGATGATAACATTGGCCATGGCGTTCAGAAGCGCCACATTGGTGCCGGGCCGAATCTGCAGATAGATATCCGCATGTCTGGCCAGATCGATTCTCCTGGGGTCTGCCACAATCATCCTTGCGCCGTTTCGTTTGGCCTGGATCATCTTCGCACCGATGATCGGATGCGTTTCCGTTGTATTGGAGCCGATAACGAACATGCACTGAGTTCCCAGAATCTCTTCGATTCCATTGGTCATGGCACCACTGCCCAAGGTTGTCGCAAGACCTGCGACGGTTGGCGCGTGTCAGAGCCGGGCACAGTGGTCGATGTTGTTCGTGCCGACGGCCGCCCGGAAGAGCTTCTGCATCATGTAGTTCTCTTCATTGGTGCATCGAGCGGAGGTTAGGGCCGCAAGGCTGTCCGGTCCGTGCGTTTCCCTGGTGGATCTGATCTTTTCTGCCACCAGTTCATAAGCTTCCTCCCACCCGGCCTCCTGCAAAACACCATTTCTTCGGATCAACGGCATTTTCAACCGATCCGGGCTATTGATAAAACGGTATCCGAATTTTCCTTTGACACACAGGGTGGCACTGTTGGGGCCGTTCTCTGCCGGATCCACCCGGACAACCTCGTTGTCCTTAACGATCAGGTTCATCTGACAACCCACACCACAGTATGAACAGGTGGTCCTTACGACCTGAACGCCGTCCCAATTTCGGAATCTCATCGGAGCCTTCTCCATCAATGCGCCGGTTGGGCAGATCGAAACGCAGTTCCCGCAGGAAACGCAATCGGAATGCTCCATGCCGCAGTCGAAGGGATGAACCACTTGTGTATCCACGCCGCGCTTTGCGAAGTCAATGGCCCTGACCCCCACCAGCTGGTCGCACACATGGACGCATTTACCGCAGAGGATACACTTGCTGCGATCAAAACGGTAAAAAGGATTGGACGCCTCACTGCGCTCTATGAAGGTTTTCTCGTAGCCCTCATTGGCACTTATCCCATATTCATAGCAGTAGTCCTGAAGCTTGCAGGCGCCGGACTTTTCACAGGTCAGGCAGTCGTTGTTGTGCTTCCCCCACAAAAGTTCCAGGTTGACCTTTCTGGCATTGATGACCCGCTCCGATTTTGTTTTGACCACCATGCCTTCGACAACGGGAGTGGTACAGGAGGCAACCAAGGTTCTGGCTCCTTCCACCTCCACCACGCAAAGCCTGCAACCGCCGTAGGCATGGATCCGTTTGTCGTAGCAAAGGTTGGGAATCCTCCGATCAGCAGCCTCACAGGCCTGAAGCAGGGTATACCCGCTTGGAACCGTTACATTTAGTCCGTCAATTGTCAGCTGAATCGTTTTCACCGATGGTCCCCCTTCGCAAGTGGCGGTATATTCCGCAAAAACATTATTCCTGGTAGTTATCCCGCAAGCGCTTGTCCAACTCCTCCGCCGCATTGAAGCCCATTTCCCTCATCCTGTGATTCCGGGCAGCCGCCTCCAGTATCACCGCCAGGTTCCGTCCCGGTTTAACGGGAATGCTGATCCGCGGTATCGGCACCCCAAGGATGTCGATCATCTCCTGCTCGATGCCCAGACGGTCATATTCGCTGTCCGGCTTCCAGTCATCCAACTGAACGACAAAATCGATGACCTTTCGTTCCCTGACGGATCCGATTCCATACAGTTGGGCAATATCCAGAATTCCGATTCCCCGTATCTCCATGAAGTTCTTGATCAGTTCAGGAGCTCGCCCCTCCAGGGTACTTTCGTTGATCTTATAGATCTCAATGGCATCGTCCGCTACGAAGCGATGTCCCCGTTTCACCAGTTCCAGAGCCGTTTCCGATTTGCCGATGCCGCTCTTGCCGAAAATCAGCACCCCTACGCCGTTGAGGTCCACCAGCACGCCGTGCATCACAATCCGAGGCGCCAGTTCTTCGTCCAAAAAATTGATGATGCGGTTGATTAGGGTGCTGGTGGTGAGCTCTGAAACAAAGACAGGCCGCTGGTATTGCCGGGCCGCCTCCAGCAATTCCGGAAAGGGCTCCAGGTTACGGGAAAAGATCAGACACGGAAAATTATAGGCCATAAACCGGTTGGCGATCCATTCCCTGTGTCCCTTGGAGAGGGTCTGAAAATACTGGTATTCCACCCATCCGATAACCTGGATCCGCTCCGCCGGAAAGGATTCGAAAAAACCGGCCATCTGCAGTCCGATACGATTAACATCGCTGATGGTGATCACTTCCTGATGATAATCGCCGCTGGTGATTTCCTTAAGCTTCATGGCTTCCGCCAGGCGTTTTACAGATACGCTGAGACTGTTCATATTGGCTCCTTTTATCTATTTATAAACCTTTTGCCACAGATGAACGCAGATGAAAATCGATGAAAGCCGATGAAAGCAAATGCATTCTCTATTAAAAAAACCATCACTCTTCATAATCCCTTCATCTACCCTAAAAATGTACTACTGCTAGACCTCCCTCATTGGCCGTAACGGCATAAGCGATGTGCAACAAATCAAAGATTTGTGCACCCTGCTTAACGGAGGTGGCACCGAAGGTGACGGTGGGAGTTGTTACGCGCTTACTCCCCCTTGCCGCTTCGCGTCCGTTCCCCCTCAAGAGGGGGATGGAGCCACTGCCATTCGTCACCATTTTCATGGCCGGTGGTTTCCAAAAGGGACATGGGGGTCTGCGGCAAAGGGTTTGTCATTATCTCCGAAAGGCTACGCTTACTTCAATGCCCCTCTTTCGGTTCTTTCACCATACGGAAGTATTCGTATACTATTTTTGCCGACTGACGGTTCATTCCCGATACCGCCGCCAGTTCTTCGATACCGGCGGCCCGGATGGCATCCATGTTCCTGAAATGAGCCAGCAGGGCATTGCGTCGGGTTGTACCGATGCCCCGGATTTCATCCAGTCCGGACCGAGTGGCCGCCTGTCCCCTGAGGTTTCGGTGATACAAGATGGCAAAGCGGTGAACCTCTTCCTGGATACCGGCCACAAAGCGATACAGATCATCACGGCCCAGATCGTACATGGCCCCCTGAAAATAAATTTCCCGAGTGCGGTGATGGTCATCCTTCACCATGCCGGCCACCGGTATCCGATGAAGGCCAAGGGCCTTCATCACGTCTTCCACGGCATGGACCTGTCCCTTGCCGCCGTCTATCAGGATAAGATCTGGAAAACGGCTGAAGCTTTCCCGTTCCGCTGTCTCATCCGCGCCTTTTTCCCTTATCCCCCGCTGGAATCGCCGGAAGAGCACCTCCTGCATGCTGCCCACATCGTTGGGCCCCTCGATAGTGCGGATCTTGAAGCGGCGATAGTCGCTGTTTTTCTTGCGTCCGTTCTCGTATACCACCATGGATCCCACGGCGTGGAGTCCGGTAAGATTTGAAATATCATAGGCTTCGATCCGGGCCGGGGGGGATTCCAAGTCTAACAGGACCTGCAGCTCTCCCATATGGCGTTTTCCGGCAGCATCGTCCCGAACGAGCTTTTCCTGAAATTTCTCCAGGTATTCCCGTGCATTTTCCCCCACCAGCTCCACCAGCTTTTTCTTTTCACCCCGCTCAGGAACCCCTATTCTCGTTTTAGAGCCCTTGACTCCCTTCAGCCAAGTTTCCAGCAGCTCCTGATCTTCCAGGGGCTCCGGTATCAGAATTTCCCCTGGAACCAATGCCGTACCGGAATAGAACTGCTGGATGAAGGTGCTGATGATTTCAGCGGCGGGTACATCGGCCGAATCATCGAACAGGTATTGCTCCCTACCGATCAGGTGTCCTCCCCGTATGAAGAAGATCATCATACAGGTTCGGGTGTCGGCCTGAGCATAGTGGATAACGTCCTGGTCCCCTTCTGAGGAAGACACCATTTTCTGCCGTTCCCGCAGGGATACCAGGGCCTGAATATTGTCCCGCAGCTCCGCGGCCTTTTCAAAATCCATGGCCTCAGCCGCCCCATACATCTGCTGTTCCAGGCTCTTGACCAGCTCCTCCGTCTTTCCGCCAAGAAACCGAAGGATTCCTTCCACATGAACCCGGTATTCTTCCTTATGCACATCTCCCTTGCACGGTCCCAGGCACTGATGGATGTGATAGTTCAGGCAGGGCCTGTCGGAGATGCGATGCATATCCCGATTGCATTTTCGTATGGGAAACAGCTTTTGAATGATCTCGATAGTGCGGTTTACGGTGTCGGCACTGGTGTAAGGGCCGAAATAGCGGGCCTTGTCCTTCAACACCTGACGGGTCTTCAGCACCCGGGGGTAATCCTCCTGCACCGTCACCTTAATATACGGATAGGCCTTGTCGTCCTTCAACAGCACGTTGAACCGGGGCTTATGCCGCTTGATAAGATTGGCCTCCAGAATCAGGGCCTCCATCTCCGTATCCGTAAGGATATACTCGAATTCCCGGACGTTGGTGACCATGGTCTGGATTCGGAGGGGGTGCTTGCCGAAATTCTGAAAATAGGAAGAAACCCTTTTCTTCAGGGATTTGGACTTGCCGATGTAGAGGATCTGGCCGTCGCCATCCTTCATGATATAGATGCCTGGATGGTCCGGTACCGTTTTAAGCTGCTCTTTTATATCAAACATGTTTTCACCGTCTTTTTTAACGAGGCCGGACATATGCATCCGGTTTCTTTTCACCTATTCTATCATAGGCCTGCGCTTTGATGTTTTAAAAAAGGTCCTTTTGTTGTAACATGGTGCTAAGAACCCAAAGGAGGAATATTCCGTGAAACGGATTGCAGTCATAGGAGCCATACTGGATCGGCCCGGCGAGGTTAACCACCAGTTCAACGAAACTATTGGGGAGTTCAAGGACATTGTCCGGGGGCGGATGGGAATCCCCTTCCACGATGAAGATATCTCCGTTGTCTCCATCACGGTGCTGGGCACCATGGACCAGATCAACAGCCTGACGGGAAAGCTGGGCAACATCCCCAGTGTCACCGTGAAAACTTCCATATCAAAAAAAGAACTGGATTGACCTCTTGACGCCGAATTGTTTATTTGATATTATTTTAACAAGTACAACGTCTTGAATTCTGATGGCTCGCACCTTTGGTCCTCGAGATGAATCCCCTTATCCCTAACCTGATGAAAAAGACCTACGTCTGATTCGAAAGGCAAGCGGCCATAATACCAGCACAGCTCATGCGCCTTGGAGCTGACGCCCCTTATGCTACCGAACTGCCTTTCACTATTCTCACCGAATAGAACGACTGGCAGTTTTTTATTTGTTTTCATCCGTGGTCAAGGCTTTATCACCACTCTTTTAAAGAAAGGCGGTATCATGATTAAGACGCTTATTGACAGACTTTATGAGAACGGGGATCTTCCCGACTCCGACCTCCTGACTCTGCTGGACGCCATGGACGGCGAAACCTACGAGTATCTCCGGGATAAGGCGGATGAAAAGCGGAGACAGTATTACGACGACAGTGTATTCATGCGGGGGCTTATCGAGTTCACCAATTATTGCTCCCAGGACTGTTCCTACTGCGGTATCCGTGCATCCAACAGCAATGCCCAGCGGTACCGGCTCACCGAAGAGGACATCCTCGCCTGCTGTGCAGAGGGTTATCGGCTGGGATACCGCACCTTTGTCCTGCAGGGCGGCGAAGATCCCTGGTTCACCGATGGACGTCTGTGCGGAATCATAACCTCCATTCGAACCGCCTACCCGGACGTTGCCATCACCCTTTCCGTAGGGGAGCGCTCCAGGGCCAGCTATCAGCAGCTCTTCGATGCAGGGGCAGACCGATATCTTTTGAGACACGAAACCGCCTCCAAGGAACTTTATGAAAAACTTCATCCCGGAATGAGCTTTGAGAACCGAATCAGCTGCCTGCATACGCTGAAGGAAATCGGCTTTCAGGTAGGCGCAGGTTTTATGGTGGGCCTTCCGGGACAGACTAATTCCGACCTGGTGATGGATCTTCGGTTTCTGCACGACTTCAAGCCCCACATGATCGGCATCGGGCCCTTCATACCCCACTCAGACACTCCGCTGAAAGGCTCCCAGGGAGGTACGGTGGACAAGACCCTTGTTATGGTAGCCCTGACACGGCTGATGGTTCCGGATGCTCTGCTTCCTGCCACCACCGCCATGGGAACCCTGGACCCCCTGGGCCGGGAAAAAGCCATCAAGGCCGGCGCCAATGTGGTGATGCCCAACCTTTCCCCCATCGAATCCCGGGCAAAGTATGAGATATATGAAAATAAAATCTGTACCGGTGACGAAGCTGCGCATTGCAGAGCCTGCATTGAAGGACGGATTACACGAGCCGGCTATACTGTTGACATGAGAAGAGGAGACCATTATGAGCACAAATAAGATCCTGACGGAAACCGATTTTATCAACCATGGGTACGTGGAACAGCTTTTGTCGGAAAATCAAAATGCCTCCCCTGCAGAAATCCGCACCATTCTTGAAAAAGCCCAGGCACTGAAGGGGCTTAGCCATGAGGAAGTAGCCAAGCTGATTCATCTGGAGGATCCTGCCCTGCTGAAGGAGCTTTTCGCAGTGGCAGGCGCCATCAAGGAAAAGATCTACGGTAAACGGGTGGTGATGTTCGCCCCTCTTTATGTGAGCAATTACTGCGTGAATAACTGCACCTATTGCGGATATCAGCACGACAATAAATTCGGACGCCGGAAGTTGAACAAGGAAGAAATCGAACGGGAAGTTAAGCTTTTGGAGAAAATGGGCCACAAGCGTATCGCCCTGGAGCTGGGGGAGGACCCCGTCAACACCCCCATCGAATATGTGCTGGAAACCATCGATACCATCTACAACACGGAGAATGAGAACGGCAATATCCGCCGGATCAACGTGAATATCGCCGCCACTACTGTGGAAAACTATACAAAACTGAAGGATGCCAATATCGGCACCTACATTCTTTTCCAGGAAACCTACCACAAGCCTACTTACGAGGCGGTTCACCCCAGAAGCATCAAGAAGAACTATACCTATCATCTCAATGCCTTCGACCGGGCAATGACCGGCGGCATCGATGATGTAGGGGGCGGCGTGCTGTTCGGTCTGTACGACTACAAATTCGAGGTACTGTCCCTGATGCTGCACAACGAGCATCTGGAAGAGGTCTTCGGCGTAGGCTTCCACACCATTTCCGTTCCGCGGTTGAAAAAAGCCGAGGGCATGACTCTGGATCAGTTCGCCCATATCCCCACCGACGATGATTTCAAAAAAATTGTGGCCGTCATCCGACTGGCCGTACCTTTCACCGGTATCCTGCTCTCTACACGGGAAACTGAGGAAATGCGGGAAGAAGTGATCAACTATGGCGTTTCTCAAATCAGTGCCGGCTCACAAACCGGCGTCGGCGGTTACAGCGACAATGAAAGCGGCAACAATATCAGCCAGTTCGAGGGCGGCGACCATCGTACCCCTATGGAAGTGATCAAAAGCCTGCTTGAATCCGGCTTCATCCCCAGCTACTGCACCGCCTGCTATCGTTCCGGGCGCACAGGAGACCGCTTCATGCAGCTGGCCAAGAGTGGTCAAATCGGCAATGTCTGTCAGCCCAATGCACTGATGACCTTGATGGAATTTGTTCTGGATTACGGCGATGAGGAAATCAACACCCTGGGCCGCAAGACTATCTACGAGGCCGTGGAAAAGATTCCCCGGGAGGATATCCGCAAGCTGACCATGGAAAACCTGAAGAAAATCGAAGGCGGCGCCCGGGATTTGTTCTTGTAGATAAACGTCAAAACCCTTTGCCGCAGACCCCCATGTCCCGTTGGGAAACCACCGGTTATGAAAATGAGTTG
>CAZYQI010000040.1:0-26177 GCA_964649745.1 uncultured Peptostreptococcaceae bacterium | reverse complement strand
AAAGCTGGTGCTAATGTTTTGGCTATTTTGGGACATAATCAAAAATGCTTGACAAATATTTGCACAATTATAAACAAGTCAGTGGGTATCGTTGATCGCTTCCACCATTTTAACCGTTTGCCCCCGGATACTATTCGGTTCATTAATACCGGCGGTTCTCATTATTCGCATTACTGATTAGAGTTATGCGAAGAGGTTCTCTATAATTGAAGCTGAAGTGACGCGACGCTACATATTATAAGGAGAGAGCACATGTATAATTTGCCGGAACAATTCGAGCAGTTTGCCGATGCACGGAAACAAGGCTTCCTTACGGTTAAGAAATGGAAGGATGACGGAAAGAATGTTGTGGGCACCTACTGCACCTTCACCCCCGTAGAGCTGATCATGGCCGCAGGGGCCATTCAGGTAGGTCTTTGCGGCACCAGTGAGGAGCCCATTGCCGAGGCAGAGAAAGTGCTTCCCCGAAACCTTTGCCCCCTGATTAAGTCCAGCTATGGCTTCGCCATCACTGATAAATGCCCATACTTCTACTTTGCCGATCTTGTTGTGGGGGAAACCACCTGCGACGGCAAGAAGAAGATGTATGAGTACATGAGCGAAATCAAGGATATGCATGTGATGGAGCTGCCTCAGAAAAAAACCGGTGAAGCCGCCAAGGCCCTTTGGAAAAGTGAAATGTTCCTTTTAAAGGAACGGCTTGAACAGAAGTTCAACGTGACCATCACCGATGAAAAGCTCACCGAAATGATCAAACTCAAAAACCGTGAGCGCGAAGCCATTAAACGCTTCTGTGAGCTCGCCACGCTTACGCCCCCTGCCATCACCGGTGTTCAAATGCAGAAGGTGCTGGAAGGCGCCATGTTCAAATTTGACAAGGAAGCCTTTATCGCTGAACTGGACAAGATGACGGGAGATCTGAAAGCCCAGTGGGATGTGGACAACTGCCACGCCGTTTCACCGGATGCCAAGCGGGTTCTGATCACCGGATGTCCCATCGGCGGCGCATCGGCCAAGGTAGTTTCCATCATTGAGGAAAGCGGCGGCGTTGTGGTGGGCTTCGAAAACTGCATGGGCCTGAAAGCCAACTGGGAGCTGGTTGATGAAACCAAGGATCCCATGGAAGCCCTCTCGGAAAAATACCTGAACATCCCATGCTCTGTTATGATGAAGAACACCGGCCGCTTGGATCTGCTGGACGAAATGGTTTCACTCACCAAGGCGGACGGTGTGGTGGATGTAATCCTCACTGCCTGCCATACCTACAATGTGGAAACGGGTAAAATCCGTGACTTCGTCACCGAGAAAAAACAGATCCCCTACACAACAATTGAAACCGACTATTCCCAATCGGATCTAGGTCAACTGAAAACCCGCTTGGGTGCCTTTGTTGAAATGTTGTAGGAGGAATGTTGACGGTTATCGACCAAAAACCGGTGCGCACCATATGGGACGCACCGGTTTTTCCTATTCATGCTTCAAATGCCGATAACCTTTAAAAGCATGGCGATAAACCCCTTGCCGCAGATGACGCAGATAGAAACCGATGAAATCAGATGTGTTATTTATGATAAAACCCATCGTTCTTCATAGGACTTTCATTCGCTTTTCATCTGCGGCTAAGGGTCCTAATGGTATTGGTCCTTTTTCTCCGGACTTTTAGAATGTAACCTTCTCCCCTGTAAATGTGCAGGTATAGAGTTTCTTCATCTCTTCTGCTGTTATGGGCCGTGGATTGCTTCCTGTGCAGGCATCCTTCACGGCATTCTCGGAGATGCGGTTCAGGTTGGCGTAGAAATCTTCTTCCGTTACGCCGAATTCCTTCAAGGTGGCCGGAATATTCATCTTTTGGTTCATGGATCGGATCAGGCCGGTAAGTGAATCCACCAGCTGGTCCTCGGTGCTGCCCGGCAGGTTCAGGGTGCGGGCAATCTCAGCATAGCGGCTGCCGGCGGCTTTTTTGTTATAGTCGATGACGAAGGGCAGATAGATGGCGTTGGCGCAGCCGTGGGGAATATTGAACACGGCTCCTGTCTTATGGGCCATACTATGGGTTATCCCCAGCAGTGCATTGGTGAAGGCCATACCCGCAAGGCACTGAGCGATGTGCATCTGTTCCCTGGCTGTCTTGTCACCCTTGTAGGAGTCTTCCAGGTACTGATTGGTCATCACGATGGCCTGCATGGCAAGGGGATCGCTGAAGGGGGAGTGCAGGCCTGCCACATACGCCTCGATGGCATGGGTAAGGGCATCCATCCCGGTGTGGGCAGTCAGCAGGGGGGGCATGGTTTCCGCCAGGGAAGGGTCCACAATGGCGATGTCCGGTGTGAGATTGTAGTCGGCCAGGGGATATTTGATTTCAGTTGAATAATCCGTAATGACGGCAAATGCTGTAACCTCTGTGGCCGTACCGCTGGTGGAGGGAATGGCGAGGAATTTGGCTTTATTCCGCAGCTCCGGCACCGTAAACGGATCCTTGACATCATCAAAGGTCACCTCCGGATGCTCATAGAAAATCCACATGGCCTTGGCTGCGTCGATGGGAGAGCCTCCGCCGATGGAGATGATCCAATCCGGTTCAAACTCCCGCATGATAGCCGCGCCCTTCATAACGGTTTCAACGGAGGGGTCCGGTTCAACTCCCTCGATGAGCTTCACTTCAAAGCCCGCTTCAGCAAGATAGGACTCCACCTTTTGCAGAAAACCAAATTTGCGCATGGAGCTTCCGCCTGTTACAACAACCGCTTTTTTCCCTTTAAGGGTCTTAAGGACATCCATGCTGTTCTCTCCGAAATAGATGTCACGGGGTAAAGTAAAACGATTCATAATGACGCCTCCTGAAATTGATATTATATTAACAAATCATTGCACAGAACCTTATCGCAATTCTCAGGCCAATTCTCAATTTTTGCGCCATTTTTCTACGAATGTACTGATTTCAACCCTTATACATTGATAATTATTTGTCACGATTTTATGGGTTTTTCCCGGAAAACAACAATTGTCACGAAACAGGACATCACCCCGCTAGGCAACGTTCGATTTCGTGACAATTGTCATAAAACAGGACAAAGTCAGATTTGTATCAAAGGTTGAATTTCTTCATCTTCACATATAACGTATTGCGGCTGATGCCCAGGGCTTCCGCTGCTTTTGTAACATGACCGTCGAAATGCTTCAGCGCCCCCGCAATCATCCGTCTCTCCATTTCATCCAGAGAGCATATCGGCACACGGTTCTCTGAACAGGGCTCCATTGTTCCGTCATAAGCCAGTACACAGATATTATCTCCAAGGGAGCCCATGCCATACATTTCAGGCAAGGCATTTTCCCCCAAGAGCAGATACTTCTCGATAAAGTTCTCCAACTCTCTGATATTGCCCGGCCACGTATTTTGAGCAATCCATGCCCGCGTGCTTTCCGGGAGTGGCGCGGAGGACTTCCCCAGTTTTTCAGCCTTGGTTCGGATAAAATGCTCGGTCAGGAGGTCAATATCCTCCCTTCGGTCCCGAAGGGGAGGGATCCGTATGGGGATCACCCCGATCCGATAATAAAGATCCTGTCGGAAATTACCCCGGCCAATCTCGCATTTCAGATCGCGGTTGGTTGCGGCAATGATACGCACATCCACCGAAACCGTCTTACTGCCTCCCACCCGGGTGACATATCCCTCCTGAAGCACTCTAAGCAAATTCACCTGCATCTCCAAAGGCATTTCCCCTATCTCGTCAAGAAAAAGGGTACCGCCACTGGCCAGCTCAAATTTACCGGGTTGCCCGCCTTTCTTTGCCCCTGTAAAGGAGCCCTCGTCATAGCCGAACAGTTCGCTTTCAATCAGGTTCCGATGGATGGCGCCGCAGTTAATGGCTACAAAGGGGCCGTTGCTCCTGGAGCTGCGGTTATGGATGGCCTGGGCCAGAACCTCCTTGCCGGTACCACTTTCCCCCTCGATAAGGATTGTGGAAGGGCTGTCGGCTACCCGTTCGGCATAGGCAAGGATACGGCACATCTCCGGACTTTTCCCTATGATGTCGTCCAGGGTGTATCGGGCCTGCATGCCGCTGAAGCGGTTCACCAGATTGATAACTTTTTGGATTTCCTTCAGCGTGAGTACAACGCCGGACATAAGGCCGTCAGCAGCGGAAATCACAAATGCGCTGAACAGATATTTATCCCGTTTCCCATTCACATTGATGGACACCTCGTGATCCTCAAAGGGCACTCCGTCCGCAAGCCCCTGTGCAATTGCACCCCAGCCTTCCACAAATCGGCCGATGGAGCAGTTCAGCAACGCTTCTGCCGAGTGGCTCAAAATGGTACATGCCGCTCTGTTCACGCTGTTGATGCTCCCCGCCCTGTTGACGGCAACAATTCCATGGGAAATGGAGTTGGTGATTGCTGTATTATAACGGCCTGCCTCCACCAGCTGATTCTGTACCCGTTCATTCCACAGCTGAAACTCCACTGACCTTACTGCAGCTACCACAATCCCCAGGGTATGGGGATGCACCGAGCTGCTCTCCCCGGTAAAATTCAGAGTCCCGATGACGGTCCCGTCGCCATCGTGTATCGGCGCCGCCGAGCATGTCCAGCGGTGATAGGCGGTAATAAAATGTTCGGTTGCCGATATCTGAACCGGCGCATTTTCACTGATGGCGGTTCCCATGGCATTGGTGCCGACGCTCTTTTCATCCATATAGGCACCGACAACCATATCCAGCTCCCTGGCCGCTGCCATGGGCTCTTTGTCACCGATGATGTTCAGGATGCAGCCTTCACGGTCTGTAAGAACCAGTATATACCCCGTGCCTGCCAGAAAATCGTAAAGATCGTTCATCAGGGGCGCAGTGACCCTTATCAGATCGCTGTTTCGCTGATTGAGGTCCAGAATGGCTTCCCGGTTGAGAATTCTTTTCGAAATCACCTGACTCTTTTCGATCCCGTATTGGACACTACGGCGATGGGACTGCTCCACAATTTCCGAATGCTGTTTTCTGTTGGCCATCGTTACACCTTCCGCCAGTTCGGGCTCTGGGCCCATCCTATTAAAAAACCCCAATCACAACGATCAGGGCAAGCTATTGCTTATTTGCGATTAACCACCCCGGCTATGCCGTTCCGAAGGCAGGAGCCTCTGCCGAAACCTCTCTCCACCCCAGGACAGCCGCTCCCATGGCCCCGATATACTGAGCCGACTCCGGCCGGTACAAGGGCTTGCCCAGCCGTTTCTCCAAGGAATGGCATACCGCCGCTGAATTGGACACGCCTCCGGTAAAGGCCACATCCCCGTCGATCCGAACACGGCCTAACAACCCCAGTACCCGTTCGGTGACCGAATCTACAATTCCTGCGGCAATGCTGGATTTTTCGATCCCCTTGGCCAGCAACGAAACAATCTCACTTTCCGCAAAGACTGTGCACATGCTGGTGATCTTTTGGGGAGCTGCATTGTCTGCCAGTACATCCAGACGGCTGATATCCTCTCCTAAATGATGCAGGGTGTTCTGAAGGAACCGGCCTGTTCCGGCGGCGCATTTGTCGTTCATCATGAACTCCTTCACCGCCCCCTCCGCGTCCATGGCGATGACCTTGGAATCCTGTCCCCCGATATCCACCAGGGCTCTGATCTGCGGGTTTAAGGTATGAATCCCCTTGGCATGGCAGGTGATCTCTGTTACCAGCTTATTGGCGAAATCCATGGTGATGCGGCCATAGCCGGTGCCCACCACAAATGCCACCTCCGTTAATCCATTCCGGGTAAGCAGCATGTCCAGGGCTTCCCGGGCGCTGTCCCTGGGGCTCCAGCCCGTAGGAATAAGGATACGGTCCACAACAGCTTTTCCGTCGTAAAGAACCCCTTTTGTTGCAACTGAACCTGAATCAATTCCTATGGTGAACATTACAGTCTCTCCTCAATCAAGCTCACCAGTTCGCTGGCATAGCTTTTCAACTGATCCTGATCCTTGCCTTCCAGCATAACGCGGACCAGGGGCTCTGTGCCGGAGGGTCTTATCAGTACGCGGCCTTCACCGTGCATGGCCGCCTCAATCTCTCGGATGCGGCCGGATATGACTGCGTCTTCCATATACGCGTTCTTGTCGGCGCCGCGCACCTTGGCATTCAGCAGGATCTGAGGGTACTGAGTCATCTCATCGGCCAGCTCCGAAAGGGATCTGCCGGTTTTCTTGATAATCGTAGCCAGCTGCAGCGCCGACAGGATGCCGTCACCGGTGGTGTTGTGATCCAGGAAGATGATGTGGCCGCTCTGCTCGCCGCCAAGACTATAGCTGTCCCGAAGCATGGCCTCCAGCACATAGCGGTCTCCCACCTTGGTTGGGAAGGTCTTGATGCCGTTCGCCCTGGCTGCCATGTCCAGCCCGATATTGCTCATAACGGTCGTTACAATGGTATCTCCCTTGAGAAGACCGGCATTCTTCATATCCATACCGCAGATCAGCATCATCCGGTCGCCGTCGATAACACGGCCGTTTTCATCGGCAGCAATCAGCCGGTCGGCATCCCCGTCGAAGGCCAGGCCCAGATGGGCACCCACTTCATTGGTAAGGCGGGCCACTTTGTCCGGATGGGTGGAGCCGCAATCGTTATTGATGTTCAGCCCATCGGGATGGTTATTGGTTATGGTCACTTCAGCTCCCAATTCTCTGAAAAGACTGGGAGCGATTTCGAACGCCGCACCATTGGCACAGTCCATGGCGATCTTCAGACCGCTAAGATCTCCCTGTATGGTTGTTTTAAGGAACTCGCTGTATATCCGGTTACCTTCCCTGTGTTTTTCACAGCGGCCCACCTCTGTGCCCGATGGGACAACGGGGAGGTCCTTATCATTGAGGATGAAATCTTCAATCTGATCCTCCACCGCGTCGGAGAGCTTAAGCCCCTTGCTGTTGAAAAATTTGATGCCGTTATCCCGGGCGGGATTATGGGATGCCGAGATCATGACCCCCGCATCTGCCTTGTAATAACGGGTAAGATAGGCCACTGCCGGAGTGGTGGTGACCCCCAGACAGATAGCGTCGCAACCGGCGGAAAGGATTCCCGCCACCAGGGCATGTTCCAGCATATCGCCGGAAATCCGGGTATCCATGCCTATCAGAATCCGCGCCTTATGGGTCCCCTCTGTCAGAACATGGGCCCCAAACCTTCCCAATTGATATGCCAGCATCGGTGTAAGCCCACGATTCGCTTCCCCGCGGACGCCGTCCGTTCCAAATAATTTTCCCATGGTTCCTCCTGTATTGAAAAGAAATAAAATCAACCTTAACCCTTTTGCCGCAAATGACGGCGGACGAAGCGAGCCTTTTCTTCAGTAAATACTGAAGCTTAGTCGAGCGGGTGCAGATCCCATTTCGTTCTCACAAATTCATGAAATGAGGATGAGGTAGAACGATTGGGAGTCGTATGAAGGGCAATGGGTTTGCATCATGACTCGTCTCCCTCTTGAGGGGGATGTCACGGAGTGACAGGGGGAGTAAGCGAGTAACAACTCCCACCGTCACCTTCGGTGCCACCTCCCTCAAGAGGGAGGTCAAGCCACCGCATCTGCCTTCATCGGTCTTCATCTGTGGCATCTACCCTAAAAATCAAAGGCCTTTGCGCGTGACCTCCCTCAAGAGGGGGATGGAGTCACTGCCACTCGTTACCATTTTCATGGCCGTTGGTTTCCCAAAGGGACATGGTGGTCTGCGGCAAAGGGTTTTATCAGTAATTTTTATACTCCGAGCCAATCAATTTTATCATAAAAAAATAAGCCCTGCAAATGATGCAGGGCCTTCCCTTCTCTAAGCGGCATTGCTTGGTTTTCGCTTTTTAAGAAAATTCCACCGGGTTTCCGCCGTTACAATGGCAACCATGATCAGCACGCACCCCATGATCATTTTCACCGTCATTTCTTCTCCCAACAGCCAGACGGAAAGCAGGGTGCCGAATACCGATTCCAGACAAAGGATCAGTGCCGCATGGGTGGAGGTGGTATACCGCTGGGCCACGTTCTGAACAGTGAAGGCCACAAAGGAGCTGGCGATACCCATATAGAGGATGCCGCTCCATCCGGAGCTCGTCATGTTGGGCACCGGCCAGGGCTCCCCAAAGAAGGCTGCGAAGATAAAGGAGAATACGGTGGTGAAGCCCATTTGTATGGCCGCCAGGACAATGGGATCCTGATCCTTGGCAAAATGGCCGATGGCAACGATGTGCCCCGCAAACAGCACGGCGCAGAGCAGAGTGAGTCCATCCCCAAGTCCCAGGGCCAGGGTTCCCTGCAGGGTCAGGAGGGCTATGCCCCCCAGGGCCACGAAGGTGGCGGCAAAGCTGTACACATCCGGTTTTTTCCGGTACAGTGCCCATGCCAGAAACGGCACAATCACCACATTGGTGCCGGTGAGGAAGGCCTGCTTGCTGGCCGTGGTGTAGAGAAGGCCAATGGTTTGAGCCGCAAAAGCGCTGAACATGAATATGCCGATAACGGACCCCGCAATGATGTCCTGCTTTTTCGCCGCTGCAATCCGTTTCCAGAAAAACACCCCCAGCAGCAGCGTTCCGATGGCAAAGCGAAAGGCCATCAGATAGTAAGGAGTCACTTCAACCAAGGTGGTCTTGGTTGCTACAAACCCGCTGCCCCATATAAGGGCAACCAACAGAAGCGATGCGTCTGCCAGATACATGGTACGTTTGGTCATTGAGCCTCCATATCTATTTACTACTTTTATATTAAATGATTTGCTTCAGTATTCTTCAATTCCATTCATTATTATTCTTGAATACTGAAATTTTTCTTGTTTGCTTCCAAAAAAGAACTGCCGCGAAAAGCTGCGGCAGCAAAAGGGTTCTATGGGTATTCGATAGTCGCTTACTTTCCCTGTACGGAAGCCGCGCCTTTTCTCAGTGCGTTTTCATTGAGAGGGATCAGATGGGCTTTTGATTCCCCGAAAACCTTCTTGAAGGCTTCCAGGATGGATTCGATGGCCACCGGATTGGCCAGAGCCAGATAGGCGCCCAGAATGACCATATTGGCGGTTTTATCGTTCCCAAGCTCCAACGCGATTTCATTGGCCGGAACATAATAGGCTTTAACGTCCTGACGGGTTACTTTTTTAGGAATCAGGGAGCTGTTTACGATCACCATCCCGCCGGGAGCCACACATTCCTCAAACTTGTCCAGCGAGGGAAGATTCATGATGATGGCCGCAGTGGCATCCTTTGTAATTACCGGGGATCCGATGGGATGGTCGGAAATCATTACGTTGCAGTTCGCTGTTCCGCCCCGCATTTCAGGACCATAGGAAGGCAGCCAGGACACCTGTTTCCCCTCCAGCATTCCAGCATAGGTGAGGAGCTGTCCCATGGACATAACCCCTTGTCCACCAAAGCCTGCACAGATTACTTTTTCATTTAGCATCGATGGATCCTCCTATTCCGGTTTTTTGAAGTTGCCCATTGGATAGTAGGGCATCATATTGTCCCGCAGCCATTTAAGCGAATCCACCGGGGTCATTCCCCAGTTGGTCGGGCATGTGGAAAGCACCTCCACGATACCGAAGCCCTTCCCCTCGATTTGGATCTCGAAGGCCTTCTTGATGGCCGCCTTGGCTTTTCTTACATTGGCAGGGGTGTCCACGGAAACACGCTCGACAAACACCGCACTTTCAATGGTTGCCATCATCTCCGCCACACGGAGGGGCATACCGGAATGCTCAACGGTACGTCCGTAAGGAGCCGTCGTCGCCTTCTGACCGATAAGGGTTGTAGGCGCCATTTGGCCCCCCGTCATGCCGTAGATGGCATTGTTTACAAAGATGGTTGTGATTTTTTCACCCCGGTGTGCGGCATGAACAATCTCAGCCGTACCGATGGAGGCCAGATCCCCGTCTCCCTGATAGGTGAAAACCACCTTATCCGGATGCACCCGTTTGATGCCGGTAGCAACAGCGGGAGCACGGCCATGGCCCGCTTCCTGCATATCGACGTTGAAGTATTCATATGCCAGCACGGAGCATCCTACAGGTGCCACACCTATTGTTTTGCCCAATACACCCAGCTCTTCCAACACTTCACCTGTGATCCGGTGGATAATGCCATGGGTACAGCCCGGGCAGTAGTGGAACTGCTTGTCCGTCAGGCCTTTTGTTTTTTGGAATACAACCGCCATTATTTCGCACCTCCCATCATTGACTTAACCTTCTCAACAATCCCCTCCGGAGTGGGGATCATACCGCCGGAACGGCCGTAGAACTCCACGGGAAGCTTGCATTCTACCGCAAGGCGGATGTCACCGATCATTTGTCCCATGGACATTTCAACGGACAAAAGCGCCTTAGTGGTTGACGGGATTGCCTTAAACGCCTGATCCGGGAAAGGCCACAGGGTCATTGGGCGGATAAGGCCCGCATTGATGCCCGCTGCTTTAAGATCCTCAATGGCGTTCTTAACGATACGGGAGGTGGTGCCGTATGCCACCATAACGATCTCGGCGTTCTCCATATTGTAAAGCTCATATCGGGCTTCTTTTTCCTTCATCTCATCATACTTTGCCTGGAGATGCACGTTGTGGTTCTCCAGCTCCTGGGGGTCCAGAGCCAGGGAGTTGATGATGTTGGGTTTCCGAGTTTCACCGGTGCCAACCGTCGCCCAGGTTTTTTCCTTCAGCGGCCGGGCATTGGGGATTTCTCTGAATTCTACCGGCTCCATCATCTGGCCGATCATGCCATCGCCCATAACCATAACGGGATTTCGGTAGTAATCCGCCGCATCAAAGGCTTCCTGAACCATGTCCACCATTTCCTGAAGATTGGCCGGCGAGTATACCAATAGGTGGTAGTCGCCGTTTCCGCCCCCCCGTGTGGCTTGGTTGTAGTCTGCCTGCGAAGGCTGAATACCACCAAGACCTGGGCCCCCACGGGAGATATTCACAATAACACAGGGCAGCTCGGCCCCGGCAATATAGGTGATGCCTTCCTGCTTCAATGCGATACCGCAGGAGGATGAAGACGTCATCGCCCTTGCCCCTGCACCGGCAGCGCCGTAGATCATATTGATCGCAGCCACTTCGGATTCTGCCTGGAGGAATACGCCGCCAACCTTTGGCATTTCCTTAGCCATATACTCAGGAATTTCATTTTGTGGTGTGATGGGATATCCGAAGAAGTGGCGGCACCCCGCTTTGATTGCCGCAGCACCTATCGCTTCGTTCCCTTTCATCAAAATCTTCGCCATTGTTTCTCCCCCCTTGTCCTAGACCATTTCACGCTCAATGGTCAGAACGCTGTCCGGACACATTGTGGCGCAGTTTGCACAGCCGATGCACTTTTCCATATCGGAAATCGCTACAGGATGATATCCCTTGGCATTGATCCTGCTTTTGTCATAGATGACGATGCTTACCGGACAGGCGGTTGCACAGAGCCCGCAGCCCTTACATTTGTCCTCGTCGATGATGACATTCCCTTTTGCTTTAGCCACAGTCTTTCCTCCTTTTTATTCACAATCCATTGCTTCCACCCGCGCTTCACTGCCACTCTTCCCGCATATACATCTCCACCGGGAACACGTCCCCCCGTATATCGGAGGGTAATGCCTTCGCCACCGATGGGATGGCGCTTACATAACGTATGGGCAAGCCGGTTTCCAAAGCAACCTCTTCCACCAATTCCTGCCCGAAAAGCACATCTGCAACCGTTGTATCCCTCAGCAGGTGTGTATTGTTGATAAGGCCCGTCACAGGGGCACCTACCGCAGCTTCAATCGTCCGAATATGATACAGGGCTCCGTTCAAATCTGCCGTGTCCGCCCGGTATCTGTTAAGGACACAAAACATATCGTACGCGCCATCTTTAAAATACTCGCAATACTGAGCAATCACCATGGCACCTACGGCATTGCCGCCCACATCCAGAACAAGATCATAGGATTCATCCTGTAACGGCGAAAGGATATCCGGCGAGAGCATGGGCAAATCCAGGTTGGCATGGTGACCACGGATTCCGGATATAACCCGTACACCTTTGGCTTCCATCATTTCAGCCTTCTCCCTGGAGCGGAAATAAGGATTCACGATATCCAAATCTGCCAAGGCCACTTTTCGACCTTCCGCAGCCAGCTTCATGGCATAGTTTACTGCAAATTCTGTCTTGCCGCTGCCGTAATGACCGATGATGATGCGAATCCGTTTATCGTTTAGCATGGCTCTCCTATTTATACTCCTGTGCTTCCTCTTCGCCCTTCAGTACACGAAGACCACCCAAGGCAAGGGCACTCATTTCATCCTCACCCGGATAAACGATGACATTGCCAAGAAACGCAATGTGCTCCTTAATCCAGCCAATCAGGGTTTTATCATACGCCAGTCCGCCGGTAAGGATGATCCCGTCCACTTTGCCCTTAAGAACCGTTGCACAGCTTCCAATCTCTTTAGCCACCTGATAGGCCATGGCTTGGTAAACCAACTCCGCTTCTTTGTTGCCATCGGCAATCATCTTTGCCACTTCCCTGCCATCACTGGTATTCAGGTAGGCCACCAGGCCCCCTTGGCCCTTTATCTTTTTCTTAAGCTCTGCATGGGTAATGGCCCCGCTGAAGCACAGCTTGACCAGATCCCCCACCGGCAGCCCCCCCGAACGTTCCGGTGAAAAGGGACCTTCGCCATCCAAGGCGTTGTTCACATCCACAACCCGCCCCTTCATATGGGCCCCTACGGACACGCCGCCTCCCATATGGGCGACAACGAAGTTGCAATCCTGATAGTTCTTGTTTATTTCCGCCGCCGCCCTTCTGGCAACCGCCTTCTGGTTTAGCGCATGGAAAATACTGATGCGGGGAAGCTCCGGCATGCCGGACAGGCGGGCAACGGGCTCCATCTCATCCACCACCACCGGGTCTACGATAAAGGCCGGGATGTTCAGCTTCGTAGCAATCTCATGGGCAATCAGCCCCCCCAGATTACTGGCGTGATCCCCCATGCGGCCGATCTTTAGATCCTCCAGCATGGCATCGTTCACCTCATAGGTTCCCCCGGCCATGGGCTTTAATAATCCTCCGCGGCCCACAACGGCACTGAGCTTGGTAAGGTTGATGCCTTTTTCATTCAATGTATCCAAAATCACATTCATTCTGAAATCATATTGCTCAAAGATGTGAGAATACTGGCTGATCTCTTCAGTGGCATGACGAAGAGTCTCCTCCATCACCTGCTTTTCATTGTCGAAGATCGCAATCTTCGTAGATGTCGAGCCCGGATTGATTGCTAAGATACGAAATGCTTCCATTGGAATCTCCTTAGAATTTTATTGGCCGCGGATAACACGGATTTTCACGAATGAATTGTGGAGTACCCGTGGCGACAATTCGCTTTTCCTTACCCTTTATTATCCCTTCGCCGCCATCAGAACCCCCAGGGCGATGGAGTTC
This sequence comes from uncultured Peptostreptococcaceae bacterium, assembly GCA_964649745.1. Classification (GTDB taxonomy): domain Bacteria; phylum Bacillota; class Clostridia; order Peptostreptococcales; family Acidaminobacteraceae; genus CAZEHS01. The sequence continues at coordinate 12,758 of CAZYQI010000040.1, read as the reverse complement.
AGTTTTGTTTCCTCGCTGTCTGCCCGGGATGTCAGGATTACAGGGGCTTTGGTGCCCACGATGATTCCGGCGCTGCCGGCATCTGTCAGAAAGCCCAGGCTTTTATACAGCACATTTCCCGCCTCAATGGTCGGGCACAGCAGTATATCCGCATCTCCAGCCACAGGGTGACTGATCTTTTTAAGCTTTGCGGCCTCCAGAGATACGGCGTTATCAAGAGCCAGGGGCCCTCCAACCAGACAGCCCATAATCTCGCCCCGCTCATTCATCCCCTGCAGCTCTGCCGCTTCCACAGTCGCCGGCATCTTTGGCTCCACCTTCTCTTTGGCGCAAATGACCGCCACCTTTGGAGTTTCAATGTCCAGCGCTTTCGCAACAACCACCGCATTCTCAATAATCTGCTTCTTGGTATTCAAATCCGGGGCAATGTTCATCGCCGCATCGGTAACTAACAGCAATTTGTGATAGTGGTTTCCAAGATCGAAAACAGCCACGTGAGACAAGGCGTTTCCTGTTCGAAGGCCTATTTCCTTATCAAGAACCGCCTTTAGAATAATGGAGGTGTCCACCAGCCCCTTCATGACCAGCTGTGCTTTTCCTGAAGAAACCAGTTCCACCGCCTTACGGGATGCCTCTGTCAAATCAGGGATGTCTATGCATTCGTATGGAGAAAGATCAATCCCACAGTTTTCTGCGATGGTCTTTACCTTTTCCATGTCGCCGACCAAAATTGCATTGATGATTCCATTCTTTCTGGCGTTATCAACAGCCAGCAAAGCATCCTCGTCCTGTGCACACGCTACCGCAACCGTTTTGGGACCTCTTGCCTTCGCCGTTTCAATGACTTCTTTCAATGTCTTGATCATTCTTAACACCTCTCCTTGTAAGGAAAACGTTATTTACCATGTCTTACTTTACGCAAGGGTCGTGCCAACAGGACAGCATTGCCTTAGTTGATGTGTATCCCTTGCCATTACATACTCATATAAAAGCAGGAAGATGCGGGGCTTTCTTTTGTGCAGTATTTTGCACGCAAAAATCAGCACAAAAGAGAGGGTGTGCGCAAAATGTTGCACACACCCTCTGGGAAAACAGTTCTTTTTACGCGTTGCTATACAACCTCGTTTTCATAAATCTTTGCTTTTTCCTGCCCCGTGGCGATCCTAAGTACCCCTTCGTTCAAAGCCCACATCTCATCTTCACCGGGCTTAAGGATTACCGGAGCCAGGAAGCCAACATGCTCCGTAATGTAATCCGTTAAATATTTGGAATACGCCACCCCGCCGGTGAGGACGACGGCATCGATTTCACCTTTCAGAACCGTGGCCATGGCGCCTATTTCCTTGGAAATCTGATAGCCCATGGCGTCGAATACCAGCTTGGCGTTGGCATCGCCCTCATCAATCATTTTCATAACTTCCCTGGCATCGTTGGTTCCAAGATATGCAACCAGGCCGCCTTTTCCCACCATCATCTTCTTAATCTGGTCATACGTGTATTGACCCGAGAAGCACAGCTTGGCAAGATCCCCCACAGGCAGGCCACCGGCCCGCTCAGGTGAAAACGGACCCATTTCGTTGGCGTTGTTGGCGTCTACAATCTTTCCTTTTTTCATGGGGACAATTGAGATTCCGCCACCCAAGTGTGCCATGACAAGATTTAATGACTCCATGGGCTTTCCGAGCTCCTTCGCCACATTGAAGGCAACGGCCCGGATATTGAGAGCATGAACCAGGGATCTGCGTTTTATTTCCGGCATGCCGGAAATCCGGGCAATCTCTTCAAACTCGTCGACAGCCACCGGATCTACGATATAAGAGGGGGTTCCTGCCTGCTCTGCAATACTGGAGGCAATCAAGCCACCAAGATTAGAGGCGTGTTCTCCCTGAATACCGATTCGAAGATCTTCCATCATGGCCTCTGTCACCAGATAGGTTCCCGATGGCATCGGCTTCAGCAATCCACCCCGTCCCACTACCGCAATCAGCTGGTCCTCTTGGTATCCCTCGGATGTCATCCATCCGGTAATCATATCCCTGCGATAGGCGTATTGTTCCGCAACCTTGCTGAACTGCGCCAGCTCTTCTGCCGTATGAATAAGGTTTTTCTGAATGACGTTCTCCGTACCCTTAAAAAGAGCAACTTTTGTAGAGGTGGAGCCCGGGTTTATCGCCAATACATATTCACGCATGATGAGACCTCCTGATCGGCTTGTACCGAAATAGTGAACTACGGATATCTCTATTATATGTATGCGCGTTCCATGTGTCTACACAGATAGTTTAATACATAAAATTATTTAGCAATTTTCGTTTAAGAGATCATACCTGTCCAGCTTGTAGTACAGGGTCCTGATGGACACTCCCAGGGCTTTGGCGCACTCCGTTTTATTGCCTTCAAAGGATTTCATGACTCTCATAAGGTATTCCTTCTCAAAGGCCTCTGTCCTGTCCTTGAGGGGAACAATGTCCACGGGTCCCGTTTTCACATTAGAAGCAACCGCCATCTGATCAGATCTGCCGCTTCCGTCCAAATCCTGAAGGTGGATAAGATCCATCACCTTATCCTGAATCCGCATATTGATCATGCCCCGCCCCAGATAGTTCTCCAGTTCCCGTATGTTTCCGGGCCAGTCAAGGCTGCGTATTCTATCCAAGGCCGCACCGCTGATTTCGGTAACACTGCGTCCATACTCCTGATTGAAACGGGCGATGATATGGTGAACAAGATCCGAAAGATCCGATTTACGCTGCCGCAAGGGCGGAATTTCAATGGGTATCACGTTCAGGCGGTAATAGAGATCCCTCCGAAACTTCCCCTCTTCAACGGCCCGCTCCAGATCAAGATTCGTGGCCGAAATGATACGCACGTTTACCGGAACGGCCTTGGTCCCCCCCACCCGAACAATCTCTTTTTCCTGAAGAACCCGCAGCAGTTTGGCTTGGGTACTTATGTTGATTTCGCCTATTTCATCGAGAAAAATAGTGCCGCCGGAGGCCCTCTCAAAAAAGCCCGTTTTCCCACCCTTGCTGGCCCCGGTGAACGCCCCCTCCTCATAACCGAAAAGCTCACTTTCCAGCAGACTTTCACTGATGGCTGCACAGTTCACCCGAATGAACTGCGCATTCCTCCGGTTGCTGGCGTTGTGAATGGCGTGGGCGAACAGCTCTTTTCCGGTGCCGCTTTCCCCCCGCAGGATAACCGTGGCAGGGGTCGCCGCCGCCACCTCTGCCTTGCTGATGGCTCCCTTTATCAGGGGATCCGTCCCGATGATATCCGCAAAGGTATATTTCGCTTCAAGGTTACGGATAATCTGCTTGGCCTGGTCCAACTCACTGCTGAGCCGTTTCATCTCTGTCATATCATGGATCACCGCGACGCTGCCTCTCAGTTCTCCGTTCACCAAGAGGGGTGCCGCGCTGGCTACCACTTCTTTCCTATGCTTGCCCAGCCTTAAGACAACGCCATCCACCGGCTTTTGAGTCTCCAAAACCTTCCAGTGCACACTGTCGCCACTGCTTTCTTCCGCAATATCCACGGAAAACTGTTTTCCAATAACCTCCTGCTCCGTAAGCCCCGTTAGCCTGGAATAGGCCGGATTGATTAATACATGGTATCCGTGCTGGTTCACCACGGATATCGCATCCTGGGTGCAATTGAAAACCGCCTCCAGCATACCCCGTATTTCCTTCAGATTGGTAATTTCTTCGGCTAGAACCACCATTTCGCTGATGTCGCGGAATATGGCCACCGCCCCCAGAACCGATCCTTTTTCATCCACCAAAGGCATTCGGGATGTGATGATCTCCACATCCTCCAGGTGCTGACGCCGATTCAATTCTGCCTGGCCGCTCTTTAAAACCTCCGGAAGCCGCGTGGTGGTAATCACATCGACGACAGGCCTTCCGATCACATCCTGAGACCGCTGTCTTGTAAGTCGTTCTGCCGCCTGATTGAAAAGCGTGATGTGCCCCTTTGTATCCACGGCAATCATGGCATCGTGGGTGGCGTTTATGATCAGTTCTATCTCTTTTTCCATGTAAGTACCCTCGGATTGAATGGTGTAAATTGTGTCCCTATCGGTAAAAGTATACCCCATCCAAACCATTTGTGCAAAACCTTGCACATACGCGCTGCTAAAATGCTGTCCATCCTTTCAAAAAAGGGCAAGATTGCCGCACCTTGCTCGCAATGACAGAATGAATGCTTGTCATTGCGTGGAACAAAGTAACGCGGAAATCTTGCCCTTAAATCATCGCTCCGTCTTTAATTTCCTTACCCACTGCACTTTAGGTTTTTTCTGCTTTACAACGCTACTGAATAATATCCACTTCTACCCGCCCGGGCTCAATCTGGAGTCCGCTGTATTTAGCCGGCAACTCATAGATCACATTGGCATTCACACGGCTTGCTCCCTGCCCGGCAAGATCCACCTTGATTCGAACGTCCTCTTTCTTGAGGGCATCCACAAAGGTCTCTGTACCCTTAATTCGAATCTTAAGGGGGCTCAGCAGCTTCCCTGAGGTTCCTGCGGATTCATTGATAAACTGCAGTTCATCGGCGCTGAAGGTCAGCTCTCTGATCTTCACCGGCTCAATACGGATCAATGCTTTAAGCGGGCCGCTCAGATCCGGTGCTGTGATCCCTTCCGGAAGATCCAGCTCCACATTCACCGTGTCGGTTTGAAGAATGGCATTGAGGTTGATGGGCTTGGTTTTAAGGAATGTAAAATCCTTCAACAATACTTCTGTTCCTTTAAGGGACACGGTTGCCGGATTGATCTGAACATCGACAAGCTCGAAGCCCTCCGGCACCTTCCCTGTCAACGTGGGATTGACCGTAAGGTTTTTTACCTGAAACAGACTGAGGTTTGCCTTCACCGACTTGCCGGCTATGGTGATGCCTTCCACCGTCTTTCCGGCACTGTCCACTGCCCGAATGGGAATCTGGGCCTCGGTCATGGCTGTGATACTGGCCGAGTCCACTTCACCCTGAAGGCGGACAACCTGTTTGATCAGTGTAGCCGGTCCTCTTACAAGGATCATTGGGGGCTCCGGCACTGCCGCTTCCGCGAGGAACCCGGGTTTAGCCGTCCCCTTGAAGGTGATTTCCACCGGCTTCAGCTCTTCAGAAAGCTTATCCAGCGTAATGTCCAGGGACCGTTTCGAAAGCGCTGTAACCGATATATTATCCAGAGTCATCGATCGCCCGATCTCGACGTTATGCTTGCCTTTATCCATCCCCGTGACATCAATGGTCAGGTGGATATCACTGCGGTCCACGTTGTTCACATCACTGCGGCGGCCTTTTACCGTCACATCGATTTCCGGAAGATCCCCTTCCAGGACAACCAGCCCATCGGCCTCGATGCTTTCGATGCCGATCACCGCAACATCTACGTTCTTGACAACCTTCAGCATCTCCGGATTCTCAACATCCAGCACGTAGATCCAAAGCAGAATGGCAAAGACCAGCGAGGCCAGCTTCGGAGCGGAATTCCGTGTTATGGGATTCTTCTGAAGCCTTTCAATCACCCGATTTTTCATCTTTGCGCCTCCAAAAGCCCAGCAGAGAGTTGTTCTTCTGCTCCTTGATCAGTTCGTTGCGAAGCAATTTTTCGAGGACCTTACCGTCCAGGTATCTGTGAAGCTTCCCGTGACGTGCCATGGAAATGGTCCCGGTTTCCTCGGAAACAATCACTACAAAGGCATCCGTTGTTTCAACAAGGCCCAGAGCCGCCCGATGCCGGGTCCCCAGCTCCTTGCTGATCAGGTGATTGTCCGATAGCGGCAGAATGCAGCCCGCCGCTTCAATCCGCCCCTTTCGGATGATCATGGCGCCGTCGTGGAGGGGGGAATTTGGGAAAAACACGTTCTGTACCAGCTCTGCAGAAATCCGGCTGTCCAGCCGGGTACCTGTAGCCGCAATATCCAAAAGGGGTGCGTCCTGCTCCAGAACGATGAGCGCACCCGTTTTCGTTTTCGACAGCGTTGTTACAGCCTCAATCAATTCATGAATGTGGTCTTCCACCTCTTCATCCATATATTCAGCAAAGGACTGCTTGATAAGCTTGCTGCGTCCCAGATATTCCAAGGCTTTTCGCAGTTCCGGCTGAAAAACGATGATGAGGGCCACCGCACCGATGGTGACCATGTTCCTTAAAAGGAAGTGGATGACAACCAGATTGGCCCATTCGCTGAATTTCAGGGCTACCAGAAGTATGATGATCCCTTTGATAAGCTGCTCTGCCCGGGTTTCCTTCACAAGCATCAGCACCTTGTAGATCACCACCGACACAATCAGGATATCGATAATATTGTTCACACCGATATCCTGCTCTATATTCAGGTTTGACAGTAACTCCATCAGTTTATCCACAGTCTGCACCTCAGCAATAGAATCAATTCCAGTATACACTAAATCTAAATTTCAGATATGGCATATCCATAGATTTCATATTTTTTTAATAGGAGCTAATACCGTCTCTAATCGTCATTCCACCTGGTGGAACAGCAATTTCGAGCGGCGGAATCCGCCCATTGTATCCCATATGCTATTGTCATAAAATTCAGATAGAATCCGCATCACGGGATATTTCAGCTGATTCAGAAATAACAACCTACCGAGGAGGTCTTCCCATGCTTAAGGCAAACACCGGGACCAGTACCAACAGCAACGCTCATTTGGCAGGAAAAGAAGCAGCAGGGACAGTTAAGAACGGGTTAGAGAATGTAAAACTGGCATTTGCCTATGCCAGCTGTACGTACGATCTTGATGCCATGCTTAAAGGAATTGCGGAAGAACTGCCTGGGGTACCCGTCATCGGCAACACCTCCTTTACCGGCGTCATTACACCGGACGGGTTTGTCGGCGGGGAAAACGGTTTTATCGGCATGATGGGTCTGTCCGATCCGGCACTGACGGTGGGCGTCGCTGCTGCTGCCAAAACCACAGACGCGGTTTCTGCCGGTATTGAGGTGGCCAAGGCCGCTATGAACGCTGCAGGAAAAAAAGCAGCTCCAAGCTATTTCCACATGGTTGCTCCTCCCGGAGAAGAAGAATATTATCTGAAGGGCATCACCGAGATCATCGGACGGGTTCCCTTTTTTGGCGGCAGCGCGGCGGACAATGCCATCGCGGGAGATTGGAAGCTTTATACCGATCAGGGAGTACACGCAGATGGTGTAGCAGTGGCCTTCATTTATACCGACAAGGCTATTGCCAATCAGTTCACCGGAGCATACAGGGAAACCGCAGATCGTGGAATCATCACAAAGGTTGATCAGGACCGCACCCTGATCGCCATTGACGGCATCCCGGCTGTGGAAAAATATGCGCAGTGGCGTGGCGTTTCGCCGGATTCCTTGAAAGGATCGGCACTTCTCATTGAAACCATCTGTTCGCCGCTGGGTGTAAAAGACCGGCTGGGGGATCTGACAGCAATCCGACACCCGATGAACGGCAACGATGATTACTCCATGGCCGTTGGGAACAAGCTGGCCGAGGGAACCGCTGTGATACGGATGGAAGCAACCGTAGACGAACTCATATCCTCCACCGGGGACACCCTCAATACACTTAAGACCCGTGTGAAAAATCCAGGAGCCTACCATTTGGTACACTGCGGGGGGCGCAGAGCCGGGATCGCAGATCGCATTGATGAAGTCGTGAAAGAAATTCAGACCGCTGCCGGCGATGTTCCCTTCATTGTAGAATTCACCTTCGGTGAATATGGTTTTGAAGCGGACGGCAGCAACACCTGCGGAGGATTAATGCTCTCCTTCACAGGTTTTGAGAAATAAACCCTACCAACAAGGAGAATCCCTATGAAGATGATTATTGCCGGAATTCCTGCTGATGCAGGTGACGGAAAGACAATTGATGTGATAAATCCCGCCACCGGAGCCGTTATTGACACCGTTCCGGCAGCTACGGATGAAGATATTCAGAAGGTTGTACACTCGGCCAAGGTGGCTCAAAAAATCTGGGCAAAGGTTCCCGTCTATCAAAAGGTTGAAATATTTATGCGTTTTCTTGAAAAGGTAGAGGCCTGTAAGGAAGAGCTTGCACAGACCCTGTCTCAAGAAACCGGAAAACCCATACGGGAAGCACGAGCAGAAATCGGAAATATCCCCATCGCCTTCAAGGCATTCTCTGAGAAAGCGAAGCATCTGTATGGCACCGTCATCCCCGCCGGGCTCGAAGCCGGCCAGGACAAAACCCTGCTGCTCACTCAACGGGAACCCATCGGCGTCATCGCCTGCGTTATCCCATTCAATTTCCCCTGTGACCTGTTCGACCAAAAGGTGGCACCTGCCCTTTTGGCAGGAAATGCAGCCATTGTAAAGCCTTCCACCGACAACCCTCTTACCTTATGCCGCCTCACGGCACTCTTGGCTGAGGCCGGGGTAACCCCCGGTGCCATTAGCGTTGTCACTGGCCGGGGCTCTGTCGTGGGTGCCGCTTTGTGCAGCAACCCGGATGTCCACGCCATCACGCTGACAGGCTCCACGGAAGTGGGGATTGAAACGGCAAAAATTGCAGCCGATCATTTGGCGCATATAGCGCTGGAGCTGGGCGGCAACGACGCCTTTATCGTTTTGAAGGACGGAGATGTGGATCTGGCGGTGGAAGAAATGATCTGGGGCCGTATGTACAATACCGGTCAAGTCTGTTGCGCGTCAAAACGCTTTATTATCCACAACAGCCTGAAATCGGCATTCACCGAAAAAGCCATTGCCCGGATCAAGCTGCTTAAACAGGGAGACCCCGCCCTTGAAGAAACCCAGATCGGTTGCCTGATCAGCGAAAAGGCCGCCATTGAGGTTGAAAAACAAATCCAGTTGACGATTCATCAAGGGGGAACACTCCTGCTTGGCGGCCAACGAAACGGCGCCTTTATTGAACCCACGGTTATTGGGGATGTACCCAAGGACGCCGACGTTGCCGTCGATATGGAGATTTTCGGTCCCGTAGTCCCCATCATCGGTTTCGATACCGAGGAGGAAGCTGTTGCAATTGCCAATGGCTCAAAGTTTGGACTGTGCGGCTGCGTGTTCACTCAGGACATGAAAACCGGCTTCCGGGTTGCTAACGCTCTGGAATGCGGCGGTGCAGTCATCAATGGCGCCAGCTTCTTCCGTAGCTTCGAGATGCCCTTTGGCGGCTACAAATATTCCGGAATCGGCACAGAAGGCGTGCTTACTACCTTCGATGAAGTGACCCGTCTAAAGTCCATCGTTCTGAAAAACATCCTCAGCTGAGAGCTCTCTCACTGAAAAGACGCAGGCCCCGATTGTTTCAGGGCTCCTGCGTCTTTTTTTAACGAATATATCCCATTCTACGGGAAATGTCATTGGCAACATCCTGAACGCTTCGAATCACCTTTTCCAGTTTTTCATCCGTCAGCTGGGTAACCGGTCCGCTGGCACCTATGGCTGCCACTGCATCTCCCCGGTAATCAAAAATCGGGGCTCCTATACAGCGATGTCCTGTCTGATATTCCTCATTGTCCATGGCCCACCCCTGCAGTCGTACTTTTTTTAGAACCGCCTTCAATTCCTGCGCGTTCTTAACGGTATTGGGGGTGTATTGTTTGAAGGAGTAGTTATGCAGCAATTCCTCCAGTTCGTCCCCTGCCAGGCAGGAAAGCAGGCACTTCCCCATGGATGAGCAGCAGGCCGGAGAACGATAGCCCACCTGGGTATAAAGACGGGGGTTGGGAAACGTATCCATCTTCTCAAGATACGCCACCTCCATTCCGTCCAAAATCCCCAGGTGTGTGGTTAAATTCAGCTCCGCCCCCAGGGTGGCCAGATAGGGCTTTGATTCGGTCTGAAGCTCCAGGTTGTTGATATGATAACTTACCGTTTCAAACAGCTTTGGTCCGATGGAATACGTACCGTTTCTGTTTTTTTCCACGTAACCTCTGCCTTTGAGTGTCGCCAGAAGGCGAAATACGGTTGTCTTACTTAGGGCTGTTGCTTCCGCAAGTTCATTCAGCCCCATGGGGGTTTTGGATCTTGATATGGCTTCCAATACATCCAACACACGATCGACTACTCTGACACCATTATCCACGCAGTCAGCCTCCACCTTTATGCCATGAGAATCCCGCCGCCGTTCCGGTTGTTTTTCTTTCAGTATACACTAAAATTAATGGTACACTGGTATCTGAAGGAGGATTCCATGATCACTTTTCAAGACAAACGAACGCTGCCAATTCTGGCAACGATCAGCTGCCTGCTATGGGGAAGCGCGTTCCCCGTCCTTAAGATCAGCAACCGACTGCTGGGATTGGCGGATCAGCCGGTAACCTGCCAGATTCTTTTCGCCGGTTACCGTTTCTTTCTCGCCGGCCTGTTGACCCTGGCGTTTGCCCGGCTGGCCGGTATCTCACTGCACATTGACCGAAAAGACTGGCCCACCCTTTTTAAAATCGGCATCGTACAGACCACCCTGCAATACCTGTGCTTCTATTTCGGTCTTTTCCATACCACCGGCATCAACGGCTCCATCATCAGCTCCACAGGGACTTTCTTCGCCATCATACTGGCGCATTTCCATTACCGAAACGATTCTCTATCCCTAAAAAAATGGCTTGGGCTTATCATCGGATTCAGCGGCGTCTTTCTTGCCAACGTTCACGATGGCGCCGTTCTGTCCTTCAACTGGGGAGGGGACGGGTTGATTATGCTCTCCTCCTTTTTAGGGGCGGTTGCCTTGCTGATGGCAAAGGACTCCACCCGGAATCTTGACCCGGTGCTTGTATCGGGTTATCAACTCACTTTAGGTTCTTCTGTTCTGATTCTCACCGGAGGAAGCTTAGTAGGCTTCGATGCGATTCACTTCACCCTTGTTTCCGGTGCCCTTCTTTTCTATCTGGCTTTTCTTTCCGCTTCAGCCTTTGCCATCTGGTACCTGCTGCTGAAGCACCACCCTGTCAGTAAGGTTTCCATCAACAAATTCCAGATACCGATCTGGGGGGTCCTGCTGTCCTCTGTTTTCCTTCCGGAGGAATCCCTTCGCCCTGTTCTTTTGCTGGCTTTGGGGGCCGTTATCACAGGGATTGTCATCGTCAACTCCGAGGGCCCCTCAAGCTAATTGTTAACGAAAAGAGCTATCTCAATCAGGAACAGTTGCTCCTGGCTTGAGATAGCTCTTTCTATTGGGTTGATAATGATTCTATTGTTTGTTCCTGCTGCGGGGGTGAAATCCTCTTGGTCGGGATTTTGCCGCCACCGCTCTGGGAAGCTCCACCTTCTTTTCAGCCGGTTGTTCCCCCGATGCCGCATAGGGGTGGTCCTCAATAACCGGAATGATCTTTGAAATCACCTTCTGGATATCCTTCAGATAAGCGCGTTCCTCCATATCACAGAAGGAAAGAGCCACTCCTCCCGATCCCGCCCTGCCGGTACGGCCTATCCGGTGGACATAGGTCTCCGGTATATTGGGAAGATCATAGTTGATGACGTGGGAAAGCTCATCCACATCAATTCCTCGGGCGGCGATATCTGTGGCGACCAATATCCGGGTCTTTTTGGCTTTGAAATTGTTGAGGGCTGCCTGACGGGCATTCTGAGACTTATCGCCGTGGATGGCTTGGGCATGAACCCCAGCATGGGAAAGATCCTTAACAATCCGGTCCGCACCACGCTTGGTTCTGGAAAATATAAGAACAGATTCAATGGCCTTATCCTTCAGGACATGAACCAACAGAGACTTCTTCTCTTTCTTTCCGACAAAATAAACCCCTTGCCGGATAATGTCCACCGTGGAGGAAATAGGGGTCACCGCTACCTTCACCGGATTTGTCAGAAGGGAATCCACCAGCTTAGTAATCTCCGGCGGCATAGTGGCGGAAAAAAGCATGGTCTGCCGTTTGGCCGGCAAATGGGTGATCACACGCTTCACGTCCATGACCATACCCATATCCAGCATCCGGTCCGCTTCGTCCAGTACAAAGGCTTTCACGTTATGAAGGTGGATGTGTTTCTGGTTGATCAGGTCCAGCAGCCGTCCCGGAGTGGCCACCAGAATATCAACCCCGCGCTTGAGGGCTTCGGTCTGAGGCCGCTGTGGAACACCGCCGAAAATAACAAGATTCTTAAGGCCGGTATTTTTACCATAGGCCGTAAAGCTTTCTCCAATTTGAATCGCCAGTTCTCGGGTGGGGGTTAATACCAAGGCTTTAATGGTTCGGGGAAATCGGCTCTGGGCTTTATCCTCCGAAAGGATCTGTAGAATCGGGATGGCAAACGCAGCGGTTTTTCCGGTTCCTGTCTGAGCACATCCCACCAGGTCCCGTCCTTCAAGAAGCGGGGGAATGGCTTGTGTCTGAATTTCGGTGGGGATTGTGTAGCCTTCTGTTTTCAGTGCTGCGCGGATCGTTGGAATGAGGTTTAATTTTTCGAAATGCATTTTTCTCCTTTTATAATCCCCCATCAGGGGCAATCAGTGCTGTTTCATTGGTATCGTTAAAGAAAAACGAACACAGCATTCGCTGTGTTCTTTTGGCGTGCCCATAGGGATTCGAACCCCAAACCCCCGGCTTAGAAGGCCGGTGCTCTATCCGATTGAGCTATGAGCACATACTATGGAGTGTAAAGAAGTGGAGCGGAAAAAAGCGAAGCGCTTGAGGATGCAGCGAAGAGGAATCCGAACGTCCTTAATGTAGGTTCAAATCCCGTCTTTCGAGGAATGAAATGGAGCGGAAGACGGGATTTGAACCCGCGACCCTCGCCTTGGCAAGGCGATGC
>CAZYQI010000039.1:0-29055 GCA_964649745.1 uncultured Peptostreptococcaceae bacterium | reverse complement strand
AGCAGTGGACTGAAAATCCACGTGTCGGTGGTTCGATTCCGCCCTTGGGCACCAAGATTTGCGGAAGTGGCTCAGTGGTAGAGCATCGCCTTGCCAAGGCGAGGGTCGCGGGTTCAAATCCCGTCTTCCGCTCCAACAAAAGGCATCGTCGTTATATACGACGGTGTCTTTTACTTCGTACGGTGGAAGACGGGATTTGAACCGTACATTACGGACGTTCAGATTCCGCTTCGCTGCATCTTCAAGCGCTTCGCTTTTTTCCGCTCCAACAAAAGGCATCTTCGTTTTATACGGAGGTGTCTTTTTACTGTTCAGATTTCGGAAGACGGGATTTGAATTGTCAGACGAATCTCTTTAATAAATAGCGGATTAACGTTATACTTGAAATGGCAAGTGCTTGGGTGCCTGGGGTTTACCCGGAAACCAAGGTTCATTCACTATAGAAGGGGTTTACTATGCGCGCAATAATCGTTGGTGCAGGCAAGTTTGGCTATAGACTGGCAGAGGCGTTGGACAAAAGAAGCATCGATATTATTCTGATTGACCAGAATGAGAAGGCTATTGAACGTGTCAATGACCATCTGGATGTTATGACCATATTGGGCAGCGGAACGGATTTTGAACTCCTGCGAAGTCAAGATATTCCGAATCAGGACATGGTGATCAGTGTCACCTCCAGCGACGAAACCAATACCCTGATATGCTCCATGGCAAAAAAACTGGGATGCCCCCGTACCATTGCCCGGATCAGAAATCCGGAATACACCTCGCAGACAGACTTTTTCAAAAAAGAAATGGGCATTGATTACATTGTTAATCCGGATATGGCCACCGCGGCAGAAATCGGCCGATATCTTCTGAAACATCAGCGGATCAACCTTACAGCCACTGCGAAGAACACCATATCCTTAGTAGATATCAATGGCAGTCAGCTTAATGATCATATAGGAAAGCCCGTTCAAGCCATTGAAGTGGAGGGCATGTTCATCGCTGCATTAAGCCGAAACGGAGAAGTGCTGATTCCAGATCAATACACCCAGCTTCAGGAAAGTGACGTCCTTTATATTATAGGGAGGCGAAATACGCTGAACCGACTCAGTGATCATTATGATTACTATGGCGAACGCCTGGAGAAAGACGAGATACGCCGTGTCATGATCCTTGGTGGTGGAAAAACCGGGTATTATCTGGCTCAAAAGCTGCTTAAATACGGACTATCGGTAACCGTTATTGAAGAAAACAAGCTGCGAAGCAAAGTGCTGTCAGATGAGTTCCCCAATGCCCTGATTATAAACGGTGATGGCACGGACATTAATCTGCTGCAAGAAGAGAGTATTGAAAAAATGGATGCGTTTGTCAGCGTTACCGGTTACGATGAACAGAATCTGCTGATGGCCCTGATGGCAAAGCAGAGCGGTGTAAAGAAGGTCATCGCGAAGATCAGTCGGTCCAACTACACGTCGCTGGTAGACCGGTTGCCCATTGACAGTGCGTTTAATCCGATAACGATTTCCATCGGGAACATCATACGTTTCATCCATAATAACGAAACGCTTCTTCCTTCGCTCATGTTGGACGGTCAGACGGAGATTACAGAGCTGGTGGCAGATACCGGCACAATTATAATGGGACATAAAATTTCAGAAATTCCTTTTCCCAAAGGAATCAAGCTGGGTGCCATTATACGGGGCAAAGAGTATATGAAGCCCCGAAAGGACATCAGGCTCCAGGAGGGTGACCGAATGGTATTGTTCAGCCATAAGAACAGTCCTGTTCCCCCAGATTTATTTGCAAAACCGCAAATCGGAGGTTTTTTCAGTGAATTATCCCGCCGTGTTCAGAGTTATCGGGGTCCTTCTGGTACTTGAAGCAGCCTTTATGCTTCCTGCCATAGGCATTTCATTTTATTATGGGCAACATGATTTCAACGCTTTTCTGGATACCATTCTTCTCTGCCTTGTATGCGGCTTTCTATGTATGAGGATAAAGGTTAAGGACAGCAAGCTGAAGGCCAGGGAAGGGCTCGCCATTGTTTCTTTGGGATGGTTGGTGTTTTCAATTGTGGGGGCATTTCCGCTTCTTTGGTCCGGCAGCGTTCCGACGATGACGGATGCCTTCTTTGAGGCGGTTTCGGGGTTTACCACCACTGGGGCTACGCTGATACCCAATGTTGAGATCCTCCCTATGGGAATTTTGTTCTGGCGTTCCTTTACGCACTGGATCGGCGGTATGGGCATACTGGTCTTCACCGTTGCAATTCTTCCAGCTGTTGGAATAGGCGGATTTCAAATGTTCAAAGCGGAATCGCCAGGGCCCATTACGGATCGAATTACGCCAAGGATCAACGACACTGCGCGGATTCTTTACACAACGTATGTTGTTATGACCCTGGTAGAAATTATACTGCTGATGGGGGCAGGGATGAATTGGTTCGATGCCTCCATACATACATTTGGCACAGTGGGTACCGGGGGATTTTCCAACAAGAACATCAGCATAGGGGCCTATGCAAATCCTGCGATTCACTGGATCATCGGTATTTTCATGGTTATGGCATCCTGCAATTTTTCTTTATACTATGCACTGTACAAAGGGAAATGGAGAAATGTGTTAAAGGATCAGGAGTTGAGACTGTTTCTCGGGATTGTATTTGCCGCCACCTTGCTGATTGCCGTAAATATCCTGCCAACTGAAGGGGGGCAGATCGGCAATGCTCTGCGCAACAGCTTTTTTCAGGTGGCATCCATCATTTCAACTACGGGGTACGCCACAGTGGACTTTGATCAGTGGTCCACCTTTTCCAAAGTGATCCTGTTTCTTTTAATGTTTGTAGGGGGATGCGCCGGTTCAACCAGCGGAGGTATCAAGGATATCCGCATACTGCTGCTCCTCAAGCTGGTAAAGGCAGAAATCGTCAAGATCCTGCATCCCAGAGCCGTTGTACAGATCCGCTTGGGAAAAAAGACGGTTCCGGTGGGGATCATGTCTGCAACAACCGCCTTCTTTTTCAGTTACATGATGCTTTATGCCTTTGGCGTTCTCCTATTATCCTTGGACAATATCGATTTTATAAGCGCGGCCAGTGCTGCCGCCGCCTGCATCGGAAACGTAGGACCGGGTTTCGGATTTGTGGGACCTATGTGCAATTATTCAGGACTCAGCGATTTCAGCAAAACGGTGCTTTCTGCATTGATGCTGTTCGGCCGTCTTGAAATATTCACCATACTGGCTGTTCTTAGCCCCAGCGCATGGTCCAGAGATTAAAATGAGCCGAAAATTCTATGGACTTCTTGCAGATTGTCTGCCGGAATGCTACAATAATTAAAAGTTATGCGATGATGAAGACGAGTAACAGAATGGACCGGTTTCAAGAGAGAAAGGCCACGGCTGAGAGCCTTTTAGCGGAGTTCTGTGAAAACACCTTTTAAGCGGCGGGTAAGTAGTGTTTGCGAAATCCCGACGGGTGGCTCCGGTAGAGGCCAACTGAGAGGAAGTATTCAATCAGGGTGGAACCGCGTGATAGCTCACGTCCCTTAACCAGGACGTGAGCTTTTTGTTTTTGAAAATAAAAGGAGGAATCGCAATGAGTATGATTACAGTAACGCTGAAGGATGGCTCACAAAAGCAGTACGAAAAGGGGACAACCCTCTACGACGTGGCGAAATCCATCAGTGAACGGTTAGCAAAGGAATCCGTTGTTGGAGAAATCAACGGAAATGTTGTGGATCTAAGCACACCCCTGAACGAAGATGCCGCCATCAGCATTCTGAAATTTGAAGACGAAGCAGGGATGGACAGTTTCCGTCATACCAGCTCTCATATCCTTGCACAGGCAGTGCTGCGTCTGTTCCCCGGCACCAAGCTTGCCATCGGACCGGCCATTGATAACGGATTCTATTATGATTTTGATTCCGAGCATATCTTCAAGCCGGAAGATCTTGAAAAAATCGAAAAGGAAATGCAGAAGATCGTTCAGGAGGACCTGAAACTGGAGCGTTTTGAGCTTCCCCGTGACGAAGCCATCAAATTTATGCAGGAAAAGGGCGAGACCTATAAGGTTGAGCTTATTCAAGACCTTCCTGAAGATGCGGCAATCTCCTTCTATAAACAAGGGGAATTTACGGACCTCTGCGCCGGAACCCATGCACCCTCCACCGCTTTGGTTAAGGCTGTAAAGCTTACCAGCATTGCCGGTGCATACTGGCGTGGCAGCGAAAAGAATAAAATGCTTCAGAGGGTATATGGCACCTCATTCCCCAAAGCCAAGCTCTTGGAAGAGTATCTGCATAAACTGGAAGAGGCAAAGAAACGAGATCACCGCAAGTTGGGAAAAGAACTCCGGTTATTTGCGCTGCTGGATGAGGGTCCGGGTTTTCCTTTCTTCCTTCCCAACGGAATGGCCTTAAAGAATGAATTGATGGATTACTGGCGCGAGGTTCATGACCGCTACGACTACCAGCTGATTGAGACTCCGATCATGCTTAACCGCAAGCTTTGGGAAACCTCAGGGCATTGGTTTAACTACAAGGACAACATGTATGCGCTTCAAATTGACGAGGAGGATTATGCCGTAAAACCGATGAACTGTCCTGGAGGAATGCTGGTTTATAAGCAGGACATGCACTCCTACCGCGAGTTTCCCATCCGTATGGGAGAGGTGGGGCGGGTTCATCGACATGAGCTCTCCGGCGCCCTGCACGGGCTGATGCGCGTGCGTGCATTTACTCAGGATGACGCCCATATCTTTATGCTTCCCGAACAAATTGCTCAAGAAATCAAATGCGTTGCGCAGCTGATTGACGAGGTATATAAAACATTCGGCTTTAAATATCATGTTGAATTCTCAACGCGGCCTGAAAATTCCATCGGAACGGATGAAGACTGGGCTCTGGCTGAAACCGCACTTAAGTCAGCTCTTGATGAGCTGGAACTGGACTATAAAATCAATGCAGGTGACGGCGCTTTTTACGGTCCAAAGATTGACTTTCATCTGGAAGATTGTATCGGCCGCACATGGCAATGCGGAACGATACAGCTGGATATGCAGCTTCCCCAACGGTTCGAACTGAATTATATCGGAAAAGACGGTGAAAAACACACCCCAGTGGTCATACACCGGGTTGCGTTTGGAAGCATCGAGCGGTTTATCGGAATCCTGATTGAGCAGTTTGCAGGCAAGTTCCCAACCTGGATGGCTCCTGAGCAGGTACGTATCATTGCAATCAGCGATCGGCACGTTGAATATGCCAAGGAACTGTCCTCTGCGCTTAAAAAGCTTGGTATCCGTTCCCACGTGGACGGCCGTCAGGAAAAGATCGGATATAAGATCCGGGAGGCCCAAGTAGAGAAGGTTCCATACATGTTTGTATTGGGAGACAAAGAGGTGGAAGAAAAAACGGTAGCCGTGCGTTCCAGAGATCTTGGAGAACTGGGTGCGATGCGTTATGATCGTATCGTAGAAAAGATCCAGAAGGAAATCAGCGAACGTCTTCTCGAACAGCTGCCTCTTTAGGTAAATTGTATACGGATTGATTCACTTCATCACATTATCAGAAAGAAGCAGTCGGTTTTTAAGGCCGATTGCTTCTTCTTTTAAATTCGGAAAGCGTTTCGCGGGCTAAGCAATATTGTAAAAGGTCATAATGGGCTTAAGAATAAATCATATTGAACCTGTTAAGAAAATTTAAAACTTTGATATGTATGCACTGGATTCGCATTAATTTGTAATCAAACCAACACCTGAAACAGGCAATTTGGTGGATGAGCATACGAAAAAAACGCAACGGATAATGGCACAGCGTTTATAAAATCGTTCGAATATATTGAAAATAAAAGTGTGCAGACATATCAAGCCTTTGATACGTGTAAGAATATTTATAGTTGGCATCGAAAAATATTACAAATCATTAATATATACGGTGTTTATTATGAGAAAGAGGAGAAAGGATGGATGGCAGGATTGACAGCGGTGTTAAGAATCGCAGTTTTTCAACGGTTTATCAGTCTCCTAAGGTGAGGAATCATTTTGAAAAAAAATGCAAGCATAATTTTTATGGATGAAACCCTGTAATAGCAATACATACGCGTGTTTTTGAAGTAAAATGCATATATATGCACTGTTGGCGGGTTTGTTGCATATATATCCGTGTGATGAATTTGACATACTCGCGGTTTAAACGTATGATGTCATTGGAAACACTTAATTTTCAAAATAGCTTTATGAACCTTTTCCGATTGCCAATGTGAATAACTGTGAATTATTGTGTACTTAAAGGTAATGACAGATGAAACCATCTGTGATTATAAACGGGCATAGCTCGAAAAAAACGAACAAGGGGGATACTTGATGTTCAAGAAAGCATTAGCATTTGGATTGATCCTCACTATGGTAGCAAGCTTAGCGGCTTGTGCACCAAAAGCGCCAGCAGCAGAAGCACCTGCGGCTGAGCCGGCAGCTGCAGAAGCGGCTAAGATCCACATCGGTATTGTAACAGGTACGGTTTCTCAATCCGAGGATGAACTCCGGGGCGCAGAAGCAATGATCAAGAAGTACGGCGATGCAGCCAGCGGCGGAATGATCAAACACGTTACATACCCAGACAACTTCATGCAAGAGCAGGAAACAACCATTTCCACTATCGTCGGTCTGGCTGATGACCCCGATATGAAAGCCATCGTCGTGAACCAAGCAATTCCCGGAACTGTTGCTGCATTCCAACAAATCCGTGAAAAGAATCCGGAGATCCTCCTTCTTGCTAACTCTTCACAAGAAGATACTGCTATGATCGAAGGCGCTTCCGATTATGTTATCGACCCTGACAACATCAACCGTGGCTACCTGATGATTCTGGCTGCTAAGAAAATGGGCGCTAAAACTTTCGTGCACATTTCCTTCCCACGTCACATGAGCATCGAGCTTCTTTCCGTTCGACGCAATATCATGGAAGAAGCTTGTAAGGATCTTGGCCTGAAATTTGTATTCGAAACAGCTCCAGACCCGATGAGTGATGTCGGCGTACCGGGCGCTCAACAGTTCATCCTTGAAAAGATGCCTGCTTGGGTTGAGAAATACGGCAAAGACACTGCATTCTTCTGCACAAACGATGCTCAGACTGAGCCTCTTCTGAAGCGTGTAGCTGAGCTTGGCGCTATCTTCGTAGAACCAGACCTTCCTTCACCAATCATGGGATACCCGGGCGCATTCGGTATCGACCTGAAGGCTGAAGCCGGCAACTGGCCTGAAATCCTGAAAAAAGTTGAAGCAACTGTTGTTGAAAAGGGCGGCGCTAAGAGAATGGGCACATGGGCTTACTCCTATGGCTACACTGCTACTGAAGCTCTGACAGAGTTTGGTAAACAGGTTGCTGAAGGCACCATGAAGAAAGACTCCAAAGACGACATGATGAAGTGCTTCAACATGTACACTCCGGGTGCTGAGTGGAACGGTTCCTTCTACTTCGATCGCGTTTCCAATGAAGAGAAGACAAACCACCTGATGGTTTACCAAGATACCTATGTATTTGGTCAAGGTTACCTTGGAAACACCAAAGAAGTTGTTCCCGAGAAATACAAAACCATCAAGTAAATCCAGTCACTTTAACATGTTAGGAACGGCCATAATGGCCGTTCCTAACATGTTGAGGACAAAATATTTCAAAAAAGACATAAATATGGGCGTGTTGCACTTATTCTTGTAATCGTAAGAGGTGAACTTAGTGTCTACAGAAAACGCAATACTTCGTGTAGAAAGCGTTGGTAAAGAATACGACGGAAACCGAGTGCTGAAGGATGTAAACTTCACACTGGGCAAGGGAAAGATTCTGGGTCTGGTCGGCGAAAACGGTGCCGGCAAATCAACATTGATGAAGATCCTGTTCGGCATGCCGGTTATTGCTGAAACGGGTGGTTATGAAGGTGCGGTTTATCTTGACAACGAAAAAATCAACTTCAGTGATTCTTCGGATGCATTGAAAGCAGGCATCGGGATGGTGCATCAGGAGTTTTCCCTGATTCCGGGCTTTACTGTGGCTGAGAATATACTGCTGAACATGGAAAAAACCAAAAGCAGCGTGATTTCAAAGGTTCTGGGTAAACGGCTTGAAACCATCGATATGCCGGAAATCAAGAAAAACGCTAATCGTGCAATCGATACCCTTGGCGTTCATCTGGATGTGGACACCTTGGTTTCAGAAATGCCGGTAGGGCATAAGCAATTCATCGAAATCGCCAGAGAGATCGACCGGGACCTTGTCAAACTGATTGTGCTTGATGAGCCGACAGCGGTGTTAACAGAAACTGAAGCCGAGATCCTGCTGCAGTCCATGAGACGCCTGGCGGATACCGGTGTATCCATCATCTTCATATCTCACAGACTCCATGAGATCACTTCCGTATGCGACACCATCGTTGTTCTGCGGGACGGCGTTGTTGTTGTTGAAACACCGAAGGAAGGCGTAAACGTCCGTCAGATCGCTGAATGGATGGTAGGCCGGGATGTCGGTGAGGGCGGCGGCGAACACAAGAAGGAAATGAAGCCGATTGATCCCAATGATATTATCTTTGAAACAAAACATCTTTGGGTGGACATGCCCGGTGAAACGAT
The DNA here is from genome assembly GCA_964649745.1 of uncultured Peptostreptococcaceae bacterium. Taxonomy (GTDB): domain Bacteria; phylum Bacillota; class Clostridia; order Peptostreptococcales; family Acidaminobacteraceae; genus CAZEHS01. Next base: position 20,453 of record CAZYQI010000039.1, on the reverse strand, counting down.
CCGGGACGTGAGCGTGAAGGTGCGCCGGGGTGAAATTCTCGGAATCGGTGGTCTGGCAGGGCAGGGTAAGCTCGGCATTCCTAACGGAATCATGGGACTTTTTGCTTCCGGTGGTGAAATGTTTTTTGAAGGCAAGCCCCTTGAACTCAACAACACCTTCAATGCGCTGAAAAGCGGAATCGCTTTCGTTTCCGAGGATCGTCGAGGTGTAGGGCTTCTTTTGGACGAGCCGATTGATTGGAACATTGCATTTAACGCCATGCAGGTTCAGGAAAAATTCCTCAAGAAGTATCTGGGGGGCCTCATCAAGGTCCGCGATGATAAAGCCATGAAAGAATGCGCTCAAGAATATATCGACGAGCTGCAAATTCGTTGCACCAGCTCCAGACAACTGTCTCGGAATCTTTCAGGCGGAAACCAGCAGAAGGTTTGTCTGGCCAAGGCCTTCGCCATGGAACCAAGCCTGCTGTTTGTATCCGAACCGACTCGCGGTATTGACGTCGGTGCAAAGAAGCTGGTTTTGGATGCCCTTCGTAAATACAATGAGGAAAACGGGACCACGGTCGTGATCATCTCATCTGAGCTTGAAGAGCTGCGTTCGGTTTGTGACCGGATCGCAATCGTATGCGAAGGCAAGATTTTCGGAATTCTGCCTCCTCATGCGGAAATTGCAGACTACGGCCTCCTGATGGCCGGAGAATATCAAATCAATGAAGAGGGTGAGAAGACATGGTTGCGATAAACAGTTTCATTAAGGACTTTGGATGGCCCCGTGTCATCATCGGCCTCTTCCTGGTCGCATTATTTGTAGCTGCCCCATTTTTCGGTGTGCGCCTTGATACATCCCTGAATGATGTTATCGTACGTTTCGGCATGAGCTCCATCATGGTGCTTTCCATGGTTCCCATGATCCAGTCGGGCTGCGGTCTTAACTTCGGAATCCCGGTTGGTTTGGTGGCCGGGATGATCGGTGCGGTTATGAGCCTGGAATTCAACTTGGTCGGCGCTCCCGGCATCATTGTGGCGATGCTGGTGGGGCTTGCGTTTGCAGCCTTATTCGGATGGATTTACGGGGAACTGCTGAACCGGGTTAAGGGTGATGAAATGATCATCGCAACCTATGTGGGCTTCTCCTTCGTGTTCTTTATGAACATGATGTGGCTGATTCTTCCCTTCAGCAACCCGGCCAGCGTTCAGGGCTTTAAAGGCGAAGGCCTCCGTACCACCATCAGTGTCCAGGAGTACTGGATCCATGCTATCAGCGATTTCATGAAGATTGAAGTGAACAAGTATCTTATCGTGCCAACAGGCATGCTTGTGTTCTTTGCATTCATGTCCTTCCTGGTTTGGGGCTTCTTCAAGACCAAAATGGGGACGGCAATGACGGCTGTTGGATCAAACCCTGATTATGCAAGAGCATCCGGGATCAGCATTGATAAGATGCGGACAATATCCGTTGTTCTCTCCACAATGATTGCCGCAGTAGGTATGGTCGTCTATCAGCAGAGCTTCGGATTTATACAGATGTATAACGCACCGCTTGCATTTGTTTTCCCCTCTGTTGCTGCAGTTCTTTTGGGCGGCGCTTCCGTAAACAAGGCCACCATTATGCATGTAATCATTGGAACATTCATGTTCCAGGGTATCCTGACAATGACGCCTTCAGTCATCAACAGTGCGATCAACATTGACGTATCTGAGATCATCCGGATCATCGTATCCAACGGGTTGATCGTATATGCACTGACGCGGAAAGCGAGGTAGACCATGAAAATCGACAAGAATAAATTAAACAAAATTCTTACGGGAAGCGTTGTACCCGTAATGTTTCTCATCATCCTTATGCTTGCGATTCCGCTGTCACAGTTCTCGACATCCTATCTGCTCAACAACCTCGTTACACGGCTTGTCCGGAACTCCTTCCTGGTTTTGGCCCTTCTGTTGCCGGTTATGGCAGGGATGGGGATCAACTTCGGAATGGTACTCGGCGCCATGGCGGGTCAGATCGGTCTGATCTTCATAACCGATTGGGGCATCAAAGGTGCGCCGGGACTCTTGCTTGCAGCTTTGGTCGCTACGCCCATCGCCATGGCCCTGGGGTATTTCGGCGGTGCTGTGCTTAACCGCGCCAAAGGCCGCGAGATGATCACCTCTATGATGCTGGGTCTCTTCATATCCGGTATCTATCAATTCTTTCTACTGTACCTGTGCGGCTCCATCATTCCCTTCCAAAAGGCAGGGATGCTGCTTTCCAGAGGATACGGAGTAAGGAACGCCCTGAACCTTAACGTTGCCAAGGGCTTCGACAACCTGTTGTTCGTGAAGCTCGGAGATGTCGGCATACCCGTTGGGACATTCATGATCATCGGTCTGATCTGTCTGTTCACGGTTTGGTTCCGCAAGACAAAGCTGGGTCAGGATATGCGGGCCGTTGGCCAGGATATGCATGTTTCCGGCACAGCCGGTATTGCCGTTGAAAAAACGCGGATCCAGTCCATCGTTATTTCCACCGTTCTTGCGGCATATGGTCAAATCATCTACCTGCAGAATATCGGAACCCTGAACACATACAACGGTGCCGATCAGGCAGCTCTGTTTGCAGCTGCAGCACTGCTGGTGGGTGGCGCTACGGTTGCTAAAGCCACCATTCCCAACGCCATCATCGGTACGGCGCTGTTCCACCTGATGTTCATCGTAATGCCCATGGCCGGCAAGTACGTGACAGGCAACGCCATGATCGGGGAATACTTCCGTATGTTCGTATCCTACGGCGTTGTAACCCTGGCCCTGGTTCTCCATAGCTGGAAACGGCAGAAGGACAAGGATATGGACCGCCAGAGTTTCCGGGTGGGAGCCGAAGTTCAGCCCACTAAATAAGCCCGGATGACTTGCCAAAGATACTGGCATAGCGTCGAACCGGTGCGCGTTCGCTTCGCACATCGGTTGTAGGTGAAACCTGTTAAGGGCTTATTAGGAAAAAGCGGGACGCAGTGATAAATTACGTTGACACACTGTGGTTCATGGTATACAATATCACTGTTGTGATGACACAAGTAGAAGTTATCCGCTTCTCACCCGGCAACGCTTAGTTCGCCCGGTCAACACAGTCACGCAGGTTTCTTATGCATGTGTAAGGCGGATAATTCATTATCCGCCTTTTTTGTTTTTGTATGGCGGTAATGAAACGAAAATAGCGGATGAACAGTTTTTCTTGATTAAAGGAGGTGTGGTTATTAAAAAAACAGAGATCAATGAAGCCATTCGGGATAAAGAACTCCGGGTGATTGATGAAGATGGATCGCAGTTGGGCGTAATGACAGCGAAGGATGCTTACGCGATTGCTCTTGAAAAGAAGCTGGATTTGGTCAAAATTGCCCCTCAGGCGGTGCCGCCGGTCTGCAAGATTATGGATTACGGCAAATTCCGTTATGAGCAGCAGAAGCGTGACAAAGAAGCAAAGAAAAAGCAGACACAAGTTCAGATTAAGGAAGTGCGGCTCAGCCTTAAGATTGAGATGCACGACCTTGAAACGAAGGTGGGCCATGCGAAACGGTTTCTGCAAGAGGGCGACAAGGTAAAAGCCGCCCTTCGTATGAGAGGCCGCGAGTTGAGCAACACCGATATGGCGAGAGTTGTCATGGACAAGTTTGTCGGCATGCTGGGAGAAGACGTGGTTATTGAACGTAAACCTCTGATGGAAGGCCGTAGTCTTGTAGCAATTATCGCTCCCAAATAGCAATTAAACCGATAGGAGGAAACACCCATGCCTAAAATGAAAACAAAACGTGCTGCAGCTAAGCGCGTAAAGAAAACCGGCACTGGCAAGCTCGTCCGTGCAAAGGCCTACAAAAGCCACATTCTTACCAAGAAATCTTCCAAGCGTAAGCGTGGCCTGCGCAAAGGAACAGTTGTCAGCGCCAGCGATATGAAGCGTGTAGCTTCCCTGGTTCCGTATCTCTAAATCCATGTTGAAGGAGGCTATTACCAATGGCAAGAATTAAAGGTGGCGTTAACGCCAAGAAAAAACATAAAAAAATACTTAAGCTGGCTAAAGGTTTCTGGGGTCTTAAAAGCAAGGTATTCCGGTCCGCTAATCCTGCAGTTATGCACTCCCTGCGTGACATGTTTGTTGGCCGTAAGCTTAAAAAGCGTGACTTCCGTAAGCTCTGGATCGCCCGTATCAACGCAGGTACACGCATGAACGGCCTTTCCTACAGCAAATTCATCAATGGTCTGAAACGTGCGGAAGTCAACATCAACCGCAAAATGCTTTCCGAAATGGCTATCCATGATGCAGAAGGCTTCAAAGCACTCTGTGAACTGGCTAAATCCAAATTGGAAGCTTAAAAAACCATGGTTTGATAAATCACTGCCTTCTGATGTCAGAAGGTAGTTTTTTTTATTGATTGAAAGGTTTGCACATAGTGGTATAATAGCTATGTTCAAACGTCAAAGCACCATACATTGGAGTCCTTATGAATAAAGAACTGATTAGCAGGTTTAAAGACTTGCTGGCACTGAAGCCGGCACAGATTCTGGCTGCCGGATTTGCGGCTGTAATACTGGCAGGGGCGTTACTTCTTAATACCCCCTGGGCTTCCAATACGGGGGAATGCGTCGGCTTCATTAATGCCCTGTTCACATCCACCTCGGCTGTATGCGTCACGGGTCTGGTGGTTGTGGATACGGGAACCTACTGGAACACCTTCGGCAAAGTGGTGATTATCTGCCTGATTCAAATTGGCGGGTTAGGGATTATGGCCATGACAACCCTGATGTTTTTCCTGATGGGAAAGCGAATTGGTCTTAAGAACCGCCTATTGATGCAAAAGGCCCTTGGACATTACAGCCTCTCCGGCATTGTTCAGATGACCAAGCGAATCCTGATCGGCACCGCCATCGTGGAGCTGACGGGAGCACTTTTGCTTTCAACCCGATTTGTACCCCTTTTCGGATGGAAAGACGGCATATTTGCATCTCTATTTCATTCCATATCTGCCTTTTGTAATGCGGGTTTTGATATTTTCAGCGGCTATATGGGGGATGAATACGGAAAATACGTTTCCATCGTCCCGTTTGTTGATGACATTACAGTGTCTGGAACCATCGCGGCATTAATTGTAATCGGCGGTCTCAGTTTTCCTGTTATTATGAATGTCATTCAAACCCGTAACTTTCGGAAATTGAATCTTCATTCAAAAATCGTCCTGACAACCACCGGTTTTCTTCTGGGTGCAGGTTTTCTGACAATTCTTCTGTTTGAATATTCAAACCCGGGCACCATGGGACCGTTAACGACAAAGGGAAAGCTTGTTTCGGCCATGTTCCATTCGGTTTCACCCCGTACGGCGGGTTTTAACTCCCTGAATTTGGCCAATATCACCCAGGCCACGGCCTTTATCACCATCATTCTTATGTTCATCGGGGGTTCACCGGGCTCAACGGCCGGCGGTATTAAGACAACAACATTTACAACCCTGTTTCTTGCCATCAAAACCATTATATTGGGTCGGGAAGACACCAATATATTTGAGAAGCGACTCTCCCGGGAGTCGGTTAATGACGCACTGGCAGTAACAGGAGTAGGTTTGACCCTTGTAACCTTTGTTACTTTGATACTGACATTTACGGAGACCAAAGCCACCTTCCTGCAGATTCTTTTTGAAACCGTCTCTGCATTTGCCACTGTTGGACTTACCCTGGGGATTACTCCGGACCTCAGTGATGTGGGCAAGCTGCTGTTAAGTCTCACCATGTTTGCCGGACGGATAGGCCCCATTACACTGGTCTTGGCTGTCGCAGGTGTTAAAGAAGGAACACGGACGCTCTATCACTATCCTGAAGAGAAGATCAATATAGGTTAGGAGGATTACTGGTGAAAAAACAATATGTGGTCATTGGCGCTGGCCGGTTTGGTTCCAGCGTGGCGGTTAAGCTAAACGATCTGGGCGAAGAGGTTATGGTAATCGACCGAAATGATGATAATATCCATGTACTGGCGGATCGGGTTACCCACGTTGTGCAGGCGGATGCTACTGACGAGAATGCCCTGAAGGCTCTGGGGGTTCGGAATTTTGATGTAGCGATTGTAGCCATCGGTTCCGATATCCAATCCTCCATACTGGTTACCCTTATGCTGAAGGAACTGGGGATTCCCCACATCATTGCCAAGGCCCAAAGCGAGCATCACGCGAAGGTGCTTTATAAAATCGGTGCGGACCGCGTTATTTTGCCTGAGAGGGATATGGGGATACGGATTGCTAACAATCTGGTTTCAACCAATTTTGTAGATTTTATGGAATTAGCCTCTAATTACAGCATCGCAGAACTGAAGCCAAAGGATAAATGGATAAATAAAAGCCTCACCGATCTGTCCCTCCGGGTACGGCACGGAGTATCGCTTATGGCGATTAAGCGGAATAATGACATTATCATATCCATTGATCCGGAAACGGTTATCATGCAGGATGATGTGCTGGTATTCATAGGACACAACGACGATTTAATCAAACTGGAGAAAATTTGATGGTTGAGATCCTCGAAATCACATCCAGACAGAATCCCAGACTGAAAGCGGTGCTGGCGCTGAAGAACCGAAAGGGGCGGCGCGAACAGTGCCGTTTTCTGGCGGAAGGGATACGGCTGTTGTCCGAAATAGCGGACACCCCGGAGCTGCTGCTGGAGCTTTGGATCTCCGGCGATAAAGCGCATACGCCGGAAGGGGTGAAGTGGACTGATTTTGCCCGGCACAATGGAATACCTGTTTTTATCATGCCGGAGCTGCTTTTTGGCGAGTTGTCGGATACGGTCACATCCCAAGGGTTTGTAGGGGTCATGCGGCTGCCGCAGACAGACCTGGACCGTTTTCTGGGGGCAGGAAAATTCAAAGGACTTATTCCCGACGGTATTCAGGATCCGGGCAATCTGGGTACGATCATCCGCACGGCAGAGGCCATGGGCTTCAGCTTTGTGCTGATTCCACAGGGAACAACAGATCCTTATGGAGAAAAATCCGTCAGGGCCTCCATGGGCTCCATCTTTCATATCCCGGTAGTGCATTCAGATAATATTGCGCTGGATATTCAACTGTTGAAAGATGCCCATTATGAAATAGCAGGTGCCCTTCTTGAAAGCTCAACGCCGTCCCATGAAACACCCTTTGGTGACCGGCTTGTTCTGACCATCGGCAGTGAAGGGGCGGGCATCAGCAAGGGGATACGGGAGCTGCTGGACTATTCGGTGCACATCCCCATGACCGGCAGGGTGGAATCCCTTAACGCTGCGGCCGCCGTGGCCATGCTGGCCTATGAGATACAGAGGCGTGAGCTGATTTGATCAATTTCCACTGGAAAAACCCTGTGGTTATGCTATAATAACTAAAACCGAATATCGAAAAAGCGTTGATGGAGCATCAAGCATGTAAGCGTTCAAGAGAGTATCCGCCTTGGCTGGAAGCGGTACAAAACGACATGTGAATTTCACTCCGGAGCACTGCTTCTGAAATTAAATAGGAAGCGGCGGGCAAAGCCCGTTATCTGCAAGTGAGAGGCTCAGGCTAAAAGGGTGGTACCGCGGAAATATCTTCGTCCCTTATTGGACGGAGTTTTTTGTTTTTTGTAAATGAAGCAGGTGTTTTCACCGGATTTCAAAGTCAAGTTGACGTAATTCTATTATGTAAACCACGAAAGGGGATTCATATGCAGGACAAATTGAAAGCACTACAGGAAACAGCCCTTCAAGAAATCAAGGACTGCTTATCCATGGCAGACCTTGAGCAGGTAAGGCTGAAATATCTTGGCAAGAAAGGCGAGCTTACAAGCATACTGAAAATGATGGGAGGTCTTTCCGCAGAGGAAAGGCCCATTATGGGCAAGGTGGCCAACGATGTGCGGGAGGCCATTGAGAACGGAATGGAAGGGGCCTTGACTACCCTTAAGGAGCAGGAGGTTAATGCACGGCTTCAGGAGGAGCGTCTGGATGTCACCATGCCTGGCAGCGAGGTGAAGCTTGGGCATAAGCATCCGCTGAATCTGGTACTGGATGAAATCAAGGATATCTTCCTCGGCATGGGCTACCGCATTGCGGAAGGCCCGGAGGTGGATACCGTATTCCATAACTTCGATGCACTGAACTCGCCCAAGGACCATCCCTCCAGAAGCACCTCCGATACCTTCTACATTGCGGAGGATATCCTTCTTAGAACCCATACCTCCACCATGCAGATCCGCACCATGAAGCAGAACAAGCCCCCCATGCGTTACATTTCCACCGGCCGCTGCTTCCGTTTCGATGAGGTGGATGCCACCCATTCACCCATGTTTCATCAGGTGGAGGGCTTTGTCATCGATCGGAACATCACCATGGCGGATCTGAAGGGAACCCTTAACCTTTTTGCTCAGCGACTGTTCGGAAGCTCCACCAAGACAAAATTTCGTCCTCACTATTTCCCATTCACAGAACCCAGTGCAGAGGTTGACGTAACCTGCTTTAAGTGCGGCGGTAACGGCTGCAGGGTATGCAAAGGCAGCGGTTGGATCGAAATCCTGGGCTGCGGCATGATCCATCCCAATGTACTTGAAGAATGCGGCATCGATTCCACCGAGTATTCCGGTTTTGCCTTCGGTATGGGCCTTGACCGGATCACCATGCTGAAATACGAAATCGACGACATCCGGCATCTGTTTGAGAACGATATCCGGTTTATAAAACAATTTTAAATTAGGAGGGAAATCATGTTTGTACCTGTAAAGTGGCTTAATGAATATATTGACTTGAGTGGTTTGGATATCCGTACGATTGAAGAGCGTTTGATCATGAGCGGTTCCAATACGGAAACGGTCCGTCAGGTGGCCAAAGGGGCCGAAAATATTGTTATCGGTAAGCTCCTGAAGGTTGAAAAACACCCCAATGCCGATAAATTGGTGATCTGTCAGGTGGATACCGGCTCCAAGGTTCAGCAGATTGTTACCGGCGCAACCAATGTAAAGGAAGGGGATATCGTTCCGGTTGCCCTGGAAGGCACTAAGCTTCCGGATGGACGCACCATCGGACTGACTAATTTCAGAGGCGTGGAATCCAACGGCATGCTGATTTCTTTGGAAGAGCTGGGCTTTGAAGACAAAGTGATACCCAAGGCACTGGCCGACGGGATATGGATCCTGGATTCAACCATTCCGGTGGGCAGCGACATTTTTGAGTCCACCGAACTGGGGGATCAGGTAATAGAGTTTGAAATCACGCCCAACCGCGCAGACTGTCTCTCCATGATCGGGATGGCCCGGGAAGCTTCGGCTACTTTCGAACGCCCCATTCATTATCCCAACATTACGGTTACCCATGGGGTGGATCATGTGGAGGAATATGCCTCGGTTAAGGTTCTGGCAGAGGATCTGTGCCCCCGGTATTCCGCCAAGATTATTAAAGACGTAAAGATTGCCGATTCCCCCACCTGGATGCAGCTGCGCCTGATGAAGGCTGGCATGCGTCCGATTAATAATATCGTTGATATCACCAACTATGTGCTGCTGGAAATGGGACAACCCATCCATGCCTTTGACCTGGACACCCTGAAGGGGCATCAGATCATCGTTCGCCGGGCCAACCCGGGGGAAACCATTGTCACTCTGGATGATGTGGAACGAAAGCTGGAAGAGAACATGCTGGTCATTGCAGATGGAGAACGGGCAGTGGCCATCGCCGGTGTAATGGGTGGAGATGAAACAGAGGTTAAATCTCACACAACACGCCTTCTTATTGAGGTGGCCAACTTCAACAAGACCAATATCCGTGAAACCTCCAAGAAGCTGGGCCTGCGTTCAGAGGCGTCCAACCGCTACGAGAAGGGTGTGGACCCTGAGCTGGCAAAAATGGCTTCAGACAGGGTTTGCGAGTTGATTGAAGAACTGGGGGCCGGCACCGTTGTCAACGACATCATCGATGTTTATCCGGTAAAAGCGGAACCTGTGAGCATCACAGTCCGCACCTCCCGAGTAAATCAGATGCTGGGCACCGCATTTACAACAGAAGAAATTGAAAAGATCCTTTCTCGGCTCAATATGGAGATGACACAGGATGGAGAAACGCTCACAATAAAAGCGCCAACCTATCGCCCGGATATAACCCGGGAAATAGATTTCGTCGAGGAAGTAGCCCGCCTTTTCGGCTATGACCGTATTCCTACAACACTGCCTGCGGGAAATGGCTGGGGAGCCAAGACCAACGGACAGCACCTGGAGGATTACTCCAAGACCATCCTGCTGGGCAGCGGTCTTTCTGAAATCACCACGTACAGCTTTGTCAGCCCCAAATCCTTCGACCAGGTACGCATTCCCTCCTATAGCTTTCTGAGAAGCACGGTTAACCTGCTGAATCCCTTGGGAGAAGAGTACAGTGTAATGCGTACGACGCTGCTTCCCAACATGATGGAGGTTCTGGCCCGCAACTATAAGCGAAACGTTCCAAACGCGGGCTTCTTTGAGATTGGAAATCTGTTCTTCCCGAAACAGCTGCCGGTCACCGAGCTGCCCATTGAGAAAAAAGCTCTGGCCATCGGTGTATACGGTCCCGGCGAAGACTTCTTCACCTTAAAGGGCATTGTGAGCAAATATCTGGACCGTATGGGTGTCAAGGGATACCGTTATGTAACGGAAAACAACAATGAAACCTATCATCCCGGACGCTGTGCGGCCATCATCATGGGCAACCATGTGCTGGGAACCTTGGGCGAGGTGCATCCGCTGGTTCTTGAGAATTTTGATATCAAGGAACGGGCCTTCCTGGCGGATCTGGATTTCAACATCCTGATTCAGGCGGCCAGACGGGACAATATATTTAAACCCCTCCCCAAATATCCGGCCATTGCCCGAGATATCGCTGTGTTGATAGAGGATGAGATTACGGCAGGGGAACTGGTGGAAATTGTTCAGATGGAAGGCGGACCTCTTCTGGCAGAAGCGTCGATCTTCGACGTGTATAAGGGTAAACAGATTCCAGACGGCATGAAGAGCGTAGCAATTGGAATGACCTTCCGCGCACCGGACAGAACCCTCACCGATGAAGAGGTGGCGGTTCTATACAACAACATTATTAAAAAGCTTCAGGAGATTATGGGCGCCACGCTGAGAGCCTGATTTGTTTAATGATTATAGAGCGCAAAGTGATGGAGCAGAACAGATATATCCGGTTCTGTACCTGTCCTTTGCGCTCTTTTTTAATGAATTTCCACCCATCCACCAGCTGTTTCTGGTATAATGGAACTTAGCCGTGAACCTTTTGTTTTGCAGGGTTCCGTTCATACCACAATTTTCAAGGGGAGACTCTTCGTGCATAGAAAAAACCGGGTATCCGTACGTATTATGGGGCAAGAATATAAGCTGGTCAGCGAAGAACCCCACGAGTATATGCAGAGTGTGGCGACGTATGTTGATGAAAAAATGATGGAAATTGCCAAAAGCAACAAAAAACTCAGTACCGCAATGATTGCAGTCCTTACGTCTTTAAACATCGCCGATGAGAACTTCAAACTCATGGAGGAAAGAGACACCATGCTGAAACATGGGGATATGCCATCCGGTGATTTTGATACCATGCACCTGCAGATAAAAGCCATGAACGATGAATTGGAACAGCGCAACAGGGACTATGAAAAAATGGTTCAGGATTTTGAAGCGCTGATGGATAATTCCTCCGTTTATGAAGAAGAGCTTCAAAGCCTGAGAGATAAAATGAATATGCTGAGCTACGAGCTGAATTCCAAGGAAGAACAGTTGAAGCGGTCCCACCAGACGGTTCGTGATCTTCGGAAGCAGATTACGGAAAGAGATGTTGTAAGAAATGAAATTGATGAGCTTGTGGCCCGACGGGAAAACAAGGAATTCCAGTTGACGTTCGATCAGATAGACGAATAAACCGGCCCCTTTACCTCTATTGAGGTAGGGGGCTTTATTGATTGATGACAGGAGATACCGATGAAAACTAAAATTGAGCTTTTGGCTCCGGCCGGCTCCATGGAAACACTGAAGGCTGCCGTTCAGGCTGGGGCAGATGCGGTATACCTTGCGGGAACCCGTTTTGGTGCCCGACAATCTGCCGAGAATTTCACCCAGGAAACCCTGAAGGAAGCCGTCGATTATTGCCATATACGAGGGGTTAAGGCCTATGCCGCAGTGAATACCCTGATTAAAACAGGCGAAATGAATGCGGTTATGGAGGAAATAGGAGCCCTGTACCATCTGCAGATCGATGCGGTGATCGTACAAGATTGGGGCCTTGCCGATTTGATAAGGACCCATTACCCGGATCTGGAGCTCCATGGCAGTACACAAATGAGCATTTATGATGAAGCGGGGGTTAAGAATGCCCTTGAAGCCGGAATACAGCGGGTGGTCATCGCCCGGGAAACGCCGATTGAGGCTATCCGCGGCATCATTACAAATACGGGGGCGGAGATTGAGGCCTTCGTCCATGGGGCACTATGCTACAGCCATTCCGGTCAATGCCTGATGAGCAGCCAAATTGGCGGCCGAAGCGGAAACAGAGGGCGCTGCGCTCAACCCTGCCGAAAGAAGTATGGTCTCCGCCAGGGAACAGAAGGGACAGGGAAGCTGATAAAGGACGCGTACCCACTCAGCACCCGTGACCTGATGACTCTGGACCAACTGGAGCTCCTTGTGAAAAGCGGTATCCGGTCCCTGAAGATCGAAGGACGTCTGCGCAGGAGCGATTATGTATCCGCAGTTGTTGCTGCCTACCGGTCAGAGCTGGACCGGATTCAAGGGGTGACTTCCTATGCGGTGGAAGGAATTCCGGATATAAAAGGCGTGTTCAACCGCGAAACCACTGCGGGCAGAATCCTGAATGCAAAATCCGCAGAGGCCCTCAGTGAAAAGGGGCCCGGCAACATGGGACAGCTCATCGGAAAAACCTCCGGCTACGACCGGTCGAAAAAGCAGCTTCATATCACGTTATCCGAAAGCCTTCGAACCGGAGACGGCATAAAGGTCATTGCGGGCAAGGAAGAACCGGGGGCTCAGGTGAACGGACTCTTCATCAATCGGGAGAAGGTTCAGAAGGCCGTGGCCGGACAACGGGTGGCGGTTCCCTTTGAAACCTTTGTACCGGAAGGGTGCGAGGTCCGCAGAACCCTGGATTTGGATGCCGGCAAGGCGGCCGCGCAGTTTGCCCTGTCCAACCAACGGAAGGTGGCCCTGAGCGGAGGCTTGAAGCTTCATGTAGGCGCCGCTGCAAGCCTGTGGTTCTGCGATTCGGACGGACACAGGGTCTCCATTGAAACGGAACAGCCGGTGGAACAGGCCCAGAACCAGGGGGCGGATGAAGCACGTATTGCAGAGCAGATACGGAAAACGGGGGATACCCCCTATGTCATCGCTTCCCTGGACATGGACATCGATCCCAACGCCTTCATTCCGGTAAAGATGCTCAACAATCTGCGGCGGGACGCCCTGCTGAAGTTGGACGATTCAAGGATTACGACACACCGGAGGGCTCCCGGTAACCCAGTGGTTGTCAATACCCCGACCGTTGAGTTGGGTCTTCCGGACAAGCCCGGCGTTGCGGTTACCGTATCGAGCCTTGATCAACTGAAAAATTTGAAGGGACTTTCCCTTCAACGGGTAGATTATACCGATATAAAGACGTTCAAAGACGCGGCAGCCCTGGCGGTGGAGCTTAAGCTGCCCCTGTGCCCCGCAATACCGGCATTGTCCGGTATGCAACCGTCCCAATGGGCCAAGGACATCCTCCGGAATACGGGATGGAAGGGACCCGTGCGAATCGGCAGCATCGGCCAACTGGAATTGGCAGGTTCGGGTTACAATCTGGTCGGTGACCACACCCTGAGCATAACCAACCCATGGGCGGCCTCCTATTACACCAGGGCAGGACTTTCCAGCGTATGCCTTTCTCCGGAGCTTTCCAGGGATGAGCTGCTGGAGCTGGCCCGTTATGGGAGGACCGAGCTTTTGGCATATGGACGGCTTGTTGTCATGACAAGCCCTCTGTGTCCGGTTCAGTGTGGCGGCCCCTGTCTGGAAAGGTCCGGTCAGCGTTTCACGTTGGAAGATGAAAAGGGTTTTATATTCCCGGCCAGATGTAGGGACGGCCTTTTTGAAGTGATGAACTCACGGGTCCTGAATCTGATTGATGCTGTCGGCGGGCTGCCTCAAAAAAGCCTTGCGGGCATACGGCTGGATTTTGATAACGAACGTCCGGAAATGGTGCGCCGCATAACACAGGGCTTTCTGTCGGTTATAGCGGGGTATGCAAAACCCAGGGATACCGATGCGGCCTTCAAATCGGAGCTGCACACCGCCGGATCCTTTAAGAACGGAATCGAGTAGGTTATGACGATTAATGAGGTGAACCATTATGAACGAACGGGTCCAACGACTCCTTGAATTTGATAAGATTAAGCTCCGGCTGAGAGAGCTGGCAGGATCCGAGATGGGCAGAGAGCTTATCGATCAGATGATTCCGTCATCTGACCCCTCACAAATACGGAGCTGGCAGCAGGAAACCTCCGAGGCCTCAGGAATCATCATCCAGCTGGGACAGGTACATATGGGTCCTGTGCATGATGTGCGGCCCGGATTGCAGCTGGCGGCTATCGGCTCCTATATGCTGCCCTGGCAGCTGCTTCAGGTGGCGGACACCCTCCGAACCTCCAGAACCCTTAAGAAAACCATTCTTACAGCCAGTGACGACTGCCAGAAATATCCGCTGATCAGCAGCCTGGCCTCAGGGCTTACAGTGCTGAAGGAAATCGAAGAGCTGATTGAGAAGGCCATCCTCAGCGAAGATGAAATCTCCGATAATGCCTCCCCTGAGCTGCGGCGCATACGGCGGGCCATTGAGAACGCCAATATCTCCATTCGTAAAAAACTGGATCAGCTGATCCACTCCCAGGAAAATCAGAAATACCTTCAGGATTCCCTGGTGACCATCCGGCAGGACCGATTCGTGGTTCCGGTCAAGGCAGAACACAAATCCTCAATCAAGGGCCTGGTTCACGACCAGTCCGGCAGCGGCGCCACCCTTTACATCGAGCCCATTGCAGTGGTGGAATTGAACAATGAACTCCGGGAGCTGAAGCTGCAGGAACGGGATGAGATCATCCGGATCCTGACGGAGCTTTCCGGCAGGGTGGGAGCCTTCGGTGGGGCCATACAGACCAACCTTTCGCTTCTTGCCCGATTGGATTCCCTTGTTGCCAAAGGCCGACTGTCCATCTACATGAAGGGGGTAGAGCCGGAGCTCAACACACGGGGCTTCATTAAGATCCGAAACGGCCGACATCCCCTGTTGGACCCTCGGAATGTGGTGCCCTCCAACATTTGGCTGGGAGAGGTTTTTCACACCCTGCTGATCACAGGCCCCAACACCGGCGGCAAAACCGTTACGCTGAAAACCACAGGCCTTCTATGCCTGATGTTCCAAACCGGGCTCCATGTTCCGGCGGATTTTGGAACAACCCTGCCGGTGTTCGACGATATTTTTGCGGATATCGGGGATGAGCAGAGCATTGAGCAGAGCCTCAGCACCTTTTCCTCCCATATGAAGAATATCGTAGGCATTTTGGCCAACGTATCCCCCAACAGCCTGGTCCTCTTAGACGAGCTGGGTGCTGGAACAGACCCTACAGAAGGGGCTGCCCTGGCCATGGCGGTATTGTCCCGGCTTCACGATCAGGGGATACGGACCATTGCCACCACCCATTACAATGAATTGAAGCAGTTTGCCCTGACACGGCCGGGCTTTGAAAACGCCTCCGTTGAGTTTAGTGTGGAGACCCTGAGTCCTACTTATCGCCTGCTGATTGGAATACCGGGTAAATCCAATGCCTTTGAGATTTCCGCCAAGCTGGGGCTCACAGAGGATGTCATCGATCATGCACGGCTCTTCGTCAACCGTGACAGCATCCAGTTTGAGGATGTGCTCACACAGATTGAGGAGAGCCGCCGGGCGGCTGAGGCCGACAGGGACGAAGCGCTTCGGCTGAAGCTGGACGCTGAAAAGCTGAAGAAGCGCCTGGATGAACGAAGTGATAAGCTGTCAGATCAAAAGGACAAGATACTGAATGAAGCCAGAGACGAGGCGCGGAAGCTGATCAAGACCGCCCGGGAGGAGTCCGAGTCGGTTATCAAAGAACTCCGACAGTATTCCGGTCAATTAGATAAGAGCGGAAACCGCATGATTGAAGAAGCCCGCAACAAGCTGCGGCAGGTGAACGGAAGCCTTCAGGAACGGCTTAACGATGTGGAGGAGCTGACCCCGGACGAGGTGCTTACAGACCTCAAGCTGGGGGAAGAGGTGAAGGTGATGTCCCTGAATCAGGTGGGCACCGTTCAATCCCTGCCGGATTCAGGCGGCGAGGTGCAGGTACAGCTGGGAATCATGAAGATCAAGGTTCCCCTGAACCAGCTGAAACGGGTTCATGAGACGAAGAAGGTCAAGGAAAAATATCAGGGAACCGATACCGGCGGGCCACGGCTGGAAGCGGTGGGCCTGGAAGTGGATGTGCGGGGGCTTGATCTGGAAGAGGCTTGGATGAACGTGGATAAGTTCATTGATGAAGCCTACCTGTCCAAAAGGGAAAAGGTGCATATCATCCACGGCAAGGGCACCGGTACCCTGCGCAGAGGGCTTCAGGAATACATGCGGCGGCACCCTCATGTGAAAAGCATGCGGGACGGCGGATATTACGAAGGGGGCAACGGGGTTACCGTTGTGGAACTGAAATGAAGATCATCATAAGTGCGTGTCTTTTAGGTGTGAATTGCCGGTATAATGGCGGCGGAGAACTGGCAACCCAGTGGCTGGAAGTGTTGGAAGGTCACCAACTGATACCGGTTTGCCCGGAGCAGCTGGGGGGTATGACTACGCCCAGGGAGCCTTCTGAAATCGTAACGGAGAGCCCTCTGCGGGTTGAATCGAAATCAGGAGCAGACGTTACCGGAGCCTTTGAAGCAGGAGCCAAAGAAACCCTGAAGCTGGCTGCGCTTATGGGGGCAGAATGTGCCATCCTTAAGGAACGCAGCCCCTCCTGCGGCGTAAACGCCATCTACGACGGATCCTTCAGCAGCGTACGGATTCCAGGACTGGGAGTAACGGCGCGGCTGTTGAAGAATGCAGGGCTAAGGCTGTATTCAGAGGAAGAGCTGGAGCGGTTCAGTAGGGAATGCATATGAAGAGTGATGGGTTTTATTATAGAGAATCCATCGATCTTCATCGTTTTTCATCCGTGGCAAAAGGTTTATCACCGCGCTTTTATAATTTAACATTTAACTGCTAAGGGAGAGATTGCCGTGCTGCGCTGGCAGTAACAGAATAAATGATAAAGGAGGTGCTTTATGAGTGAACAAAACAATCGCATCCTTCTGATAAAAGGCGATATCACCAAAATGGATACCGATGCCATCGTAAACGCGGCCAATAGCAGCCTTATGGGCGGAGGCGGGGTGGATGGTGCCATCCACTGGATGGGGGGGCCTGCCATTATGGAGGAATGCATC
Organism: uncultured Peptostreptococcaceae bacterium; assembly: GCA_964649745.1. Classification (GTDB taxonomy): domain Bacteria; phylum Bacillota; class Clostridia; order Peptostreptococcales; family Acidaminobacteraceae; genus CAZEHS01. Next base: position 2,925 of record CAZYQI010000039.1, on the reverse strand, counting down.
GCCATTCGTGGAAAACAAGGGGGCTGTGCCACCGGAGAAGCGGTGATTACTACCGGTGGAAAGCTTCCTGCAAAAAAAGTGATTCACACCGTGGGTCCTGTATGGCAGGGGGGAAGCGCCAATGAAAGCGAGCTGCTGGCCTCCTGTTACCGAAGCAGCCTCACCTTGGCTGCCATGAACGGGATCCGGACCATTGCATTTCCCACGATCAGCACCGGGGTATACGGTTTTCCAAAGCCCCTGGCTGCACAGATTGCGGTGGAAACCGTGCAGCGGTGCCTGAGGGAGCATACAGCCATCGAGAAGGTTGTTTTCGTTTGCTTTGATGATGAGAATTACGGCTTATATCAGGCATTGCTGGTCAAGTAGCTTGAACTGCGTGCCAAGCTGTGGTATAGTACACAAAAGAATAGCGATGCATCGATGAAGGGAAAAGTAGGGCCGTTCACAGTATGAAGCGAGACAGGGAGGGTGGAAGCCTGTCGGAGTGACGGTTTGAAACGCATCCCCGAGATTCCGGCTGAAATCAGTAGGCCGGATGGCTGTCCGCCATTATAGGATATCAAGCGAACGTCGGAAACGATGTTAAAAAGAGTGGTACCGCGGATAACTCCGTCTCTTATATTTATAGGAGACGGAGTCTTTTATTTTTGCAAACATATCTTTGGGAGGAACCTATGATCGACTTTAAAAAAGAGATTTCAGAAATCGTTGCCGCACAGGCTGAAGGCGTACCCAGCGGCGAACTGCAGGAAATGATGGAGATTCCGAAATACAGCGATATGGGGGATTTTTCGCTGCCCTGCTTCAAAATGGCCAAGCAGTTCAGAAAAGCCCCCAAGGCCATCGCTGAAGAGCTGGCGGAAAAGCTTCAGAGCAACGAAATGTTCGAGAAGGTGGACGCGGTCAATGGGTACCTGAACTTCACCCTGTCCAAAAAACTGTTTGCGGGCACGGTAATCGATGAAGTGGTTGCCATGAAGGACACCTTCGGAAATTCCACCATGGGTAACGGCCACAATGTGATTGTGGAATTCTCCTCACCGAATATCGCAAAACCCTTCCACATGGGCCATATCCGCTCCACCGTTATCGGAAATTCCCTGTACAGAATCTATAAAGCCCTGGGCTACAACACCACCGCCATCAACCACCTGGGGGATTACGGCACCCAGTTCGGCAAGCTGATTGTCGCCTACAAGCTATGGGGCGACAAGGCTACCATTGAGGCGGATCCCATACCGGAGCTGCTGAAGATCTACGTGAAGTTCCACGAGGAAGCGGAGAATAATCCGGAGCTGGATGAAGAAGCCCGGGGCTGGTTCACCAAGCTGGAGAACAACGATCAGGAGGCTTATGCCCTTTGGGAATGGATCCGCAACGTAAGCCTTACGGAGTTCAACCGGGTTTACGACCTGCTGGATGCCAAGTTCGATTCTCTGGCCGGGGAGAGCTTCTATTCCGACAAGATGCCCGAGGTTCTGAAGGAAATGCGTGACAAGAAGGTCATGACCGATTCCCAGGGGGCAGAAATCGTGGATTTGGAGCCCCACGGCCTGCCACCGGCTCTGATTACCAAGAAGGACGGTTCCACCCTGTACATCACCCGGGACCTGGCTGCCGCCATCTACCGGAAGAAAACCCACAACTTCGATAAAAACATCTATGTGGTGGGTGCTGCCCAAAAGCTTCACTTCCAACAGTGGAAAAAGATCCTGGAGCTTATGGGCCATGAATGGTCCAAGGACTGCGAGCACGTGGAATTCGGCATGGTAAGCCTGGAAGAAGGCTCCCTTTCCACCCGAAGAGGCCGCGTGGTCTTCCTAGAGGAAGTTCTGCGCAAAGCCATCGAAAGGACCCGTGAAATCATCGAGGAAAAGAGTCCTCATCTGGACAACAAGGACGACATCGCCCGTCAGGTTGGGGTTGGCGCGGTCATCTACCAGGAGCTTTCTAACAATCGCATCAAGGATTACACCTTCTCCTGGGAGCGGACCCTTTCCTTTGAAGGGGAGAGCGGCCCCTATGTGCAGTACACCCACGCCCGGGCCTGCAGCGTGCTCCGAAAAGCAACCGTGGATTACACCACAAATGTGGACTATAGCAAGCTGGACGACAAAGAAGCCATGGATCTTATCCGCATCATGAGTCAGCTGCCCCAGGTGGTGCAGGATGCCGCCCGCAAATACGAGCCGGCCCTGATCACCCGCCTGATCACTGACCTGGCTCAAGCCTTCAACCGCTTCTACCACGATCATTCCATCCTGGTGGAGGATCAAGAGGTGGCAAAGGCCCGCCTGGCTCTGGTCAATGCCGTGCGACAAACCCTGAAAAACGGACTGTATCTGATCACCATGGCAGCGCCGGAGAAAATGTAAGTTAAACAAAAAAAGGGACAGACGTCAGTGATGAATCACACTGCGTCTGTCCTTTTGCTATTCATGCATTTAAAGAGTGATGAGTAAATCTCATACCATTAAGACCCTTAGCCGCAGACCCCCATGTCCCTTTTGGAAGCCACCGCCCATGAAAATGGTAATGATCGGCAGTGGCTCCATCCCCCTCTTGAGGGGGAACGGACGCGAAGCGGCAAGGGGGAGTAAGCGCGTAACAACTCCCACCGTCACCTTCGGTGCCACCTCCGTTAAGCAGGGTGCACAAATCTTTGATTTGTTGCACATCGCTTATGCCGTTACGGCCAATGAGGGAGGTCTAGCAGTAGTGCATTTTTAGGGTAGATGAACGCAGATGAACACCGATGGGTTCCGACTGGGCAAGTGAGTTCATCGGTCCATGGGAAAGAACGGTTGCAGCAAGTGACTATCCGTAATTTGAATACCGACCTGACGGTTATTGGGCACCCATTGCCCTTCATCTGCGTTCATCTATCCTAAAAATAATACAGAACAAAATGAAGGCACAAAA
>CAZYQI010000038.1:0-30192 GCA_964649745.1 uncultured Peptostreptococcaceae bacterium | reverse complement strand
TCAGCAAGGGCGTCAGTGATGCTTTCAGGGGCGTATACCTCGCGGGTCTCGGTCTGCTTCCATCCTGCCTCCGCTGCAGCTTGCCAGCATTGGTCCAGCTCAGGCTTTCGTACAACCTGGTACGGTATCGGTTCATCGTCCGGATCCGATGCGGGAGACACCATCTCCTGGACAGCTTTTTCAAATTCCGGGTTGATGGTGGCAGGTACCCGGCCCTCAAGAGATTCTGGCTTCTTGGTAACAGATTCACGCGGCATAGCGTCCCCCCCTATCGGCAGCAACTCTACGGTGATTCTACCCTGGCCAACCGTGGTCATGTCGGACCAGTGGAAGCTCTCAAGCTTGCCCTTGGTGTCGATGGTGAAGATTGATTTATTCATGCTGACGACTACGCCCTGGTACACTTTCGGGCGTCCCATCTTGCCTTGCAGCATCACTTTCACATCTTGCCCAACTGCTATTTGGTCTTTCGTCATGGTCATTCCCTCCATTTTTCGATTCTAGCCTTCAGGCTATCCAGAAGGCCTTGCTGCACATCACCTTTATCCGTCAGCGCCTTGGCCACATCCTCATCCCGTCCACCCTTCACCAGCAACTGGTGGATGATGACCTTCTGGGTCTGCCCTTGGCGGTTCAGTCGTTTCACTGCTTGTTGGTATAGCTCCAGGCTCCAGTTGAGCCCGAACCAAATCATGTGGTTCCCGCCATCCTGAAGGTTCAATCCGTATCCAGTGGAAGCTGGATGAGCCAGAAGGACGTCAATCTGCCGGTTGTTCCAATCGTGCTGATCCTGGATGGTTTTCAGCGTTCGGACCTTCAGGTTCTTCGGCAACGCCGCCAGGATCCTGTCCCGGTCATGCTGGAAGCTGTAGAAGATAAGGACCGGCTGACCGTTCAAGCTTTCGATGGTCTCCAGCAGGGCTTCAATTTTGCAGTCATGCACCGGATGCACCGTTCTATCCTCGTCGTAGATTGCCCCGTTGCACAGCTGCAGAAGCTTATTGGACAGTGCTGCTCCGGATGTGGCCGAAACTTCACCGCCCGGCAGCTGAAGAATCATCTGACGCTCCAGCTCCTTATAGGCTTTCTCGGCTTTCGGATCCAGCACCACCCATACCGGGGCTACCACTTCCCCCGGCAGCTCCAGGTAATCCTCAGCACTCATGGAGATGCATATATCTTTGATTTGCTCGGATACCGCATCGTGGGCCCTGTCCTTTTCCACATAACCTTGACGTCCCGATGAATCCACTTGGAAGTTGTCGAAGTAATGTTCCCGGAACTGGCCGATTTTCTTATGCAGCCTTTCGCCCTGGTCCAACAAATATACCTGTGCCCATAAATCCATCAGCCCGTTTGGTGCTGGGGTGCCGGTGAGACCGATGATCCGCTTGACGTGTGGTCGGATGCATTTCAGGTCCTTGAACCGTTTTGCTTGGTGGCTCTTAAAGCTGGACAGCTCATCGATGACGATCATGTCGAAGGGCCAGCAGTTTTTATAATGGCCCACTAACCAGCTGACATTCTCGCGGTTGGTGATGTAGATATCCGCATTGGTGTTCAGCGCCCGCAGCCGCTTCCTCTCAGCACCCAGTACCGAAGCAATCCGGAGATGCTTCAGGTGATCCCACTTCTCCGACTCTAGGTTCCAGGTTATCTCGGCCACCTTCTTGGGGGCGATCACCAAGACCTTGTTCACGTCGAAGCGGTTGTAAAGCAGATCGTTGACTACCGTCAGGGTGATGACTGTCTTGCCTAAACCCATGTCCAGGAATAGACCTAGCTCGTTTTGGGTGATGGCCTTCTCTATGCAGAACCGCTGGTAGTTATGGGGTTTGAATATCACACTTCATCTCTCCAATCAGGGAGTCAACACCCTCCAGGCTGTCGATGATCCGCACGTCTGCTTTCAGTTTTCGCATCTTGCCGATCTGCAGATCTTGAATCGGGGAAGTCTTCCCGCCTGGCTTCTTCAGCTCTATGAATTTCACTGTGCCTCCAGGCAGCAGGATGATTCTGTCAGGTACTCCGGCATTCCCGGGGGATACAAACTTGTAGGCGATGCCCCCCAGCTTCTTCACTTCTCTCCTCAGGTGCCTCTCAATCGTTTTTTCGTCCATGATGCCTCCGTGAACTTTCGTAACCCAAAACCCTATATATACGCGCGTATAGGCGTATTAGGTGATTTATGCGTGCGCGGTATCCTTTATATTCTTTATTTACTATTTAAATAGATATTAAAGTTGACAAAGTATACAAAGGAATTAAAACATTAAAATTTCAACGGTTTAGCTCGTTAACTTTCCCGTTAACTTTCTCGTTTTTTAAAGTTTACACAGTTGACGGTAGAAAGTTGACGAATCGAGAAAGTTTACAGCGAGAAAGTTTACAAGATCTTATAACCTTTTTGGTGCCCATAAGGCCCGAACCTGTAGTTTGATTTAATCCTTTCAAGGCCATCAAAAGACCCCAAAATACCGTTGATCTCCAAAGCCTCATACCGCTTCATGTGCTTGATGTCGCCCTTCAGACACTCGACCCAAACCTCCAGCGCACAGATCCTGTCACGCCTCGCCAGCTCACCGCTGTAAGCCTGGTGCTCGAAGCTCCAGTAAGCCTGCCGCTGCTCTGCCGTCCGATTGTGCCAGTCTGCAGGCACCTTTTTATTGATAAACTCTCTGATCAAACCTTCCTTAACGGACGTCTCCCGGTGGTTCTCCTGCTCGGCCAGCGCTTCTTCGGCCTCAACCCCCATCAGATACAGGGGCTCTCCCATGCTCCAGTAGACCACGGCTTCCGCCCATATCTGGTCCACCTCAACAGGCAGCTGGCTAAAAACGCATTTGGCCGCCGGCAGCACACCCACATCCACTGGCCAGAACCTCCGGTTCCCGGTCCTGTCCTTCAGAAACTCGGTATCGTTGGTGGTCCCGAAGAAGACGCAGTTCCGGGGGAAGCGTTTCGTATGCGTTGAAAACGGTACCCGAAATATGTCTTCCGTCCTGGAGAGAAACTGTTTTACGGAGTTGGTTTCCGATTTAGAGAGCCCGTTGAGCTCCCCCATTTCGTTGATCCAGACGCCTTGGATAAGCTCCGAGGCTTCCTTTCCTTCACAGGTGATAAGGCTGTCTGAATACCAGTCTCTCCCCAGGAACCGCAGGAAAGTGCTTTTTCCGATGCCCTGAGGGCCGGCGAAGATGGCCATGGTGTCGAACTTGACGCCTGGAGTCATGGCTCTGGCCACCGCAGCGGTCAAGCTCTTCCGGATCACAGCCCGGGTATAGGGCTTATCGTGGGCGCCTAGGTAATCTGTCAGCAGACTGTCGACGCGGGGGATCCCATCCCACCGGAGATTCTTCAGATAATCTTTGATTGCATGGCGTTCATGGCGTGATATGCAGATGGCCATGGCGTCCTTAATTTTGTCCTTGCCGGTGATTCCGTAGGTTTTCTCCATGTAGTGCCGGAGTCCGGAATCATCAGTATCCTCCCACTGTCTCGCCTTATCAGACGGGCTCCAGGGTAGTGCGCCTTCGATGACAGACCGGTTGCTGAAGAGGTCATAATAAACCTTCCCCGCCAGCAGCGGGTCATGCTCCAGAATGATCAGGATGTTGTCCACCGTCTTGGCAGGGGTCCCCGTTATAGGAGATGTCGAGAGCTTCCGGAACCAGTCGGCAGGATCCTCTAAAGGTCTTGAAAAATCCGTATTGGCGTTCTCATACCGTTCCTTGTTCAGAAGAGTGACCACCGTGTCATCCTGGACGGCCAGCTCCGCCATGGCCTGGTAAGACGGCAGTTTGTTGGTTGGTGTTCCGTCTTTCGCGTCATAGTCCAACTCGTGGAACTTATGGAGCCGTACCAAGTCGAAAGCATTACAGAGTTTCCCGCCGGCGGGATCCGTTCCGTGGTGGGAGAAGATGAAGAGCCCATCCCCGTAGATCACTGCGCCGCCGAAGGTGCTGCCCTTCGAATACGTGTACCGGCTCTCGTCCTCAGTAGGAAGATAGGCGTCCGGTATGAACGTCTCGATGGCCTGCAGTACGTCATAGGTCTTGCAGAAAGCCCCCACCAGACCTTTCTTCGTCGTAGGGTCTTCCTGCTTATCGGCCAGCTTCTTCTGGCTCTGGGCAATGCCAGGGACCTGTGGCCACTCGGCATGGTTCCGCCAGTCCTTGTACATCCGGAGGACAGCATCCACGTCCAGGAAGGGTTTGTCTTCGTAAGTAAATATGTACTGTGAATCTCTGGAGATCGATGGCCAGTACATCAGCCGCGATGCTTGGAAGGTTGTCGGATCGCACCATTCCATGCTGATCATCTCCGCCATCTTCCGGGCTGCTGGCTCGTACTCCTCGCAGTTTGTCGACCGGTTCAAGGGAAAAAGGATCCGCAGGCGCGGCTTGATGGCTTCGTGCTTCCGGGTGCTGTAGATCGCATACGCGCAGCCAAGGTTCTTGACGGCCAGGAGGACCTTGTCGGTGTCTCCTGAGGGGATGTTGTCCAAGTCCAAGGTGATGACATCCCGGCTGATGATGTTCTTTTCCAGGCGCCGGCCGTCCCGCAGCACACCGCCCACGAAGCCTCCCACGTCCTTCAGCTCGTCCTGTTTGGCTTTGCTGAGCCGGTTGTACTCTGCCAGAGTCTCGAGGGACTTCACTGGCTGGGCAAGCTTCTTGATGAAATCTGACCACCATAGGGTTTGAGAAGGCCAGGACGTGGCCTTCCTGGACCCGGCAGCGCTGATGCTTAACTGCTTATCATTAATCACTTCACAAGCCTCCTCGTGGAGCTAATCTTTCTTATAAAACTCAGTCTCGAACCCGTCGCCTTTCAACTGAAGTCCGGGAGCCCAGTCAATCGGCTGGCTGAGAATGTCGTTCATCCGTTTCATCGTTCCTTCAGTCGGCGATGATTCAGCGATGATCTCATCGTGTACGTGCATGGTGGTGGCAAACCCGGCCATATCGACCCGAACAAGTGCTTCAGCCAAACAGTCTCTGGCCACCGCCTGAACAATGTTCTCCACCAGCTTACCGCCGTAGGTTTCGATCTCGGACCATTTCTTCGTTTCTTGATTAACGCCGAAGTAGTTTAGCGCCATTCGGTTGAATCGATTTTCCTTTAGGAACGGCTTCGGATAGTAGAGCTTCCGGCCGCTTGGGAGGCGAATAGTGAGGAACAACAAACCGCTGCCATGCTCCAGACTGAAAACGCACCCGGCCACGGCTTGAGGGGTTCCCGAATCCATCAGATCCAGGGCCGCGTTTTCGCATCGATACCAGAAATCAACGATCCGCTTGTTGGCAGCTCGCCATCGGTTCACAATATCCGGCAGCTCTTCCTCGGTCAGGCCCATATTCAGAGCGCCCATGGTAATCAGTGCGCCTTTGGACCCACCGTAGCCTAGAGCCAGTTCAGCGATTTTGCCCTTCTGCCTGAGATCGTATTCCGGATTCCCCTTTGAAATCTTCTCAAGGGGGACGCCGAACATGGCGCTGGCGGACGCTTCGTATATCTTCCCGTGGGTCGCGAATACATCCAGGCGCCACTGCTCCTGAGCCAGCCAAGCAATCACCCTGGCCTCGATGGCGCTGAAGTCCGAAATATAAAACTTCGTTCCGGCAGCAGGGACGAAGGCCGTGCGGATCAGTTGGGAAAGGGTATCCGGCACATTGCCGTAAATTAGCTTCAGCGCTTCGACATCCTTCTTCTTGGTGTAGTCTCTGGCCAGTTCCAGGGTAGGCATATGGTTACGCGGGAGGTTCTGCACCTGCACCAGGCGACCCGCCCACCGTCCGGTCCGGTTGGCTCCGTAGAACTGAAGGAGTCCGCGGATCCGTCCGTCCAGGCAGACAGCGTTCTTCATAGCCACGTACTTCTTGACGGAGGTCTTGGACAGTTCCTGACGTATCTCCAGCATGCGTTTGGCCTTGGAAGCGTCCATGTTCTCCAGCATTCCTGTCACCGTGGCTTTCTGAAGGTTCTCTACATCTTCACCGATTTCTTCTTCCAACCATTTCGTCAGCTGCTTGACCGAGTTCGGCTTCTCCAGGCCAGTGAGAGCTTTGGCTTCCCCCACCAACTCTTCCGTAATGGCTGCGGAACAGTAGAGCGCCCCGTCAACCAGGTCCATATCCACCGCAACGCCCCGGGCATTGATTTCCTGGTCAAGGACCCAGAGACGGTGTTCCTCTACGGGGATGGCGAAGGGTTCAAGCTTGGACTTGACGGCCATTTCGGTATAAACGTCCTGGATGCAATATTGCTTGAAAAGGTTCCACTTCTCCGGCTCGTGATGGGGTAGGATTCGGGCCCTTGCATCCCGGGCAGTTGGAGCCCGAGGAATACAGAACTTTCGGATCAGTGCCATGCCGATGCCCATCTTTTGCTTATCCGCGGCCAGACCTATGGCTGAACCAATGGCGGACAACCCCGCCGGATACCCGCAATAGAGCCCGTGATGCATCGTGCAGACCCACTGACCCAGCGGAAGGTATTTCTTAAAATGTTTAGACAGACAGTACCATTCGAAAGGAGCGTTATAAGCGCGTTTCTCGACAGTCGGATCCAGCAGCATCGGGAGCAGAAACTCAATATCTTGCCCCTGCATCAGATCCATGATCATCACAAGGCCCCCGTCGATGGAGAAAGCACAGAGCATAATTTCAAAGTTCGGGGACTGCACATACTTGTACATCCCCGAAGCTTTGATATCGATGTCTGAGTAGGTTTCAAGGTCCAAACTCAGAGTTTTCATTTAGATGCCCATCACGCCGGCGACGATCGGCTGGCCAGTGATTGGATCAAGTTGTTGGGGTTGCTGAGGTGATTGATACTGCGGGACCGGTTGTTGGTAAACGGGCTGCTGTGGCGCTTGATACTGCTGTACCGGTTGCTGGTATACGGTTTGTTGCGGTGCTTGGTACTGCGGCGCAGCCTGCTGAGATGCAACACCGAAATCCTCTTCTGCCGTGGAACGGGTTCCCGCCAATGGCTCTCCATCGCGGAACTTCTGCAGGTGGTTCAGATAGCAGCTGATACCTTTCTTGCCCGTGTTCATGTAGGGCCCGAAATTGATAGACACCCGGCCGTACATCCCGGAGTAGACTTCAGAGGCATTCATGATCGGATATCCTGCCGCGTCCAATACCCCAGGCTTCGGGAACTTAGGATCTGCAGAAGTAGAGGCCGTGAATACCCAGCAACCTTTGCACTCCGGTCCAAAGGCCTCACCGGACGGGCGAACGCCATCGCCATCGTGGATGGGCGTGGCCACCAGCGGAGGGACCAGGCCGTTCCAGATACCTTTCTTCCCAGCTTCAATTGCCTCTGCAATGGCGCGGTCGATAGCAGCTTTGGTCACTAAGTCAGACTTAGGGAGCAGGACAGTCACGCTGTATTTCTCTTTGCCGGAAGTCTTGTCAACGCGGGGGCTCATTACGTTCATATAGCTGAATCTCACTTCGTTCGTTACTACTTTCATATTAGTATCCTCCTTGGATTCCGAAATCTTCTTGTGCCGTTGCCTTTGAAATCGCTTCTCTCTTATCGCTCTGGTCCACCAGTGTCGGCTTGCCGGGGCTCACTTTGACATAATCCGAAAGTTGTTCCTGGAAGACCTTCTTGGTAATCAAGGTTTCCACTGCCGCCAGTGTCAGCGGCTTTCGTTCATAAAGCATATTCTCATCCATTCCGGAGCTGACGAGTACCGAGAAGGCCGCATCCTGATCCGTGAAGGATCTGCTGGTTCTTCCAGGTACAGCCTTCCAGCCAGGAACGTCTGCCCCCTTCAGGACCTCTGAGAGTGCCCAGTCTTTCAGATCACTGGCCCACTTGGCCAGATCCTCTGCTTTCTTCAGAATCCCGCCGACCTCTGCATGGGAGAGCAAAGGGGGCTTCTTAAAATCATGCTGAGCTTGAACCAGGTTCTTATCCGCTCTGCTGGTACAGATTGATTTTGCCCGGCAGAACTTGCAGAGCTCTTCGTCATAGTCCTGTTCGCCAAGACCAAGGTAAGCCATCTCTGCAATGGGCTTGATGGATTCTCCCCAAGCTCGAAGGTCGGCGATCGATATCGCATCGCGGCCAACGTTGTCCATGCGGGGCTGGAAGATGTGCATATGCACCGTCTGAATGTCGTAGAAGAGGGAATACTCGTCCACCACGCCCAGAGCGTAAAGCTTAAGCTGGGAGTTATCCTCAGCGGAAACGAAGTTATGCCGACCATATTTGAAGTCCACAATGTGCAGATCTCTATCGGCTAGGATGATGCAGTCTGCCGTGCCGAATCCTTCTTTGGCATAGGCCGTGTATGATACTCGTTTCTCCACTTGGACGTAAGGCTTGGTTCCGTGGTAGAAGAGCATCAGTTCCTTGATGTATTCCAGATAAGCGTCAGTGTGTCCGTCCATCTCCTTCTGGTAAAGCGGATCCTCTTTCATGTTCTTGATGGAGGTGTTATATGCCCGAGTGCTGATGGGCTCTAGAGCGTATCGACGCACCTTCAGCTCGGCCATCGCATGGGCCAGGGTGCCCTCCGCAGCAGACGGGGATGTTGTATCAGGGAAACCTTCTTCCAACCGAGCCGAGGGCGGGCAGTGCAGCCACCGCTCAGAACTTGATGCAGATAGTAGGGCGTGCATCAGATCTTCACCCCCATACCGATCAGCGCCATTGCGAAGTCCGGAAGCTGATCTGGGCGGAGCTGCGTCATGGCCTGGACACCGAACTGGGCAAGCAACCCTTGCAGGTCTGCAATACGCCCCTGGTCTTTCAACTGCATAGCAGCCACGGAGAGTTGGCTGATAGAATAACTGACGGCCGCTGTAGGTGCTACAGTCGGAGCCTGGGGCGCTGCGGGGATGGGTGCTTGAACCACTGCGGGAGGTGTTGGGGTCACAGCGTGTTGTACGACGAGGGCGGGTTGAACGGGAGCCGTCTGCACGGGCATAACTTGTGGGGCTGGCTGGCCTGCGGGTTCCTGAATATTGACTTTTACAGCTGAGTTCATAGCAGCTGAAAGCATGACCCCTGTGAGATCCCTGATGGCGCTGGTCAGTTCGGGGCTGTCGATGTGGATTGTGATAGTCATGTGTGTATCCTCCTATTATTTTGTAGTGTTGATTCCGGTTATCTCGAAGAAAATATCAGCATCAAAGCCCGGCATAGTAAGGACGATTGCCCTGTTGGTTTCAGACTTATTGGCCCAGTTCTTAGCCCACGCCTCTTTATAGCCGTTCCGTCTCAGATAGCCGTCTGCAGTCTCCCATGAAGGGTTGGCTGCCTTCTCTTCGTCCGTCATGGAATGCGCCGATACCCATTCCGTAAGCGCGAAGCCACCGTCGCGAAGTGCATCGTAATACTCTGAGTTATAGAAATCTCGCGCGGTCATTGGAAACTCTTTATTGAATATCCGGATATTTGCTTCAACTGTATTGAAGGCTCCGGATTCAAAATTACACTGATTCGCGAATCCGGTGTTCCTGTTCCCGGTGTTGCAGTTCCCGGTGTTCCAGTCCCCGGTGTTGCAGTCCCCGGTGTTGCAGAGACCAGTATTTTCTTTGCCTTGGTTAACGAGGGTCAGCAGCTCTGCCCAGGGGATCTCACGGACAATTACAATCTGGTCCGTGACGGTCTTGTTGCCGTCGATGATGGTTTGGCCAATTGCCTCGACCTCGGCCACCTTATTGTCCGGATCAAACCGATGATATTCGAAGCAATCTGCGGGTGCTGCACAGAAGTGAAATCCAGAAGAGCATGGGCGTATAGGCCCTTCGTGCGTGTAGGTTTGGCCTACTTCATACTGGAAACCCCGACACGTCCAATCAGGTTCGAACACTTTGTAACCTTTCATATGACCTCCAACTTGAGTTATTTTGTGAATCGTGCTATACTGAAGCTGACATTTTGTTTCTGCTGCCTCTTATTGGGCGGCTTTTTCTTTTTGGTAAGGGAGCCACCAAAGCGGTTCCGGTGGGTCATATTCAATTTCAATTTTCTGCGTTCGCATCTTTCACACACATCCCTTTCTATGCATTTTCATCGTGTTTAGCCGCCACGTTTGGAGGGAAAAGCCCGGAAGGAGACGCGCCTTGAATACCGGCGAAGATACCCCTTAAAAATGCAGACTCTGCAATCTGACACACCGCTTGCATCACTAGTTCATCAATAACCCCTGCCTGTGCCCTTGGAATGACTGACAATGCATTTTGAATCTCTAAAGTAAGCTTCTTGTACTCCGGCGATTCCCAAATTGAAGCGGTGTGTTCATCTACGAGACAATCAAAGGCTATCGCCCACAAATGTTGCTGCAACAGGCTTCTAAACGCTTTTTCCGTATTCCGATCAGTATCGCTTAACATGTTCTCCCTCCTTTAAGGTGTTTAGACATTACTTCGAGGGCGAAAAATCTCACCCCCGAAGTTGTGATTTCCGATATTTAATTACATTGCTCTGTTTACGTAGGTGACCCTTTTTATCAAACCCTCTCTTGGAGCGGCGGCGTCCCGCTTCTGAGCTGCCTGAGAATAATATTTGCAATGGCCTTATCAGCGGCTTCAACATCCGGCTCTAGATCCGTTGGAGTGTACACAGTGCGTATGAGCACCGCAGGCGGTATGGGTTCTCCGCGCTTCCGCTTTAAGATGTCTGTTCTTTGGAATGTGTCCGTTCTCAAGATTCCCATAATTCAGTCTCCTTTCTGTGATAAAATCCCTTTATGGAGGTGTCATTATGACTAAAGCTGAAATTGTGAAAGCATGTGAAGAAGCTTCCCGAACCACCGCCACCCAGCTCCACGACCAACTGGCTAAAGACGTACACGCGGCCATCGAAGCAATGGCCAGTAATCCTTCCGTCTCGCCTGCTGAAGCGGTAGCCCAAGGGGCCGTAGCCGCCCTCTCCACCTTCGTCGTGTCATACAACCAGGCTTTTACCGCAGAGGTTTTATCGCGGCTTCTAGCATCCGATCAGCAATCATCTTGCCAGTCTCACGAGCGATAACACTGATGTCGCGCTTGTCGGGCGAGGGTACCGCCACGGTTGCAGAGTCCCCGGGGAGAAGCTTCCGGGCAATCTCCATGAGGGCATCCCCGATTACTTCTTCAGGTGTGCATTCAAGCAGGAAACTCAGATGAGACCGCATCACACCGACCTTGTCATTTCCGTGGATAAGCTCATGGAGGGCTGCCCGATCTTCATCCGCCTGCTTCGTCTCTCCAAGATCCTCCGATGCATCTATTGATTCTTTGATGCTATTGAGAACCGTCAGAATTTCTTCCGCCGTAGGCTCCCACGCATCGTTCCCGCAATGCCACCCATCGTCACTGAACATCAATGCGTGGGTTGTGCCATCGGCTGTTTGGAGGTCTATTCCAATCCAAGCATCCCCGGATTCTACCTTCGTAACTCTGGCGCCTACAAGTTTTTCAATCTCTTCGTGTGAGTAAATCTCATGCAGTGTAATTGTCATAGGAAGTTCCTCCAATTAGCAGTATTTAATGACCATGTCGCGCACAATGCCGGTATAAATGGCTTTTAACCTCGTTTCGGATTCGATGATAGCCAGTTTGCTCACGCGGCGGATATCATTTGCTTTTGCGCCAGTCCTACGAAGCCGGTCTTTATGCTTTTCAAGCCGAATAGCTAGATTGCATCGAGCCTTAAACTCAAGAACCTCATAACTTTCAGCCAACACTCTGACTCGTGCGTTCTTATCGCCACCTCGGGCCTGAATCACCTGATCGATTCCTTCGTTTATTCCGGTTCTCCAGTCCTTAGTCTCAACGTCAACTGCGTTCTTAATTGTCTGGACATCGATCGTGAGCTTCTGGATCTGTTTTTCCTGCTCAGCTCCTTGGATTGCCATCATAGATATCAATTCAAATGGCGTTTTCGGAGGTTCTTTATAGTACGGCTGGGCCTTGCGTTTAAGTTCTTCAATTCTCACGATGAGTTTGTACCGGGCAACCGCATCGTATCGTGCAGCGAGCTGCAGGGCGCCGTGCTCACCCATCGTAAAAGCGGGCTGTTTCCGCTTACGCCCGTCTAGGTATTCGATCTCCTCAAAAATTAGGAGATTACCAACACCACCTTTTTCAAGGGCTTTGAGCTCATCACGTATGTCTTTAATCACATTGTCGTGCCGCTTTCCAAAATGATCTGCAATCATCCGGCTGTCCATTTTTACTTCCCCGCTCTCAACCCGAATCAGTTCGGTTGTATCGGCCGTTTTCTCATTAAGAGCAACCCGTGATTCCTTTTGAATGGATCTGTAGTTAGAATTTGGGGACACGATTTCTTTCGGGTTAAGTAATTGAGCATGAATCGATTTCCCAGATTCCGTCCAAAGATACATTTTCGGAGCGGGGTTCAGGTTCAGCTCTGGGTTCTGCACCCGAAATCGCTTCATATCTTCGCCAGTCAATTCAAAGTAGTGTGTGCCTTTTTTGAACTTTTTCGAGCATCGGTTAAAGTTAGCGCAGATCTTCTTTGAATTCGATTCCAGAACCTCGGCCAGTTGAAGTGTTGTTAAAACCTTTTGCCCTTTGTGCGCTACCGTGATAAGATTGTTCATGAGATATATCCTTTCTGTTTTGGGATTAGGCCGCTTCGTGAGAGCGGCCTTTTTCTTTTTGAGGAACATTGTAAGGTTGTCATTGCCCACTTACCAGCGCCAGTGGCATCCTCTTCGTCCGAAACTTCATCAGCGCCAGTTCTAAGGCCATCTTCCGCTGCTCAAACGTAACCCGTGCCGCCATCATCCCCGCGTCCAGCATCTGAAGATGCTCCACCTCCGCAATCTGATTCAATGTCAGGTATGGCCGGATGCTCTTCTCCGTCTTGGGAATACTGTTTGCATCTTTGAACTGCTTTGCCGTCATGCCGAGAATCAGGCGGTTTATGAGGTCGCTCTCGTTGCTGAAGTGATAGGGTGCGGGGTGATCATGCAGAAGGGCAACCGCATCCGTAAAAGCTGGGTGCCCGAGCTTTGCCGATTCCTTGGTTTTGATGAACTGCTCCATCTCGTTGAAGCGCGTGATGTATGCGATTTTGAATTCCATCGCCTTCTTGCCGGTGAATCCCATTGCCAGTAGGGTGAAGCCGTCTTTTGTCATTAGGTATTCAGGTTGCTTTCTGTTCCACTGATCTTTGTACGAGGTCGGCACAAAATTGCGCTGACCAAAATTACTCTGCAAATCGAGTGACTCAATCGAACGCAGGACTGTTTTGTGTTCTTTCTTAAACATTTCCGCAACTTTCCGGCTCCCGACCACCGGGATGCCTTTTGATTCGATCAATCCGAATTGATCCATTCAGACCTCCGTCTTCCGCACTTGCATGTTATGCAAGTTTTAAGTAAAAAAAATTTCGATGGGATCTTCCAACTCCAAAGTCCTTGCAATTATCCCCATCTCAGTTACGCTAAATTCTGTTTTTCCGTTAATCTTTGAATTTAACGATTGTACGCTTATGCCAATATCCGAGGCGAGTTTCGCCTGCGTGAAGCCTTTTTCAACCATTTTACCCTTCAACTTTGCATATCTATTCCGATTCACACCACCACCTCCTCTTTGCATATCGTGCATCATTCTGGATTTATGATACATCGCATGCAAGTTCGTGTCAATGCATATCACGCAAGTATTTTTTATAATACATACGTTCGCCTTGCATGGTATTAAAGTTTGCTTTATAATTTATCCTGTAGAATAGGAGGAACAATCATGGGTGATATGGATATTATGGGTGAAAGAATTCGGTCGGCTCGCGAAGATAAGGGATACACGTTACGCCAAGCTGCCGAATTAATTGGCATTTCTGAACCAACCCTATCGAGGTATGAAGGCGGTCACATAGGAAATATTCCTTGGGATCGTCTCGAAAAAATGGCCGAAGTCTTTGGCATTAACCCTGGCTGGCTCCTAGGGTGGATGGAAAAAATTAAAATCGAAGCGAATAGAAGCGCGAGCAGATATATGGATTTAGAAAACAGATTATGGGCTCTCGGTTACAAAATTGACGGTGATTCTTCCGAAGGTTATCAGTTTCTCAGACACGGCGACACGTTCTGTGATTTAAGCCAAGAAGAACTCGCTAGACTAATCGATACGGATCCAGCGAGCCTAGAGGCGGTAGTTTCGGGAATGTTTTCTGCGGCACAAGCACAGAAATCAAAATCCCACTTTAGCACGTTCACTCTGCCACACAACACATCCTTCCGGGCTATTCCCCTCCTCGGCACAATCAGGGCCGGGCGCCCCATCCCAGTCGCCGAAGATTTCGACGGTTATCTTGATCTGGACGTTACCTGCCAAGCTGACTTCGCTTTACATGTATCTGGTGACTCAATGAGCTGGGCAGGCATTCACTCCGGCGATATAGCATTATTGGTTCAAGGTGCAGAACCGAAACACGGCGATATTGTTGCCGCTGGCAAGGCTGACGGCGATTGGTCCGCAACTTTGAAGTATTACATAGCAAACAACGGAACACCCCGCCTGAAGGCCGGGAACCCCGAATATGACGATATTCCTTTATCAGAGGGTTGGTCAGTTGTAGGCACGGTCGCTCACATAATAAAAAAAGCCCCTAGCCTCGGTGAGTATCAGGAACTCCTGACACGCAAAGAAGATAGGGATTTGAAATGGGATAGGGTATTGGCTACTGCCACAGAGCATGGAATGGATCCAGAGCGTCTGTATTATTTGATTATGGCGCTTAAATAAAAAGGAGGTATTACGAGATGGAAACCGATTATATGTTTGAGGCATTCTTACTAATTGTAGTTGTACCCATCATCGTGTTCTTGATTTGTCGCGAGCTCTTGTGCTGGTATTGGAAAGTGAACGACCAGCTTGCCGTCCTTAAAAGTATCGATAAAAAGCTTGATAACCTCGCTACACTTGAAGCAAAGCTCGATAAAATGACCTCGACACCCGAATTCGTAAAGGTGGATTCCGACCTGTAGTGTCCTTTATCAATGCTTTAATACTATTAAGGAGCGCTCCATGAAGATTGCCGTTTACTGCCGATATTCATCAGACAATCAGAGAGACGAATCCATCGATGCTCAGCTCAGATCCATAACAGACTGGGCACAGAGGAATGGGCACTCTATTGTTGCCACCTATCTGGATGAGGCAAGGTCTGCCACAAACGACGATCGTCCACGCTTCATGGATATGGTCAAGGATGCTTCCCAGAGAAACTTCCAGGCTGCCGTTGTCCATAAGCTGGACCGCTTCGCCAGGAACCGGTATGACGCGGCCTTTTACCGCCGAGAGCTTCGCAACCACGGGGTGCAGCTGATCAGTGTACAGGAGCCTCTTGACGATTCTCCTGAATCAGTAATTCTTGAGTCTGTCCTAGAAGGCATGGCCGAATACTTCAGCAAGAACCTAGCAAGAGAAGTTCGGAAAGGACTTCACGAAAACGCGTTGAAGTGCCTCCATAATGGGGGAACACCCCCTCTAGGCTACCGTGTGGCTCCAGACAAGACGTATGTCATTGATGAGCATGAAGCCACCGCAGTGCGCTTAATCTTTGGTATGGCGGCTTCAGGGCATTCTCACGCAGATACTATTCAGAAACTGCACGAGCTCGGCTATCAATCAAAGTCAGGAAAGAATTTCACCCGGAACAGCATTCATGACATCCTGAAGAATGAAAAGTACACGGGTGTGTTTATCTATAATCGGTCCATTGCAAAAGACTTCGATGGTAAACGAAGTCACAGAAAGTCTAAAGCTCCTGTGGATGTTGTGCGGATTGCAGGCGGCATGCCACGCATCATTGAAGACGAAACCTTTCAAAAGGTACAGGGGCGCATGGCAGATCGGAAGCAAGGCGGCCGGGCAAGATCCACACGTGTGTATTTGTTAAGTGGCATCGTATACTGCGGATTATGCGGAGCACCAATGGTTGGCTGCAAGGTGAATTCAACTCGGGGAAAACCAAGCTACGCCTACTACAGCTGTTCTAGTCGGAAACATCTAAAACCATGCGGAAACCGTAACGTCGAAGCCGTTTATCTTGAAGACATCGTGCTTGAGCGGATCCGAAACGAACTTTCCAACCCTGATAGAGTTACTGAAATACTAAACTCAATTGAGGTTCAGTTCAGTGGGCAGGCTCTTGCGGCGAATAAAGCAATCGATGCTGCGAAGACAAACCTTCAGACCCTGGAGGCACAGATCAACAACATCACCCAGGCTATCGCCAACGGGATGTTCCACCAGTCGCTGATTGATAAACTGACACAGCTTGAGAAGCAGCGTGAAGAAGCTGCCGAAAACCTCGCAGCCTCAATGAAAGAACCACCGTTCATTCCTAATTTGAAACCTATTGAAGCCTTGCTGAAGTCGGATGTGTTTACGAAGGCAGGAACTCCTGAGGAAATGCAGCGTGCAATCCGATCATATGTAACCAAGGTAATCATACACCCCAGTGAAATAAACGTTGATACCGTTTTGTCTGTTGCTGGTTTCGGCTTACCTCCACCAAAAACACCGCAACGGTAATCCGTTGCGGTGTTTTGCTATTCTGTATCCCCGTCTCACTCTATGAGAGCATTAAAATCATATGGAACATTCATACGTATAACGTTAAAGCGGTCTAAGTGAATTTTTTCCCTAATATAACTTGCAGCAGATAGTATGATTTGATACATCATTGAGACTAATCAAACACCAGCATTTTTTTATCAACATAGACATCAGGAGCTGTACAGATACAATCGATATGGACGCCGGCTTCTGTCATACCACCGAAAGATTTGTTGCTTCCGAAGGCTACGTGAATTGTGTTGTAGACTTTTTCGTCTTCAAGAATAACTCCCGTAATTCGAGCTGATCGATTGGCTCCTATACCAAATTCCGCTATCCTTCGCCCGTTCCCTTCACCCAATAATTCCATAAGTTTTTGACCCATCTCTCCAGAAGCATGAACCAATAAACCCTCTTTCAGTGTAAGTATCACAGGGGTCTCAACCTTGCCTAAACCTGCAATGGACCCGTCTACCACAAAGGTTCCATCTGCAGAGGTCTCCACCGGCGCAATATAACTTTCTCCGGAGGGGATATTCCCTGCTTCACCTTTTTTTCGGAAAATCCCTGTACTGGAAATACCTTTTCGTCCTGCAATCGATAACGTCAAACGGTGACCGCCTTTTTCAACGGCGATTTGGTTTCCTTCGCTTAAGATTTGTGTGAACGCATCGGTCAACCGCACAATATCATCCGGATCTGCTAAAACTGCGCCTTCAAAAAGCATGTCCTCTGTGATCCCCGGCAACGTACCAATCCGTGCCCCTGCCATCGATGCATTTTTTCTCGCCATCGTGTGTGTAAGCGAAGCATTGGTGACGCACAATACAACATCCGCACATTTCATTGATTCCGCCACTATACGGGGTGGTTCTTCGCCATTCTTGTATACAGCAGGAATTTTTATGATGGCCGTTTCATTTCCTAACTCTTTGGCCGCAACATAAAAATAGTTTCCAATTCTTTCGAGCTTTTCATCTGTCACAATCAGTACAGATTCATTCTCTTTTAAACCGAAGTTATTTAAGTAAATCTTTTTGATGTTTTCATTGATGCCCATAGACGCTCTCCTCTTTGATCATACCCTGCATATTTCACCGAGAATCCGGGCAACCATCGTCCTTGCCAGTATCACCGGCTTTTCTGTTTCACATGCTATCAGCTCTTTCATTGAAGCGGTGTAACCAATGCAATCCATAACGATTAAATCTACATCGCTTTTCTTTATATTCTCAAGACTGGTTTGATTAAAGCCACTCCCTTCATAGGGGGAAAAGGGCATTGCTATTGCTGCAACTCCTGATCCACGCCACTTATCAACCGTCTGTTGTATCTGATCCGCATCGGGAATGACAACTCCGATTTTTCTCGCTTTCGTGAGTAAGGGAACGACACTGTGGAGGATCTTTTGCGGATATACCAACGGCCGGGTTGACCGGAAGACATCCGGAAATGTCCCTGTACAGATGAACACGATGATATCTGCCCCTTCCTGTTCGAGCTTGTCAATGCAGGTCTGAAGACGTGACAAAATATGCTTTTCTGCTAACTTGACACACCTGCCGTCTCTTAATGAAGAAACCAAGACATAGTCGCCCTCTTGCGGGCGCATCTCCAAGATATCTTCATATTCAAGCCCATCCAAGGCACCCGCCTGAATCACGTCTACATCGGGACCCAAATGAGGCAACATTTCAGGAATGACATCCTCTCTTGGCGATTGTCCGACTGTAATCGTTCCCAGTTTGAACTTCCTGTGCATTACGCGTTCTTACCCAGCGTTTGGAGCTGGTGCATATTGCCATATAATTTTGTAAGACGGTCGAATTCCTGCCGGTCATAGAATTCGCAATTTCCTCTGCCGAATTCTTTGGCAACTTCCAGTGTGAAACGGGCTGCCTGTTCAAGATCAAAGGGATGACTTGCACCTGTAGCACAGCCGGGAACCGCGACCTCTGTGGTGATTGCAACACCTACCACCGGCGCTTGCGTCGCTGTTGAAGGCTGGAGAATGCTGTTGATATGGTAAACATCGTTTCCATATGGCGTGATGTCCTGTATGCTCAATGGAAAAACGACGGGCAGTTTCCCAGTGGTGTACTGCATGATGTCTAACAAATGGTCGCTGGCCTTAAGGATGTATCCTTCTTTAACCGTCTGCGAAATGGCAAAACCTCTGTGGTTGATCACACGGTTTCCTTTCGTTGTATCGACTGATAAGATGGCATCCAGATCGCCGCTTACTTCTTCTCGGTTGACTGTCGCCATATCAACAGGTGAACCCATAAAAGGGACCGGCTTGTGGGGCTGTGTCGGCGCATCCGGGCATATATGTGTGGATAAAACCACATCGCCGTCTAAATAGTCACCCTTGTTCTGCATGTCGAGAAGTTTCGCCGCTACCGCCATGGCAATAACAGCACCATCTGCATCCGACACCATACCAATCACTTCCGGACGGGCACCGATTCCTCCAAGCCTGCCAAGAATACCAATAGTGGGTGCATCCATGCCCTTTAGTTTTCCTTTTGCCCCTTGTATCGTAACCCGTATGAAATCAGTCTTTCCTTGTTCTCCTGTAATTGTCTTGACCTCGACATCCTTTGCTCCGTAATTCTCAAGATAGCGTTTCATCTCATTACCGTTTGCAGAGGCTGAATCGATCAATTCGTATACTTCCATAATTTGTTTGATAAGCATGCCCAATCCTCCTTTAGTTACCATCTAATATAATGTTTGTATGATGTTTCTCTATTTTACGTAAAGAAGGTCACATAGCGAAAGCAGATAAATCTTATTCGCATTGACGACATCTTGTATATCAACGTTTTCATTATAAGAATGTATGCCTTCTGTATTTGCCGGTCCATATTGAATGGTTGGAATTCCTCTTTCCCGATAATAGCGTGCATCACTTGAAGCCCATTGATAAGCGGGCAGTACTTGAATATTCCATATTTCCTCTGCGTTTCTCTTGATAGCCTCAACAATAGGCGCGTCAATGGGCGTGCTGTTTCCAAAGTTCTTCCAGTTCACATCGTACGTGACCCCGTCAACGTTGCTATCATTAATAATCGCTTGAATTGCTCTATCTACTTCTGTCACTTCAACGCCAATAGGTAAACGAATGTCCACACGCGCTTCGCAGTAATCCGGCACCATGTTTAATTTGGTACCTCCCTGTATGATCCCCACGCTTGCCGTCACATGATCAATTACATTTTCGATACCTGGCATTTCCAGCTTGTTCGCCGCAATATACTTGGAGTTGTTAAGGGCCTGAGTCTGATCAGAACTGAAGTGTCCTCTGACTTCATGGAGCCTTCCAATATTCTGAAGAACTTTTGTGAGCTTAATAATCGCATTATCACCTTTGTAATTTCCAAGGCTTCCATGAGCTGAAGTGCCACAGGCTTTTAACACCAGTTCATTTGAACCCTTCTGACCAATTTCAATTGTAAAATTTGAGGTAGGCTCTGCTACGATACAAGCATCGGCATTGTCGGAATAACCTTGTTCGCACAGCCATTTTGTCCCGTATTGACCACCCGATTCTTCATCGGACACAATGTGCAGTCGAACATTTCCCTTAATGGGGGCTTCCGATTCCTTAAGAAGCCTCATCGCAAAAAGGATCCCTGCAACGCCTGCTTTCATGTCAGAGGTTCCCCTTCCTAAAATCTGCTTATCCGTAACGCTTCCACAAAATGGATCATATTTCCATTTTGAAAGATCTCCGGCAGGGACAACATCTACATGCCCATTGAGGATGACACTGGGCCCTTTGTCATTTCCAATTTTGGCCAAAACGCATGGAAATGTCTCATTAGCGTGCAATTCTACCGCTTCTATTCCTGAATCCTCAAGATACTGCTTAACAAAATCAATCACTTCCCGCTGGCTGCCGGTTGGGTTTTCGCTATTGATTTGAATAAGCTTTGAGGTCAATTCAATCAACTCATCACGTCGATCCGCAGCGATTTTCAAGAGTTCATCTTTCGTTACGCTCATTTTTCTCCTCCCCTTAAATTTTCATTTATGTCCTGTTCATGTATGTTAGTACAAATAGCACGCGACCTGATGATCATCACCCAGCTCCTTAAGCTTCGGCGTTTCCACTCTGCAACGCTCCATGACATGCATGCATCGGCTCGCAAAAGGACATCCCTTTTGTTCCCCGATAGGGCTTTGAATTTCGCCTTTCAATTGAATTCTTCGGGTCTCCTCAAACGGGCTCTCTGGCGGTATAGCCGAAAGCAGGGCTTGCGTATATGGATGTTTCGGATTTTTATAAATTTCTTGAGCATTGCAAAGCTCAACCATACGGCCCAAATACATAATTACAATCCTGTCGCTGACATGCTTGATCACGCTCAAATCATGAGAAATAAACACCATGGTCAGGTTATGCTGCTTTTGCAGATCATTAAGCAAATTAAGCACCTGGGCTTGAACAGATACATCCAGCGCCGAAACCGGCTCATCACAAACAAGAATGTCAGGATTCAATGCGAGTGCTCTTGCAATGTTGATGCGCTGCCTCTGCCCACCTGAAAACTCATGGGGAAAACGGTGGATATGCTGTTCATTTAAACCCACCTCTTTCATCAGTGAGATGACTTTTTCCCGACGCTGTCTCTTGTCCATCAACTTATGAACGATCATGGGCTCTTCAATTATTTGACCAGCTGTCTTTCTTGGATTCAGCGAAGAATAAGGATCCTGAAAGATCATTTGGATTTCTTTGCGAAGCGCTTTGAGCTCTTTGCCTTTTTTCTCATTAATATCCGAACCGTTTAGCAGGATTTTTCCAGATGTTGCTGTATGAAGACGCACCAGGCACCGGCCAAGCGTCGATTTTCCGCATCCGGATTCTCCAATTATCCCTAAGGTCTCACCTTTGTAGACATCTACACTCACATCACTCACGGCATGCAGGATCTTTTGTTGCTCTCCAAACTTGCTTTTTCTCAGTTTAAATTGCTTATTAAGGTCAACTACGCTCATAATCGGTTCTTTACGCATTTGCCTTCACCCCCGCTCTTTCCAATGTGCTATCCTTTGTCTGTCGGTGGCAGGCGACAAAATGTTCTGAACTGACTTCAATAAGCTCCGGCACCCTTTCCGCGCATACTTGCATCGCATAGGGGCAACGATTGTAAAAGTTGCAGCATCCCCCCGTCAAGCGTAAATCCGGTGGCGTCCCGGGGATCGTTATCAATTCGGTTTTCGAATCCTGGGAAAGCTTCGGCATGGAATCTAAAAGCCCCCAGGTATATGGATGAAGAGCCTCCGCATATAATTTCCTGGCGGTGGTGTGCTCAACCGTTTTACCGGCATACATGACCATTACCTCGTCACACATTTCCCATACAATTCCCAAATTGTGAGTGATCAACATGATGGAAGTGTTTAAGTTGCGTTGCATTTCCTTAAGCAGGTTTAGAACTTGTGCCTGCACGGTTACGTCCAGCGCTGTTGTCGGCTCGTCTGCAATAACGAGCTTCGGCTGCGCACTGATGGCCATAGCAATGATGACGCGCTGACACATCCCCCCAGATAGCTCATAAGGATAAGAGTCCATACGGCTTTCAGGATTTGGAATGCCAACTTTCTTCAAGGATTCAATACTGATCGCCTTTGCTTCTTCTACGGTCACGTTTCTATGAGCGCGTATCATTTCGACCATCTGATAACCCACCTTGAAAACCGGATCAAGGGATGTCATGGGGTCTTGAGATATAAGGGAAACCTCTTTCCCGCGATATGCTAAAAGCTCTTTCTTGCTCAAGGCTAAAACATCTCTTCCATCAAACAGGATTTCGCCATCCACGATTTTTCCGGTATTTTTAGGCAGAAGCCGCATAATTGAGGAGGCCGTCATACTTTTCCCGGAACCGGATTCACCAACAATCCCCAGTGTCATGCCCCGCTTCAAATCAAAGCTAACCCCGTCGACTGCCTTAACTACACCACTGGCGAGATATAAATATGTCTTCAGGTTTTTAGCCTGCAGGATCAATTCTCCCAATCCTATCCCTCCCATCCATAATGGGCTTTCATTTCGCTGAAAGAACACTTGATTTTTTCTTGTGTGCTTTTGTCCATTAGCACATCTACGGCCGTCATCGCCATTGACTTTGCTCCAATATTTATGGCCCGTTCTCCATGGTGTCCGCCGACTGCGTTTTCAAACTCCGGCGTATGGCATCTTAATTCCGGTACGACCTGGATGTAGGATTGAAATCCGGGAACTTTGTGTGTCACATTTCCCATATCGGTACACCCTATACCAAGCTCTCTTTTTCTCGGCATAACAGACTCACCGAGAATATCGAAGTTGTGCCGCAAAAGCTCCTCAAGGACGGGATTGTTGCGGATGTCCTCATACGATGGGCCCTCAATCCGATGTTCGAATCGGGTTCCTGTGATCTCGGCTAAGCTCTCGCATGTTTGGATCAGAGTGTTAAACAGTTTCCATTTATATTTCTCATTGAAGGATCGAACGGTAAATTTTGCCTGACAGTGATCTGGGATAAGAATTGGCTCTTCTCCACCCTTGGTGATAATACCAAGAATCTTTCCACGATCTGCAATTTCGAGCCGCATAGCATTTATCAAATTAAATAACTCAAGAATCGGCGTCAACGCGCTAACGCCTTCCTCAGGCCAGGTAGCCGCATGTGACTTTACGCCATAGAAGTCAACCAGCACGTCCGTTTTTGAATAACTGATATCGTTGACCACCGTTTCACTTGCAGGATGCAGAATCATGGCGACATCCAGTGCATCAAACGTGCCGCGCTCCAGCAGAATGACCTTGCCTCCGCCACCTTCTTCTGCCGGGGTCCCGAAAACGGTGACTGTACCCCCAATTTCATCGATAATGCTCATAATCGCAGCGCCTGCGCCTACGGCCATGGCGGCCATCAAATTATGTCCACAGGAATGTCCCATTCCAGGAACTGCATCGTATTCGCCGAGAAACCCAATATGCGGGCCATCCTTTTTGCTGGAATAAGTCCCCTTGACGGCTGTTTCCAATCCTCCAATCCCTGTCTCCACTTCAAAACCGAGCTTTCTCAGTAATGAAGAAAAAGCAGCAGACGCCTTATATTCCTGAAAGTTATATTCAGGGTTGCGCCATATCTTATCTGACAAAGCGACAAGCTCCGGCATCAGAGCATCTATTTTTTCTTGTACGATCTGTTTGTAATCCACAATCTCACCTACTTTTTCATTTTAGGATCGAGCACATCGCGAATACCGTCTCCCAGCAGATTGAAACCCAATACCGTTACGAGAATGAAGGAACCCGAAATAGTCGCTATATGGGGCGCTGTATTTAAGGCTTCTTTTCCCGCCCTAAGTATATTTCCCCATGAAGCATGGGGTGGCATGATTCCAAGCCCCAGAAAACTAAGGGCGGCTTCAGATATGATCGACCCAGCCGTATTCAACGTCGCGTAGACAATTATTGAAGATAAAATATTTGGCAGAATATGGTTGAATAGAATTCGTCCGTGAGATGCGCCGATCCCTTTGACAGCATTACAGTAGTCTTCATTTTTAACCACGTGTACCTGACCTCTGACCACCCTGGCAAAGTTCGGGATGTTTGCGATCCCCACAGCCAAAATGACGTTAAACACGCCGGTCCCCAGTATTGTCATCAAAATAATGGACAGCAATATGAAAGGAAACGCCATCATGCCGTCCATGATACGCATGATACAGGTGTCTATAACACCACCTGCGTAACCGGAAACCAAGCCTAACAGAATACCGATAACAGCCCCTACTAAGGTGGCGCCTACAGCAACGAACAGGGAAATCCGTGAGCCATAAATGATCCGGCTGAGAAGATCTCGACCAAACTCGTCTGTTCCAAATAAATGACCCGGGCTCCCCGGCTCCAGAAAAGTACTGCCTAAGTTCAGCGCATTGGGATCGTGCGGGGCCAAAACATCGGCAAATACGACTAGAAAAAGCATAAACATGACAATAATGAGACCTAACATGGCTGTCTTGTTTCTCTTGATCTTATTCCAAGCACTATTTGCACGTCTTTCCTTTTCAAGCATCTTGAAGTGGGCATCACTGCTCAAAACATCTTGTTTATGACTCATTATGCGCCGCCTCCTTTGCCTTCATAGTTGACTTTAGGATTGACGACCATGTATATCAAGTCAACGAATAGATTAACAAAGACAAATGCCATAGCGGTCACCAAAACGGCTCCCTGAACCAAAACGTAGTCCCTGTTTTCAATTGCTCCTGTAATCAAGGTACCCATACCCGGCCATGAGAAGATGGTTTCGGTGAGAATCGCACCGGCAAATGCGCCTGCAAGCTGAATTCCAATCACCGTTATGACTGGGGGCAGGGCATTCTTAAGAGCATGCTTATATATGATTGATCTTTCTTTCAATCCTCTGGCTCTCAAGGCTTTTATAAAATCATTATTAATTGTTTCAAGCATGCTCGAACGGGTAATTCTGGTGAATGTTGCCGTTGGAATGGTTGCTAAGCATGAGACCGGAAGGATCATATGTTTGATCACATCCCATAATCCTTTATCCATGGAGCCCATGCCCATAGAAGGCAACCAACCCAAACCTACACTAAAGAAAAGCACCAACATAAGTCCCAACCAAAAGATTGGCATGGACACACCTACAAGGGCCATGATCATAGCCATGTAGTCAAAAATGGAGTATTGCTTGACGGCTGATAAAATACCCAACGGAATGGAGATTAGAATTGCGACAACTAAGCTTGTAACCGAAATCAGCAATGTATTGGGCAAGCGGTCCAAGATCAGATTCAACACAGAATCATTAAACGAATAAGACCTCCCAAAATCCCCTTTTAATATATCTCCCAAGTATCTTACGTACTGCTGAAGCATACTGTCGTTTAACCCTAATTCCTGCGTTAGCTTCTGAATTTCATCAACAGAAGCTTGTGGTCCTAGCATGGCAGCCGCAGGATTTCCCGGTATCATTCGGGTTAATATAAACGTTATTGTTACGACAATAAGCAGCGTTGGTATAATTTGGACTAATCTCTGCAAAAATGTTTTAAGCACGATTGCACCACCTTTTCGAACTTCTCTTTGAAATAAGGGCTTAAAAGAGAACTCGTCTCCCTTCTAAGCCCTTAAATCAGTTGTGAATTATTCAGTTAGCCATACATTGACTTCTTCGTTTACCAGGAAGACACTTCCGTCAGCTCTTTGCACGAGACCCTGTACTTTCGGTGAAATGCCCCAAGTCACGTTTTCATTGGAGTAGAAGATGCCTGGCCGTTCAGCAATAATTTTCTTTACTGCTTGACTGTAGAGCTTCGCTCTCTCCGTCTGATCATTAATGACAAGAGCTTCATCCAGCAGTTTATCTACCTCAGGATTGTTGAATCCTTGACCATTGCCAAGAGATCCGATCGCACTGGAATGGAAAATCTTGTTGAGGAAAAAGAACGGATCAGGATACCACGTCCAAGACATTGCAAAAATATCGGCATTTCCTTTGGAGGCAATCTCACTAAATGTTCCCCATTCAGAGGTCATTATTTCAACATCCACGTTGAGGTTCTGTTTCCAAAATTGCTGGACAATGGTTGCCATTCTCACTCGTGACGGAGTATTTGAGATATATAGCTTTGTTTTGAAACCATCCGGATAACCGGCTTCTGTCAAGAGAGCTTTAGCTGCTTTAGCATCATACGTTGGAACGTCGGCTTCGATTGAGGCATCATAGCCCCATGAGCCCGGAGGAAGCGGCAGGCTTGCAGGCTGCGCTTCACCATACTGGTATACACCCTTTACAAGTTCCTTTGTATCAACTGCCTTAATTAAGGCCTCACGAACCTTGATATCTGCAGTCGGTCCGTTGAGCATATTGAAATAGATGTAGGCAAAATGCAGCCCGGGGGTTTCAAGTAATTTGACAGTTTTGTCGTCACGGATAATTTTAACCGCTTCACCTGTTAAATTCTGCGCAAAATCAATCTCACCCGTTCTGAGCGCATTTGCATTTTGGCTCATGTCTGTGATCACTTTGAAAATGACACTGTCAAGATGAGGTTTCTGAGCCCAGTATTTATCGTTCTTTACCAGAATCGTTTCTTCATCCAATTTGAACTCTTGCATGATGAACGGACCTGAGCCGATCAAATGATTGCCAAACTCATCGCCCCAACCTTCAACCTCTTCCTTGGGAACAATGGTATTTCCGGAATTTGTCAGCGCCGTCAGAAAAACAGCACTTGGCTCAGGCAAGTGGACGACAACTTCAAAATCATTTACCACTTCAACGCTTTCAATCATGTCCAGTCTTTTCATCGCCGACAGTTCCAAAGACCGCTCCAGCGAGTATTTGACGTCTCCAGCCACAACTTGCCTTCCCTTTTGAAACTTGCCGGGATGGAAATAAGCATTCTCTCTCAGTTTGAAGGTATAGTTTTTACCGTCATCGCTGACCGTCCAGGAAACTGCAATTCCAGGGACAATCTTTGTGAGGTCCATACTATAGGCGACCAAAGTATCCCCAACGCTTTGAATAATCTGCGATTCATAGGTCCCAGTATATTTAACAGGGTCCAGGTTCTTCGGAGATGCCGAAAGTGCAATTGTCAGTGTACCTCCATCCCGCGGTTCTCCAACAGCTGCCGGTTGTTCAGATGATGGCTGTTGCGTTTCACCGTTTCCTTTTGCTCCACCTGAGCAGCCAGCAAATAGCATACTGACAATTAGCACCAGACTGAGCAGTGTCATTAGCCTTCTTCTCATTTTCATTTCCCCTTTTGTTGTTTTATTTTCCAGGATTACGCTTCCAGCCGTAATCCAACTAGCCGGTTTTCTGAAGGTGCGAACAAATTTCTCCAAATCAACTTATCCTGCTTGGATTGTTAATGTTACTTAATATATCTGAAAATTTAAACTATTGATATTCTGTTTCACATAAATATTTGAGAATATGTTTTATGGATATCCATAATCATTTATACTTGGTATATCCCTATGACATTTACTCATCAGGAAAACGTTTGGCAAGGAGAGCGCTATGAATTCTATGATTGAGCTATATAGAAGCATGTTTAATGAGGATGTAACAACAATTAACCAAGACTGCGGCGGTAATTACCTGACAATTGGCGAACTGCTTAGTCTTACGTCTATGAAAACAGCTAACCTTATTGGCGGCAAAAGCGGGTTGGATAATAAATGCACCTCAATAGTGGTCTGGGAAACACCGGACGGACTTGATTGGCTTATTGGTGGCGAGTTTGTCTTAACAGCCGGTTATGCTTTTAAGGATTCCCCAGATATCAAAGACAAACTGATTGACACCATCTATGAACACGGCTGTTCAGGCATTGCCATAAAAGAAGGTCGCTTTCTGACCGAAATCCCAGAGTCTATGCTGGAGCGGGCAGATCAGCTTGGCATTCCGCTGGTCGTGTTGCCTAAGAGCAAAGTCTATACCGAGCTTATTTCAGGTTTTTATGAAGCCGTTTTCTACAAATCAAATGCCTATCTCCTGGAAACCAAGAAAACCCACGAAAAATTGCTCGACTTGGTCTTCGACAAAAGGGATGTCAATGGCGTCCTTGAGGCGCTGGGGCATTTGGGCAACATCTCCATAGTCCTGGCCGGCCCCGATCAATTGGTTCACAATACCTTTCTCAACCATGCCATTGAAATTCCACTAATTCGAGCAGATGACATCGAATCCGCGTTTGATGAGAATACCTTCTATCGAATCCGGATTCCCGTTGATTTTGATGACCAACAAACTGGGGCTATTTATGCCTTCTCATTATCACCGCTTAATAATTTAATTACTCATATGCTAAATCATGGTGCCAAAATCATTGGTTTGAATATGAAAAAGGAAGATCTGGATCTCTTTAATGAAATCCGGATAAAAAAAATGATCACCAGTCTCATTGTCCAAGACAAAGATCTCACGGATGATTTTTTAAAGAATGTTGCCATCAATATTAAATGGGACAATAAACGGCTCTCCTATGGTATTGGTATAAAATTTTATCCCTTGAAAAATCAAATGCTTGATACCGAAACTATACAACGAGATGTCAATACGGTCCTTAAGGTCTATGATAAGAACTTGACATTCCTGTTAAGCGAAAGTAATGATATCATTCTTTTGTTTTTCAACAACATCTCTAAAAATCGACTTTTTGATTTTATAGATTTACTTAAATTTAAATTTTCCACTCAAAATTCTGACCTAGCGTTATCCGTAAGTTTGTCGAATTCATTCCAAAACCTTACTGAACTGACAAAAGCTCAGGACGAGTGCCTTGTCACGACACTTATCAATAAACCCGGAAAAATCCTCTCCTATGAATCGATCGGAACAGTCCGGCTAATCAATCCACTTAAAAATGATCCTGTTGTGTTAAAACAGTACAATGATATTATGCTCAAAATTGAAGACTATGATCATCAGAATGACGGCGTTCTTATGGAAACACTGCTCCAATATTTCAATCACAACTTAAGTAAAAAGGAAACCTCAGAGGACCTGCACATACATGTTGAAACGTTAAGATATCGCCTAAACAAGATTCAAAGTCTGACGGGTTGTTCAACTTCATCCTCAGAAGGCCTCTTTGTATTACAATTGATGATAAAATTGAAAGATATACTAAAATAACATTGTCGATATATTATAGGCTTTGGTATGCTTCAGTCGAAGCAGTTAACGGTTCAGTGCTCCCATAAATGTGCTTGCGGGGCAGTCTCCATAACTATGCGCACATTTTCTGGGACATTCTAGGTATGATACACTGGTATCAGCCCTCGCAACTTAGTCGGGTAAAATCTGCGAAATGAGGCGACGCCATGGACACTATGCGCTATATTGCAGGAATCGTTCTCTGTCTTGTTTTCTACATGATCCTCACGGGTTTCTGGATGAAGATCGCGGCCTTTATCGGCAATACATTGGGTATATCCCGGTTCCTTTTCTGGATGGGGAGCAAGCTAAAGCTTTTTTTCCAGTAAGCCGCCGGATGCCATGCCCTATCACGGTAAAACATGAGGCCCTTATGAATAAAAAGGAACTGCAGTCTAAAAAGGCTTATGACAAGATTGCCGAGAATTATGAAAACACCCCTGACGGCATGTTTACCCGTTCATTTAAGGATGAGCTGGTTGCTGCCGTTAATCTGAGGGAAAACGCTGCATTACTTGACGTAGCCTGTGGCAATGGGGAGCTGCTGGCCCGGCTGAATCGCAAAGCCCGTATCCAAGGCACCGGAATCGATATTTCCGATGAAATGGTCCGGGTTGCGAAAAGAAAATATCCGGGATTTGACTTCCTCACGTCCACCTGCGCCCCCCTCCCTTTTGAGGACAACACCTATGACGCTCTAACGGTTTCCGCGGCTTTCCATCATTTTCCTAACCCCGATGTGTTTGCGGCGGAAGCCTTTCGTGTTTTAAAGAACGGAGGGCGCATCTATATTGCAGAGGTTTATTTCCCAACTCCCCTTCGCCAACTGTTCAACCTTCTATTCATTCCCCTCTATAACGCCGGCGATGTTAAGATCTATACACCCCCCCTGTGTCAGAATAGTAGTCGCAGGGCTCTGATAAATGTATAGTGAGTTA
>CAZYQI010000037.1:0-31333 GCA_964649745.1 uncultured Peptostreptococcaceae bacterium | reverse complement strand
TACGGTGGTGTGAGAGGACGGTCACTCAACTAATGGGTGGCCTCCTACTCGATCATGGACAAACCCAGGCTAAAATGCTATCCTAAGGGCGGTAAAAATCCGTGGGAAGTGCCGGCGAAATGCCGGGAAAGGAGTATCATGAGCATTTATGAAATCCTGATGCTGATCTGCTTCGGGGCATCGTGGCCGTTTTCCATCCACAAATCCTGGACTTCGCGTAAAACAGGGGGGAAAAGTGTTCACTTTCTTTTCTTCGTGATCATCGGTTACGGATTCGGAATCATTCACAAGCTGATCTATAAGCCAGACATGGTGGTCTATCTATACGCTCTGAACGCCCTGATGGTTTCGGCAGATGTGGTACTGTATTACAGAAATAAGCGGTTGGAGTCTATGGAAGCCTGAAGGTGAGAGGTGTGAAAGAGATGAATGCAGTTCCTGGAAAAGCGGACCGATTCATCCTGCCGGGGATCTTGTTGTTTCTTCTGATTTTGGAAGAATGGGCCAAACGGGATGTTGAGGGGATTGAAAAATTCTATTCTCAGGGGGCATACCCTGTCCTTGTGAAGGGATTGAACCGGATTTCCTCCATGGTGCCGTTCTCTCTGTTCGAGATGCTTCTGTGTATGTTGATCCTATCGGTGGTGGCAGGGGGTGGCCTTTTAGTCTTGCGATGGGGCCGTGGGCATCGGGAAAGGGTGTGCTGGGCCAGTGCGGTACTGCGATTTTTTTCCCTCGTTCTAGCAGCAGGAGTTCTTTTCAACCTGCTTTGGGGGTTTAATTACTACAGGCTGCCTCTGGGAAATCAGCTGGGGGTGGTAGTAAGCAGGCATACCACAGCTGAGCTGTCCCTGCTTTGTGAAAGGCTGATATGGGATGCCAACGGCCTGTCGCTGTCTGTGGCACGGGGGGCTGACGGCATCATGATTCACAGCGGACCTAAGGGACGCATTCCTATCAATACGGCCCCGGGATTTATAAAGGCATCGGAAAACCTGGGTATCTTCAAAGAACGGTACGGGGAGCCAAAACGGGTATGGAATTCTTCTGCCCTTAGCTACGCAGGCATCGCCGGGATCTATTTTCCTTTTACGGGAGAGGCCAATGTGAACGGGCAGGTTACAGCGGCTTTTTTACCGGCAACCGCCATGCATGAAATGGCCCATGTCTATGGATACGCCCGGGAGGACGAGGCGAATTTTATTGCGTGGCTTACTTGCCGATATCACCCGGATGCCGATTATCGGTACTCCGGAGCCCTTTTGGGACTTGTATACGGAATGAACGCCCTGTACGATGCCGACCCGGAGGAATATCAGCGGCTGAAGGCAGCGTACGGGCCGGCTGTCAGGGCGGACCTGGAGGCCAACCGAAGATTCTGGGAGCGTTATGAAGGCCCTGCGGAAAGGGTGCAGGATAAAATGAATGACCGGTATTTGAAGGCCAATGGGCAAAAGGACGGCGTTGCCAGCTACGGGCGCATGGTGGATCTGCTGCTGGAAGTGAACAGCGGGAACCTGAAGGTTGGAGAATAATAGACAGCAAAAAATAGCAAGGGCGGCAGTGGATTGGAATTAATTCCGGATTCGCTGTCGCCCTTTTTAGATATTATTCAGACAATTTTATAACCTTCTCCATTACATCCCGCAGAGGAAGCCCCTGTTCTTCCGCAATCCGGCGGCAATCTTCATATTCCGGAGAAACCTTGCGGAGCTCCTGCCAGGATGCAATCTTGATCCGTACCGGCCCCCAAGGGGTTTCAACGGTATCTGTATGCCGGTGCATGGTGGTGCGGTCCACAGAGTGGCGGCGAAGCCCCAGTGTGGTGGTTTCCCTCAGAATCAGTGCTTCCAGCGCAGAGCGGTGATCAGGGGCGCAAAGCACGGTGAGCAGAACTCCCGGCCGGTTTTTCTTCATTTGCACGGGGGTGTAATAGGCATCCAGAGCACCGGCGGCCATGAGCTTTTCCAGGGTGTAGCCCAGCACCTCTCCGGGAATGTCATCCATATTGGCTTCCAAGGACCAGATGGGCTGAGCCGGTTCGTCAGGATGTTCCGCCAGAATAAGCCTCAGCATGTTGGGGATTTCAAAATCCTTTGTGCCGGCTCCGTAGCCGGTTTTTATAATCGTAGCCGACGGAAGGCCGTCCAGAGGCGTGGCGATTTCAGCCAGAATAGCTGCGCCGGTCGGGGTGGTGAATTCCCCGCGAAGGTGGGTGGCGTAAGGTCGAAGCGCACTTTCTGTGAATATCTCCAGGGTTGCCGGGGCCGGAACGGGCATAAACCCGTGGGCACACTTGATGAAACCGCTGCCGGTGTGGACAGGGGAGCAATAGATACGGTCTACGCCCAGTGCCTTCAGGCAAAGGGCTGTTCCGACGATGTCAACGATGGAGTCAACCGCTCCAACCTCGTGAAAATGGACCGTATCCAGATCCTTACCATGGACCTTGGCTTCTGCCCGGGCAATGCGATGAAAGATGCGAAGGGCGGTACCCTTGGCATCCTCGTCAATACCGCTATTCAGGATAAGCTGACGGATGTCGGAATAGGAGTTGTGGCTATGGGAATGGGGGTGCGACTCCGATCCGTGGACATGTTCGTGGGTATGGCTATGACCATGGGTGTCGTGACTATGGCTGTGATGGTGACCGTGGTCATGCTCATGGCTGTGAGGATCTTCATGGGCGCTGCCATCTTCGTGATCGTGGAAGTGCTGATGATCGTGTCCGTGTCCGTTCTGTGCAGCCAGCAGGCCGGGATCTTCCGTTTCATGACCGCTGCTGTCTTCAAGGATCACCCGGAACCGGGTGCCGCTGATGCCCTTTTTCTCATCAGGGGTTACTTTCAGTGTGTATCCGCCAAGGCCTAGCTTGGAAAGCTCCTGAGTAAGCCAGTCCGCCGATACGCCCAGGTCCAGCATGGCCCCAATGGTCATATCGCCGCTGATTCCGGCGAAACAGTCGAAATACAATATCTTCATAGTTCCTCCTGACGGCTAAGCCGGTTGATTCTGGTGGCAAGACATGCCGCGCCGTATCCGTTGTCGATGTTCATGACCCCGATGCCGTTGGCACAGCTGTTCAGCATGGCCAACAGAGCGGTTACTCCGCCGAAGCTGCTGCCGTAGCCCACGCTGGTGGGAACTGCAATCACAGGCTGGTTCGTAAGGCCTCCTACAACGCTGGCCAGGGCCCCTTCCATTCCCGCCACTACGATGATGATTCCGGCGTCGTCCAGAACCCCTTTATGGGCCAATAGCCGGTGAAGTCCCGCAACGCCTACATCGAAAAGGCGTTTGACCGGGTTCCCCATGATCTCTGCAGTGACGGCGGCTTCCTCCGCTACGGGGATATCAGAGGTTCCGGCTGTTACAATCAGCACGGATTTAGGAAGAGGTATGGCCTTTTTTCGGGGGATCTGAACAATTCGGGCGGCCTCGTGCCAAAGGGCATCGGGAGCAATTTTACGGACGGCCTCATATATTTCCGGTGTTGCCCGTGATGCCATGATACTGCCTTCGCTTTGTTGCATAAGTTTTTCGGCGATACCGGAAATCTGATCCAGGGTTTTTCCCGGGCAGAAAATCACCTCTGGGAAGCCGCTTCTCAGCTCTCGGTGGTGATCCACCTTGGCATAGTCAAGATCTTCAAAAGGGAGGGTCTTGAGACTATTTAGGGCGCTTTCAGCAGAAACCTGACCATTTTGAACGTTTTTCAGCAGGTCGAGCAGTCGGTCATGATGCATGCGTGTTCTCCTGTTCTTATGGGTTCATGGTCATATGATCCGGGTTGTTCATGCTTCCAACCTGATAGCCCTCCAGATCAAGGGTGACAAAGCGGAAGCCAAGGTTCTTCATTTCACGGATGATTTGATGGCGGTTAAACAGCAGCAGCTGGAAGTCATCGGGATGTGTTTCAATGCGGGCGATTTCTCCATGGAACCGGAGGCGGTACTGTCGGAACCCGATGCGTCGAAGAAGAGCCTCCCCCAGCTCAACGGCCCTCAGCGTTTCCCGGAGAATAGGTTTTCCTGTTGGGATCCGCGAGGCAAGGCAAGATAATGCAGGCTTGTCCCACGTTGGCAGCATCCTGGCCTGAGACAGAGCGCGGATGCTTTCCTTGGTTGTTTGGGTTTCCATAAAGGGGCTGACTACTTTCAAGGCCTTAAGAGCACGGAGCCCCGGGCGGTAATCGCCAAGATCGTCATGGTTCGTGCCGTCCATCACAACCTCCATACCCCGGGCTTCAGCCACTTTAAGGATTTCCTGAAAAATCATGTGCTTGCAGTGGTAGCAACGATCGGTGGGGTTGCTTGCAACCAAAGGATTACTGAGAAAGTCAACATCAACCGTCACCGGTTCGATTCCAAGGCTGCGAGCGAAGGCAATCGCCTCAACGGCCTCCTGCTCCGGCACAAAATCGCCGGTTCCGATGACGACCGTCACCCTTCCGGGATGAGTTTCTGCAGCCAGACTCAGCAGCAGAGTACTGTCAACGCCTCCGGAATAAGCGATGCATAGGGATTCATATTGCTTAAGGTAGTCCAGCAGGGTGGTTTCAGTCAGTTGGTGGGTATTCATAGCACCTCCGGTTATACATGATGAGATAAGGGCAGCTCCAGGCCGCAGGATTCCAACAGCGTCCGGTTCCGCAGCAGCTGGTCAGTGGGGCCGTCTGCTGCTATTTCCCCTGCCTTCAGTATAACAGTTCTTTGGCAAATGCCCAGCACAAAATCCATATCATGGGAGGCGATCAGACACCCCTGGGGCATGCCGTTCAGCAGTTCAATAAGCCCCCGTCGTGATCGGGGGTCAAGGCCGGCGGTAGGTTCATCAAGAATAAGGAATTCCGGTGCACAGGCTAAGACGGAGGCAATGGCGGCCGCTCTTTTTTCTCCTCCGGAAAGCTTCCATGTAAAGCGGTCCTTCAGGTGCAGCGTGCCGGTCTGTTCCAGGGCTGTGGTTACACGCTGTGCCACTTCCGGCTCCGGCAGCCGTGCGGCCCTGGGACCAAAGGCCGCGTCTTCCTGGACGGTGGGCATGAAAAGCTGGTCATCAGGGTTCTGAAACACAAAGCCCAATCGACGCCGTGCGTTTTCCAAGGAAGACGGGGTGAGCTCAGTGCCCCCTATGGAAATGGTGCCCTCCAGTGGAAGCATTAATCCGGTAATCATGGAAAGCAGAGTGGTTTTACCTGCGCCGTTGGCACCGATGAGTCCGATTCTCTGTCCAAGAGGGATCGTCAGACTGATGTTCCGGAGTGCCCGGTGGCCGTCGGGGTACACGCATCCTGCGTTTATAAGTTCAATAATGGGTGAAGTCATGAAAGGCCTCCGGTCAGAAGATATCCTATGAGCTGGGGCAGGTTTATCACCCGGTTGATCAGAAAATAGAGAATCCACAGGCTCATATACTTCCAGTCTTGTTGGTTTAACGGTGAAAGAGGAGCCAGCGGATATTCTCCCGAAAAGCCTCTCAGCTTCATTGCCTGGAAGATTCGATGGGAACGATCCAAGGTCCGCATCAGCCATTGTCCCATCAGGGGGCCCCATATGGCCGGCGGAAGCCCTCGTTGCCCTTGGGAGCGGAGCTTCCATGCGGAAAGGATGCTGACGCCTTCCTCCAGTAAGAGGGTAATATAACGGCCCATTAGAATCAATTGAAGGATCAGTACCTCCGGCAGGCCCAATCGCTTCAGAGCAAGACTAAGGCGGGGAAGACCGGTTACTGAAATAAGGCAAAGTGTAGCGCTTATGGAGAACACACCTTTTACCAACAGGCTGAGAAAAGAAAGCCAGCCTGCAGAAATACGGATGCTGCCAAGGAAAAGAAAGGTTGCGGGGTCCAGAAACGGGTTGACAAGCCCAAGGCCAATCAGAAGGGGTAATGAGGCCGTCAGCCAGGTTGTTAGAACCTTCACCGGGATCTCGCCGACAATAACGGAGAAAAGCGGATAAAGAGCGAAGGGGATAAGAGCAGACAGGGCATAACGGTCAAGGGAGACCATACAGGCAATGAATATCAGGGTCACGGTAAGCGGAGCAAAGGGGTTCAGCCCATGAAGCCATGTTCGGTTTTGGGCAGACTCATCAAGAAACCGTATCCTGTCTCTGGCCTCGGAAGGCGTTATCAAATGGCCTCCTGTCGGTCTTTCGCGGAAAGCCGTTTTTTTCTATTTAAGATCATTGCTCCAACCGCAGACAGGATCACCAGGATAACGGTGCCTCCAACCAAACCGGAGAAAGCGGTTCCGGAATTGATAGAAGTGGACGAAGGTGCTGCAGCGCTGTTCTCAAAGTTGTAATCAGGAAGAATGGCGGTTATGGCCTGAACTGCGGCAGCTGAATCGTACACCATTCCCTGAACAGGTAATTCGTCATGTCCGCTTGCGCGAAGAATGGACCACTCCAATCCGTCTGGATTGCCGGATGCAAAGCTGGATAGGAAGATTCCGGTGATTAGAGACAAGAGGATCATAAAACCCGCCGCCTTCCTCTTTAAAGAAGGTGCAGTATCGTTTTTCAGGTGTATACCCTGCAGGTTTTCCGGCCGGTGTTCCAGCAGGAACAATACAACTGCAGCGGTAACGAGGCCCTCAACGATTCCGATAGCCAAATGGATGGGTTGCATCAGAAGAAAAAACGTGTTAAAGGGCAGCTCCGTACGCCCGGAAAAAACGGTTTGGAGTACAACGGAAAAAGCTCCTGCCTGAAGGCCCACCACCGCTCCTAAAAGAGCTCCTGCCAGTGTCCTTC
This sequence comes from uncultured Peptostreptococcaceae bacterium, assembly GCA_964649745.1. Classification (GTDB taxonomy): domain Bacteria; phylum Bacillota; class Clostridia; order Peptostreptococcales; family Acidaminobacteraceae; genus CAZEHS01. The sequence continues at coordinate 24,578 of CAZYQI010000037.1, read as the reverse complement.
GGCGGGAAGCGCCGTTTCCCATCACCGGCTTGAAGATCAGGGGCCAGGCGATGAAGCATGGGAAAAAACCGAGGTTGAAGATGTTGCATCCCAGGGCCAACAGGCCTCCGTCACCGAAAAGGAGCGCCTGCACCATCAGGATGGCTGTAATGGTAAGAAAGGCAGCATGGGGGCCCAGAACAGCCGCCAGAAGAAGTCCGCCGCCCAAGTGTCCGCTGGAACCGGTGCCTGGAATAGAAAAATTAATCATCTGGGCGGTGAAAACAAAGGCGCCCATCACGCCCATCAGGGGAATGCGTTCATCGCTGTTATCCTCCCGTAATTTTCTTGCGGACCACGTTCCAACTGCCATTGATGCGGCTGTGAAGGTGGCGCCCACAACCGGGGATATCAAAGCGTCTGCCATATGCATAATTGAATCTCCTTTCAAAATGATAAAACCCACGAAGGGTTCAGAAAACAAGCCCTTCGTGGGCATCGAGGCGTGGGTGGTCAAAATCGGAAAGGTAAAGGGCTGAAATGGGGGTAAAAATGCCGTTCATCGGCAGGAAGGCCTTCATGGCTGTCGCTGTCCTTCAATGATAGCAATAAATTAGGATGTCGTCAATTAAGGTCTGAATGCGCAAAGGTGTTTAAATCCAGCCGCTGTGGATATGAATGGAAGCAGATGTATTCAGATGCCATGGGCTCCGGCCCATTTGAAAGCGATGATGGGATGAATATGAAGAGACGGATGGAAATCATTGTTACGGTTCTTTCTCTGGGAGTGATCATAATCACTGCCCTGGTATCCTATTGGGTACTGATGGCAGATGCAGGGGAAATCGAGAAAACCCAAATGGAAACGAAAGGCAATTCAGCCCTGCGCCTTTTTAATCTGGAACTGAACGAACTGGGGAAGATCAATAAAGATTATGCCCAGTGGGATGATACCTTGGGCTATTATCAGGAGGGAACTCCTGCCTACGAAAAGGAAAACATTAACGACGATGTTTTTAAGAACCTGAGTATAACGCAGATGCTTTTTCTGGACATGGATGGACAGGTACGAAGGGGTTTTTCAAGTCAGCGAGCTCCGGGAACGGTTGTTTCAATGGCGGAAGGGGATATGAATGCCTTTGTGGAAGCCTATGGAGGGATTATTTCGGCCAGCCTGGGGAGAGAAAAGAGCCTGAAAGGCATTGCTGTTGTTGAAGGAAAGGTGTGTCTTCTCAGCGTCAACCGTATTTCGGATACAGAGGGCTTGGTTTATGACGGAGCCATGGCCATCGTGCGGCCCATCAACGATAATAACCGGCGTGTGATCCAGGACGTCCTGGGGTGTGAAGTGGTTTTCAGCGATCCGGACAAGGGCAGGCAAGGCATTGCCGCCAACATTGAAAAGCCCATCCATGTAAGCGTTGGAGACTATACATCAGACAATAGAACTGCCTCTGTCCGCCTGAATCTCATGGATATGCGGTGGGAACCGGTTATGCAGATTAAGCTTTCCTATGTAAGTCAGACATTGGGTATGAGGAACCGCTTCATCGTGATTATCACCCTCGTTGCTTTTGTCTCTGTCCTGGCCATGACGGTGCTTCATATGTGGCTGAACACGACCTTTATCTTAAAGCCTGTTAAGGTTTTAAGTGCATTTCTGGACAGTATATCCGCCAACACGATGCTGCATGATTTTTCTGTTTTCTCCGAACGCATGCTGTTCAGGGAGGATGCTTCAGTTGTAGGCAGGGTTCATACGCTGTTCAGGAAGATCGCTGAAAATGCAGTACAGCTTCAACGGGACAGGCTCAGCACGCGGCTGGCCTTGGATTCCTCCATGGCAGGAACATGGGAGTACAATCGAAGGAACAATCAGATCCGATGTGATGCCCAGGGCTCCAATATGCTGGGATTTGATATTTCTGATTTTCCCATGCCCTTTGAGAAGATATTGGAAAGGGTCCACCCGGAAGACCGCGATGATTTCTCCGGCATGTTTACCAAGTGCCACTTTGAAACCGGCCGGGTGTTTCAGATGGAATGCCGATGGGAAAGAAAGCAGGGGGGGTATCTGTGGTTTCTGATGAAGGGTGACGGATTGGAGTGGGACAGAGAAGGGAACGGGACCCTTTTTTCAGGCATTCTTTTGGATATCGACGGGAAAAAGCAGATGGAATCGGAACTCCTTTATCTCAGCTACCACGATAAGCTTACAGGGTTGTATAACCGCCGTTATTTTGAGGAGCAGCTTCTAAATTTCAACATGGATGCCTATATGCCGGTTTCCATATTCATTGCAGATATAAATGGCTTGAAGCTGGCCAACGACGCGTTTGGTCATGAACGGGGCGATGCTCTTTTGAGGCGGGCGGCGGAGTGTCTAAAGGTTGTAGTGGGTGAAAAAGCGGTCATCAGCCGCTGGGGTGGGGATGAATTCGCAATCCTGCTGCCGCAGACAGATGATGCGAAGGCCAAGATGATTCTGCACGAAATTAAAGAGGAATGCAGGGGCAAATGTACGGAGAGCCTTGGCCTCCACCTTGCGGTTGGTTTCTCGGTGAAGAGTACGGGAGCAATTACGCTTCAGCATGTGATCCGTTCTGCAGAGGAAAAAATGTATCAGGATAAACTGATGGAAAGCAGGAGCGCTCACACGGATTTTTTGGACAAGTTCAAGCTTCAGCTTCATGAAAAGGGGATTGAGACCTTTGAACACTGTCGGCGAACGTCGGAGCTGGGTCTTGCCCTGGGCGCCCGGATGGGGCTTGGAGACGGTCTGCTGGAGGAAATCAGGCAGCTTTGTGAGCTTCACGATATCGGTAAGATCGCCATGCCGGAATACATTTTCTCTAAACCGGATAAGCTTTCGGAGCTGGAATGGACGCTGATACACAGCCATCCGGAGATAGGGTTCAGGATTGTGGCCATTATGCAGGACTACGCACATCTGGCTCAATCTGTTCTTTCCCATCATGAATGGTATGATGGAACCGGATATCCCCGAGGACTTAAGGGCAGGGAAATTCCTTTGGCGGCCAGGATTCTGGCCATATCAGAGGCCGTTGCCGTTATGAGCGAGGGCACTTCTTATAAGGGAAAGATGACAGTGCCGGAGGTTGCCGGAGAACTCATCCGCTGCAAGGGAACACAGTTCGATCCGGAGCTGACGGAGCATATGATTTCAATTATTGGAGCGGAACTCCCCGCAGAGGGCAATGGGGATGTATAATAGGGGATGTGATGTACGTGCAGACACTGAACCCTTGAGGAGAACATGATGAAAATCCGTGAAATTGAAGACTATAAGGAAATCATTCAAAACAAAGAACTGGCGAAGCTTCTGGGCTACGCCATGGTGAGCCCCACGCCGGGGAAGATTCAAAATGCTGCACAGAGCCTGTATTCCAAGCAGCAGGGACATTTCTTCGCTGCCGCGGATGATGAAGGTGCGGTTGTGGGAATCATCGGATACAAGACCATCGACAACAATCAGCTGATCATCATGCATGTAGCTGTGGACGAGGAACGTCGCGGTCAGGGAATCGGCCGGTATATGGTGGAGACGGTCAGAACCTTTCTATCCTTTGGAACGGTTAAAGCAGAGGCCGATCATAACCAGTTTCGGTTCTTCAAGGCCCTGGATTTCGAGTGCAAGCTGGCTCCGGAATCGGCATATGGCAGCAGTATCTACACCTGTGTGTGGAAGGTTTCAAAAGGTTCTAATGCGAAGTAGGAAAAGAAAAGCGGAGTAATAATGAAAAAATCAGAGCAGATATACATTCTCGCACTTTCGTTCATTGGAATGATCATGGTTTCGGTTGCTTTCAGTTATCGTGGTTTTTTGGTACCAACCTTCAAATCTGAATTTCATATTGACAACACCCGCATGGGTCTGGCCATTTCAGTTGCGCAACTGGCATCCATGGTATTCGCCTACTACGGAGGCATCTACTGCATGCGGCTTGGCCAGAAGCGCGTCATCGCTTTCGGATGCTTCATGGTGGCTGTTTCCATGGGGTTGCTTGCTTTTGCGCATTCATGGGTCATGCTGATTGTGAGCTTTTGTGTCATGAGCAGCGGCACGTCTTTGATGGTCCTGGGGCTCAATACCATACTTCCCATGGTGACGCTATTCAGCCAGTCGATCCTGATGAATTTCGTTCACGGTATTTTTGGCCTCGGGTCCACGGTGTCCCAGAAAGGACTGGCGTGGTATCTTTCCGGCGAGATGAGCTGGAGACTGCTTTTTGCAGTTACGGCCGGCGTTTTTGTAATGCAAGGAATTCTTATGCTCTTCGCCCCAGGGGAACCCTCCGCGGAGAACAGGGCCCATAGGGCCAGTCTGCCGTATAAGAAATTCAGTGCTCTGTTCATCGTGGCACTGTCCTTCTATGTAATCGGGGAGTTCCTTCTGGGAAGCTGGATCATCAACTATTTTCAGGAAGGGTTCAGTTACACACCGGCCAAGGCAGCGTTCTATTCCACCCTGTTCTTTGCCACCTTCACTGTGGGCCGTCTCGGGGGCGGATTTGTAATGAACAGGGTGAAACGACTGCAGGGAATTATCCTGTGCATGATACTGGCTGCCCTCAGTGTGCTTCTCGGGCAGCTTCTTGAAGGGCCGTTTTTTATCCTTATCGGGTTATCCGGACTGTTCTTCTCCATTGTATATCCCACGGCTGTAACCATTGCCAACGAGGTTTACGGCAAGGAAGGGCCTTACTTTATCGGACTTTCATCAACGGCAACAGCCCTGGGGGTATTTGCTGTGAACCTGATTTTCGGATACCTGAACGATGCCCTGGGGGTTATACGGACATTCTACGGCGTGCCGTTCTGTCTGGGTGTCAGCACGGTCTTTTTCATATGGGCAGCGGTTGAACGAAAAAAGCTGCCTCCGAAAGCCCACGTGCTGGAAGAGCCGGAGATGCCTTCCTTCTGTCAGGAGGTTGAATAACAAAAGAAAAGGTGTCGGAAAGGGGCAATGACAGGAAATCCTGGGGTGCGCGAAAAAATCAGGCCGACCTGCTGATCATCGCTATCATGACGCCGGAGGTTGATATGGATTGTGGAAAAATGGCAAAAAAAATAGAAGAGCTTGGAGTGCAGGCCCTGCTTTATGAGGTTGCGGCCACTCCGAAGCCAGGGCTGGTGGATGGAGCGAACAACGGTGCTCATCGGGATATGGATATTTTTACCTTCATACGAAGCGCCACAGCCCTAAGGCCGGCATTCTCCGAATGTTTCCTTGTTGGAGCAAAAGGCCATGGGGAGAGTGCCCTGCTGCTTCCGGCTATCCGCAGTATTGGCGTTGCAGCGGAGGAGGAGATGTTACAGGCGACGGGAGGAGTGAATACCCACAAGGGAATCCTGTTTTCCATGGGAATCCTCTGTGCGGCGGCGGGTGTCGCTTATAAAAAAGCTCCTGGCGCCCCATTTGATGCAGAGAGGCTCTGTGATATCGCTGCAGAGATTACCAAGGGCATCTTGGAAAATGATTTCAAGAACCTGGCTGAAAAACAGAACCTGACCAATGGAGAAAGACTGTATCTCCAATATGGGACCACGGGAATAAGAGGAGAGGTCGCCGGAGGATTCCAGACGGTCCGGCGGGTATCCCTGCCTTTTGTCCGAAGCCAGTGGGGTAAATCCGACACCAACAGCCTTTTGGTGGAGGCACTGATCCGGCTTATGGCCTTTTCAGAGGATTCAAACATCCTGGGTCGTCACGATATGGCAATGCTCAGTGCCGTTCAGGAAAAAGCCAGACGGATACTAGATAAAGGCACTGTCCTCAGTGCGGAGGGAGTTGAGTCTGTCAGGGCATTGGATCAGTGGTGCATCAGGAAGTGGGTAAGTCCGGGAGGATCGGCTGACATGCTTGCGGTTACTGTGTTCCTGGTCATGCTGGAACAGGTTTGTTAAGAACACGTTAACTCCACCGAATTTGTGAGGTCTTTTGTTAATTCTGTGTTAATATATGATGGGCTAGGATTTGTATCTTTTACTCGGATGACTTGAAACGGAGGAATTCACCTTGATTTTTATGAGTAAGGAAAAGGACAAGCTGTTTACACTGCTTCTCGAACTGGCCACAGTCAATAAGGAAGCGGGACAGGTTTTTTATGGTTTCAAAATCAAAACCCCGGAGGATCTGGTAGAGTTCTCATCGAAACTGAAGGCTTATGAGGTTCGGGGACAGTCCCTGGTAATCGAAATATCCAAACAGTTAGATCTATCCCTGATCACACCGATTGAACGGGAAGACATCCTGCATCTGGCTGAACGGATTGACGGTATTCTCAACTGGATGGATGAATGTGCGGCACGCTTTGAAATGTACGACATTTGCCCGGCCCCAGAGGAAATGGTGATGTTCAGTGAGTATGTGAGCAAGTGCTGTGATGAGATCTACGACTGCGTGGTTCTTCTGAGCGACAAGAAATTTCACGACATGAACTATCAGATCACCAAGGTATACGGCTATGTGGATTCCTGTGACATCCTGGGGAGAAAGGCCATTAAGCGCCTTTTTACCGATTATAAAGACAATCCCATTAAAATCATACAAGATAAAGAGCTTTATGAGGCCCTGCAGAAAACAATGGAGCGGTGTGCCCGCGTTTCAAGGGTGCTGGGTACCATCATCCTTAAGAACGCATAGGTGACTTCATGGACGGAACGATTATCATCGTAGGGATTACCGTTATCCTTGCTCTTGCATTCGACTTTATCAACGGCTTCCATGATACAGCCAACGCCATCGCCACGGCGGTGTCTACACGGGCTCTCCGGTTGAGATCGGCCATTGTTTTAGCGGCTATTATGAACTTTCTCGGCGCGGTAGCCTTCACCGGGGTAGCCAAAACCATTGCCAAGGATATCGTGGATCCCTATCACATCCATAATGGATCAGTGGTCATCATGGCAGCCCTGGTTTCTGCAATCATCTGGAACCTTGCCACATGGTATTATGGCATTCCCAGCTCTTCTTCCCACACCCTGATAGGCTCCATTGCCGGTGCGGCCGTGATGGCAAATGGTTTGGAGATACTGAATTATAAGGGATTTCTTAAAATCATCCAGTCTCTAATCACATCACCGATTCTGGCGTTTGTAATGGGTTATCTGATGCTACAGTTTCTTAAGGTACTTTTTAAAAGGGCCAATCTGCATCAAACCAATAACAATCTCCGGAAATTCCAAGTTCTTACCGTTGCCATACAGGCGTTTTCTCACGGCACCAACGACGCGCAGAAGTCCATGGGCATCATCACCATGGCACTGATGACCACCGGTCTTCATGTGGGGAAAGGGATCCCGCTGTGGGTTCAGGTGTCCTGTGCCTTGGCCATGGCCTTTGGCACCTCGGCAGGAGGGTGGCGCATCATCAAAACCGTGGGTACACAGATCGTGAAGATCCGTCCCCTCAGCGGTGTTGCTGCAGACCTTACCTCGGCCATTGTCATATTCGGTGCTACCCACTTGGGATTGCCGGTCAGCACAACTCACGTCATTTCCTCCGGCATCATGGGGGTAGGGACCGCCTACCGTCCAAGGGCAGTGAAATGGAATACCGGTCGCAAAATGCTGATCGCCTGGGTGATCACCATGCCCATATCGGCCGTAATGGCAGCTGGGATCTATTGGGTGATGGCGTTGGGGCTGAACTTCTAAAAGTGAGGGTATAAACCCGTTGTCACGGATGAACGCAGATGAAACCCGATGTAAGACGATGAAAGCGGATGTGTCGTATTTATTTAAACCCATCGCCTTTCATACGCTCTTCATCTGCGGTTAGAGGTTTTGATGTTAAAAAAAACAGAAGGTCGTTTCTGGAGGGTTTTCCTGCAGAAGCGACCTTTTCTGATTGTTGGGCAGCTTTTCAGATGTCAGTCGGTACGGTAATTCAAAATCATATACACCTGGCAGGGATCCGGGTGGTTATTGACATAGCTGTGTTCTCCGGAGGCTTCAAACAGGATGGAGTCCCCGGTGTACAGCGTATAGGTGTTTCCGGAAGTCGTCAGGGTCAGGGTTCCGCTAATTACCAGCATCGTCTCGTAAACGCCGGGGTGCCCTTCGGAGTCCAGTCGCCCCCCGCTCTCAAAGCATTCGAGATAAATCTCTGTTTGGGTATCCGGATCGTACTTGAAGACAGTGGAACAGACATAACCGTCACCGGAGAGGAAGCCCTCATGTTCGGAAGCCCTTACAAGCCGTACCTGGGGACGCCGTGCCGTGGTGAGAGCAGTAAAGGGAACCTTTAGTCCCACGGCGATTTTCCAGATTACATTGATGGTAGGATTGCTGGAGCCCCTCTCGATTTCACCCAGCATACTCTTGCTTACCCCGCTGAGTTCAGAGAGGTCCTGCAGGGACAGATTCCTTTCCTGCCGGAACTTTTTCAGGTTTTCAGATACGATATGACTGATGGGATCCATGACGACACCTCGGGCGGTATATTGACCGTTTGTGCGATATTGTGTATAATTGCGATAACATCGGTCGTATGTCCAGTATAGCGCACAATGCGCTGTGAGAAAAGAGGTGCTGCTTGAATAAATACCGCTCCGTTCTGGCGGGTGTCAAATCCAGTCTGCCCATATGCCTGGGGTGCTTTCCCATAGGGATCGCCTATGGGGTTATCGCCAAGGCACAGGGGATGCCGCTCTGGTTTACCCTGGTGCTGTCCTTAGCCGTATTTGCCGGCAGCAGCCAATTCATCGCGCTTCAGCTTCTGGCAGCAGGGGCAGGGGGTTTTGAAGTGGTACTCACCACCTTTGCCATCAACTTTCGCAATTTTCTCATGAGTTCTTCGGTGGCCCTGCGGGGGCCTGCCGGTTATTCCTGGTTCAAAAAGATCGTGTCCGGCATGACGGTTACGGATGAAACCTTTGCCGTGATCAGCTGCCAGCCGGCGCCTCAGCTGGAGTTCGGTTTCGTGATGGGTCTTCAGGGCATGCTCTATATCACCTGGAACATTGGCACTCTGATCGGTGCCGTGATGATGGGTGATTTGGGAAGCGTCTGGAACAACAGCCTGGGCATAGCTATCTACGCCATGTTCATCAGCCTGGTAATTCCTGTTGTCCGAAATAACAGAACCCTGTTGACGGTAACGTGTGCCAGCGGTGGGATATCCCTTGCTCTGAATGTGTCCGGGGTCAAGGCAATTCTGGGAAACTCCGCTGTTTTGCTCATTTCTGCGGTATTGGCGGCGGCCATAGGAGCGTATCTTCTGAGCAGGAAGGAGACCTCAAATGAATGATCTGTTGTGGATTGCCCTTGGGATGAGTGCGGTCACCATGGTTCCGCGGGTTCTTCCCATGTTCTTCATGCGGGTAGAGCGGCTGTCGCCCCATCTTCAGAATTTTTTTGCCTGCCTTCCTGCTGCCATGCTGACAGCCCTTATCATACCGGGAGTTGCCGCTGCCAGCGGTTCAACCGCCCTTTCACTGGTGGGTGCGGCTGTAGCAGTGATACTCAGTGCGGTTAAGATCGGACCAGCCGGTACGGTAGCAGGCAGTGTCACCCTTCTTTATATCCTTCAAGTAACGGGGCTGATGTCCTGAATAGTAGCAATAGCCGTTTATGAAAAGCTTTTTCAAACGTTGGGCTGCCCGGAAAAAATCCGTGCAGCTTTTTTTACATCCGTTTGTCAGGTTTTCCTTGTGCCGTCGGCGGCTCTGTGTTAGAATAAAACAATTTAGCACATATCAGACGCACATGTGTACGTTATAGAAAGACACAACCTTGAGGAGGAATACATAATGGAATCGTTGAAATTTATCAGCACACGGGGTCATGGGGAGGGCCTTAGCTTTTCTGAAGCGGTAGTTAAAGGAATTGCCCCAGACGGAGGTCTGTATGTGCCGGCTGCCTTGCCGAAGGATGCACTTAAGGCAATTACAGGAGAGGAATCCTACGCAGAGCTGGCCGGCAGGGTAATGGCACCCTTCGCGGATTTTGGTCCCGGTGTTCTGGAGGCCTGTACTGCCGGAGCGTATGATTCCAAATTTTCAGACCCGGCGGTGGCGCCCCTGGTGACCCTGGGAAACACAAGCTTTCTTGAGCTCTACCATGGGAGAACTCTTGCCTTCAAGGATATGGCGCTGTCTATCCTGCCGCGGTTCATGACAGCTGCAGCCAAACAGCTGGATATCCGGGATGAGATCGTAATCCTGACGGCTACCTCCGGAGATACCGGAAAAGCGGCACTGGAAGGATTTGCAGACATACCGGGCACTAAGATCGTGGTTTTCTACCCCACAGACGGCGTAAGTGACGTGCAAAAGCATCAGATGGTTACCCAAGAGGGTGGAAACGTTTTGGTAAGGGGTATAAGAGGCAATTTTGACGATGCCCAGAACGGTGTTAAGGCAATTTTCGCGGATGAGGCCCTCGGCGGAAGGCTTAAAGAGAAAGGTTACGTGCTGTCCTCCGCCAACTCCATCAATATCGGCCGCCTGGTTCCCCAGATTGCCTACTATGTTCACGCCTGGCATCAGCTTAAGAAGCAGGGGTGCCTGTCGGAGGGGGATCGCTTCAATGTTGTGGTTCCCACCGGAAATTTCGGCAATATCCTTGCTGCCTGGTATGCAAAAGGCATGGGGGTACCGATCGATAAGTTCATATGCGCATCCAATGTGAACAACGTGCTGACGGATTTCATCCGTACCGGTTGTTATGACAGGAATCGCCCCTTCTGCGTAACGGCGTCACCGTCCATGGACATACTGATCTCCAGTAATCTGGAACGTCTTGTGTTCGAGCTGACCGGGCGAAGCGGGGAGAAAACCGCAGCCCTTATGGCAGACCTCAAGCAAAAGGGCGTATATGAACTGGATGCGGAAATGCGGGTGGCCATGGGTGATTTCTATGGGGGATATGCCGATGATAAGGAAACCGTTGAAGCCATCCGACGCTCCTATGAGGAAAACGGATATGTGATGGATACCCATACGGCGGTGGCCTACAAGGTGCTTGAAGACTATCGCCGCGAAACCGGGGACAAAACCCACGCAGTCATCGCGTCCACGGCAAGCCCGTATAAATTCACCCGCAGCGTGGCAGAGGGCATGGGCGTTTCCACGGAAGGTATGGGTGATTTCGAACTGATCGATTTGCTCAGCCAAAAGTCCGGCCTGGAGATTCCCGAGCCCATCCGCGGTCTTAAGGATCGGCCGGTGCTGCATCCCGGAGTGTGCGACAAAGATGCGCTGGCGGAGGAAGTGTTGAGGTTTTTGGGGATGTAATGAACAACATAGGATAGAGATAACGGTTTGCCACGGATAACACGGATTTGCACGGAGGGGTTTTTGTTCATCAACTTCGTGAGGGAAAATGGCTGTGTTTTAATGCAGGGCGATAAAAGATTCCGTGCCTATCCGTGTAAATCCGTGACCAATTTAGTCATCGTTCAAGGAGGAATTATTCATGAAATACATCATACTTTTAGTAGACGGCATGGCCGACTACCCCATTGAATCCTTGGGGAACAAAACTCCATTGGAAGTGGTGAATATACCGAATATCAACGGTCTTGCCCGAAAAGGCGAAGTGGGGATGGTACAAACCATTCCGGCCGGAATGAGCCCCGGCAGTGACACGGCCAATCTTTCCGTTATGGGCTACGCGCCGGAAATCTATCATACCGGCCGTTCTCCTCTGGAAGCAGCCAGCATGGGAGTTGCGATGAAGGATACCGACATCACCTTCCGCTGCAACATCGTAACCCTTTCCAACGGTGGTGACTATGCATCCAAAACCATGATCGACCACAGCGCGGGAGAAATAACCACGGAAGAAGCCCATGTGCTGATCAAGTTTCTGAAGCCTCATCTGGAAAATAAATTCCTCATGCTGTATCCCGGCGTCAGCTATCGGCATCTTCTGGTGTGGGACAACGGACCGGAGGATTTTACCCTTACGCCTCCCCACGATATCCTCGACCAGCCCATTGCCGGCTATCTCCCTAAGGGCAGCGGAGGAGATGTGATACTGAAACTGATGGAGAAATCCCATCAGCTGCTCAGGGATCACCCGGTGAACCTTGTGCGGATGGAAAAGGGACTTCGGCCGGCCAACTCTGCCTGGATATGGGGGGAGGGCAAGAAGCCCAGACTGGATTCCTTTAAAGAAAAATTCGGCATCGAGGGAGCTGTTATCTCCGCAGTGGACCTGATCAACGGCATCGGGGTATGCGCCGGCCTGGAACCGATACCTGTACCAGGCGCAAACGGAACTATCCACACCAATTTTGAAGGAAAGGCCAAAGCGGCGGTTGAAGCCCTCAAGGCAGGCAGGGATTTCGTCTACATCCATGTGGAGGCCCCGGATGAGTGTGGTCACCAGGGGGATCTGGCGGGGAAGATGAAATCCATGGAGCTTATCGATGAGAAGGTGGCAGGCCCAATCATTCGTGAAATGGAGGCCTGGGGAGAGGATTACCGCTTCCTGGTATTGCCGGATCACCGCACCCCCATCGTAAGGCGCACCCATACCTCGGAGCCGGTGCCCTACATGCTTTACGACAGCACCCGGGCAGGCGGGGAGAAGGAGCAGGGATTTTCGGAAACCAGCGGGGAGGCCGCGGGAAACTATTATAACAGCGGTCATGCGCTGATGGATTATTTTATAAGCCGATGAAGAGTGAGTAATCAACAGAGCGGATACCTTGGGTCATAGGGTATCCGCTCTGTTATTATTTTGAACGTTTTTTCTTGAATATAGGCAAAAAATGATAATTCAGGATTGAAAATAACAGTTGTGCCATGTTAAAGTAGTAACGTAACCCTAATATGGTGTAAGTATGGGGATTCATACGTTGTGGTAGGGATGTTTTGCAACGCAAAAGTTATTAAAAATAACACTGAAAGTGGGGCAAAGAAATGAAAACTCGTTTCAAACGTGCTTTAGCAAGAGTAGTAATCTTGGCCATGATAATGAGCCTGTTGGCACCATTTGGGGCCACGGCAGGGTTTGCGGCAGACACCGCAAGCATTACGGGAACCATCACGTTGCCGACCGGGATGACATCGCCTGCGGGAAACCCCGTGAAGGTCAGGGTAATGGCCTGGGTAGGTGATGGAACCTATACGGATGTTGAGATACCGGCTGGAAGTAACCAAGCTTCGTACAGCATCACGGTTCCCATAACAGCAGGCTTTGTCTATTACACCATGGTTAATGACGCAGGGCTGAACATTGTTCAGCAGGGGTATTATAAGGAGGGAGGCGACTGCGCCGCGGGTTCATCTGGCGGTACGCCTTTCATGTTAGCTGCGAATGGAACGACGACCGCAAATATGCAGATGGCTGAAGGTAAGCGGATTTCCGGTGCCATCACCGTGCCGGATGGGCTGAACTTTAATTACACGGTCCAATCGCCGCTCCATATTGTAGGAAGCAACTTTGATATTGTAAAGTGGCTGGAGGTCAGAAGTGAGATGCGGCTTATCCCCTACTCCGTTGTGGTCCCCACCGGAGCGGCAGTCGATCAGATCTATTTTGAAAAAGTATATGGAGAATCGGCATTCGATACCGTTGCAGACAAAAGCTACTACGTGGACGAAAATACGGCCAGTGGAACGGCGCCGAACAGCCTTGGCCTGACGATCAGTGAGGACATGGTAAAGAACCTGGCGATCGTTTTGAGTGGAAGTGGAAGCGGCACGGCTAGTCCACTGCCGTACCACACCATCAAAGGGACCATCCATCGCCCGGCGGGTGTTGTCGGAGAGCTGAGAATGACGTTCTTCACAGAAATTAGCGAAGAACACAACCGGCTGGATATGAAGATGCCTGACGGTCAAGACAGTTTGAATTATACATACTATGTTTTTACTAACGGGAAAGCCAACTTTGGATTCAGACTGGATCAGCGAGCAGCCGGGCTTTTGGGAGTGGGCTATTACAACAGCGCCGCCTCCGGCCATCTGGTGCCGGACCGAGATTCGATGACGCTTCTGAATGGCGATGCCGGAACGGATACCATTGACTTTACCCCTGTTTTGGCGGATACCGTTTCGGGGACCATCAGCATTCCTGCGGGTTCCACTGCACCTGATGATCCGGTGATGTTTGCCTATGTGGGGAATGACCTGACAAAGGAAATCGGCACGGAGTATTTGGGGGAATTGAGTACAACGCCCGAACCCTTTGACCTGACCATGCCCCAAGGTGCAGCGGATTTTATCATAAAGGTATGCACGCAGGGTACCGGGGATCTGCGCGAAGTGAGCTATGTAAAGAAGAATGACGACGGCACCTATTCGTTGGTGGCCAATGTCGCTGATGCCACCACCTTTACTAACGCCACGGCAGCGGGCAACCCTGTCCTGACCATGGTAAAAGGCGTGTACAAAACAGTTCAGGGAACCATTTCATTGCCGGCGGGGTATCCGAGTGTTCATCCCGAAATCAAGGTGATGCTGGGCTCTGAAAAAGCTTCGGACAGTTCTTGGACTGAAAAATACGTGACTATTCCGGCCGATACCGCATCGGTAAACTACAGTTTTTCCGTTCCCGTAGAAAACATCACCTCGTTTGGGCTGGGCATTCGTCCGTTTGCATCGAGTACGGATGCAAACGACCTGGTGACCATCAGCTACTATCAGGAGGGTGCGCCGGGAAATATCGGCACCGATTACGAGAAGGCCACCGCCATTCCCACTACCAATCCGGAAACGCCGGTCGATCTTAATTTCACTGTTCTTTCAGCGGATGGGATTCCGGCTGCGGTTTCTCTTCCATCAGGTGTAGCCGCGCCGGAGTATTTTCAGGTGATAGCCCAGACAACGGCTGGAGGCGTCACCGAGAACCAAGGGATGCTTTTTAAAGGCGACTGGGACAACATTTCTTATCCGTACAGCGGCGAGTTGCGTGTGCGTAAAGACCTTGCCGATTTTAAGCTGGCGGTGCGGGTAGAAAGTGCTGAAATGGAGACATGGTCTTACGTAAAGAAGAATCCGGACAGCTCCATTACGCTGGTGGCGGATTCGGCCGACGCAACGGTATTCGCCAATACGGCAGCGGTGGGCAGCCTGTCCGTAACGCTTCCGAAAAAAGGCGCGATAGCGCCGGCGAAGGTAGGGGCTGTGACAGACATCCAATATGTATTGGCGGATGACGGGAAGGGTGTTGACCTAAAGTACACTAAACCCTTGAACCAGAACGGGATTGATCATTACACCATTGAATTCTCAAAAGACGGGGGCGCTACATGGCAAAACGAGTACTGGGACAACTGTAATGTGGAGGATATTGCAACAACGCTTGCGGACACAACCACCTTCAATAAAGTGAAGGTATCCAGTGTTCCGGCATCCGGGTATACCGGAAACGAAACAATGGCCAGTATCTCTTACACCTTCACCAAGGGCGTCAATGCGCCAGGGTTTACTGCGAAAAAGCTGGCAGACGGAACCTATCGTATAATCCTTGGGGCAGACCCGGCAGCCGACGCCATTTATGTTCAGAAGGTTACAAAAAAGAGCGATCCCAATTTGAACACACGCTATTCTATACACGCCAGCTCGATTCAGAACCGCGACTTCACCATCGGCAACGGGACCAACATTGAAGACGGTTCCACATTTGACCTGTGGGTTGTGAAGCCTTACACCGCAGCGGGCATGACGTTCACCGAAAAATTCGGGAGCGTGACGGCTACGGCCGCCAGCAGTGCCAAAGCCATTACAGCAACCTCGGTTGGAGCCATTCAGAGTGGCAACATCATCAATGTGCCGGAGGGCACAAAAGTCAGTGCGCTGAAAGCAGGCTTGTCTGTTTCTGCGGGAGCCAGTGTGGAAATTCTGGCGTCCTCTGGAGGTATCGCCGTTACAGATCAAACAATAACGGATGTGACTTCGGCGATGAAGGTCAATGTCACCGCAGAAGATGGGACTGCTGCAGAATACAGCATTGCCCTTGCGGTTCCGGCTCCGGTTGCCGTTACGGGCATCACCCTTGACAACGCTAGCCTGGCTCTTGTGGCCGGCGGCAGCACGGGAACCCTTACAGCGACGGTTGCTCCGGCAGACGCTTCCAATAAGAACGTTACATGGACCAGCAGCAATACAGCGGTTGCCACGGTAGCCAACGGCAACGTGACTCCGGTAGCGGGTGGCACGGCGGTAATTACCGCAACCTCTGCTGCAGATAGCACAAAAAAGGCCACGTGCACGGTTACCGTTACGCAGCCCGTAGCTGGGGTCAGCCTGAATAAAGCCACAACGACTTTGAAAGTGGGGGCAGTGGAAACGCTGACCGTCAACGTTGCTCCGGCCAATGCCACGAATAAAAATGTGATATGGGAAAGCAGCAACATCAATGTGGCAACTGTGAATAGCGGTGTGGTCACTGCAGTGGCAAGAGGAACCGCTACAATAACGGCCACATCGGCGGCAGACAACACGAAGAAAGCAACCTGCGTAGTGACCGTTAAGAGCGACATCAACACCCTTACTGGAATCACAATTGGTGGATCAGCCCTTGCAGGTTTCGACGCAGCGACTATCACTTACAGCAAAGATTTGGCAGATAATGCAACCACAGCGGATGTCGCGCTGACCAAGACCGATGCCAATGCCACTGTGAGTATCAATGGTGAAGCGGTCACATCCAAGACAGTGACGGTTAAAGCAGGAGTCAACCCGGTGATACTTGAGGTGACTTCCGAATACGGCACCAAGAAAATCTACACGGTCAATCTGAACGTACCCATCAAAAAAGCTGAGCCGGTGACCATCGGCGCCGGTACCAACAAAGAATTCGTGCTTCCTGGCGGGCTTGCCAATACGGACACTTTGAACTTCAATGTGGACAAGACAATAACGGATGCGAAAATTGATTTGGGAACGCCAGCCAATGTTGCCGGCAAGCCACAGGTTGAAGTAGCGGCCGCCATGAACATGGAAATCAAAGACGGGGCCAACAAGCTGGCGGATATTGAGATGCCCAAGGACATTAAAATCACGGCACCGGCGGGCTCCGGTTGGAACGGGGATCTGGGTCTTCCGGAAATCAAGACCAACACCACAACAGAAAAGAGCGTGGAAATCGGTCTGGATAGCATCGCACTCACCTTCGATAAACCTGTCAAGATCGTCATACCCGGTATGGCCGGTAAGTCGGTGAAATGGGTGCGAAACGGTGTGCCGACAGAAATCACCACCGTGCTCACTAAAACAACCGGGGAAGATGTGGCCGCAGAATTGCTGGCGGCAGGAAAAGAGGACGGCAAGCAGAACTCCGGCAGTGACCTAGTCATTTGGACCAAGCACTTCACTGAATTCGTTGCATACACCCCGGCCCCCGTCAACAATGGAGGCAGTACCTCCGGTGGAGGCGGTAGCGGTGGAGGCGGCGGTGCCAGCTACCAAACCATTCAAGCCAACGAAGTCACTAAGCTGGAGATGTCTGCCATCGGCGTGGAGATTCCTGCAGGTGCGCTCAAGACCAATAACAGCCTGAAAACCGTCATCACTGAACTGAGCAAGAATCACCTTAAGGTGGACCAAAAGCTCATTAGCGATATCTGGGGAATCACCCTTATCAACGCGGCCGACTTCCAGAAGGCTTGGTCCTTGAAGATGAACTACTCTGTCAGCAAGGTAGACCTGAAGAAAGAAAAACTGGAGCTTTGCTGGCTGGACGAAAAGGCCGGAGCATGGGTTCCGCTGACAGACATCAAGGTTGACGACAAGGCAGGAAAGGTAACGGGCACCACGCTTAAAACCGGATCTTTCGCTCTGATCTCAACCCCGGCAGTTGCACCAGCGGTAACTCCGATTCAACCTCCGGCAACGACTCCAACATCGGCAGTGAGCCTGAAGGATATTGTCGGTCACTGGGCTGAAGTCAGCATAAAGGAACTTGTTGGGAAGAAGGCGGTCAGCGGAAATCCAGATGGAACCTTTCAGCCAGAGAAACAAATCAGCAGAGCGGAGTTCCTGACCGTTCTGGTGAAGGCGCTGGACCTTAAAGGTACGGGTGACAAGCAATTTGGTGATACAAGCGGCCACTGGGCAGATGCATCTATACAGGCGGCAATCGCCAACGGAATTGTCACAGGTTATGCCGATGGAACCTTTAAACCGGATGCCTCTATTACCCGGGAAGAAATGGCTGTGATGATTATGAAAGCGAAGAAGCTGACAGCGGCTTCCAGCGACAAATCCTTCAGCGATGCAGCGGGCATCTCTGTATGGGCTAAGAGCGCCGTAGAAACCGTGGTGAAGAACGGGCTCATGAGCGGTTACGAAGAAGGCAGCTTCAAGCCGGCAGGTCTTGCAACAAAGGCGGAAGCAGTCACAATTATTGCACGGGCCATCAAGTAAACGCTTAACCGAAAGAAATCATTCATGCTCCAATAGATTATCGTGGAACGCTTCTGCATCGCCCTTTGATGCAGAAGCGTTTTCTTTTACGCCAAAACAGGTTGAGATTTAAATGAGCGGGAGACCGTGTTATTATTAATCATGTGTTGTGTCACAGAACCTGTAGCTTCATTAGAAATAGCGGATTGATTCGCAACTGGGAGAGTAGCGCAATGAAGATGCTTCTTCGATATGCTCTGTTTATGCTTTGCGTGATGGCGATTACGGGCTGTGATACGGCAGCGGGTGCGCCCCGGAAGGCAACAGTCGCCATGCGTGAGCCGGTGACCCTGGATATGCATCGTGATGTGACGATGGAAACGGGATTTATCAGCCTACACTGTTTTCAGCGGCTTATGGAATACGATTCGAAGGGAAAACTGGTTCCGGGTCTGCTTTCAGCCCCTCCGGTGGTATCCGAGGACGGCCTCACGTACAGCTTCACTCTTCGAAGCGGACAGGTTTTTTCTGACGGATCCCCTCTGACATCTGAAGATGTGAAGTATTCAGTGGAAAGGATCCTAAAGCCTGAAAGCGAGGGCTGGAATACGTGGATATTTGACAGTGTGAGAGGTGCGGTTGCTGTCATGGAAGGAACGGAAGGGGTATTGTCCGGTTTTCGCGTCATCGATGACTGGCATTTTGAAATTGTGCTTACCAAGAAATATGGCCCTTTCATCATGGGTCTTGCATCGCCATACGCAGCCATAATGAACAGTGACATCCGCCTCTCTCCGGAAGACGGGTGGGTGGATGTCCCGGTGGGATCGGGAGCGTATAAACCGGTTTTATGGGAAGATGGGAAGCGTATGATTCTGACGAAGAACCCCCATTACTCGGGAGCGGCTTTCAAAGTGGATACCATTGAAGTTGTTTTTTTTGACCGTTTTTCCGAGATGCTGGCGGGCTATGAGCGGGATGCCATTGATATCTTAAGTGTTCCGCCGGAAGAAATGGCCGGCATACAGGCGAATATAGGCGTTAAGGACGAATTGGAAACGATACGGGCGCTGAATATCCATTACCTTCTTTTGAACAATGGGAACACATATTTGAAGGATGTGCGTGTGCGCAAGGCCATATCTCTGGCTATCGACAGAGAGGCGCTCTGCACGAAGGTCCTGAAGGGGGCCGCTGTTCCGGCATATTCTTTTATGCCTCCGGGAGTTATCGGTCACAATCCAGACGCGCGGATTCCCTACGATCCTGCGGAAGCGCGGAGGTTGATTGTTGCAGCGGGCTATCCTGACGGATTTGATCTGGATTATCCCTGCGTCCAAATCATTGAAACGGATTATGCTCTTAAAAGTATGCTCGAACAGGTAGGCATCAGATTGAACATCCGTCAGATTGACGCCCAGTCAAGAAAAGAACTTCGCGCGACCGGAAAGTTGACCGCGATTCTCTCATACTGGTGGGCGGACATTCCGGATGGCGACAATTTTCTGTATAACAAGTTCCATTCCTCGCAGCCGCATGCCAGCCAGTACGATAATAGAGAGTTTAACCGTCTTTGTGACAGCGGGCGCAGTGAAAGTGATCTGCAGAAACGCGATCGACTCTATAAAGCGGCGGATGCGCTATTGTGCCGTGAAGATTGGGCAACAGTGCCGATTTCCTATAACCTGGAATCGTTATTGAAAAAACCGTGGCTGGGAGAAGCCTATCTGCATCCCGTCAATTCCATTCCGGTTCTTGGCGGGAATGGCGTGCAATAGGGGGATGGACTTGAGGTATCGGATAAACCGTGCGGAGGTTCTATGCACAATGGAAGCAGCCAGAAGAGCTTGATTTTCGGGGTAAAACTCGTCACCTATGTAACAGTGGCGGTCATCATTGCCACCGGCACGTTTTTTGTGTACAACCTTATGCATATGTCCCAATCCCTGGAGGAACGATATAAAGAAAATCTGAGGATTCTTCGTTATGTGGACGAAATCAACCTGACAATGGACAGAATAAGCTTTGAGATCCGAATGGCAGAATACCGAAACGATCTGGCGGCCAGTATCTCGGCGGTCGGACAGGGGGACAAGGCGGTTGCGGGCTTCGTAATCTATGCGAACAATAATGTCGTGGCCCCTGAGAGCAGAAAGGAACTGAACAATTTTTACTCTGCCTTCCGCGAGTATATGGGTGACTGGGAAGAGGTGCGGGTCTATTTGACGCTTGGAAATCCGGTGCATCAGGAACAGGAGGAGCAGCTTGCGGCGAAGGAGGATCAAATCAGATCGCATCTTCAGGCCTTTGCCGAGGCGCAAAACCTATATTTGAGTCAGGTTCAAAAGCGTGCAGAAACACAGGCAAGGATGCAGGCGGCGCTGTTACTGTTGGTGGTTGTGGGTGGGTGTCTGCTCATCCTGTATCTGGTACAGCGGCTTTTAAGTGCAGCGGAAAAGTCCATTCAGGAAATCGAAGACGTTCTCAATGCGTCAATGGGGATCAATACAGGAGATGTAGTTGTACTGGAAAACGGCGATGAGCTGATGCAGATAAGGAATGCCATTGCGGTGATGAACGAAGCTCAAGCCAGAATTATTCACCGGGAACGGTTGGCGGCACTCGGAAACATGACGGGTGGCATCGCACACAATCTCAAGACACCAATCATGGCGGCAAGCATTCTTCTCGGCCGTATCAGTAAATCAACAGAGGGGCTGATCCGTAACGCTGCGCGGGAAACAGACACCCTGCACATTGAGGTTCAGCAGCTCCAATCAATATCAGCGGATGTAAGGTCCATAATCGAAATGTTGAAATATATGGAGCGGATTACCGGAACCTTATCAGGCTATGCATCGGATAATGAAACATGCGCTGTTTCTGAACTTGATACCAAAGAATTGGTTCAATTCCTCGATGTGCTGGTGTCTCATGAAATGAAAATGCGAAGCTGCGTATTGCGGACCGAAAACCATGCGGAAGGATGCTATCGTGTGAGCGGGTCAATCAATGGACTTACCCAAGTTCTTGGCAATATTGTTCTGAATGCCGCACAATCCTATGCATCAGGCGGCGGAACCGTCACTTTTCGGATTGAAGCAGTGTCGGGTGTGTTGATCTTTACTGTTGCAGATAGAGGAATCGGTATTGATGAAAGCATCAAGGGGATGCTTCTCCACCAGTTTGTGACAACAAAAGGGAACGAAGGCACAGGGCTGGGCCTTTATGTATCGAACCAGATTATTCGGGGCATGTTTTCCGGAACGATCTCATTCGTGTCTGAAAAAGACGAAGGTACCAGCTTTGTTGTTAGAATCCCGGTTGTTGACCAGGTTTCATAGAGGATGCGTTTGGGTGATTTAGAGAAGCGGTAGATATAAACGATATATAAGCGAGAGCGGAGGGATAGGATGACATTTTCGGAGGCGTTAGGCAGAGTGATGGTATTGGACGATGACAGCATGCTGGTTGAGGCTATATCGGTTTTGCTGAAAGAGGAAGGTTATCCCTGTGATGGGTTTACCGATCATCGTGCAGCCGTTGAAGCGCTGGCCCAGGGAAACTACAGTGTCCTGATTCTGGACTATCTGCTGATTGGCACCACTGCGCAGCAGGTGGTTGAAGAAATACGTTCAACCAACCAGGACATCTACATCATTCTCCTTACCGGTTTTCCGGCAAATATGCCCGGACGCTATGCCATGGAACATCTGGATATTGACGCATATTGTGAAAAATCGATGAATTACGATCCGCTTCTGATACAGTTGGCTACCGCTATGCGGGCGGTTGTGCGGCGAACGGGAAGAGATGCTGATTTGCCTTCAAACATAAGCTTGAAAGAAAAGCTAAAGATGCTGAGAGTCGGTCGAGGCAAAACACAGGAGGAGATCGCTGAGCTTCTGGGTGTGGGACGGACCACTGTTGTGAACTATGAATATGGGCGCATTCGCCCTACTCTGGAAAGCATCCGGTTTCTTGCTGATTACTATAATGTAAGCTGTGACTATCTCTTGGATGATTTCAACAAATCCCATAAGAACAGATGATGTGCATCAGATAAAACCGCGGAGGTCAACGATGCCGCCACTTCCCCTTAATTAATAGGGAGAGATGGAGGAGAGGTGGCTCCGTGGTTTTTTTATACAGGAGGGTGTGAACGATAGCGTCAAAAGATGATAGAAAATCCCCACAAAGTACGGCTGACATGGTACCATAAAAAGTATATATCTGAATTTTTATGAGAATTGGTGAGTTCTGGGTTAGGGTAAAGCAGAATTTAATCTTAAATCCAAGTGATAGCGTGTACAAGGTGTGGGTATGCAAATACAAGAATCTTTAAACAGTGAGGCAACTTATGGGAAGTGTACTTCAGCTTATCAAAAGCAATGATTTTTCTGATAAAATCTTTGCCACATACAGTCAGGCCGAGATCTGTAAAAAATACACCCATGGGGATATTGAAGTAAATACCTACCGTTTCCCAGGGGGAAGCTCCTTGAGTGTGGACGGAACTCAAAGGGAAGAGGGAATTAAAACATATATCATCCAGAAGGGGCGCTGTTATAACGTGGAGTCCCAGACAATCCTTGTAGCAGGAGATATGTTTGTGGTGGACTGCAATCCGGATATTCTGAACTTTGAAATGCTGGAGGAAACACTGATTTTTGTTCATTCCATCAACAATCAGACATACAGCAGCTTTGTGAATATGGCGGGAAACATTACAAAGCTTCTGGATGAAATACAGGCAAAGGACTCTTATACCGGGGAGCACTGCATCCGTGTCGTCGCCTTGGCCCGAAAGATTGCCATCCGGTGCCGTCTATCCTCCAGAGCGCTTCATCATATGACCATGGCTGCCCGCTATCACGATATAGGCAAGATTTACATTGAAGACAATGTGCTGAACAAACCCGGTTCACTGACTTCAGAAGAGTACAGGCATATGCAGTCTCACGTTCTGAATGGCAAAGATATCATCTGCCAACACTTCAGTCAGGAGATTTTTGACATCATCGCCCTCCACCACGAACGGCTGGATGGGTCCGGATATCCAAAGGGGTTGAAGGGTGACGAGATATCCCTGGAGGGCCGGATTCTTGCGGTTTGCGACAGCTATGACGCCATGGTGACAGACCGTGTCTATAAAAAAGGGAAATCGGTCCCGGAGGCTCTGGCAGAGCTTCGAAAAATGTCGGGGCAGTTCTACGATTCGGAAATCGTTGAAATACTAGCGGAGATACTGGGGGAATAGCCCCCGTGCAGCAAAAAAGAATCAGAAAGGGTATCGTGAAATTATAACCCATGAAAGAGGTATCAGGATGCGAAAAGTATCGACACTGCTTATAATCATTGGAATTGTGGTAACGGCGTATCCGCTTTTGGACAGGGCCTACACCTGGTACATGCAAAAACAGATTGAGCAGACATACAGCGATCTCGGTCAGGTATTTGAAACCAGCGAAGAAACCGGGATTCCCGAGTTGGAGATCGGAACTCCGGCAGCGGTTGCCACTCCATCGGCCATAACGCCCTCAGCCGCCACTGGGGCAGTTACATCAACTGCCAGCGCCTCAAATACCACCGACGTGACGCCGGCAGCACCGGCTCCGCCAACAAATACCAAAAAACCTGTAGGTCAATTGCTGATTCCCAAGATAAATGTGAAGCTTCCCATAATGAACGGCGCCACTCTTGCCAATATGAAGATCGGCGCGGGCTGGATGAAGGAGACCACCCCCATAGGTCAGAACGGGAACGCAGCCATCGCGGCTCACCGCAGCCAAACCAAAGGACGGTTTTTCAACCGTCTTGATGAAATGGCCATTGGGGACGAAATCAAGATCATCTCTGAGGGAAAGGAATATACGTACACCGTTTTTAACATCGTGGTGGTGGAACCTACAGATGTCTCGGTACTCAAGGGCAAACGGAGCGAGCAGATCATTACCCTGATCACCTGTACCCCCATCAAGGTGGCAACCCATCGCCTTATTGTGCAGGCCCGGTTGGCTCAATAAAACATGCACGATTGGTCATCATAACGTCAAAACTGACAATGTACTTTTTGAAGGGAGTCCCTTATAATTTAAGATATATTTAAGAATGAAAATGTGAAAAAGGCAAACCATCCGAAAGGGTGGGACGCAAAGCCAGGAGTCTAAAGCAATAATGCCAAGACCGTCCGACTGCCACAAGAAACTATTGTGGCAGTTTTTTTGTATTAAACGAAAACCACCCGCTATGCGGGTGGTTCAAAAAAGCTTA